>JAXGMU010000055.1:0-22214 GCA_040768485.1 Bacteroidales bacterium
ATCGAGACTTTGCACGAGTGCCGGAAGACTGCGTGTATCCCCGTCAAGGATGACCTGATCCAGGTGTAAGCGTGTCTGGAGAATTTCCGTTTCCACATCCCCTGCCACCTCCATCAGGCGGATATGATCGGCGTCTTTCTGAACGCTGCTGCGGAAGATCATAATGATCCCCGCGGCCACAATGAGACTGAATCCGATAAGACTCAGTCCCACAGTTCTTTTCAGCAATATGTTTATATTGATCCGCAATGGCCAGGGGGAGTCAGTTCAGTCCGGTACATAAAATTAAAACACCGGACAGCTCCTTCCTGTTCACCAGGAGATGATCAGAGTCCGACACTGATCAGAAATGTGGCCGCGAAGGCAATGATTGCGTATAATTCCGGGAAGACTGCCAGGATCATCGTGTTCCCGAATACGTTGTACCCGGATCCGATCGCGGCAATGCCGTTGGACGTCACACTTCCCTGCTTCATGGCCGAGAACAGACCCACAAAACCCAGGGCAATCCCTGCAGCAAGGATGGCAACGCCCTGCGTCATTGTCATGGAAGCCTGGATCACCCCCTGTGAATTGATCACAAAGAAACCGGCAAATCCATATAATCCCTGGGTGCCAGGCAACGCGCTCAGAAGCATATAATTACCGAAAGCATCGGGATTTTTCTTCATGGCTCCGACGGATGCATTCCCTCCCATCGATACACCGATGGCACTTCCGATGCCGGCCAGTACCAGCATCAGCGCGAGTCCGGTATAGGCAAGGATCACCTGAAGATTACCCAAATCTGTAATAGCTGTTGTTTCCATAATCATTATTTCTTTATATGATTCTACTGATTGATGATAAACGGTTTGTATTTCCTCCCACCACCTTTAAAACCGGCATTTTTATAGAATTCGACAAAGGTCAGGCGCATCGGATGGACGAAGCCTCCCAGTGTGGCGAGGAAGATGTTTATTGAATGTCCTGCGATCAGCACGATCAGAAAGAACAACCAGCCGATGTAGGGGATATTCAGCAGCTGCAGCGAAATATCATTAAAAACGAACCCGAGGATAGCCGATGAGATCCCCAGTGCGAATAACCGGATATAGGAAAGCAGGTCACCGAAAATTCCCGTGGCCATTGTGTAGGTGTCCCACACCCCGCTTCCAACCCTTTTCAGGATTCCCGTGCCGGGTATATTGAGGAAGAAGATCAGCACCCCCGATAAGGTCACCAGCCCGTAAAAAACAAATTCAAGTCCCTGTCCTTTCAGTATTCCCGAAAAATAAAGGATCAGGCTGATGAGAAGCACAAGCCAGCCGATGGTGGATAATGCATGCCTGAATCCTTTCCTGCGGGTGATGTTCAGAATCCTGACAAAGAGGCCGAACAGGATCTGAACACCGCCGATAAGAATGGAAAGATAGAACATTGAAAGGGGATCCTGCATGAGGTGCCTGAAGTTGCCGATCAGCGGGATCCCCGCCTCGGCCTGTTTCAGCAGCTCCGCCTGGTAAAGGTCCATGTGTTCCTTTCCGATGCGGTCTTCCACCGCATCCAGAAACGCAACCCTGCCTTCGAAATAGGTTCCCCTGATTTCCCTGAGATCGTTTACCACCGCTTCAGGTAAATCGTCTGCATGCAGACCCCGGATAGAGTTTTCCGTAAGGGTATACCCTGTATCGATCAGGTTGATCCCGAAGAACGTCCCCGAAAGGAGCCCGAAAACGATGGTGGCAACACCAAAATACTGGGCAAGGGTCAGCATGGGTTTGAAATCCTTCTTCACCCTGAGCTTCAGCAAACCTGCAAACAGGATAAAGAAAACGCCATAACCCGCATCACCCAGGCAAAATCCGAAAAACAGCATGAAGAACGGGGCAAAATAGGGGGTCAGGTCCAGTTCATTGTAGGAAGGCAGATCAAATAACCTGCTGATGGGTTCAAAAAGGCGCATGAAGTGCGAATTCTTCAGCTGAACAGGTGGTGTGTCCTCCTCTGAAGGAGCTGAAACCAGGCAAACGACTGTCTCGTTCATGACAAACTCATTCAACTCCTCCTCCACGTCCTCCGGCACCCAGCCCTCCAGGATCCTTACCTTATCAGAAGATGTGGCCTGCGTTTCCAGATAGACCGTCTCGAAAGCGATCTCGTCCCTCAGCTGGCTGCGGAAACTGGTCAGCGGCCCGGTGGCCCGATCCCTGAGATGCGCCAGTTCAGCCTCTGCTTCACTCAAGGATGTTTCCATCTCATCGCACTCTTCCCGCAGCCGGGACAGTGACTTCGGGCCCGGATCGACCCTCTCGGCTTCAATCTCCGGTTCCTCGCCTTCTTTCAGAAGGACAAGGAAATATTTTCTTCCCCCGTAGTCACTGATGTGAAAAAGGTGGTACCGCTTTTTCCACTCAGGATCGAACTGACTGGCAGCACAATGAAAAAAAGCAGGGATGAATCCGGCCGCCCTGATGGAATCCAGATCTTCTGTCTCATAATCCCCCCATGGCAGCTGGCGTTCGATCTCCTGGCCAACTGATTCCATCTGTGTCCTCAGCCGGTTGATCCTTTCGTTGGTTTCCCCGACTTTCTGCAGCAGGCTTTCCACTTCACCGGCACCCGGAGGTTGTTTCGTCCCCGGATCTTCATATTCTTTCCCCGGATTCAGGAGACCGATCGCCCTGTCCAGCCGATCCATCAGTATCCTGTGATCTTTCAGCAGCTCTTCCTTTACGGTGGCTTCACGCTCGATGACATGCAACACCCCCAGCTTTCCCAGTTTCCTGAGAAAGTCGTGGAAATCGCCATGATAGACGAGAAAGGAATATTTCTTCATCGGTGTAATCATCCCCCTGCCTCCGCTCTTTTCTGTTGCCTGGTTTTCACAATTTTCTGCGCCGCTTTGTTCAGGTTGTCCTCATCTTCCAGGAATCGCCTGATTTTCCGTATCGCTGCATCATAGGCCGGTACCTGGACCTTTTCATACAGGTTGACCTTCTGGGTCGCCTTCCTCCTTGCATATTCGAGCATTTCGTATTTCTTCCGGGTCAATTCAAGTTCAATGGTAAATTCTGACAGTTTCCTCAGGAGTTCAATCCCCCCGGGGAACCATTTCGGAAGGGTGAAAAGATCATATTCCCGTACGTCTAAAATGACTTCCTCCAGCTCGGGGATCGCGACTCCCGCAATCTTTCTATCCCTTGTCCTGACTTCTTTAACCCTCGCGAGTGATTCATCGAATTCCCCCCACATCATGAGGCTATCGCCTTCACCCTCTATCCTCTTTTCCAGCTTTTCTACCATTTCATTGATCCTGTTTTTTGCATTCTTGACTTCCATGCGGAGTGCGGATTCCTTGTTCTTAAGGGTCGGAAGTGCCCGCAAACGGATCTGCAACTGTTTGTCAAGTGCCTGAAGCGAAGTCTTGTTATATTGAAACTTTAGTTCCATTACTTTCCGTTCGGCCAGAATTTTTTCACAAGATCCTCCCGGATCCCGGTTTCGTTTTTGGAAAAGTGATCTGCCAGCAATTTCCATCCGGTATCGAGCATGTCATTCACACTCAGGTTCACGTCCACCGCAAGGAGTTTCTCCGTATATTCCCTGGCAAAGCGAAGGGCCCGTTCATCGTATTCGGTCAGGTCGAATCCGTTCTCTTTTTTGGTCCGGGCATTTGCCGCATCGGCGTACAGGCGTATGGAGGCATTCATCACCTGGGAATGGTCTTCCCGTGTCTGTTCCCCGATCACCAGCTGTTTTAACCTGGAAAGCGACCTGAAAGGGTCGATCACCACTTTCCCGACATCCGTGTCCCGCCGGAGAAACAGCTGTCCCTCGGTAATATATCCCGTATTGTCCGGGATCGCATGGGTTATGTCACCCCCTGAAAGGGTTGTCACCGCGATGATGGTAATGGATCCCCCGTCTGAAAACTGAACCGCCTTTTCATAGATCTTGGCCAGGTCGCTGTAAAGTGACCCGGGCATGCTGTCCTTTGATGGGATCTGATCCATGCGGTTGGATACGATCGACAGCGCATCGGCATAGAGCGTCATATCGGTGAGCAGGACCAGCACCTTCTGGTTCTTCAGTGAAGCATAATGCTCTGCTGCAGCCAGTGCCATATCCGGGACCATCAGCCGCTCCACCGGCGGGTCTTCCGTGGTGTTGACAAAAGCAATGATCCTGTCCAGGGATCCTGCATTCTCGAAAGTGTTCCTGAAGAACAGGTAGTCATCGTTGGAGAGCCCCATGCCGCCAAGAATGATCTTATCTGCATCAGCCCGCAGTGCGAGCAACGCCATGATCTGGTTGAACGGCTGGTCGGGATCGGCAAAAAAAGGGATTTTCTGGCCTGTCACGATTGTGTTGTTGAGATCGATACCCGCGATTCCGGTGGCAATCAGCTTTGAGGGCTGTTCCCTTCTCACCGGATTCACCGAAGGACCTCCTATTTCCACTTCCCCGCCTGTCAGTTCCGGTCCCCCGTCTATCGGGTCACCGTAAGCGTTCAGGAACCGGCCTTCAATGTCAGGTCCGATCCTGAGCGACGGAGGCCGGCCCAGGAACATGACTTCTGCATTTGTGGCAATGCCTTCCGTGCCGGCGAATATCTGAAGGGTTATCTCTTCACCCATGATCTTCACAACCTGGGCCAGTCTCCCGTCCACTACAGCCAGCTCCTCGTAACCCACATTGCGGGCCTTCAGCGTACAGGTTGCTTTTGTGATCTGATCGATCTTTGTGTATATCTTTCTGAATGCTTTTTTCTCCATTATGCCACCTTCCTTTCCTGAATGGTCGAAACAAGTTGTTCCTCGTATTCCCTGAATTTGTCCGACTGGAATGCTGAATAGTTCATCTGTTTGAGCAGGTTGATCACCTTGCGGAAATAAACACCCACCTCTTCGAATTTCCCGAATGAAAAATCCATTCCAGCAATCCGGAGGACCTTCCTGAGCATATATTCCTGTCTTTCGATCGGGGTCATCCTGTCGATCTCATCGAAGGCATCCTGCTGCAGGATAATGAAATCGATGACCTCCGATTTCCAGAAATCCACATGGTGGGTCACAGGCACCCCGTCATCCCCGAGGATGTTGATCTGTTCCCTCACTTCCCGTCCCTTGATGATGATATCACGTGTGCGGTCAACCATCTCCATCCAGTCATCCGAGATCATTTCAGTCATCGTCGCCCTGAATTCATCATATTCCAGGTACTTCGAATAGCTGTCCACCGGGTCGATGGCCGGGTAACGCTTGCTGTCAGCCCTGTCCTGGGACAATGCATAGAAACATCTCGCAGTTTTCTTTGTAGCCTCCGTGACGGGCTCCTTTAAGTTGCCCCCTGCCGGTGAGACCGTTCCGATGAAAGTAACCGAACCGTGCTTCCCGTTGTGGAGTTCCGCATACCCTGCCCTGGAGTAAAAATTTGAAATGATTGCCGGGAGATCCATCGGGAATGCATCCGGACCGGGTAATTCTTCCATCCGGTTGGACATCTCCCTGAGGGCCTGGGCCCATCTTGAAGTCGAATCAGCCAGCATCAGCACCTTCAGTCCCATGTTCCGGTAATACTCCGCCAGGGTCATGGCCGTATAGACGGACGCTTCACGTGCGGCCACCGGCATATTGGATGTATTGGCGATAATCGTGGTCCGCTCGGTAAGTTTCGCTCCTGTCCTCACATCCTCCAGCTCCGGGAATTCCTTGAAAATTTCCACGACTTCATTGGCCCGTTCACCGCAGGCTGCCAAAATCACAATATCCGCTTCGGCCTGCCGTGAGATCGCATGCTGCAGAACTGTTTTCCCGCATCCGAACGGTCCTGGGATGAAACCGGTACCACCTTCGGTGATCGGATTCAGCGTATCGATGGCCCGGACTCCTGTTTCCAGCAGTCTGAAGGGGCGCGGCTTATTGCGGAAACATTTCAGGGGCTTCTTGACAGGCCATTTCTGAACCATGGCAACCTCTGTCTCACTGCCGTTATTCCCGTTCAGCATCGCGATCCGGTCCTCGATCCTGTATTTCCCTGATTCCGCAACCGAACCAACGGTCCAGGCACCCTCCAGGGAGAATGGGGCCATGATCTTATGAGCGATCCTGTTTTCCTGCACCTCGCCCAGCCAGTCACCCGCCCGGACGGTATCCCCTTTTTTCACCAGCGGAGTAAAATCCCATTCCTTCTCTTTATCCAGCGGCTCAGTATACTCACCCCTGCGGAGAAACACCCCTTCCATGTTGTTAAGGTTATTCTGGAGTCCGTCATAGTTCCGGCTGAGAATTCCGGGTCCGAGCGACACTTCCAGCATTCTTCCGGTGAATTCCACCTCGCTTCCGGTTTTCAGGCCGCGGGTACTCTCAAAGACCTGGACATATGCGGTGTTCTGCCCGACCTTGATCACTTCGGCCATGAGGCTTGTATCCCGGTGCCGGATCATGCAAATTTCATTCTGCATCACCGGTCCCGCCGCCTCCACAAGCACAAGATTCGAAATGATCGCACTTACCTTTCCACGTGTCATGTTAACAGTTTAATAATTAATGTAATTCTTTAAGCGCCTCCTTCTGCGACCTGTCCAGAAGCTCCCGCAGCTTTGCCTCTCCTGATTCCCTATCCAGCGACGACCACCGCTTCAGGATCAGCATTTGCAGCAGGTATCCAAGGATCTTCTCAATGGTGAAATCATCGAACAGGGTCAGTTCCCCGATCATCCTCCACCTCAGCCGGTCAATTTTTTTTTCCTCCCCGGCGAATGATTCTGAACCGGTGTATGACATGATTTCGTCAAAGAGTTCGAAACCAGGGTCTTTCGGGAGACTTTTTCCGGCGTACCTGCGCAGGTGACCGGAAAATCCGGAATCTCCTGCAATGAAACGCTCCTGCGCGAGACCGTGGTCACCTGCCTTCACGAATGCCAGCAAATTGCTCAGATCATAATCGAATGCCGTATACTTCCTGAGGAAGGGGATTCCGTTCTCCATGACGTGCAGGTAATACCCGTCCGTCAGCATGCGCGAGATCTGCAGGGTATCCTTTTCCCTTTCTTCCGGACCATGATCCTTCAGGACTTTCACAATATAGCCGGGAAGGATATCCGCTGCCGGAAGAATGGATGAGAACAGGCTGACCTGGTTCCTGTAATCCTCTTCGGAATAATTCCCGTATCCTTCATCGGTCATTTCACCGTTTTCAAGAAAGCTGATCAGATGTGAATGATCCTCTTTCAGGAAAACCAGCTCTGCCTGGCGGTAATCGTCCGGATGCAGCTGCTGCTCCAGTATCTTTTTGAATGATCCCGGGGAAATCCCTTCCCCCGGTTCATTGAAGGAGAGATCGGGCAGACCGGAAATGAGATAATGATATTGCCTCCGGGCCATCAGGAACTGCCTCCATAGAGAAACTCCAGTGTCCTGGGCTTGAAATGATCCTTCAGGAATATTTCGAACGCTTCATCGGTCAGATTGATCTTATAGTGTCCGTTATTCGGCCTGATCTCAAATCCGTTACCCGGTCCCCTGTATCCATCAAGCTTCAGTCCGTTGTTCATCAGGCTCGCTGATTTTTCCCTGAAGTAGGTCTCCATCTCTTCCAGATGGTCCTGTGGCAATAAGACATGCAGTTCCTCATCATCCCCTGAGGGGTCCCAGTTCTCCACCATGGTTTCCAGAAGTCTCCGGATGAATTCCTGGTCATTGAAGGCTTTTTTCAGCGGCTCCTTCAGGACAGCAGCCTGGATCAGTTCCGCAATCTCTTTTTTCAGATTTACCAGGGCCTGCTGTGAAGAAAGGCGGATTTCAGACTCCATCCTCCGGGAGAAATCCTCCGCCTTCCCTTTCGCATCGGCCAGAATGGATCCGGCTTTCTCTTTTGCATCATTCACGATCATTTCAGCCTCTCTGCGGGCTTCGTCAATGATCCTTCCGGCCTCTTCGTTTGCCTTTTCCACACCCTCACGGTGGATTTTTTCGGCCAGCTTTTTTATCTTCTCATTGTGCTCCATTTCGAATCACTTTAAATTTCTAATAAACAGATTGATATACCCTGCGCAATGATGCATCCACATACATCTCCACAATGTTTTCTTTTCTGGGGACGACACTGAACACAGGCACTTTCGATTTGTGAATGATTTCCGTTGCAAAAGTTCCGAGGTAATTGTCAAAGAGAACGGATTCCTGGTGTGTCATGATCAGGAGCATATCCGGTTTCAGCTTTGCGGCGTAGTCCAGAACCATTTCATCTGCATTTCTGCCGTCGGATTTCAGGATGACCGTTTCCACATCGATGCCTTCCTTTCTGATGGCAATCTCTATTTTCTTGCTCTTCTTATAGGCAAGGCTGTCCCTTATGTTAATATCCATCTTGAGCACGGAAACGATGTGGAGTTTTGCCCTGAATTTTTTCGCAAGAGACCTGGACCAGGCAATTTTGTTGGAAGTCTGCTTGAAAATATCCACCGGGATGAGGATATTCCTGATCTTCTCGTTCGTATGCCTGTCCATGATGGTCAGGACCGGACACACCGCTTCGGCAATCAGCCTGTCCGCATTTTCCGCTTTCCTGAACCGTTTCCTGATCCTTTGTGCCTTCTTGATAATGATCAGGTCACATTCCATGATCCTGGCCGTGTTCAGGATGGTGTTGATCAAATCTCCGTTCACTACCTTCAACTTCACATCCGCAGGGATCTCTCCATTAAAATAATGATCCGCAAGACGTCTCAGCTTCATCGTGGCTATCCGGTGATGCAGTCCGGGTTTTTCCGGATCCAGTACCTTGTGAAACAACGAATATCTTTTTACCACGTGCAGGAGGATGATCTCCGAACGATACACCCGGCGAAAATGGATGGCCTGCGTCAGCGGCACTGAAAAATCCGCAGTCAGGTTGACAGGAACAAGTATCCTTTTTACATGTGCATGTGTAATCATTTCTAATCCTCCTTTTTTCCCTCAGACCGCACTTGCCCGAACCAGCCGGTCATAAAAAATCTGCTCCATGGAATTTTCCCTTAATTCCGATGAATGAATCCTGTTTGAAAAATGTCTGGATGTTTTCCTGTTCATCCGGATTGTTTTATTATTCTCTTCGGTGACAATTTCCACCATGACATTTTCCCTGCCATATATGTCATTCAGGAAGTTAAGGTACACAGCTGATATATTTGCCTCTTTTTCAGCGATCACGATGATCCTTGACTCTTCAACCAGTGTTATGAAATCAGACACCAGAAATACGGGCCGTAATTTGCTTTCGACCAGGGCACGGACGATTTTCCGGCAGGATCCCCTGCGAAAGGGATTGCTGATGTCCGGCCCCAGCACCACCGAAAGGTGTTCGTGTTTGCTTAGTTCATTGTTTAATACCGACTTCAAATCGTTTTCAACAACCATTTTCTCGATATTCTCCGGAGGCAGTTCAAACTCCCGTACCAGTTTTGATTTCAAAACGGTAAGGTCCCATTCAGCGGTACGTCTCAATACCCCGGTCAGATCGCGCATCATGGTCACTCCCATGGCAGGCTTCTGGTAGGTATGGAGCAGGATGATCCGCGTGCTGTGGTCGAAGAGAAGCTTTGCGGCAAAACGCCCTGCATCAATGGCTCCGTTCAGACATTCAGCCAGCAGGACAACCGTTTTGCTCCCGTTATGCGCCTGGTGTTGATGATCCTGTACCATAAGAATATTTATTTTATAGGGACAAAGGTAATGAGCAGAATATCACGGATGTTAGGGAGTAAACCGAAACCGGATGGGGGTTTCTCCCAGTTTGAGATGGGGCATTTCACTACCCCGTGTCAGGTCCTGATGAATGTGCAACAATAGTTGCAGGTCTTCCATCTGTTTTGTAATTTTTCACCGGGTATATACACCGTTTGCCTGTGGCCCGTAGGGTGTATCTTCCATGAAACCAGGAACCACTTATGAAAATTCAGCTATTCAGCGCCATGATTCTCCTAGGAACTGCCTCACAACCCGCAGCAGCCCAGGTCCGGCTGGAGGGCCTGCACTACCTTGACGGATCACCGGTGCGGGTGGAGATCCGGGACGGGAAGATCTCGGCCGTGGAGCGGATCGAAAAATTTACCGATGAAACCAACAGACAGTTTATTGCCCCCGGTCTGATCGACAGCCAGGTGAACGGATTCGCAGGCGTGTCATTTTCATTCGCGGGAGGGGAGCTGACCCGGGAAGGAATCCTGAAAGCCACCCGGGCGCTCTGGGAAAAAGGGGTGACCACTTACCTGCCAACCCTGACCACCAACAGTCATGAACTGCTGATCAGGAACCTGGAGGTCCTGGCCGGCACCATCGATGATGAGGCGTTGCTGGGTTCCATCCCCGGATTTCACATGGAAGGGCCGTATATCAATCCGGAGGACGGTTACCGGGGCGCCCATCCCCGGCAACATATCAGGAAACCGGATTGGGAAGAATTCATGGCATACCGGCAGGCCTCCGGCGGCCGCATCCTGACGGTCACCCTGGCGCCCGAGATGGAAGGAGCCCTGGATTTCACAAGGGATTGCACCACTGAAGGAATTGTGGTCGCCCTGGGTCATCACAATGCTCCCACCGGTGTCATCGACCAGGCGGTTGCAAACGGGGCAAAGATCTCCACCCACCTGGGGAACGGATGCGCCAATATGATCGACCGGCATAAGAATCCCCTCTGGCCGCAGCTGGCCAATGACGGGTTGTCCATCAGCATCATCTGCGACGGGTTCCACCTCCTTCCTGAGGAGATCAGGGTATTTTACGGGATCAAGGGTCCGGAAAGAACGATCCTTGTCTCAGACGTAACCAGTTATGCCGCGCTTCCCCCGGGTGAATACCGGACACCCGGTGGCGAGACCATCGAACTCACCCCCGGCGGAATGCTCCGGTACCCCGCCCAGAACGTACTGTACGGATCTGCTTCCGCGATCTCCAAAGGAGTGGTCCACATCATGAAAGTGACCGGATGCAGCCTGGCCGATGCCATCAGGATGGCCAGCACCAATCCGGCGGATCTGTATGGCCTCGGGGACAGGGGAGTGATCGAGCCCGGCAGAAGGGCCGACCTGATATTGTTCACCATCGGGGATGATGACCTGGAAATCCGAAGAACATATGTGAGAGGGAACCTGGTGTACAGGGCCGATTGAACGGGAAGCACACACCCCTGAAAGAGGGAGTACTTCTCGCCTCTGATGCTTTTTGCTACTTGAGCATGATCCTGATCAGGAAAGCCACCACGATGCTGATCATCAGGCCGAGGTTCACCTTGGTCAGGTCCCTGAATATTTTTTTATAGGTGTCGCGGATCAAATGCCTCTGCAGGAGCTGGTTGATGGCATACTCCCTTCCCGCAAGTATTCCCACAAAAGTCCATGTAGTACTCATGGGAATCGGGTTTATGATGGTGAAGAAATAGAGCACGATCCCGTAGGTGAGGTCTATCAGCGTCGCCGACCGTATGTTCGCGGAGTTGGTCTTTTGCTTCACAATCTCCTGGATCCTTCCTCCCCTGCTCCTGAACACCAGCGCCAGCAGACCCAGAATTACGGCTGTTGAGGCAGCAAGCTCATAAAGATGCAACTGGCGGGGCAGGTATACAAAAATATTGGCAAAATCCTGGATGAGCCACTGCGACCAGAGGAACCCGGTGGAAAACCACTGTCCCACCAGCCACCATTTTTTGTTCTTTTTCACCTCCATCCTGTCAATGGCTGTTTTCGACTCAAACCTTCTGGCTATCAAAAAATAGATCAGGAAAGCACTGACAAAGGCAACCGCGTATCCGATGGCTGACTTCAGAACCATTTTTTCAATGACCTGGCCCGACGAGAACACACTGAGAATCAAGAACGTTGTACTGACAGGCAGGCCGATCCATGTGACCCCCAGCAGGACCAGTGGCGGCAGTACGTGCCACCATTGAAGATGATCTGGTAATGGGATCCGGGAGAGCCTGCCGTAGGTCACATCCCCGTTGTTAAAGTACCATCCCAGGAAGAGTGTCACCACCAGGATCAGGGAGGCATAACCCCAGAGAAGTGCCCAGTGCCTTCTGGCATTGGAACTCAGAAAGGTACCCAGGGTCTGTATGACATCGTTGCCAACGACCGCATATGCAGCCAGGAGAAACCCTGTAATGCCGATGATATGCATGACTGAGATTCAGAATACATTATGACTGGAAAACCATAAAAGGTCACATTCCGGGTGACGAACCGATCCTGTTTCGTCTTAATCAAAGATCAAGACCATGAAAAAAAATGTCATTTACACGGCTTTTCTGACCGTGATCATCTCTCTTCCCTACCTGATCAGGTTATTCGGACCAAAGGATTCCGGAAAGATCGCGGGAATTGATATTGAGTTCATCCTGTTCGGGCTCATCCTGGTTACAGTATCCCTGTTTCACAGGAAGATCCTCTATACAGCCCTGACCGGCCTGGGATCGGTGACCCTGTACAAGGTCCTGATCCAGGATTTTCCCATGGTCCAGCACCTGGGAGAGGAAAAAATGATCCTGATCAACCTGTTCGGTCTGTTGCTCGGGTTCGCCCTTCTTGCAAGGCATTTCGAAGAGAGCATGATCCCGCAGCTGATCCCCAGGTTATTGCCATCAGGCTGGAAAGGTCCTTTCGTCATGCTCGCCGTTGTCTTTGTACTTTCCTCCTTCCTGGACAACATTGCTGCCGCACTGATCGGCGGGACGATGGCCCTTGTTGTATTCGAAGGGAAGGTGCATCCGGGTTTTATTGCTGCCATCGTTGCAGCAAGCAATGCGGGAGGCTCGGGAAGCGTTGTGGGGGATACCACGACCACCATGATGTGGATCGAGGGTGTTCCGGCTACCAGGGTACTGACAGCCTACATCGCAGCTGTCCCAGCATTTCTTTTTTTCGGATATTTTGCCTCCCGGCAACAGGACCGGCTTCAGGGTATCAGGAAAACTCATTCCGGGAAGACGGAGATCGATTTCAGAAAACTGTTCCTGGTTCTTCTGATCCTTTCCGGGGCAATCATATCGAATGTATTATTGAGACTACCCGCCCTGGGAGTCTGGGCAGCCCTGCTGGCCGGAGCTTTCTTCACCAGGACATCCTGGAACGTTCTGCCGGCTGCCCTGAAAAGCACCCTGTTCCTTCTATCGCTGGTGCTGACAGCTTCCATGATGCCCGTGGAGCGACTGCCATCCGCCTCGCCGGCATCGGCCTTTTTCCTGGGACTGGTTTCTTCAGTTTTTGATAACATTCCCCTGACCAAACTGGCCCTGGCTCAAAACCACTATGACTGGGGAATGCTTGCCTTCACCGTGGGTTTCGGCGGTTCCATGATCTGGTTCGGTTCTTCAGCAGGAGTGGCAATTTCCACCACCTATCCGGAGTCCCGGTCAGTGGGGAGGTGGATCAGATCCGGATGGCACGTGCTGCTGGCGTATCTGATCGGCTTCCTCTTCCTGTACCTGGTTGCAGGATGGAAACCGCTGGATTATTAAATCGGATCACGAGGCAGCATGTTCAGAATGATTGACATTGAACATCCACTGCACCCCGTATTTATCCCTGCAGCTCCCATAATAGGCACCCCAGAAGGTGTCCTGCATCTCCATCTCAACCGCCCCACCTTCTGAAAGTGCCTTGAACAGCCGGTCGGCCTCCTCCCGGGTGTCTGGTTCAAGATTGATGTACACATTATTTCCCTGGTTTACCCTGAATTGCATCGATTCGGGGGCATCGGTCCCCATCAGCATGTGACCCCCCAGGATGGGCAGGGCCACATGCATGACCAGGTCTTTATCCTCCTCGGGCAGAGGAGGTACGCCCTCAGATTCCGGCATGTCCCTGAAACGCGAAATTCCGCCGTTAAAATCACCTCCGAACACAGTCCTGTAAAAATTAAACGCTTCCTCCGTATTCCGGCTAAAATTCAAATAGGTACCTACGCTTGCCATGATCTTAAATATTGAGTTAAGTTCGTTTGTATGATGTGAGTTATTCTGCCTCACATATTTCTTTGAGCCTGTTCAGTGCCCTCGGCCAGGTATCGTTGAAATAGGAAATATAATCCTTCCTGGCATCCAGATCCACCGAGAGCAGGGTATCTCCCCGGTGATCCCTGAAGGTGTAATTTTCCAGGGCACCTGCCCATCCGTCCACCTCAGGACCCTTCGTGATCTCCCTGCTTCCCTGCAGGATGCCGAGATGTTCGATACTGACAAAGCGGCCAGTGATGTTTTCCCTGATCCTGCTGACCATACCGCCCAGGTTCCCCTGTGGATCACACCCCAGAAAAAGTATTTTTGAACCCTTCTTCCATGTTCCTTTGAAATGCGAAGCAGGATTGAATACACTCGTCCAGTTCCTGTAGGTTTTTTCTGCCAGCATCGCCTGATACACTTTTTCCACAGGTGCCCGGATAGAGACCTCATAATGAAGGGCCTCTGACTCATCCGATCCTTCCACATATTTCCTGAAATGATCCAGGATGGATTGCCACCCTTCCATCTGAACTTCAGGTGCATAGGTATGCTCTGCTTCGAAAGATTCACGCACAACTGTCTGACTGCCTTCACTGACGAACATGACCTTCACCCTCCTTCCGTCGTCCATCGTATACCCGATAAGCCTGTGGGGCTCTACCCGGCTGTATCTTCCGGTAAAATCGAAACCCGAACTTCCGTCCCTTGCTTCCATGCGGGAAAGGAAAACACCTCCTTTCCTCAGATCGTTTTCCGCACGGGTAGTGTGCCAGGCATCAGAATCCTGGTTCCAGTGCATGATATGGATTGGCTCCGTCCACAGTTTCCACACCCTCTCCACCGGGGCATGAATTGTTGTCTCCACTGAAATCACTGTTTTTTCAGTCGTTCCCATGCTTACCTGATGTTTGATTTCACTTGATTCGTTTACCACATAAAAATAGCAAGGTACTGCTGGGTGACAAATGGACAAAAATGACAATCCAAGGGCTATTTGCGTCAAAATTATTGTATCTTTGACTGATGAAGCACGTGACGGTACTCGTTCCTGAGAATTCCCTGCTGCAGGCCATTGCTGATCCGAAATACTGTTTCGGAACTGTGAACCGGTTTCTGACCAAATCGGGAGGAGAACCCGCATTCAATGTGGAACTGGTCGGGGCAAAGAAGAAGATCTACCTGAACGGCAGGACATATTGTATACAAACGGACAGGCTGCTGAAGGAGGTGCACAGGACCGACCTGATCATCATCCCGGCACTGTTCGGTGATATACCCGGGATATTGAAAATCAATCAAATGATACGGCCATGGCTGATCGAACAGTATGCGAAGGGTGCTGAAGTGGCCTCCCTCTGCACGGGGGCATTTCTTCTGGCATCAACGGGATTGCTGAATGGGAGGAAATGTTCCACCCACTGGAATTTCACGAATAAGTTCCGGCTGATGTTTCCTGAAGTGATCGTTCAGGAAGGGAACATCGTAACTGATGAAGACCGCATTTATTCAAGCGGAGGTGCCAATTCTTACTGGAACCTGCTGATGTACCTTGTGGAAAAAATCACTGACCGTGAAACGGCTGTTCTCGCTTCCAAATATTTTGCGATTGACATCAGCAGGAACAGCCAGTCTCCCTTTGCCCTTTTCAGGGGACAGAGGGAACACCAGGATGAAACGGTGAAAAAAGCACAGGAATACATCGAGCATCACGCTGGTGAACGGATCACAGTAGACCTGCTGGCTGACAGGCTGGCTGTGGGACGGAGGAGTTTTGAACGCCGTTTCAGGCAGGCCACTGGCAATTCGGTCCTGGAGTATATCCACAGGATCAAGATGGAAGCTGCCAAATACAGCCTGGAGACCAGCCGTAAGACCATCATCGAAGTGATGTTTGATGTGGGTTACAGGGACATGAAAGCCTTCAGGAACACATTCAGGAAAATCACAGGACTGAGCCCGGTGGAATACAGGAACCAATACAACAGATATCCAATGGTATCTGAGTGATGAAAAAGACATTATATGTAAAATCGGGAAAGGAATGGAGAGCATGGCTGGAAGTAAATTTCCAAAGGGAGGAAGAAATCTGGCTGGTATACCCCAGAAAGTCTTCGGGCAGGGAGAGAATCCCTTACAATGATGCGGTTGAAGAAGCCCTGTGCTTCGGGTGGATTGACAGTACAGAAAAAAGACCGGAGGAATTTGAAAAACGGCTGGCAAATTTCCTGGATAGAACAAGACAGAACAGGCTTATTAAAGGTTTCGGTGGAATAGACAAGTATTATTGATCTTTATTGGTTATCTTATACCCGGCTGTATCTGTGGCCGCGCAAACCATGAAGACCTGATAAGGTATGATCGCTTACTGCGGACTGGCATGTGATTCCTGCCCAATCCACCTGGCCACAATTGAACCCGACAGAAACAAGCGGCGTAAGATGAGGGAGTCGGTGGTCCGCCAGTGTGCAGATCTGTATGGCATGGATCTCACGCTGGAGGAGATAACGGATTGTGACGGGTGCAGGTCTGGAACCGGACGGGTTTTCTCCGGGTGTGTGAACTGTGAGATACGCATATGCGCCACCGGGAAAAACCTTGACAGCTGTGCTTTCTGCGGCCAATACCCATGTGAACTGCTGAATGAACATTTCGCACGGGACCCGGGATCCAGGACCAACCTTGAGCGTTTCAGTGACAGATCTTAGATTCGCTCGAAATTTTCTTCATCTTCACAAACAAACAGGTTCATGAAAAAAACCGACCAGGAGATCATCGATCCTGCCGTCATCGAAGAGATCCTGACAGGGGCTTCGGTGTGCAGGATCGCCATGCACGACGGTGAAGCTCCCTACGTGCTGCCGTTCAATTTTGGATACAGGGACCGCTGTATCTATATTCATTCTGCTGCATCGGGTAAAAAGACCGACCTGCTGAAGCAGAACGGGAAGGTCTGCTTTGAGATGGAACTGACAGCGAAGATCATCAGGGATACGTCTCCCTGCAAATGGTCCACACTTTACCGGTCGGTCGTGGGATACGGACATGTGGAGATCCTGAAGGGCAGACAGGAAAAGATGGACGCACTGGGAATCATCATGTCGCATTACGGTGCACCGGACCAGACCGCATTCAAAGCCTCACAGGTCCGGGAACTGGTGGTTCTGAAGCTCACCATTGACCGGCTGTCGGGAAAGCAGTCCGGGAACTGGGACCGGTTCATTTCATCTGACAGGTACAACCTGGAATCGGACAGGCTGCTGTTGAAGGAGGTTACCCGGGATGACCTGGGACACCTGCACAGGCTTCACACCTTCCCCGAGGTGGATGAATTCAACACCCTGGGTATCCCCGCCACCATCGAGTCGACCCGGATGCTGCTGGAAGAGGCCATGGCTGAGAAAAGGGAGCCTGTCAGGAAAAAGATCCTGTGGTCCATCTTCCTGAAAAGCACAGGAGCATATATCGGGGAGGCGGGGATGAGCCTTTCAGCGAACAGGTTCAGGCTGGGCGAGATCTTCTACAACCTGGATCCGAAATACTGGGGCAAAGGCTACGCCACGGAAACGGTAAAGAGAGTGATCAGGTTCGGATTCGTGGAACTGAGGCTCCACAAAGTAGAAGCGGGGGTTGCCACAGGGAACACCCGCTCGGTCAGGGTCCTGGAGAAGGCTGGCATGACCCGGGAGGGACTCAGAAGGAAAGTCCTCCCCATCCGCGGCCAGTGGAAGGATAATTACCATTATGCCATCGTGGAGGACGATCCCCGGGATGACTGAGCCGTCTTCCTGATCAGAAACGGCTCCTGCGGATCAGTAAGAAGGCGATCACACTCAGGATCTCCAGACGGCCCAGCAGCATATTCACAGTGAGGACGAACTTTCCTGCCGTGGGCAGTCCTGCGAAATTCCCCATTGAACTGACTTCCCCGAAACCCGGACCCACATTCCCGATGGTTGCAATGGATGCGGAAAAGGCAGTGAACAGGTCAATCCCAAAGAAGGACAGGATCAGGGTGGTGCAGAAGAATGTAAAGACATAGAGCACGATAAATGTCATCATGTGGCTCTCCATCTGTTCACTGATCGGCTGATTCTCAACTTTCAGCGTAACGACTGCGTTCGGGTGCTTGAGCAGCCGGATCTGTTTACCGATCGATTTGAAGAATATATACAACCTGTCAAATTTCAGTCCGCCCGATGTGGAACCCACCATGGCGCACTGGATGGTGAAATAGATCAGGACAAGCTGTGTGAAAGGTGGCCATGAAGCAGTATCTTCCGTGGCAAAACCCGTGGTTGTCCCCAGGGAAACAACCTGGAAAACGGCAGCCCTGAAAGCATGTCCGAAAGAAAATAGATGTTCCCCGAACAGCATGACTGTTACCAGCACAATCCCGACCAAAAGGACAACCAGGTAGGCCCTTGCGATCCTTGAAGTGAAAATATTCTTCCTCTTCCCGGTAATCGTATTGAAAAGAAGCCCGAAATGGATCCCGGACAGGATCATGAAAATGACAATGATCGTTTCGACGGGGACGCTCTGGTATGCCGCAATGCTCAGGTTTTTAGTGGAAAAGCCCCCTGTGGCAATGGTGGCAAAAGCATGGTTAACGGCATCGAACCAGCTCATTCCGGCCAGCTTCAGCAATACCGTCTCGGTGACGGTCAGCCCTGCATAGACGGTGGCAACAACACGAACGATCCGCTTTGCCCGCTGCCTGAAATTGAATATGGACAATTCGGACATTTCTGCATGGACCAGTTTCAACCGCGGGCTCTGCGAGATGGGAAGGATCAGAAGTACGAACATGATCACCCCGATACCTCCGATCCAGTGGGTGGATGATCTCCAGAACAGCAATCCCATCGGCAGCGCTTCCACATCATTCAGAATGGAAGATCCCGTGGTTGTGAACCCGGAAACGCTTTCGAACCAGGCATTGACCAGAGAAAATTCCCCACCCCACATCAGGTATGGCAGCATTCCGATGACACAGGTGATCAGCCATCCGACCACAACTACCGAAATTCCCTCCTGAAAGGAAAGGTCCTGGACCGGTTCCACAAAAATTATCGGAAAAAGTCCGAATATCAGGCAGATCAGCGCACTGTATAAAAGGGGAATGGTGGAGGTCTCACTTCTGAAACCCGAGATCAGAAAGGAAATAAAAAGAAAAATGGCATTGAAAAGCAGGATATAACCAAGGTATTTCAGGACAACCTCCAGTCGCATATTCTTCCTCCGGTTAAATTATGAAAGCCTTTTGATCAACTGGTTGATCTCGTTCTCCAGCATCTTGATTTCGTCCCGGGAACTGATATCTGCCTGCAGGAAATTATCAGAAGGATGATATTCCTGCACTGCATTCTTCAACCTGACAAGTGGCTGAACAAAGTATCTGGAAATAAAAAAATTAAAAAGAAACAAAAACAGCAGGGCGGCTGCGATTGAGACAATACCCGGCATGATGGCCCTTTTCGATTTCTCCCTTAACAGGGTAGCCTCCCTGTACATGGAAACCTGATTCAGGGTCATCAGATCGTCCACAGCTGCTTTTACGTTCAGAAAATACTGGTGTACATGTTCTTGATACCAGTTTATATTTCCCTCCTTGCCGGTATCGACTATGGGCCTTTCCCAGGCGGACCGGTACATACGGTACTGATCTCTTACCCTTTGCACATATTCTTCCTCGTTGGGCTCAGTGATGTTGTTCATGGCAATATCCAGCGACACAGCGAAAGCACTGTCAGAAGATTCCAGGAGTATCCTTCCCTCCTTCCACTGTCCGAGGATCAGCAAAAGGATTCCGCTGTCTTCCCGCTCCAGGGCTTCCAACATGGACCTGGCTGCGTTAATGGTCTTATAATTATTGTTAATCAGTGAATTAACCGATCTGCTCAATCGCGTAAATTCGATAATGGAAATGGTGCCCGCCAGGAACAGCATTGCGATCAACAACCCAAAACCAGCCAGTATCTTCAGTCTGAGCGTATGTTTCATTTGGTAAAATATTATTTCAAAAGTCAGAACATGATTAAAGAATATTTAAATATCACACAATCAGGAATTTGCAAGATATTATCCGATTACTTATAATCGAAGAAAGGTAAATATTTTTTTAATTGGCTGATGCGGTCCCCGGGTCGAAAAAACAGGAGTATCCCGGGATGAGAAGTGTATTTCCATTACAATCTTCGAGCTGATCTCGTTCCAGGTGGGCACGCATCCCCTGCTGTCAGCATCTCCGGTGGTCAATCCGATCAGTTACTCATAGCGGATACACTGTAAGAAAATTCCGGGATCTTTCCTGCAGGCACCTGCATGGGTACAGTTCAGTTTGTAACAAATTTCCAGTCCACATCGTATGAACCGTTATAATCAACCATCCAGAACATGAAAACGAAGTGTTTCCTTTCCGCATTTGTCATATCACTGTTCCTTCTCACCACCTTCACCAGCTGTGAAAAAGATCCGGCCACACAGCTGACCGGTGGAGTATGGATTTTTGAGAACCTTACATCCGACACCGAGGATGAAAACATCCGCTCCTGGATCGCCCTGGCGAAGGCACTGATGACCGATGCCACCCTGGAATTCCAGGACGGCGGGACCTACATCATCACCTCCCCCCTGATGGATGAACCCACCACCGGAACCTGGTCCCTTATCGGAGAAGATCAGCTGGTCCTGGATCCCGATGATCAACTCGCGTCCACCGCAAACATAGAGACGCTGACAAGAAAACAACTTGTCTATATCGAGACGTACAGCGACATGCAGGACGGAACCTATTCGGTGACCACCAGCTGGACCCGGGAATAGGGACAGCCGGCGCCTTAAGAACCCGTAAAAAAGTCTGTCCGCGTAGCCGAGCCCCAGTAATGGTAGCTGGTAGGTCTCCATCCTGAAAGATAACCTGTGTGCAGGTTGTCAGGCATAAATCCATTTCTTTCCAGGATCGCCGGGACATCCCTGTTCAGATGACATCCACCACCAATCTTCTTCCAAAGAGGATTGATCATGTTCTGCCACATCCGCAGCCTCCTGTCCGGCGCCAGTCCGTGTTCCGAGAATACCAGCTTCCCGCCGGGTTTCAAGACCCTGTGGACTTCCTGCAAGGTCCGGTCGATATTCCTGACCGAACAAAGGGTGTAAGTAACAACCACCGTATCATAGGTGTTGTTTCCGACAGGGATGTGATCCGCAACCCCTCTGATATATTCCACATCGAATGGAAGGTCCCCCAGGTCTGTCTTTCTCTTCTTCCATAGCTTCTCCAGGGGATCGATCGCTGTCAGATGCTTCACTTTTATTCGGTCATACAGGGGCAGACTATGCCCCGCCCCAATGCCGACCTCCAGTACGTTACCGTGAGCGAGCGGGATTACCTTCTCCCTCTGCTCCCTGCTGTTCCCTCCGTTGCATGCCCAATCGATGGCCCCGGGCAGTATGTATTTGCCGTAGATGCCCATTGCTGTCTAAAATACCTCCAGATTGGCAAAATAAAAAACTTCCGGCAGAAAATACAGTATTTCATTTTGCTGTTTTATCACTATATTCATCCAGTCAAAACCTCTGGATAACTGGATTAGAAAACAGTTATTTGTTAACCGATTCGCATGAGAAGGAACCTGATCATGACCATTGCTGCGCTGGCACTGTTCGCCGCTCAGGCAACAGCGCAACAGGCGCTGCAGGGAGGCTCCGAGATCACCTCCCCGGAAATCCATGAAGATCATTCCGTCACCTTCCGGGTTGCGGCCCCGCAGGCATCGGATGTGAAGTTATCGGGCGACTGGATGCCCTCCGAGGGATGGGTCCCCGGAACAGCCACCATGGAAAAGGATGAGAACGGAATCTGGAGCCATACCACGGAAGTACTGGAGCCCGAACTTTACTCCTACTATTTCCTTGTGGACGGTTTCCGGACCATTGATCCCGGCAATGCTTTCGTAAGCAGGGATATTGCCACCCTTACAAATTTTTTTATCATCGAAGGGGATCAGGCAGACCTGTACAGGATCCATGATGTTCCACACGGATCGGTCACCCGCCGGTGGTATGAATCGCCCGGACTGGAGATGGACCGGAGGATAACGGTATACACTCCCCCGGGATATGAAACCTCCGGCAAGGAATACCCGGTGCTTTACCTGCTGCATGGTGCAGGAGGGGATGAAGAGGCATGGGTCACACTGGGGAGGTCCACACAGATCATGGATAACCTGATCGCACAGGACAAAGCAGAA
>JAXGMU010000056.1:0-10036 GCA_040768485.1 Bacteroidales bacterium
CATGCCCCTGGTATCGATGCCCGCATGCTCGCAGATGGCGGAGGATTCCATTCCGCCTTTGCCGCCGAAGTTCCAGTTGCTGCCACCGCCGCCCCCGGAGAGCCGGCCGTTGCCACCGCCGCCCCCGTTCACGTTCTTCCCCTTTCCCCTCAGCAGGTTAAAGGTGGTCGTCGTGGCACCCTCCCCTTTGCGTCCGGCGCGGATGAGGGGACTTACCGTTCTGTAAAAAGTGCTGTCAAACGCCACAGGATTATCGATCGCACAGCCGGCCGAATAAGGAGGGTCCGGTGCAGGGTCCGCGCCCCGGAAACCTTTCCCGCTCACATTGATATCCGCATTCAGCTCCAGGGTCCGCTGCACAAACAGGGCAACCACCCCGCCCGTGGATCCGTTCCAGTCGGGGGCGGTCAGCATGGTCTCCACCCTTGCTCTCCTGTAAGTGGGGATCCGGATGAGCTGTGCCTGTTCCCCGGATTTCAGGGGACCGATTTCCGAAAAGCTCGTATTCAGGACCACGATGTTCCCGGGCACAACGATCTCATTGATGATCATGATCGCGTACTTCCCCGGATTTGTCCGCGTCTGCAGCGGTCCCCCGTTCCCGTTGACCCCGTCCGCCGCAGTCTTGATCTCGGCCCCCTTCACACAGTAGACCATCACCGTATCGCCTTCGCCAAATCCGGCCAGATTGCCCACCACCAGCGAATCCACATCATTGTCATCGGCACAGAGGATGTTCACGATGGGGGTATAGACATTGATCACGGGCTGATCGATCTCGGTGAACTGTCCATGGCCCTGCTGCAGGGAAAAGCCCAACAGGATCACAATTGCGGATATGCTCCTTATGCCGGACAAGTCAGGGGCAGTTTAGGTCCATTGATTCCGAAGCCTAAGATAGCAATAAAAATTTTACTTCAAAGCCTCATCTATCAACGGAAGTTCCACATAAAAGGTGGTCCCTTCTTCCATCTCCGTATCGTACCATATTCTTCCTCCGAAGGACTTCACGATGTTGTAGCTGATGGCGAGCCCCATTCCCATGCCGCCCGATTTGGTGGTGAAATTGGGCTGGAACAGCCGGCTGCGGATCTCTTCGGGAATCCCCTTCCCGTTGTCGCTGACGGTCACCACGGCATGCCTGTCGGCCGTGACCTCCAGTCCGATGCGGATGATCCCTTCCCGTCCCTCGGGAATGGACTGCAGCCCGTTTTTCACCAGGTTGATGAAAATCCGGAGCAACTGCTCCTTGTCGGCATACACCGGCACATTCGTGTGGCCCCCCAGGTCGAGGCTGATGGTCGCCTTTTCTGAGCTTTCAAACAGCTGCAGCAGATTTTTCAGCTTGGACACCAGGTTGATCCTGGCATTCTTCGCCCGCGGCATCTTGGCAAAATCGGAAAATTCATTGGCAATGGAGGTGAGTGAATCGATCTGTTCGATGAGGGTGACCGAGATCCGCCGGATCATTTCAGGGTCATGTTTTTTCTCTTCCACGGTCCGCTGCAGGTGCTGCACATTCAGTTTCATGGGTGTAAGCGGATTCTTGATCTCATGGGCGATCTGCTTGGCCATCTCCCTCCAGGCCGATTCCCGCTCACTCTGTGCCAGGAGCGTCGCACTCCTTTCCAGCTCATCCACCATGTAGTTGTACTCCTCCACCAGTCCCCTGATCTCATCGCTCCTTTCGTACCTGATCTTCTCGTTCTTCTGGCTGAGGCTCACCTGGGCGATCCTGAGCTGGATCATGCGCAGGGGCTGGGTGATGCGGTCGGCCAGGAAAACACTCAGCAGCAGGATCACGATCAGCAGGATCAGGTAGACATTGATCACGGCCACCACCAGGTTTGTGATGTCCTTGGTGAGCTCGCCCGACTGGGTGAAATAGGGAAGGTTCAGGTAAGCAAGGAATTTGTTCTGGCTGTTGAGCAGGGGGATGTAGGCCGATATGTAACGCATCTCGCCGATATGCTCGCTGTGGATGTATTCGGATGCGTTTCCCCAGGCAAGTTTTTCATATACAAGCCGGTTCATCCGGCGGCTCAGCAGCTGCCGGTCGAAGATCTCTGCCCGGGAGGTGGCCAGCAGCTCCCCTTCCTGGTCGTACAGGTTGATGTCGGTGTAAAACACATTGGAGAATTTCCGCAGCAGCTCATCCAGGCTGTAGTAGTCCTCCGAGGACCAGTTGACCAGGTCCTCCTCATACTCCACCTTATGGATCAGTTCAATGTAAATGGACCGCATGGTGCTGCGCAGGTTGTCGTTGTGCTGGGCCCTGTACTGCCGGACGATAAAAAAGATGGTCCCCGAACAGATCAGCAGGAAGGTGAGAAAGAGGATCCCGGCTACGGAGTACTGGATCCTGTTCTTGAAATTCCAGTTGAAGGAAAGCCTGAACGTATCCATGGATGAGAACAGGTAGATGATCGCGATCACCAGGAAGTTCAGGGCAAAAATGTAGGAAAAGGAGATCAGGTTATCCACCGGGGTGATGGAGGGATTTCCCACAATGATGGTGCTCTGATCGTTCACGTTGTAAATGCTGTGGTCATACCTGTTCACCGTGATCTGCTCGAATGTTTCCAGTCCGCTGGTATAAAAATCCGAGGATCTGCGGTAGGGGAATTCCCCGTCCCGCGTGATCAGTTCGCCGTTGTCATATTTTGCGTAGGAAAATTTCGAACTGGTGAAGGCGGTATAGCTTTTGTCCAGAAGCAATTCGGGATAACCCAGCTCCTCGGAGATGATCTTGGAATCCAGCTCGATGAACACCCGGTGTTCGCTGCCGCTGCCGAAGAAGGGGATTGCAGCCAGATAGGAAATGCGGCCGCTTAAATTGTCCAGGAAGTAGAAATCGCTGTTGCCCACCTGGATCCCGTTACCCGCGATCATTTCGCTGAAAAATGTGTAGCAGTGCTGCCATTCGTCATCCGGGGGCTGCAAATAGAGCCGGTCGTCCGGCCGGCACACGGTCACCTGCAGGTCGTATTTGGACCAGTACCCCGTGAAATGGGTGCGCTGGAGATGTTCAAAGATCCGGTCAATGTCCAAAAAAGGCCGGGCAAGGAGCAGGGAAAGGGTCGAGTCGTTCCGGATGGCCATGGACAGTTCGCCGAACAGCATTTCCGCCACGGGATCATGTTCGGAAGAAAGTTTCACCAGTTCCACCTCCCGCTGGCGTTCCGCTCTGATCTCATTGTTCTGCTGAAGCCTGACCACCATGAAGACCGATATGACCAGGATCAGGAAGATGAACCTGGAAAATGGGGGCCTCGAGGGCTGCCGGAAACGGAGGTAGATGTGGGCCCCCAGCAACAGCAGCATCCCGCCCCATGCGATCCAGTTGCCGTAATGCGGAGGCACGAGTGCTGCCAGGAAGATGGTCAGCGATACGGCGAGGATCCCCACCAGGATCAGTATGGTCATGTCGTCCCGGATCAACATGATGGCTTTATCCAGCACCAGTCCCAGTACAATGAACCACATGATGACCACGAGCAGTCCCGCCAGGGTGTAAAAGGTGAACGTGGTCACATTGTGCGCCTCGAAGGAAATACTGGAATCGAGCACCAGGATGGTGATCAGGTGCTCGATAAAGAGCAGGATGACTGAAGCTCCGGCAAACAGGAATCCCGCCGCGGTGTGCCGCAGGACCCGTTTCCGGATCCGTTCCGGGCTGCTGTAGAAATAATAAAGCACAGCCAGGGAGACAGCCAGGATGGTAAATACGAGTAAATGGCCGAGGGAGGGAAAGCTCCTGCCCGCAAACAGTTCGGGCTGGAACAACCTGGACTCGGTGAGCACTCCCGGGAATCCGAAATGCATGATGGAGACCGCCCCCGCCACCAGCAGGAGGGTCGCCCCTGCCATCCGGATCCACCTGGCCGCTCCGGACGACCTGCGGATGACCAGGCAGATCCCGATAAACCCCACCAGGGCGAACAGGAAAAGGGAGAGCGCCGAAAGGGCCTTCAGTTCCCGGTGAACAGGCTCCGCCCGGCTGAAGTCCAGCGAGAAGAGATACACCCCCGCCTCATTGTAGACCGGCTCGGTGCCCTCTTCCTCGAGGAAGTCGATCTCCACCCCCTGGTCCATTCTGAAATCCGGCTGGTATCCGTTCACCAGGAACCTGTTCTGGAACGGGAAATGGGTCCTGATCCTGATCAATCCCAGGAGCAGTCCCCCTTCCGTCTGACGGGTGACAGAGACGTAGTCTGCATTTCGCATGGGAACGAACGGTCTGCCGTAACGGGACCGCCACCTGCCGGTGATTGGTACCGCGTGGTCGGACCAGTACCTCAGGATGTCGTTCTCAAAATAAAAAATGGAAATGCCTTCCGCGGTGCCCAGTTCCTGGTACTTCGGCGACCGGTCATGCAGCACCTCAATGGGGGCATACTGCTCGAACTGCACCCTCAGGTCGCCGAACTCCTTTTTCAGGTAAAGCTCTTTTCTGTGCAGTACCCGTTCAAACCTGCGGGCATCATTCCGTGTGGCTCCCTCCTTCCTGCAGCAGATCCCGGTAACGATCGCGGATGCAAGGAACAGGGCCGCAAGGAGCCATACAACCAATTCTGCTATCCGGTTTTTTTTGCGGGGCTGATATTTTTCAAGGGTGATTTCCTCCATGGGACACTGTTATGCGTGGTGATAAGGTTCTCCTTTCAGGATGGTGAACGCCCTGTAGAGCTGCTCTGCGAAAATGAGCCTGACCAGCTGGTGGGAAAAGGTGAGCCTTGAGAGCGACATCCGGCTGTCGGCCCTCCGGTAAACCGCTTCCGAAAAACCATACGGTCCGCCGATAACAAACAGCAGGTGGTTCACCCTGCCCTGCAGTCCGTTCAGGTATTCCGCAAAGGAGATGGACGAATACTCCTCTCCCCGCTCATCCAGCAGGACCACAAAATCGCCGTCGCGGATCTTTCCCAGCAACCGCACCCCTTCACTTTCCTGGGCCTCTTTCATGGTCATGTGCTTCCGTTTTTTCAAATCCGGAATGGTTTCGATCCTGAAAGGCACATACCGGACGAGCCTTTCCCGGAACACCTCCACCCCGTCCCTGATGAACCGGTCACCGGTCTCTCCCGTCTGAAGAAGGGTGATGCGCATCAATAATGTTTGAACAGGTTTTTTTGTAACTTGCGGACCATGTCAGGATTGGTCTGATTGTTGTGGTGATACAAACATAATCCATATTTGGATAAAGGCCACAAATTTATTGCCAAACCTGGCCTGTACAACCAATGGATACACCGATGCGCAGGTTGATAAATATTTTATTGCTGGCCGGCCTGATATCCATGCCGGTCTTCGGTCAGGGGGTTCCGGGCGATCTTGTCAAAGCGATCAATGACGGAAACGCCAGGAAAATGTCCCGGTTTTTCCACCAGAGCCTGGAGCTCTCCATCCTGGAAGAGGATCATGTGACCAGCAAGAACCAGGCAACCAGGATCATGGAAAATTTCTTCAAGAGCCATCCCCCCACCGAATTCACCATCTCTTTCGAAGGGTCCAAGGAAAAATCCAGGTATGCCATCGGCTCGCTGAAAACCGCCGATGAAACCTTCCGGGTGAACATGTTTTTCCTGAACCAGCAGGATGAATCCTTCATCTACTACCTGAGCATTGAAAAAGAGTCCTCCTATGAACGTTTTCCCTGACCTGGACAGCGCCATCGACCGGTGGTTCGCCGAGGACATCGGAACGGGCGACCATACCACACGGGGGACCATCCCAGGGGAAGCCACCGGTTCGGCCGTCATGCTGGCGAAGGAAGAAGGCATTGTAGCCGGGATCCGGGTGGCGGAGCGGATCTTTCACAGAATGGACCGGGATCTGAAGCTGGAAATCAGCATGGAGGACGGACAGCCGATCGTTCCCGGCGATATCATTCTCCGTGTTACCGGCAAGGTCCATTCGATCCTGCAGTGCGAGCGGCTGGTCCTGAACGTGATGCAGCGAATGAGCGGGATCGCCACCGCCACCCGGGAATATGTGAGGCTGGTGGAGGGGACAGGCGCGCGGGTGATTGATACGCGGAAGACCACACCGGGTCTGCGCCTGCTTGAAAAGGAGGCGGTCAGGCTGGGGGGAGGGACCAACCACCGCTCCGGTCTCCATGACATGGTCCTGATCAAGGACAACCACATCGATTTCGCGGGAGGGATCCGGCAGGCCATCCGGGCGGTGACCGGATACCTGGACACCCATCACCTGGATCTGCCGGTGGAGGTGGAAACCCGCTCACTGAGGGATGTGGAGGAAGTGCTATCGGCCGGAGGTGTGGACCGGATCATGCTGGACAACTTCACCGTGGAACAGACCCGCGAAGCGGTGAAACTGGTGGCCGGCCGGTATGAAACCGAATCGTCCGGGGGGATCACCAGGGAGACCATCCGCGGCTATGCCGAATGCGGGGTGGACTACATTTCCGTCGGGGCCCTGACCCACCATATCAAAAGCCTGGACCTCAGCCTGAAGGCGGAGTTCTGACTGTCTGCGCGATCCTGAATATTTTTGGTCCGGCTTGGCACCAGGCAGTCACCTGTAATTCTCCACAAAGTATTCTATATATTCAGGTAACCTGGTTCCAAGGAAGTAAGGAAGGTTCATGAGGGTATAGGGTTTACCACCCGGGGTTCTGGATTTAATCACATTAAATTCTCCAGCATACATCCTGATAGCATAATGATGATTACATCGGTCAATAAACTGGTGCAGAGACCTTAGAGTCCCGGTGCTGCCTGATTTTATTTCAACCGGAATGACTTTATCCTGGTAATTGATCACAATATCGACCTCTGCTGAAGATTGCATCTTATCCCTGATCCAGAAAAGTGGTTTTCTGGACCTCATCGTGTTTAATGAAATCAGTTCCTGTGCAACCATGTGTGGGATAATAGCTCCCTTATAGGAATTACCTAAATCTGAAAAAGAAAGCATTTCGGGCTGTATACCCAGCTCATGATTGACTATTCCGGTATCCAGGAACTGCAGCCTTGGAGCCTTTCTAAGATCTGTTCTCATGGGTACATCAAGATCTGTGGTAGGATATATCAGCTGGATGATCCTTGCATCATCAAGATTTCGGAAAGCTTCACCAACTTCACGTGACCGGTAATTGGATTGTCCGAAATTCTGAAACTTGATTCGCTGATCAATGTAGTGATGTGCGGTGGAAATAATATGTTTTATGATTTTACGCTCAGTTTCGTTGACTGCATATTTTTCCACATCACGTTTAAATGTACCCCATATACTTTCGTAAACCGGGGGTAGCTCTGTGATGCTTTTTGTGTCGATATTGATTTTAAGTACCTCCGGCATTCCTCCGATAATGGCATATTGATTGAACAGACCGAGCAATGTACTGTGAGCAAATGAATTGAGTGGTGTTAAATGTAATTGTTCCAATGCAGCCTTATGGCCAATTGCTTCCAGGTACTCCGGAAAGTTCAAAGGATGCAGGTACATAAATTCAACCCTGCCTACCGGGAAGCTCTTCACCTTCTTCATGGCAAATTCAAGCAGCGAACCAGCTGCGATAACATGCAATCCGGGATAATCCTCATACATGTATCGAAGCATCTGGATAGCCTCCGGTGATTCCTGAATCTCGTCAATAAATAACAGTGTGTGATTTAAAGCTGATATGGGAATGTTACGGGAAAGGAATAGTGATTCCAAAAGAGGTTTAATTTCTTTGTAATGATGAAAATACTCCAGATCGGATGCCAGTTCAAGATTCAACAGGATTCTGTGATCATACTGCTCCGAAAATTTCTTAATCAATGTTGTTTTCCCAACCTGTCTCGCTCCCCTTAAAACCAGAGGTTTCCTATTCGATTTGGATTTCCATTCGCTTAAAGTCTTTTCAACGGTTCGGTTAAAGATCATGAGCCAACCTCCAAATGATTTATTGTAATATTATCAGGGCTAATTTAACCAATTATTGTAATAAAATCAACCCATTTTATTGAATCTTATGTATCGAAGTAAAGCAAATAGCCCTGTTTGATATTCATAACCGGAAGGATTACCTTTACCGGTCGTTCAAATATTTGAAAAAGAAACAGTTCTTCATAAAATGGAAAACCCATATGGACTTTGATGCAGACAAATCACAAGAAAAAAATGCCGGGAGGAGTCCGGATGAGGCCGGGAGGAGACTGGAAGAGGCGCAGATGCCAGGCGACCCCATCGAACTGCTTTCCCGCTGGCTGGAGGAGGCGGTTGCTTCTGGAAACCCCGAACCCACGGCCATGACGTTGTCCACCGTGGGAGCGGACGGCCAGCCTTCCTCCAGGATCGTTTTGCTGAAGCAGATCTCGCAGGGCACTCTGGTGTTCTTCACCAACTACAACAGCCGGAAAAGCAGGGAGATCGGTCAGCAGGCGAAGGTTGCCGCCGCCTTTTTCTGGCCCGGGCCGGAGCGCCAGGTCAGGATCGAGGGGACGGTTAAAAGGATCGGCGAGGATGAATCCGACCGATACTTCAGCTCCAGGCCCTTCGAGAGCAAGGTGGGGGCATGGGCCTCCCCGCAGAGCGAACAGATCCCGGACAGGGGATTCCTGGAGCGGGCATACGAACGTTACCGGAAGAAATTCGAACAGGCGGAAGCGGTTCCCCGTCCCCCTCACTGGGGCGGATTCGCCATTGTGCCCTCCAGGATCGAGTTCTGGCAGGGAAGGTCCGCCAGGTTGCATGACAGGATCGGGTACCTGCGCCACAACGACCGGTGGGTGATGGCCAGGCTTGCACCCTGACCCTCCTACAGGGTTCTCAGCTTTTCGATCCGGGACTCCAGCGCAGTGATCTTCTCATCCGCGTCGGCCAGTTTTTTCCGTTCCTTCTCCACCACCTCGACGGGGGCATGGCTGACGAACCGTTCATTCCCGAGTTTGCGGCTCACGCTTTCTTTGAATCCCCTGGCATATTCCAGCTCACTTTCCAGCCTGCCGATCTCCTGCTGCACGTCCAACGGTTTGCCCAGCGGGATATGGTATTCCACGTTCTTCACCATAAAGGAGATGGTATTGCCCTTATCCCCCGTATCGCCTGCTTCGCCCTTGATCTCTTCCACCCCCGACACGGCGGCCAGTTTCATGATCACCGGGTCCAGGTCCGCCAGGGATTGTCCCCCGGCACCGGGTTTCACCATCAGCGGGATCTCCTCCCGGAATGGAATTTCCTTCGCCTTCCGGATGCTTCGTATGTTCGTGATGACCTCCTTCACATCCTCGAAACGGGCGATCAGCTCCCTGTCATATTTCCCCGCTCCGGGCATTGGAGAGATCATCAGGCTTTCTCCTTCCTTCCGGGGACTGACCAGCTGCCAGATCTCCTCGGTGATGAACGGCATGAAGGGATGCAATAGGTGGAGCAGTTGTTCCAGAAAGCCGATGGTCCGTTCGCGGGTATCCCGGTCCATGGCCATCCCGAATCCTGGCTTGACCGTCTCCAGGTACCATGAGGAAAAATCGTCCCAGAACAACCGGTAGAGGATCATCAGGGCATCGGAGATCCTGTATTTTTTGAACTGGTCATCCACCCTGCGGACGGACCTGTTCAGCAACGAGCCGAACCAGCGGACGGCCACCTCCGAATGGGCCGGCTGCGGGAGTGCCGGATCCACCTGCCAGCTCATGATCAGCCGGAAGGCGTTCCAGATCTTGTTGCTGAAGTTCCTTCCCTGCTGGGTAAGGCTTTCGTCAAACAGCAGGTCGTTCCCCGCAGGGGAGCACAGCAGCATCCCCACCCTGACCCCGTCGGCGCTGTATTTTTTCATCAGCTCGATGGGGTCGGGCGAATTGCCCAGCGACTTGGACATCTTGCGGCGTTTGTTGTCGCGCACAATCCCGGTGAGGTAGACCGTATCGAAAGGTCTTTCCTGCATGTACGCGTAACCGGCCATGACCATGCGGGCCACCCAGAAAAAGAGGATCTCGGGAGCGGTGACCAGGTCGCTGGTGGGATAATAATACCGGATATCTTTGTTGTCCGGATGCCGGATCCCGTCAAAGACCGAGATGGGCCA
>JAXGMU010000056.1:10046-22047 GCA_040768485.1 Bacteroidales bacterium
GAGAACCAGGTGTCCAGTACATCCTCATCCTGAGAAAGCTCCTCTGCCCGGAGGCTTTGTTTCCCGCTCCGATCCCTTGCCAGTACAAGCGCTTCCGCGGCATTTTCAGCCACCACGAAATCGTCCGGACCCGGACCGTAAAAGTATGCCGGGATCCGGTGCCCCCACCAGAGCTGCCGCGAAATGCACCAGTCCTTCACATTTTCCATCCAGTGCCGGTAGATGTTCTTGAACTTGGGGGGACGGATCCGGACATGGTCGTTCATCACATTTTCCAGGGCAGGCTCGCTCAGCGCTTTCATTTTCAGGAACCACTGGAGACTGAGCCGGGGCTCGATCACCGCGTCGGTCCGTTCCGAATAGCCCACCTTGTTCACATAATCCTCCGTCTTCACCAGGTTCCCTGCCTTCTCCAGTTCCGGGACGATCAGCTCCCGGGCCCGGAACCGGTCCTCACCCACCAGGATCTGTGCGGCCCGGTTGAGGGTCCCGTCGTCGTTGAAGATATCGATGCTTTCCAGGTTGTGCCGCAGTCCCAGCTCATAGTCGTTGATGTCGTGGGCCGGGGTGATCTTCAGCGCTCCCGTTCCGAACTCGCGGTCCACATAATCGTCGATGATCACCGGCACCGGTCGGTTGATCAGGGGGACCAGCACCTTCTTCCCGTGGAACCTCCTGAACCGGCCGTCTTCCGGATGAACACAGACCGCCGTATCGCCCAGGATCGTCTCCGGGCGGGTGGTGGCAACGGTAATGAAGTCGTCCTCTCCTTCCACCCGGTAACGGATATAGAATAAATTCGAATGCACTTCCCGGTACACCACCTCCTCGTCGGAAACAGCCGTCATGGCCTGGGGATCCCAGTTGACCATCCGGATACCCCTGTAGATCAAACCTTTCCGGTAAAGGTCCACAAAAACCCTGATCACGCTCTCGGAGCGGATCTCATCCATGGTAAAGCAGGTGCGGTCCCAGTCGCACGATGCCCCCAGTTTTTTGAGCTGTTCCAGGATGATCCCCCCGTGCTTCTCCTTCCATTGCCAGGCATGCTCCAGGAACTCCTCCCGGGTGAGATCCGACTTGCTGATCCCCCTCTCCCTGAGCATCCCCACCACCCTGGCTTCGGTGGCAATGGAAGCATGATCGGTCCCCGGCACCCAGAGCGCATTTTTGCCCTGCATGCGGGCCCTCCTGACCAGCACATCCTGCAGGGTATTGTTCAGCATGTGGCCCATATGGAGGACACCGGTCACATTGGGAGGAGGGATCACGATGCAGTAGGGTTCCCGCTCATCGGGAGTGCTCCGGAAAAATCCCTGCTCCATCCAGTACCTGTACCACTTTTCCTCCACATTCGAGGGATCATATCTGGAAGGGATGTTCATACAGCCTTGTTTTACGCTGGCAAAAATAGTAAAAAACCCCTTTCGCCGGTCTGTCGGGACAACTCACCGAAATTTAACATGAGATTTTCAATGAAAACTAAGAAAACCAAAAAAGTTTTCATATTTTTGGCGGAATTTTGACAGGATGGATACCAGGGAAAGGATCATTGTTGAAACGGGAAAACTGTTCGTGAGGTACGGTATCAGAAGCATGACCATGGATGCCCTTGCGGAGGAAATGCGGGTTTCCAAAAGGACTATCTACGAGCATTTCAAGGACAAGGAGGATCTGCTCCTGGAAGTGGTCAGGTACCACAGGGAAAAGGAGACCGGCGAAGCGCACCGGATCATCGACGGGTGCGACAGCGCCATCGAGGCCATGTTCCGGATCATGAAAAGGAGCATCCAGCAGATGAGACAGATGAACCCGCTTTTTCTGCATGATTTTCAGAAGTATCATGCAGGGGTGCTGGAACAGCTGACGGGACACGACGACATCAGGGACTACCAGGTCACCATGAACCTTTTGGAAACAGGGGTCAGGCAGGGGGTGTTCAGGAAAGATATTAACCTGGAGATCGTGAACAGAACCCTCCATGAACTGTTCAAGCTGTTTGGCCCGGACTGCAGCATGACACAGGACGGATTCAGCAGGAAAGACCTGTTCGATCACATCATTGTTCCCTATTTCCGCGGGATCTCCACCGGAAAGGGGCTGGAACTCCTTGAAAAGCACAGGAGCATCCTTGAGCAACAGTAAAATTGAATTTGATTGAATAAGAACCGGTAGCATATGAGAAAGTTGATGAGAAAAACCGTATGGATGTGGTTCCTGGTCACGGGAATCTTCATGCAGGTTACGGCACAGGAAACGACTGTGGAACCTTCCGCAGGTCCGGCCGACGAGCTGGTACTGTCCCTCGGAGAGGCTGTGGACCACGCGCTTGCCTATAACAAAACCCTTCAGAACACCCGCCTGGAGGTCGAACGCTCCCGCAAAGGCGTCTGGGAAGCGATCGCCCAGGGACTGCCGCAGGTGGAGGGGAACCTGGATTACATGACCTATTTCAACTACGAACTGACTTTCCAGTTCGGCTCGGATGAGGATTTTGAATTCACCCAGGATCAGATCCAGCAGGCCATGCAGCAGACCCTTTCCCAGCCCATGTTCCAGGGTCTCACTCCCCAAGACCTGCTGATCCACCAGGCAGGGAATTACTTCGATTCCCAGCTGCAGTCCATGATGCCGCCCTCCACCATCCTGATGTCGGATCAGGCCACGGCCACCCTGGGGGTGTCCCAGCTGCTTTTCAGCGGACAGTACCTGGTGGGGATCCAGACTGCGAAGCTGGCCCGCCGGATCACCGAGCAAAACCTGGAGGCCAGCGAGCTGAATATCAAGGAATCGGTGACCAGCACCTATTACCTGGTCCTGCTCACCAGCCAGTCCCTCGGGATCCTGGAACAGAATTACCGGAACCTGCTGGAAACGCTGGAACAGACCCGGGCCATGTACCGCACCGGGATGGCTGAAAAGACCGATGTGGACCAGATCAGGATCACCGCCAGCCAGCTTGAAAATTCCAGGCGGGCGCTGGAGCGGACACTGGAGCTGAATTATAACATGCTCCGTTTCCAGCTGGGAGTGGATTCGGATGTGGACCTGGAGCTGACCGACGACCTGGAAACATTGTTTGAGCAGATTGCCCCGGCAACTGCCCTGGAGGAAAACCTCTTTTTGGAGGACAATATTTCCTACCAGATCATGAAAACCCAGGAGGAGATCAACAAGAAGCGGCTGGACCTGGAGAAGTGGAGCTTCGCTCCCACCCTGGCAGGATTTTACAATTACAATTCCAAGATCCTGACCACCGGCTTTGACATGACCCCCAACCACCTGGCCGGGTTCTCCCTTTCCCTGCCCATATTTTCAAGCGGCATGCGGAAAGCCAGGCTCGACCAGGCCCGGATCGAATACGACATGGCCCGCAGAAACAGGGACATCCTGCAGGACCAGCTGCAGCTGCAGGAGAAGCAGCTCAGGTATGAATTGCAGAATTCCCTGGAGAACTACCACACCCAGAAAGAGAACGTGGAGGTGGCCCGGGATGTGTACGAAAGTTACCGTGCAAAATACCAGCAGGGGATGGCATCCAGCCTGGAACTCACCCAGGCCAACAGCAACTACCTGGAAGCGGAGAGCAATTACCTTTCCGCCATGATGGAGGTGCTCAATGCCACCCTGCAGCTTGACAGATTAATGAATAAACTTTAACCAAGGAAATATAGCATCAGTGATGAAAACGATCAGAATAACCCTGCTTGCAGTCATTGCCGCATCCGCTTTCACAGGGTGCGGGACAGGATCCGGCGAAGGAATGCCCGCCGCAGACTCAACAGAAGCGACAAATTCAAGACCGGTAAAGGTGATGGACCTTGTCTACCAGCCCACCGCCATCGAACAGGAGGTGACGGCGACCATCGCCCCCTTCGAACAGACCTACCTGTCCCCCGCCCTGCAGGGACGCATCCGGTCGGTCAAAGTTGAGGTGAACGACCATGTGGGGAAAGGGGACCTGCTGGCTGAGATGGACCGGACCCAGCTGGAGCAGACCCGGCTCCAGTATCAGACCCTGAAGACCGATCTGGCCCGGATGGATACCCTCCTGGAGACCGGTGCGGTCACACGCCAGGCATACGACCAGCTGAAGTCACAGGTGGACGTGACCCGCGTGGTGCTGGAGAACCTGGAGGAGAATACGATGCTCAGGGCTCCCTACACGGGGATCATCACCGGGAAGTATTACAACGATGGTGAACTGTTCTCACCCACACCCAATACCCCCGCGGGAAAGGCAGCCCTGGTCTCCATGATCCAGATCGATCCGCTGAAGGTAATGGTGAACCTGGCCGAGACCTTTCTGCCCCTGGTAAAGGAAGGGATGAAGGCACGGATCAGGACGGATGTATACCCGGACAGGGAATGGACGGGGACGGTCTTCCGGATCCATCCCACCATCAACGAGGCAACCAGGACATTCAGCGTTGAAATTAAGATCCCCAACGGGGATGAGAAACTGCGTCCGGGTATGTTTGCCAGGGTGTTCCTCAGGCTGGGAGAGAAAGAGGCCCTCGTGGTGCCTGCCATTACCGTGCTGCAACAGGCGGGGACCAGCCAGCGGTACATCATGCTGCATGAGAACGGGAAAGCCCGCAGGGTCAACGTACAGATCCTGAACAGGTATGACGACAAACTGGAGATTGGATCCCCCGAACTCAAAGGCGGGGAATCGCTGATCTATGCCGGTCAGAACAATGTGGAGAACGGCGATCCGGTCAGCGTGGTGGTCGAACAAAATTAATACGGTGTGTTATGAGCATTTACGGATCAGCGGTCAGAAATCCGATCACGACGATTATGATCTTCGTGGGCCTGATGGTGCTGGGAGTCTATTCCCTCACCAGGTTGCCCATTGATTTTTATCCCGATATTGATTTCCCGGCGGTTTCGGTGCTGACCATCTACAGCGGGGCCAGTGCGGCAGACATTGAAACCAATGTGACGGATATCATCGAAGATAACCTGAACACGGTTAGCAACCTGAAAGAGATCACCTCCATCTCCAGGGACAACATGTCGGTGGTCATTTGTGAATTTGAATGGGGCACCAACCTGGACGAGGCATCCAATGAGATCAGGGACGCCCTCAGTTTTGCAGAGCAGCTGCTGCCGGAAGAGGTGGAAAACCCTGCCCTTTTCAAGTTCAGTTCCAGCGCAATGCCCATCCTGTTCTACACGGTGACAGCCGAAGAGAGTTATGCAGCCATCGAACAGATCCTGGAGGAAAAGGTGATCAACCCGCTGAACAGGGTGGAAGGGATCGGATCGGTGGGACTGATCGGAGCTCCGGGAAGGGAGATCCAGGTGGACATTGACCCGCGGAAGATGGAGTCTTACAACCTGACCGTGGAACAGATAGCCGCGGTACTGAATGCGGAGAACCTGAACCTGCCGGCCGGGAACCTCGAAATGGGGATGATGGACTATCCCCTTCGCGTTGAGGGCGAATTTTCCGGCAGCCATGTGCTGGATAACATTGTGCTCGCCAGCTTCAACGGCCAGTCCGTTTACCTTAAGGATGTGGCCACCGTGCGGGATACCATCCGGGACATTTCCCTGGATGAAAGGATCGACGGGAAGACCGGCCTGCGGATCATCATCCAGAAACAATCCGGGGCAAACACGGTGCAGGTGGCCAGGGATGTGAACAAGATGATGCCGGACCTGATCAAAACCCTCCCGGAGGATGTCACCATCACCCCGTTCATGGATGCATCGGAGACCATCGTGGCCTCCATCAACAACCTGACCAAGACCCTGATGTTCGCGGGGATCTTCGTGATCCTCGTGGTGCTGTTCTTCCTGGGCCGCTGGAGGGCCACCTTCATCATTATCCTGACGATCCCCATCTCCCTGATCGTGGCATTCATTTACCTGTTCATTTCGGGCAGCACCATCAACATCATCTCCCTCTCGTCGCTCTCCATTGCCATCGGGATGGTGGTGGACGATGCGATCGTGGTCCTTGAAAACATCACCAAGCACGTGGAACGGGGCAGCCGTCCCCGCGAGGCAGCCATATACGCCACCAACGAGGTGTGGCTGGCGGTGATCGTGACCACGCTCACCGTGGTGGCGGTTTTCCTGCCCCTGACCCTCGTCGGGGGAATGACCGGTGAACTGTTCCGTCCCCTGGGTTACGTGGTGACCATCACCGTGGTGACCTCCACTATTACGGCCATCTCGCTTACCCCGATGCTTGCCTCCAGAATGCTGAGGCTGAGACAAAAAGCTTCCGGTGGGAGCAGGCTGAGCTATGACAACACCATCGGCAGGCTGCTGGACCGGCTGGACGGATTCTATGAGGGGTCCCTTCGCTGGTCCCTCCGCAACAGGGGGATCACCCTGACCGTGGCCCTGCTGATCTTCCTGGGCTCCATCGTTCTGGCCTCCCGGATGGGATTTGAGTTCATGCCCGAATCGGACCAGGCAAGGATCACCGCCACGGTGGAACTCCAGACGGGGCTCCGGGTGGACGAAACACTGAAAATCGCCAGGAAAGTGGACCGGTTCATCGAAGAGCAGATACCCGAGACAGACATGTACAATACATCGGCCGGGGCGGATGACCAGGGCGGGATCATGTCCCTGTTCATGGAATCGGGCTCCAACCGGATCAACTACAACATATCCCTTGTATCCAAGGATGAGCGGGACCGGACGGTCTGGGAGCTGTCGAACCTGCTGATGGAATACCTGGAAACGATCCCGGAGATCGTGAATTACGATGTGATGCCCAACGGCGGCATGGGTGGAGGCGGCATGATGGGCAACAATGTGGCCATCGAGGTCTACGGGTACGATTTCGAGACCACTTCGGATATTGCCCGGGCGCTGGTGGACAGCATCGGCACCATCGAGGGTGCCACCAACATCACGGTGAGCCGCGATCCTGAAAAACCCATGCTGCAGGTCGTGCCGGACAGGGAAAAGATCGCGATGCACGGACTCAACACGTATACCCTGGCCAACGCGGTGCGCAACCGGGTGGAAGGCCCATACCTGAGCAGCTACCGGGAAGAAGGAGAGGAATATGACATTGTCCTGCGGTTCGTGGAAGAGGAGCGGGATGAGATCTCCGATATCGAGAACATTGCGCTCTACAACCGGAACAACGAGCTGATCAGGCTCCGCGAGGTGGCCAGCGTGGAAGAATACCTCTCCCCTCCCAATATCGAGCATATGAACAGGGAACGGGTGGTCACCGTCTCCGTCACCCCTTACAAGATCCCCCTGAACAGGCTGGCCGAACAGATCCAGGGGAAGATCAACCACATGGACATCCCTCCGGAGGTCTACATGGAAATGGGAGGAGCGGTGGAGGATCTGGCCGACTCCATGATGGACCTGACCCTCCTGCTGGTGCTGAGCCTGGTCCTGACCTACCTGGTGATGGCCTCCCAGTTCGAATCCATGAAAATGCCGCTGATCATCATGTTCTCCATCCCCTTCGCCTTCTCGGGTGTGATCCTGGCCCACCTGGTCACCGGCCTCACCATGAGCGTGATCTCCATGGTGGGGGGTGTGATGCTCATCGGGATCGTGGTGAAAAACGCCATTGTGCTGGTGGATTACATCAACCTGATGCGCGAGCGGGGTTACAAACTGAAGGAAGCCATCGTGCTGTCGGGCCGCTCCAGGCTCCGCCCGGTGCTGATGACCACCTTCACCACCCTGCTGGGGATGCTTCCGCTGGCCATGAGCCGGGGCGAAGGGGCCGAGATCTGGAGCCCTATGGGGATCTCGGTGATCGGGGGACTGATCTTCTCATCCCTGGTGACCATGATCGTTGTCCCCGTCATGTACCAGATATTCCTCAGGAAGGAAGAGAAAAAGAAAATTGTGGCGAAATATGATTTTCTGAACGGAGAATCCGAAAGCAATTAACCATGAAAGCAATCTTCATTGTCTACAACCAGGCACAGACCGAAAAGGTGGAGTACCTGTTCGACAAACTCAATATCAGGGGATTCACCCGGTGGACCAACCTGACCGGCCGCGGCACCGTGGACGGTCCCCCGCACATGAACACCCATACCTGGCCGGAACAGAACACGGCCAGGCTGGCCGTGGTGGAGGACCACATGGTGAAGCCCACCCTGGAAGGGGTCAGGAAGCTGGACGAGGTGAACAAGGAGGTGGGGATCCGGGCGTTTGTTTGGAATATCGAAGACCAGTATTAACCGGGCTAACACTGGTCTTCGATGTTATGACTGCCCTTCGGGCAGCCTAGGGGTTAGAAGGTAGGTGAGTTAGCTTACTCCCATGAAATGGTTTTTGTGAAAGTCGGGGCATCCTGGCTGTTTTCGTAATACTCGATGACCGCCGAAGCGGTATCCCCCAGGTACATCAGCATGGACATCAGCTGGTTCTGTCGCTGGGCATTCAGGATGAACCCGTTGGGATACTGGTTCACATATTCCCATCCGCAGAGCGGACCCGAGACACCGAAGTTGGATCCTGATCCGTGGGAGATGAACCGGATGGTGAGGGCGGAGTTCAGGGGAATGATGGCTGCCACGGAATAGGGATTCCCTGCACGGAACAGGGTATCCCCGGGGACCAGGATATTGGGGATCTTTGCGTCCGGGGCCGTGGCCGGGTCCGGTGAAGCCATTTCAGGATAATAAAACTCCGTATACAGCTGATCGCTGTATTTCTCCTGGAACTTCCCGATGTATTTTTCAAAATCCGGGACCGAACCGGAAATCCCCAGATCGTTGTATTTCCGCTGCAGGTTGTTGCGGATGTCGATCAGGTTCAGCTGGGAGATGTTATACATGAGGGTATCGATCAGCGGTTGACCGGTGATCATGCCGTCTTCCCTGAAATCTGCAGAAAGCCGGGCCAGCAGCTGTGTGAGTTCCGCCGTCAGGCTGGGGATCTGGAGGGAGAACAGGGTGTATCGCTGAACGATCAGGGAAAAGGCCAGCAACAGGGCATCGGGATCGCCGTTGCCGGTGATGTCAAATTCTTCGAAATCTTCCTCGAATTCTTCTTCGACTCCCATGAAAACCAGCAGTTCCGACCCGGCCTGTTCCAGGGCTTCCTCATATGCGTTTCCCTCCGAAACAAGTTTCTCCAGCCGGCCCTTCATCAGGTGGGTCAGCAGGTTGATGTTCACCGTTTCATGGCCTGAAAGGTCCGTGATCACGTAGAGGGTCAGCGGTGCACCGGAAAGCTCATCATACAATTCATTGTAGTAATATCCGCTGGCCGTGATCTGGACCAGTTCGGACTCCAGCTCGATGTTGTCCAGTGAGAACTGCCCGTTGTCGCCCGTCACCTGCGTGGTAAAAGCTCTTCCGGTCTGTCCCAGATGATCATTGAGCTCATTCAGGGTGATGGTGGTCCCGCTGACGAACGGGCCCTTCTGCACCTTCCCCGAAAAGGAGTACTCCCCGGTGCCGTGAAAGAGCCTCTCACAACTGGTCAGTAAAAATGCAAACAGAATTGCTGAAAGTACCGTGTTGGTTTTCATGGCTTCGGGATTGAATACATCGGTAAGTTACGAAAATGCGAATTATCATTTCAACCTTGGGTTAAATCAGTTATTTTTGATGGATCATAACAGCTATCAGAATGAAAGTCCGGTTGAATCAATTATTCGTTCTCTTTCTGATCCCCTGCCTTTCGATCCTCAGCAGCTGCGGGGAGGACCCGGAACGCCAGGCCAAAGAGAGCGGGAAGGAGATCTGGTTCGAGGAAACAGTTCATGATTACGGGCAGATTCCCGAAAACGGTGACGGCACATATGCCTTTGCATTCAAGAACCTGGGTGACCAGGCCATTGTGATCAACCGGGTGCGAAGCTCCTGTGGCTGTACGGTGCCTTCCTGGCCCAGGGAGCCGGTGGAGCCGGGTGGGACAGGGGAGATCTCCGTGCGGTACAACACGGCGCTGACCGGTACTTTTCTTAAATCCGTACTGGTATATTCCACCGCATCCAATTCGCCCGTCAAGCTGCAGATCAAGGGAAAGGTCGTACCCACATCATAAATATACCGCCATGCCATCCATATCCAGGAAAGGTCAACTCATGCCGGCATCCCCCATCCGGAAGCTGGTCCCCTTTGCCGAAGAAGCAAAAAAGAAAGGCAGAACCGTCTACCACCTGAACATCGGTCAGCCCGATATCAAAACACCCGAGGTGGCCATTGAGGCACTGAAGAAAATATCAGCCCGCGTTATCGAATACAGCCATTCTGCAGGGAATGAAGGGTACCGGCGCAAGCTGGCCGCCTTTTACAGCCAGATGGGCCTGGAGGTGGATTACACGGAACTGCTGGTCACCACCGGCGGATCGGAGGCAGTCAGCTTCGCCCTGCATGCCACCACCGATCCGGGGGATGAAGTGATCGCACCCGAACCCTTCTATGCCAACTACAATGGTTTCTCTGTTGCGGCAGGGGTCAAAGTGGTGCCTGTCACCGCGCACATCGGCAACGGATTTGCACTGCCTCCCCTGGAGGAATTTGAAAAAGCGATCACTGACAAAACAAAAGGGATCATCATCTGCAATCCCAATAATCCGACCGGTTACCTCTATTCAAGGGAGGAGCTTGAGAAACTGGGGCAGATCGTGAAAAAACATGACCTGTACCTCTATTCCGATGAGGTATACAGGGAATTCTGCTATGATGGTGCGGAACATATCTCAGCCATGACACTCAGGGGAGTACAGGACCATGTGATCATGCTTGATTCGGTTTCCAAACGGTACAGCATGTGCGGGGTCCGTGTCGGGACGCTGATCTCAAAGAACAGTGAGGTGGTCCGCACGGCGCTGAAATTCGCCCAGGCCAGGCTGAGTCCCCCCTCGCTGGGACAGCTGGCCGGGGAGGCTGCATTGGAAACACCCCCGGAATATTTCCGGGAGGTCACCGCCGAGTACATCGAACGGCGGAATTTCATGGTGAAAGCGCTGAATGACATGCCCGGTGTGGTGTGTCCCACCCCCAGGGGCGCCTTCTATACCGTGGTACATCTGCCGGTGGACGACACCGACCGGTTCGCGCAATGGATCCTCAGTGATTTCGAATACAAAAACCAGACGGTGATGATGGCACCCGCTTCCGGATTCTACTCCACACCGGGACTGGGCAAACAGGAAGTCCGCATTGCCTATGTGTTGAAGAAGGAGGACCTGGCCCGCGCCATGGAAACCCTGGCAGAGGCATTAAAAGTATATCCGGGACGGATCAAATGAGTTTTTTCTGAACGCGCGGTTGTTGATCGCCATGCCCGGATCCCGGAGGCTTATTTTATGCCGCTGTTTCTCATAAATACCAGGAACCAGGAGTATTGATAATACTTTGAACCTTCGTTATTAATTGTTTTTTCATCCTCCTGGGAAAGAACCTGAACGATCATGTCTTCCCCGGGCATCCAGTCCGCCGGCGCCAGCAGGTTATTGTTTTCATAATTTGCCTGCAGGGCGAGCAGCGTCCGTTTCATTTCATCCATGCTCCTTCCCACCTCATTGGGATAAAAGAAGATGGCCCTGATGATATTTTCCGGGTCAATAAAGTATACTCCCCGCACGTTCCGGCTTACATCCTCAGTCGTATGGATCATCCCATAAAGTTTGGCGATCGTCTGGTCATTGTCGGCTATCAGCGGGAACTGAATTTTTTCGGTGTACCTGTCCTTGTATTCCATCATTTCCATGGCGGCTTTCCAGCTCTGATGTTGTTCCAGCGGATCGACCGAGACCACGGCAATCTTTGTCCCCATCTTCTCAAAGCTTTCCTGTTCGTGGGCCAGCTCAATGATCTCGGAAGTGCAAACCGGTGTGAAATCCTTCGGATGTGAGAACAGTATCTTCCAGTGATTTCCGAAATCCGAAGGAAAGTTGATCTCCCCGTTGGTCGACTGGGCCGTGAATTCCGGCGCTTTCACTCCTATCTTTGGAATGGGGATTTCCTGTGCATGGATCAGGGCAATGGTCAGAATGGCTGCAATTATCGTTAAAGCTGTTTTTTTCATGGTTATT
>JAXGMU010000057.1:0-21983 GCA_040768485.1 Bacteroidales bacterium
GAAATCTTTGGTTAAAAAGAAACCGTCTCATTTTGACTTATGAGACGGCCTCCTTCTTATTTATTGAGGGATGCTTTCTCGCAGCGTGCTAATTTTGCTGGCGCAAAAAGATGCCAGGCTGCTTCATAAGCATCCCTCAGATATGGGAGAAATGGGACATATGAGACACCCTAAGGGATCGAAGGAATGGACCGAAGATCCATATTTTGCGACTACTGCTGCAGGATGACCTTTCCGGAGTATCCGGCACCATTCAGTGCATCATGAATGATGTAAATGTACAGTCCTCCGGGCAGGTCATTGTGGTTGGAATCGGAACCGTCCCAGCGGATCACATCCGAGCCGGTAAAACTGAATTGATTTATCAGCCGGCCGTCCGTGCTGTAAATCCTGAGCACGGCATTCCTGGAAACCTGCTCCGGTCTTTGGAATTCCGTAAAGGTTGAGAACGGATTGGGGGAGGCGATATGAATATCTTCTCTCAGGCCCGGAGGAACAGCCATGGCGGCAGCATTGTAATAAAGCAGTTCAATGCCGTCACCCGATCCCAGGTTCCTTGAGTACTGCCTCTCCGTGGGATTGTTCCAGTGTTCAAAAACGCCCAGGCTGCCGATGGGAGTCCCGTCACCCTCCGGATCGTACTGGATTGCCGCAGGCCAGTAATCACTGCTGGCGCACTGTTTGAGGTGATCGGCAATTTCATCCTTGAATTGAACGGGATAATTGATCTTGGCAGGGTCGGTGATGTATTCCTGGAACATCACATCATAGCAGACAGACTCCAGTGCCACGGGATCCTGCCCCACAAAAAGGGAGTTCGGATAATCATTATTGAACGGGTCTGATTTGTATTTACTGATCCATCCCTGCCAGCTCTCACCTCCCCAGATCCCGTCAATGATGTAGATCAAACCCTTCCCTCCGGTTTCCTCGTGTCCCATATAATCGACCGTATGCCGGTACTGCCGGGTGCCCCTGCTGTTTGCCGCCAGGCTGTAATGCATGTTGATGGCGTACTGGCCCGCAGGATCGTCACCCTTCTCCAGGAAGGAACCCTGATGATTTTTTGCAATGAGTGTGATCCCCCCTTCATTGTGTGTCTTCAGGCAGGGGATGTTGATATGATAGGTGGCATCCAGGTACTGTTGCGGCAGGGTTGATTCGTACCGCCTGTCACTGAATTTCAGCACCGCTTCGGAGGATGGGACGGTCTGATCCACCCCGTCGCTCCCTTCTCCGTCCACGTAGTAGACGGCTGGAAATTTGCTCATTACCAGGTCTTTGTATTCCTGCCTGAATTCACGGTAGGGATCACCCAGCGTGATGTTAAATTCAGAGACCCCCACCACGTTCACCAGCTGGTCCAGCACAGCATTGAGCAGCTGGGGAGTGGCATCCATCCTCCTGGGCCTTTCACGGTAACTGGCACTCTGGTTGGTCAGGTTGATCTTGAAAGCGATTTTTTCACCCTCGGTGTATCCTGCATCGCCCCGTCCGTGGGTCCTGTTGAAGGCATGGAATATGGAATCCCAGGCAGCGGAAAGGTCATCGGTGCCGGCATATTTTGTAATGGCCACTGCCAGCATGTCCCGGATCACGGCTTCATCGGCATTTTCATCGCTGAACCAGAAATCTTCACTTCCATCCTGCGGTACATAATTCTCGTTGGTGGCCCCCTGGTCGTGCACCCACACAACCCTGCCCGGGTAAAGTCCTTTCGCTTCCCCGATAGGCTGGTTGGAAGGAACAGGAAAGGTATTGTCGGCAGGGACCAGGGCGCTGGCGATGGTATCTTTGCTGTCCCATAAAAAGACAAAGGCAAATGCGACCAGGGTAAGGAACAGGAAGAGGGAACCTGCCAGGTACCTGGAACGGGATAAGGCCTGCCTGAATTTCCTGAAGGAAAGCCAGGAAGCGCTGATCCCCAGCAGGTAAATCACAAACGAGGACATCATGGGGGCAGCGACCTGCATGCATGGATACCTGGCACGGCTGGGTTTGGGTATGACCCGCACCAGGAACCAGACCGTGGCCGCCAGTCCTGTGAGGAGCAGGTAAGTCTTTGAGGATGTAAGATTTAAACCGTGAAACAGTTTTTTCCTCATCCTTGTTTATTCAAAGGGCAGATACCAGTTTGCCGGATCCATCAGCCTGTTGCGGACTTCATTGTAAGCGGATGTTCCCTCAAACTTGGCAGCCACTTTATCTGCCAGGTATTCGGGTTCATTCCTCCGCTCGGCAACGCGCACCAGGTCGAACCACCTTTTTCCCTCACAGGCCAGTTCAAGGGCCCTTTCCGACATGATGAGGTCTTCGATGTACCGGATTCTGTCCGCTCCCGTAAGTTCCCCGGGAACTTCATGTGCTGCCAGCTTCACCCTTCCCCTGATCCCCCGGTTCCTGGCCCACCTGGCAAACGGTGCGGGTTTGGGATTTACGCTGTTGATGCCCTCGTTCATCAGGATCAGCGCTATTTCCTGGGATTCTTCATCACCCATCCGGTTGTATGCTTCCGCCAGCATCAAATGGATGTCGGCAGCCCTGGAAATGATAATGTCCGAACTGAAAGGATCATTCTTATCAATTTCATATTTGGTAAAAAAGGCAAAGTCGCCGGATGGAATGGCTGCAGAGTCCACGGCGAAAGTGACCCCCATCCCCCTGTACAGATCGCCCTCCGGGCCGGATGCAGGTACCTGTGTCATGAATAGGTCCACCAGGATATGCGAAGGTTTCACCAGGTACTGGTAATTGTAACCGAACCATCCCGCAAGCGGATTGTACTGTTTTTCCACCGAGGAAAAGGGGATCACCGAGATGTTTTCCACTTCGGCTGTTTCGGCATTCAGGAAAATGGTGCTCCAGGCTTCATCCGCGAAGGTATTATCCACCTTGAGCAGGGAGGTCTGGTTCAGGTAACTTTCACACGCCAGTTTCAGGTAGGTTGCGGCATTTGCATAATCATTCCTTTCCAGGTACAACTCGCCCAGGAGTGCCTTGGTGTTCACATAGTAACCGACCCTGACCTCCGCACGCTCGGTACCCACAGAGGCATCGAAGACATAGGGAATGAGCTGGTTGATCAGGGTATCGATCATCACTTCCTTGCTGAGAACATTCTGCGTCAGGTCTTCAGGCAGGGAGGTCATGTTGTCCTCGATATAGGCAGCCTGGTGATACAGCCGGACCAGGGTCAGGTAGGTCCAGGCGCGCATGCTTATCAGGGCCCCCTTTGCGTAATAGAGGATGTACTCGTCAAATTCCCTGTCATTCTCCGCCACCCGGTCTATATTGGCAAGCACCTCATTTATATTAATGATGACCTTGTAGAAATCAGCAGGGTCGGTATAGGGGTTCCCGGGTGAAAAAATCTGATGGTTGATCTCTGTCAGGTTTGCATCGGCATTTGCGGTCACATCCATCATATCTGACCTGAGCCCGTCCAGTACGACCAGTCTCGGCATCGCTTCCTGGAGGGTAATAATTGCTCCCAGAATGGATACCTCTGCATCAATGGACGTCTTGTAATGCACATCGGGTGTGATCCTGTCTCCTGCGGTCCTGTTGAAGAAATCTTCGCTGCATCCCAGGCATAGAATCAGCAGCGTTCCGGGGATCATCAACAGAAATGGATTGAATCGTGATCTCTTTTTCATCTTTATGATATTTTTACCCGTTATAAGTTTAGTTTCAAGCCGGCTATGAATGATCTGGTCTGCGGCATCAGTCCGTAATCCACCCCCATGTAATATGGGCTGTTCAGATAGACGAATTCCGGATCATATCCGCTGTAATTGGTGAAGGTGAGCAAATTGGTTCCCGTCACGTATATGGTCACTCCCTTTGTCAGTCCCGCTATGTCCGGCAAAAAATAGCTCAGGGTCAAATGTTCCAGCCGGAAATATGAACCATCCTCGATCCAGCGGTCCGAAAATACTGTATTTCCGGTGGGATCGCCAAAGTTTGCCCTCGGCAGGTCGGCGCCTGTATTGGAGGCGGTCCATCTGTCCAGCACGGATGCCGACTGATTGGAGTAGGAATCCATGGATTCGGTCTGGTACCTCATGTAGTTGAATACTTCGTTCCCCAACCAGTAATTGAAGGTGGCTGACAATTCGATATTCTTGTAAGAAAGTTTTGTATGGATCCCTCCGAACAGATCCGGGTTCGGGTCCCCGATGATCATTTTATCACTCTCATCGATGATGTTGTTTCCATCCACATCCACATATTTCACATCACCGGCCTGCATGGGAGCACCTTTCGGACCGATCACCGATCCTGCTTCCGCCCCGGATATCAGTCCATCGGTCTTGTATCCGTAATAAGCGTTGACCGGGTTCCCTACCGAGGTGACCAGCTCCGCTCCGCGTATGGATGTGATGATATGTTCAGCAGCCGGATTAAGAAAATCCAGGCTTTGGATCTCTGTGATCACTTTGCCCAGGGAACCACCTATGATCCAGACGAAATTCCCGGACTGCAACCGGGCATCCAGGGATAATTCCATGCCGGTGATCTGCAGCTTCCCGCCGTTATCGTAATAATTCGTGTACCCGAAGGAAGAAGGAAGCTCCTGCTGGATGATCAGGTTGTTCACGCTGGAACTGTAAAAATCTGCATGAAAGTTGACCAGTTGTCTCAGAATGGAAAGGTCGAGGCCCGCGTTGATCGTATGCTTCTTTTCAAGCTCCAGGTCCTCGTTGGGGATCACTTCACGGAGCAGCACACCATCCCCGTTCAGCCGGCGGTTGGTGTAGTATAATTTTGAATAATCGTATACGGTGGTGAACATGTTGCCCGATATCCCGTAGGATCCCCTGAGCTTCAGGTCTTCGATCCATCCCACCTGGTTCATGAAACCTTCGGATGAGAGCCGCCATGCGGCGCCCACTGATGGAAAGAAATTGTACCGGTGTGCTTCGTTCGTCGCCGAATTTCCGTCATAGGAGAGGTTTGCGCTGACCAGGTACTTATTTCTGAAGTTGTAGTCAATGATCCCGAAATAGGAGATCCACGATAGTCCCCTGTTATCGCCAATTGTGGTTTGCAGGAAATTGTACTGGGATCCGTCGCCCAGGCTCTTGAAGTCATCCGACGGGGTGTTCAGGTCCAGGCTCTTGTTGTACTTGTAGCTGTTTTCCATGTACCTGAATCCTCCGTTCACGGTGAAGTTGTGACCGGAAGCAGTGCTGTTGGTATAGGTAAGCATGGTATGGTTCTGCGTGGACCTGAATTCATTGACGAAATCACCGGGGCTGTTGTAGGCCGAATCAACCTGTACGATGCCCAGGTCTGGCAGGAAGATGTTCTCCCGGGAATTATTGAAGTTGATGCCGAAAAGGGTGGAAAGGTTGAAATGTTCATTGAATACGTATTCCGCCTTGATGGAGGAAAGGAAATGATAATTCCTGTTCACCCCCAGCGCGTTGTTCACAATGGCTACGGGATTGCTTACACCGAAAACGCCCACATCATCCAGGAACGTGAGTGGTTCACCCGTGCTTTCATCCCTGGCCAGGGGAGCCATGACCGGAGGTTTCAGCAATGCAGCGGAAATGGGATTTTTCCAGGCACTCGGTCCATGGTTCGCCAGTTGGCTGTCCGCCAGGGATAACTTGGCGTTTGGCGTCACCGAGAATTTATCCGTAATATTCACCTTCCCGTTGATTCGCAGGTTGAACCTGTTGTACCTGGAGTAATCGTAAATACCATCCTGTATGAGGTACCCGACCGAGACGTTATAGGTGGCAATGTCATCTCCCCCCTTGAGGAAGAAGTAAAACTTGGAAAGTGCTGCCGGCCTGAATATTTCACTCTGCCAGTCTGTACTGTTATTGTATTTGTAATAGCCTTCCGAAGAAGCATCCCCGTGCAGCCAGGGATACATGGTATTGATCTGGCCGTCATCATAGCCCTGGGAATAGAGCACTTCCTGGAAATAGTCCCTGAACTGTGAGGCATTGAGCAGGGGCAGTCTTTCCGGAACCATGGAGATCCCTCCGTAAGAGGCGAATTTGATCACCGTACTGGCTTCTGCCTTCTGTTCCGTGTTGATGTATATGACCCCGTGGGAACCCGCGGAACCCAGGTAGGAAACCCCGTCCCTCATGACGGAGAGATCGGAGATATCCTCTATGTCAACCACATCCATGGGATTGAGCGCGAAGCCTTCCATCAGGCTGTACTTTGCATAGGAGTATTCGTGGATCATGCCGTCAATGAAAAGCAGTGGCTCCGTGTTCGCATATAATGACGAGAATCCGCGGAGATTCATAAATGTCCTGTGCCCGGGCATTCCCGATTGCTCGATGACCGTCATCCCGGGGACCCTTCCCTGCAGGGCCTGGTCAAAGGAGGTGGTTCTCTCCAGGTCCAGATCGCTCTGCACAAAGGACGTTACAGGAAAAATGGCATCCTTGCCGATCCGGGTCCCCACCGGTGTATTATAGGGGTTTTCCAGGGAACCGAATTCTGAGGAAACCAGGGAAACTTCAACGAAATCGCGTCCATTAAGAAAAATATAGCGCGGGTTGTACTCCGGCCGGTTCAGGATGATCTCCGCCTGCAGGTCGGGCACCGTGATCGTAAAAAGGCCCTGTTCATCTGTCACCGCAGAGGCACCGGTGGTGGAAACCGATATAACCACCTGGCCAAGTGGCTGGCCCGTCCCTGATTCAGTGACCAAACCCTTAATTTCTACCCCGGGTTCCTGTGCGATCACCGGTTGAGTGGTTATGCAGGCGACCAGCAGGGTAACAAGGAAGAATCCTGTGGAAAGTAATTGTTTCTTTGTCATGTCAATACTTTTTTTTATGATCGAACAGGGATCCACTAGTTAATGGGGGTCAATATCACCGTATCCCAGAAAAGCAATCCCGGGCTTTTGGTTACCACCTTGATGGTATGCCTTTCCGTCTTGTCCCAGTCAAATTCACCCCAGCTTGTCGATTCGGCAGGATCGGTTGATTTGACCAGTGCCGTATTCACCCCGTCCACATATACTGCATAATTCGTCTGGCCGCTCCAGAGGTTGGCAGTCATGTTGTATTTGCCTTTCATGATCTTCGGAGTGGTGATCTGAACCCACCACCATCCGCTCATACTCAGGCAGTCGTCGTTCAGCAGTTTACCGGTATCATGATCCTTGAAATAGTACAAAAGATAATCGCCTTCCCACTTAATATATTCAAAAGTGTTTTGCCCGTCGAACCACCTCATGTAATATTTTCCGAAATAATCTCCCTGCCTCATGTCGAAATAGTCGGTTGTCTCATGCACGATGGTGGTGGGTTCCGGCTCGAAAACCGGCAGCAGATCGTCAATGGTGTGTACCGTACCGTTTTTCGCCGGATTATTGGATTGTTCAATGATAAAACCGGTATACTCGTTCGTCTGGGTTTTCAGGTTTAGCTTGTAATCGTCAGAGATCCTGACGTCAATGTTATTATCGTATGAGAGAATGGGATAGACCCGGGTTTCCAGTTCATTGAGATAATAGGTCCCGCCCAGGCAGTGATATTCCATGTACCTGTAAAATTCGTTATTAAGATAGGTCACGCTGTCGGGTGCATCGGTGAAATGGGATATCAGTTCGTCAATGGTGGAAATGCCATAACGCTGGAAGGTGGTATCGGCAACGGCCAGGACTGTGAACCTGGTTCGTGCCATCCTGGTGCCATAGGGGAACTCGATCACGTTCAGGGTGTCCTTCAGCCTGGTGCGGTCCAGCCCTTCGGTGAACAGGGAATAGGATGGATTGCCGGCAAGATATTCATAGACGCTGATCGTCACCGGATCAATGACATGGTCAATCTTGTGGATCACCCCGTTTGCGGCGGATATGTTCCTTTTGATGATCATGCATTCCTTGTTCACAATGATATCCGATCCGGAAAATTCCGTAACCAGGTAATCACCGAGGGCATTCAGGTCACGGATGGCGCCCAGACCGAAATCGCCTGTCTCCATTCTGCTGGGAACCAGGTGATTCAGTACCAGATCATTCATGAATTCCTCCGAAAAATCAGTATAGGAAGAAACCCCTTTTTCGGCATAGAATTCCTCCATGGCAGAGTTTGGGGGAAGGAACAATGTAAACGGACCGCGCACGCTTAACAGGCTGTTGAGACCGGTAGCCTCCAGCATGCCATTAAAATCAGAATAATCATCGTCGCTGGCGACATATGCAGAAATGACCTGTTCGATGGATTGAACCTTCCAATATTCGGGCTCCTCCTCACAACCTGAAATAAGCAGTGCAAGTGCCAACACCGATATGATGCTGCCCCTGAAGAGCAGACGCCGGGCTGTTGTTTTCATTTTCGTATCTGTTTGAAGTTTTTACCGATCATAATAAGGATTCTGGATCAGGTTCTGATTATAAATCAGTTCTCTTTCGGGAATGGGCAGGTAATAACTCAGGGTATCGTAGACCCTTGTTTTCAGGATAGCCTGCTGCTTAATGTCAGCACCCGACAGGATCATATTGATGATGATCTGCTTGTTTTCGAAATTGTTCCTCTTGGCGGCTCGCAGAAGGTCGAACCAGCGTTTCCCCTCGAACAGGAATTCCCTTCCCCTCTCATCCAGGAGGGCCTGTCTCAGCAATTCCTTACTGGACTGGTCCACATAAGGCATTCCGGCACGCAACAAGGTTTCTGCGATCAGTTCATTGGCATCACCAAACCTGTTCAGTTCAATACACGCTTCCGCCTTCATCAGCAGTATATCCGCAAACCTGTAAAGGATCCAGTTGGCATCCCGTTCGGTGATGACCCTGGGGACCAGCCCAAGGGCATCTTTCCCCGAATACTTCCAGGTGGCACCTTTCCCCTGGAAATTCCTGAGATCTTCCCTGAGCATGAACATGTTGATGTTCTTGGAGTCCATGGTTACCTGGTTACCGCCGGTAAACGAGATCATGTTATAATAAATGGGGTTTTCCTGGCCTTCCAGATCGTCATCGTACTGGATCTCTATGATGCTCTCGACCGGGGAATTGCCGGGATAATAAATATTAAAGAAGGTCTCGGTGGGTTCCAGCCCGTACACTCCGGAATTGATGATCTCATCGCAGCACTGGATGCATTTTTCATACTGTTCATCCCACAGATATACATCGGCCAGCAGCGCCAGGATGGAATATTTATTGGCCCGGCCGTAAAAATAGTCTGTCCCCCTGTACTCTGTGGTATAGGCCAGATCCTTTGCAGCCAGCAGATCCTGGATAATATGGTGCACCACTTCCTTCTCGGTACTTTTAGGCAGAAAGAGATTGGCCGTATCCGAAATGGAAGCTTCCAGCACCAGTGGCACATCCTTCCAGAGGCGCACCAGGTAAAAGAAGGCCACCGATCGGATAAACCGGGCTTCCGCTTCGATGGCATCTTTCAATTCCGGGGTGAAGGTCTGGTCCTTTTCCATCACCTCATCATCGAAGTGCATCAGCGTATTGGCAAGGTTGATGGCGGTATAGTAGTTATTCCATGAAATCACCCCGTTTGTAGGGCTGATGTTGCTCGCGGCAATCTTGGCGTAATCGGTGAAGGACGGCCCGGTAAATTCCACCAGGTCAGCCCGCAGCTCGCCGAATATCAGGGACTGCATGCTTGCATTGCGCAGCGCATCATAGGAGGCTGCCAGTGCACCTTCCACATCGGCGGTTTTTGTCCAGAATTTTTCCTTGATCAGGTCGTTCTCCGGTGCAATGGACAACCAGTCAGTGCAGGATGTGAAGACCATTAAACCGGCCAGTGCCGCAACTCTAAATAACCTTTTCATATCGTGTTTTTTCATGTCTGACGGTTTAGCATTAGAAGGTGATGGTCGCTCCGAACATTAACCTCATGCTCGGCGGGGTTTTGCTGTAATCCTTGGGCAGTACATCCGGCCTGGAGGGAGGAGCTACGTCCGGATCCTGGCCTGAGTAGCTGGTCAGGGTATACAGGTTATATCCGGTGGCAAAGAGCCTCATCTCCTTTACCCTGATCTTCTGGAGCAGGTTCGGGCTGACCATGTAGCTCAGTGAGACTGTCTTGAGCCGGAGGTATGACCCGTCTTCCACGAAACGGTCCGAACCGAGCCAGTTATAACCATCGTTATAGAGCGCCCTGGGAATGTCGGTGACGTCACCTTCGCGTCTCCATCTCCAGTTGGTGGCCAGGCTCTGGTTATCGTGGTTATACATCTTCTCCGTGTCCATGCGGGTCTGGTTGATAATCTCCTGGCCCACCTTGAAAAATAAAAATGTGTTCAGTATCAAATTCTTGTACCGGATCCTGAATCCTGTGCCGCCCATAAAATCAGGATTCAGATCACCCAGGTACACCAGGTCCAGTTCATCTATTTTGCCGTCATGGTTCTGGTCCACATACTTTGCATCACCTCCTTCGAAGACATAGCCGGAAGGACCGCCCATGATCATGGTAAGGGGGCTGTCTATGTTCAGGCCGTATACCGGGTTGCCGTCTGCATCCCTGACAATGGCATCGTCATCTGACAGGTAAACACCCGCATACTCGTATCCGAAGAATCCGCCGAGCGGTTCTCCGGGTACGACGCTGATCTTGTAATTTCCGTTCTCGAGCATGTTTCCATATTCCAGGCTGTAATTTTCAGGAAGACTGAGCACCTGGTTCTCATTCCTGGAAAGGTTCATATTGAGACTGACATCCCAGTTTTGCCTCCTGACAATCGTATAGTCCACAAGCAATTCGAAACCCCGGTTCTCCATCTCACCTTCGTTTCGGTCAATGCTCGAAAAGCCGGTCTGTTCGGGAATACCGGAGTTTTCCAGATACAGGTTCAGGGTTTTTTTCCTGTAATAGTCAACTTCGATGTTCAGCCTTCCGTTCAGGCCGTATAATGATATACCCGGATTCAGCTGGTCGATGGTTTCCCACTGAAGGCTTGTCAGCTCCACTCCAGTGGGCCGCACACCCTGCATGTCCATGTAGGAAATGCTCGAACCGGCTTCGTAGGTGTTGAAATAAAGGTAATTCTGTGCGGGTGAGTTACCGCTCTGTCCCCAGCTGAACCTCAGTTTCAGATCATCTATAAATGCAACATTTCTCAGGAATGGTTCCTCCGAGAGTCGCCAGAAGACAGGGGAATAAACCCCAGCGGCTTTCCTTGCTGAACTTGGAATTCCCCTCATACTTGGCCCCCAGCATGACGCTGTATTTATCCCTGAAAATGTAGCTTCCGGTAAGGAACATGCCCATCGCCCGGTACTCGGTAAAACTGGACCCGAAATAGGTCAGGTGTACGTCATTTACTGGTTCCTGAAGAAATGGGGAAGCTGACTGGCTTGACTCTGTTTTATACCACCTGGACTGGGTCGCCTCCGTGTCAAACTGTCCCATGAGCACAAGTTCATGGTCATTCCCCAGCTCGGGTCTGTAAATCAGCTGATTGAAGGTGAATATGGAACTCTTTTTTGAAAATTCATTCACTCCGTGGTTCGAAATATCGTTGCTGTAATAGTACCCCAGTGCCTTATGCGGCAGGAACTTTGATATTTTATTATCAAAGATGTCCAGGGTAACCGTGGAGTTGAAAATAATCCGGGGGGTAACATAATACCGGACGCTGAACAGTGCCCTTGCATTGTCCTTATAACGCTTCTGCTCACCCAGTTTGGCAAATGCCACCGGGTTGTAAGCATCCCTGGCGGAACCCTGGAGGGTATTCAACGGGGTGAAGTATTCTCCGTAATGTACGTTGCTGGTGTCCCTGTCATAGATCGACAGGTTCGGCATTTTCCGGTAGGCAACGGACCTGAGGGATTTCCAGCCGCCGAATTCATAATCCTCCACATCGTACGTATTGTCCTGGTCGTACCGGGTAAACATGATGTCTGTCTTGAACTGAAGCTTGCGGGAAAGGTCATAATCGAGCGAACTGCGCAGGTTGAGCTTTTTCAGTTCATTTCCGATGGTCGTCCCTTCCTCGTCAAAAAATCCCAGGGACATGTTGTACCGGGTTTTCTCCCCGCCGCCCCGCACCGAGAAATCATGCTGGTGGGTAAAGGCTCTCCGGGTGATCTCCTTCACCCAGTTCGTATTCTGGGAATAATTATAATACTCTTCCCATTCCGGGTCAAACGCAATCTCGTCGCTCTGGAATGTGTTATAATCATAATTCCAGTGCTCTTCCGTGATCAGGCGGGCATATCCCGCACCGTCGAGCATCGGGATTGGATCCGGTTCCCAGGCAGAGGTCAGTTTGGTGGTGTATTCAAAGATGGGTTTCGACTTGATCCCCCGTTTTGTCTTGATCATCAACACACCGTTGGATGCCCTTGATCCCCATGCAGCTGTTGAAGCCGCATCTTTCAACACCTCGATGGATTCAATATCTTCCGGGGACACGTCGATCAGGCTGCCGAATTTCTCAATATCGGCACTTGCGAAATCGAAACTCTCATCTATGTTCGCGTCATATGGGATCCCGTTAATAACAATGAGCGGCTGGTTCCTGGCATTCAGGGATGCCGTTCCCCTGATCCTGATATTCAAACCTGCACCGGGATCCCCCGATATGGAAGATATATCCACATTCCCGATCCTCCCCTGGAGCATATCCTCCACAGTTGTGGACATCACGGACTTCATCTCCGAAAGTTCTATTCGGGCCACTGAGGTGGCCCTGTCCCGCACACTTGTCAGTCCATCGTGGCCCATTTTCTCACCAACAATCACTACCTCTTCCATCTCGATGGATTCCGGGGCAAGATCAAAGTTGATCTCCGTGCGCCCTCTCACATACACGGTTTCCTTCTGGTAACCGATGAAGGAGACCTGGACGGGATTGTTCACATCGGAAACTCTGAAAACATAGTTCCCGTTCAGGTCCGAGACCGTCCCTCCGATGAACCTGCCATTCCTGTCGATCTCCACGATGTTCACCGAAGGAAGGGTTTCCTGTGTGAGTGAATCAACGATCCTTCCCTTGATGATGGCTGATTGTCCTTGTACCTGATTGATCAGGGAGAACAGGCACACGAGCAATCCTGAAAGCAGTATGATCCTTTTCATGGTAATTTTGGTTAGTCTTTGTTTTACTCCGTGTATTTGAGCACGGATTGGATTTTATGCATCACACCTTTTCTCACCAGAATTCCGGCATCTTCATGCTCCAGGCGGACCACCTGCCCGGTGCGGTCCACGATAGACAGATTGCCCGGAACATTCAGGATCTCAACGGTGGCATTCACCGTCTGGGGCACATTATCGATGGTGTCACTGTATGTGTAATTGGTGCTGAATGCTCCGGATCCCTTCCCGTCGTCAAAAACGACATCATTCACGATAAAATGATACATCACGAAATTCTCCAGGGAATCCTTTCCATCGGAACTTGAAGGAAACTCATAGGGTATGATCCCGTCCAGGCGTGCCTGTTCCATGGCTGCATTTGAAGGGATGAAGGCAGTCCAGTAATCGGCGGCCCCCAGGAATTTCAGGCGCGGAATGAATTCCTTGGTAAGAGCATCCCTGTAACGGTCATCCAGCAGCTTCAGGTCGACCAGTAATTTAGCAAACTCCGAGAATTCAGGATCGGCCAGGGCACAACCAGGTTCGGTCGGATTGCAGGTCAGGATCTGTCCCATCTCGATCCTGGAAGCGATGGGTTGATCCACCTTCACCAGGAATCCGTTCTGCTCATTTTCAAGTATTTCCAGTACTGTTGACATATTGCCTGTCACCTGGTTCTCTCCGGCAGCCGCCTGGTTGTTGCCGTATTTAATGAAATTCCCTGAAGTCATTTCCACGTATCCTCCCTCACCGGCGAGGTCCTCCAGCCTGCCTTTATAAATCTGGTCCTGTGCGAACATGGTTAGATCAGTGGTTTTCATTGGACCCCACTGACCATCCACGGGTCCTCTGAACTCTATCAGATCGCTGGTGGCATTATACCGGATCCCGTACGCTTCCATCTGGGCATCTGTGCATGCAAAGACCGTCACATCCGCATCAGGGTTTGAAATGGTGGAGAGCATATTGGCGGCATTCATCACGAAGAGCAGGGTCGAATAATCCTTGTCAAAGAAAAGGGTGCCCGGAACAGTGGTGAACACGTTGGGTTCAAGGACCTCGTCCACTTCATAGATCACCCCGTTACTGCACATGTATCCGGAGATTAAATCGTCCGGCCCCAGGTCCGTCGGATCCCCGAAAGCGTTGAAATAACCGCTTGTGGCAAGTTTCGATTTGAGCACCAGGGCTCCGGAAAGCTGGGTTTGCAGAATGTAGTAGAGCGTCACCCGGGGAACACTGTCAATGGAAGCATAATACTTGAAGATCGTATTGTCCAGGTAAGCCTGCAATTGACCATTTGTGGGAAGGAATGCGGTCCACATGTTCTGCGCGGGAATCGTAAGTGTTCCTGTGGATGGCCCCCTTTCTTCGGCCAGGTTAAAAACCAGGTCGTAGTTTTTCTTGTATTCCACATTCCTGGCCTCGTCGATCCTCTGATTGCCGTAAGTGGCGAAACGCTGCAGCAGATCGTAATACAATCCGAACTTTTCCGGGTGGGCGATCATGTATTCTTCAATGCTGGGGACGGGTGGAACGACCCTGTCGAGGAAATAGATGAACCCGCTGGAGGTTCTTACCTCAAGTTCATCCGGGATCTCGGGATTGGGGATCACCATGGCATTGTGCCAGTTCAATCCTTTCAGGTTATCAGGGTAACCCAGTTCCCATGTGCTCCCGGGATACATGAAGGTATAATCGGCTGCCGGATCGTTGCTCCCGTAATCACCGAACCATTCAGCTGAAAAAAGCGGGATATGCTTATGGTCCGTATAGATCGCCAGTTCCCTTCCTGCCATACCCGGCGTGTACCTGACAGTTTCCTTGTAAGTGTTTTCACTGGGCACTTCTTTTCTGTGGTACAGCGAAGCATACTCCCCTTTGGGTCCCTGGAACTCGGACCAGACATATTCGTAGATCAGGTAGTACCTGGACCGCGGATTGCGTAAAACATGAAGGGTAAACAGCTGTACCGCTTCCTCTTCTGTCAGGTCCTCCACCGAGTTGATGCCTGCCGACTGAAAATACTCCTCGAAGGCATCATCGTCCGGGACGAAAAGCGTAAACAACTGCTTGGTGATTGGATCTGTATAATTGGCCATTTCCATCAGCCTGAGAAAGATGGTGTAATTCCCCCTTTCTTCCAGCGTCTCAATACTCGATCCTCCGAGCCACGGAGGTGGTTCAAACCTGTCCTGGTGTTTGTCGCACCCTGTCGTCCCCAGTATCCCGGCAATGCATACAGCTGCCGGAAGAAGCCATAAAGATTTCTTCATGATCTAAGTTTTTGACTGAGAAATAATACGTTCCTGGAATTGTCACCTTCCCTTCTGCCGGAAAGGCAAAGATAGATAATCATGTCAGGTTGGTTTAGTTTTCAGGTTTTGCAGCTACCAATATAGAAAAAAGTCTTTAAATACAACATCCCTTTCCATGAAGAATCAGAGGATATTTATTCACTGCTCCCTTCAATTGTCAATGACTGAAAATAATGAACAGGCAAACGGTGCAACCATTTATTGCTATATTCGTATCCTTACTGTATATGGGCATGTATTGCCGGTTTTTATGAGAAAGATTGTGAATCAGATACATACAATTTCCGGACTGAGAATCAAGCGGGCTTTCTTCGTTCTGTCCGTGCTTGGTTCCCTGACAGTGACCACGGCACAGGTTGACTTCACATATCATTCCCCTTATAAATACCTGAAAGGAAAAGATGCGTCCACACTGGCGGCGGACTGGATGTCCCCCGGCTTCGATGACGGGGATTGGTCCGCCGGAAACGCTCCTTTTCGTTACGGGGACGGAACGGGCGGGGTGGAGCTCACGGACATGATGAACAGTTATTCGACCATGTTCCTCAGGTCCGCCTTTGAATGTTCGGATACCTCCCTGGTCAGGGAGATGATCCTAACGGTGGATTACGACGATGGCTTCGTGATTTGGATCAACGGGGTGGAGGTGTTGCGGAGGAATGCCCCGGCCGCGCTGGGGTATGATGCTTTTGCCCCGGATAACCACGAATCGGGGGTGGGGGAGGATTTCGTGGTATCAACCAAGGGACTGAACCTTGTGACGGGGACGAACCTGGTGGCGGTGCAGGGTTTCAACGTAAGCCTCACCAGCACCGATTTTTATTTCGACCTGGCCATGTATGCCGAAAAAAGTCAGCCGCTTCTTTCGGATTCCACCGGGATCTCCTTCAGCCACCCCTCGGGTTTTTACGACGCCCCGTTCAACCTGCTCCTCACGGCTCCCCTGCCCGACATGGGCATCGTTTACACCCTGGACGGCAGCAATCCGCAAAATTCGCCCACAGCCGTTACAGCAGGTTCAACATGCCAGATCATGATTGACCCGGAAAGTACGGCGTTCCGTCCCGCCACTCCCGGTGTTGTGGTGCGGGCATCTTTCACCAGGCCCGGTTATAAACCGTCCCTTCCGACCGCCGCCACCTATATCTATATCAACCGGGTGAAAGAGCAGATCTATCCGGGGGGCGGATGGCCCTCTTCGAACGTGAACGGCCAGATCATTGACCTGCCGATGGATTACAGGGTGGTCCATGATCCCCTGTATGCTCCCCTGATGGATGATGCCCTGCTGGATATTCCCACGATCTCCGTGGTCACCGACCTGAAGAATCTGTTTGATCCGGCTTCAGGTATATATGTGAATGCGGACGGGCACGGCCTGGAGTGGGAGAGGGAATGCAGCGTGGAGCTGATCCAGCCCGACGGCTCGGAAGGTTTCAATGTGAACGCGGGCCTCCGCATCCGGGGCGGATGGAGCCGTCACCCTGATTATCCCAAACACGCTTTCAGGCTCTTTTTCAGGGAGGTCTACGGGAACGACAAGTTATATTTCCCGCTGTTCGGCGAGGAGGGAGCTGACCAGTTCGACAAGATCGATTTGCGGACCGCACAGAACTATGCCTGGAGCAACGGTTTCCCGGAAAACACCTTTGTGCGGGAGGTCTTTTCCCGTGACAGTCAACGGGATATGGGACAGCCCTACACCAGGAGCCGCTATTACCACCTGTACCTGAACGGGATGTACTGGGGCCTGTACCAGACCCAGGAGCGGTCGGAGGCAAGGTATGCCGAAACCTATTTCGGGGGCGACGACGAGGACTACGACGTGGTGAAGGTGAACATGGAAAACTATGTGTACAACGTCGAGGCAACGGACGGCACGCTTGACAGCTGGCGGCAGCTCTGGAATCTGTGCGGAACGGGATTCGCCTCCAACAGCAGTTACTTCGCGCTGGAAGGAAAGGACCCAGCAGGGAACCCCCTCCCGGGCGCGGAGGTGCTGCTGGACATTGATAACCTGATCGACTACATGGTCCTTATTTTCTATACGGGGAATTTTGATGCCCCGACCTCATCCTTCGGCCAGAACAAGGGATGCAATAACTTTTATGCGATCGATAACCGGAACGACCGCTCCTCGGGTTTCACCTTCTACAACCACGATGCCGAACATTCGTTGTTCTATTATGCACATAATCCGGGCATCGGGATCAATGAGGACCGGGTGAACCTGGCCGAAAGGACCGACTACATGAGGATGGTGGTAAGCGATTTCTCAAAGTTCCATCCCCAGTGGCTGCACCATAAGCTCTGTGCGAATGCGGAGTACAGGTCCAGGTTCGCCGACAGGGCAACCAGGCACCTGTCGGTGGGAGGAGCGCTGTCACAGGAGAATGTGCGGAAAAGGATCGACAACCGCGTGGAAGAAATTGACCTGGCGATCATTGCTGAATCGGCACGCTGGGGGAATGCCAAAAGAGGGGACGGCGATCCCTACACCAGGAATCAGCACTGGCTGGAAGAGATCCGCAGGATCCGGGAATTGTTTATCCCGAACAGGACCCGGATTGTCATTGACCAGCTTCTCACAGCCGGGCTTTACAGTGATCTTGAACCGCCCCTGGTGAAGGTGTCCGGAGAGGCAGTGACGGGAACCACCCATCCGGTCTCCGGCGAGTTGACGGTCTTCCTTGAGAATCCGAACAGTGCGGGGGTCATTTATTATACCCTGGACGGTCTGGATCCCAGGGTAATAGGAGGCGGAGTGTTGCCCGGTGCATGGCAGGTCTCGGGTTCCGGTTCGCTCCAGGTGAGGGGGACGGCCAGTCTGAAGGCCAGGATCCGCCACGACGGGAAATGGAGCGCCCTGAAAGAGGTCGCTTTTCTGAAACAGGAGGAAGATTACGGGACGCTGAAAGTGACGGAACTTCATTACCATCCGCCGGACTGGTTCCTTGATGAGGATACCATCCCGGGCACCGACCTTGAATTCATCGAATTTTTGAATACGGGCGACAACACCCTCAATTTGACGGGACTTGCGCTCGATACGGCGGTCCGGTACCGGTTCCCCGACAATACCCTGCTCCTGCCCGAGGAGTTTTATGTGGTGGCTTCCAAACCGGCCGCTTTCTTTGATTTCTACGGGCTGATCGCTTCGGGCAACTACCAGGGCCATTTTTCCAACGGGGGGGAGGAGGTCCTCCTCACCGGTCCTGCAGGCAATCCGCTGATCCACTTCACATACATGGACGCGCCCCCATGGCCCCTGATGGCCGACGGAACGGGGTATTCCCTTCATGCGGCGGAGATGTACCCGACCGGTGATCCGAATGAGGCCGCCTACTGGACCATCTCATACAACATCGGAGGCAATCCTTTTGCGCATAACGGACCGGTGAACACCGAGCCTTTGCCCGGAAGGGAAGCAGGGGGACTGCTGGCATATCCAAATCCAACCGCGGATTTGCTCACCCTCCACCTTCAGCCGGTCCCCGCATCTTCCCGGCTTTCCGTGACCATATTCAATGTGACGGGAAATGCCGTCTACCGGGGCATGATGGACAACCAGAGCCAGATCAGCTTCTCCTCGCTCGGCCTGGATGAAGGGTTGTATATGATATTGGTGGAATCAGAAGGCATCACTGCGGTTGCCCGGGTCATTGTGTTATAAGCATTCACCGGATCACCCGATCCCTGACCTGGATGACGCTTTCACGGATGCTGTTAAAGAAATAGTTCCTGTCCCGCTCCGCGTTCCCGCTGATCAGGGTTGATTTCCGGATGATGTTGCGGACCATGGCGAGGTTCTGTCTGAAGAATTCCTGGTTGTTCGTATAGAGCAGGTTGATCGCTCCGTTGGTGAGATAGGCCGTTCCCTGCCCTTCCGTGCAGACCAGGATCACATTGTCGGTCAGGGTGAGGTTGTTGCTGTATAATTTCAGGTTGCCTTCGATCCCCGGGGGTTCCGAGCCAGGCAGGAATTTGCAGCCCGCCTCGGCCTGGTTGCGGAGATGTTCGATGAGCTCCAGGGCTGAATTACACAGGGTGACCACATCGTCCTTGGTTTCGAAGAATCCGGAAAGCCAGTAGTATTCAAGCTGTTTCAGGAAGCTCAGCAGGAATTCTCCGGTCAGCAGCTCGGTTGTCCGGAACCTCATGAAATATCCGGCGATGCGGTTGCCCAGTTCTCGGATCTCCTGGTCCACTGCAGCCAGCGAGAACTTCCGGTGCCGGAAGGAGTGGAAATCAAGGTTCGATTTGCTCCAGAAAAATGTCTTGAAAGCCAGGATATCGGGGAATTGCACCGCATGGAACAGGTTCAGCTCGTTCAGCTGGAAAATGAGCTCCACCGGTTCCTGTTGCACCACGCTTTCCATCAGGTTGAGCAGGGTTTTCAGGTAACTGGTGAAACCGAACTTTTCCTCATCCAGGTACATGCGCCGGAATGTTACGGCATCCGGGGTGATGCCCATCAGGTTGTCCAGGGATATGTTGAAATGCAGGGCAAGCATTTCCGCCTCATCCAGGGAGAGGACCTTGTCCCCCCTGATCCTCCTGTATGCGCTGTCAGTGCTCAGATTGAGCAATTCGGCAATTTCGTCGACAAGGGACAGGTGAGAGGGCAGGCTGCTGCCGATGCTTTCGAACAGCGCTTTCTGAAGGTCCGCAGGTTTTTCCATCATGATAAATCGGAAGCCTCCGATGAAAGATTATGAAAAATTCATTTTCCGTCCACACCGGCCCGGTCAGTTTTCGTGCTCATCGCAATATCTTGCTGCCCGTTTTGCAATTTCTGCAGAATGCCATCCTTTCTCAGAAAATGTACATCTTTTTTTATTGAATTCCAACGGACAGACCGGATTTCTTTCCGGATTTCAATTTCCCCGGAGCCCTTTCCCTGTCTTACTTTTGTCGGTGATAAGATCCCCATCGTCGGACAATGCCAAATTACCTGTATCATGACAGCGAACCTGATTACCCTGATCATCGTCCTGGGTCTCCCCGGCCTCCTAATATACGCTGAAAAACATGTGAGGGTCATCCGGTGGATCGGACCCATCATCCTCTGCTACCTGGCCGGGATCCTGATCGCGAACACCCCCGTTCTGGAACCTGATGCCGCCATGCTCTCCCTTGTTACGGAAATCAGCGTCTGTCTGGCCATCCCGCTCCTGCTTTTCTCAACAGACCTGAGGGGATGGGTCAGGCATGCCAGAAAGACCCTGCTCTCATTCCTGATCGCTGTGACGGGCGTGACGATCGTATCCGTGATCGCCTGTTTTGTTTTCAGGGACCATGTTTCCGATGCGGCTGTCATTTCGGGCATGATGATCGGCGTCTATACGGGGGGAACACCCAACATGAGCGCCATCGGTATTGCGCTGAATGCCGAAGAAGAGATCTTTGTCCTGCTCAACAGTGCGGACATCATCATCAGCGGCATCTACTTCATTTTCCTGCTCACGGCGGCCAAACCACTCCTTCGCCTGTTTTTGCCGGCTTTTTCAGGTTCCGCCACCTCATCTGAGGCCCCGGGAACTCCCTGTTCTGCGGATGGAAGAAAAGGGGGACTCCTGCACATCGCCCTGGGAGTGGCCCTCTCGGTATTGATCGTGGGAGCAGCCATCGGGCTCTCCCTGGTTTTCACAGGAAAAATGGCCACCCCGCTGATCATCCTGCTGCTGACCACCTTTGCCATCGGTGCATCTTTTTCCAGAAAGGTGAGGAACCTCAGGAACAGCTACCGCACCGCGGAATACCTGCTCTTTGTCTTTGCAGTCGCCATGGGGGCCATGGCCGACCTGCGCGACCTGGCGGTGGCGGGGCCCTTGATATTCCTTTACTGTGGCTTCATCGTGTTTTTTTCCATCGTTTTTCATATCGGGTGCTCCGCAATTTTCCGGATCGATGCCGACACGGTGATCATTACCTCAACGGCAGCCATTTTCGGACCTGCCTTTGTGGGTCCGGTTTCCAATGCGATCAAAAATCCCGGGGTGGTATTTTCGGGCATCACCATGAGCCTGCTCGGTTTTGCCTTTGCCAATTACCTGGGCATCCTCGTTGCCACCCTGCTCAAGTAGCCATATAAGAACAGGAAGCAAATGAAAACACAATTTCCTTCGAAAGGGGCAGTACCACAGGAGCTGCTCGGTGAAATCAGCCGGTACCGGCAGGAAGATTTCGGGTGGAAGAGCGGGAAAATGTTTGGTTACGTGTATTATCCCGGCGATGAGACCGCAGCGGTTGCGGAACGGGTTTACATGATGTACATGCATGACAACACGTTGAATCCGACTGCCTTCGGATCGGTGAGGAGGATGGAGAACGAACTGGTTGCCATGGCCGGGGATCTGCTTCACGGCAGCAGGCACACGACCGGATCTGTGACTTCGGGCGGGACCGAAAGCATCCTGATGGCCATGAAGGTGGCCAGGGACCGCAAAAGGTAGGAGATGCCCGGGATCAAACCCGAAGTAATCGTCCCCGTCACCGCCCACCCTGCATTTGACAAGGCTGCACACTATCTCGATATGAGGCTTCTGCATGCTCCGGTGGGACATGATTTCAGGGTGGATGTTCCGGCAATGGAGTCATTGATCACAACACGTACCGCGATGCT
>JAXGMU010000058.1:0-13422 GCA_040768485.1 Bacteroidales bacterium
GTTGCCGGCCGACTCGATGATCTCGCTGAAGGTGATGGTCCGGTCCTCCCAGCTGAAGCGGACCAGTGCATCCTTTTCGGACCTGGAAACCAGACGCGCCTCCAGGGTAAGTCTTTCACCACCCACGGTTACATACAGCACAACGGGCCCTTTTTTCCATTTTTTAATGTTACCCACCAGGCACCGCCACGTGCAGCCGGAGACGGACCCGAAGGATTGCTGATAATCGGCCGGATCGGCAGGCTCCAGGCAGAAGATCTCGATCCTGGCCCCGGTTGGTTTGCGGAACATGAGCCGTGCCCTGATCACCCGTGTATTGTTCATCACCACCAGTGCGTCACTGGGTAGGAGAACGGGCAGGTCGGAGAAAAGGTGGTGGCTGATCTTCCCCCGGTTGTAATACAGCAGCCTGGACTGGTCGCGGTCGGGCAGGGGATACCTGGCGATCCGCTTACCTGGCAGGGTGTAGGTATAGGATGCAGTGTCCAGAAAGCCGTGATGGTCCATGATCAGACAAAAGTCTGCAAAAATAACTAATTTTGCACAGATCTTTAAACATCGGGAGCAGCCGGTCCCGTCGCTCCGGCCGGTTTTCCGGCCGGGGAGGAAAGTCCGGGCAGCACAGGGTGCCGCACTGTCGAAAGACAGGTGTCTGCGAAGGCACGGCAGCAAAGAAGAAAAGAACCGCCCGTTCCGGTTCACCCCGGGTGGACCGGGTCGGGTAAGGGTGAGAAGGTGGGGTAAGAGCCCACCAGTGCGGTGGGTGACCATCGCAGCTGTTTGCCCTGCGGGCTGAAAGGCCATGTATACCGGCGTAAAAAAAGCGACCCGCTTCTGCCGGGGGGTAGGCCGATCAGATCAATGGCGGGAATCCTGGTAACACGGGAAACAGAACCTGGCTTATACGGCTGCTCTTTTTTTTCCTTTCGGGTTCAATCGCCCGCTGCTGCAGGTTTTTCAAAGAGGGAGGGATCCAGTTTTTTGTTGAAGTCGACATCTTCCAGGCGGACCGTGGTGACCACCTGTCCGTTCATCCTGGTTTCAGTCCTGTGCGCCACCGGGATCCCCTTGACATTCCGGTATTCATCCATGATCACCTCGATCTCATTTTCGGTCCCCCCCATGATCTGCCTGCTCACATAGGAGCTGATCAGATAGGTTTTCCTGTCCAGGTAAAAGTGGATTGCATTTCCCCCTTCCGGGGTGAGTTTCAACTGGTATTCGGCATCCCGGGCAGGATTGCCGGTCAATTCGAGGGTGTGACCTTTTTCCTCGTATTTCCAAAGCGGGTCCTCGAACTCAGCCTGGTTCAGGAGTGCCTCCAGCTCTTCACCGGTAACCTCCCTGGGCTCCGGGATCCCCATGGCCGGGGCATAGATCCATCCCTTTTTTCCGTCACAGGTCTGGATCACCGAGGATCCCTGGTAGTTGCTCTCCACCCTGATCCGGTCAGGGCGCGCACGGTACAGGGTGAACGGAGACTCCAGGTTGATGGAGGTGAAGATGCTTTTGCCGCGGATGATCATGGTCTCCATCCGGGCTATTTTTTCCTGTTCGGCCGCTCGATAATGTTCATCCAGGATTTGACGCAGATCCTGGGCAGAAAGACCCGTCCAGGAAGCAAGCAGCGTGGAAAGGACGGCAAGGGACCTGATTTTCATTTGCATGGGTTCTGATATTATCTTGATAGATTCTGATATCCTATTCATGATCATATTCATGGATACAGGTATCATATTTTTTAGAATTTCATGACGGTTTCCCTGAGCAGGACCAGCTTTTTGAGCAACTCATCAAGGTGTTCCATTGGAAGCATGTTGGCTCCGTCAGACTTTGCCGCGGAAGGATCGGGATGGGTTTCCAGGAAGATCCCGTCCGCACCCGCGGCGATTCCCGCCCGGGCCATGGTCTCGATGAGCCCCGGATCTCCTCCGCTGATCCCGCTCTCCTGGTTGGGCCGCTGCAGTGAATGGGTCACGTCCAGGATCACGGGCACACCCAGTTCCTGCATCCGGGGGATCCCCCTGAAATCCACAACCAGGTCATGGTATCCGAAGGTGGTTCCCCGTTCGGTGATCATCACCCGGTGATTGCCCGATTCCTTTACCTTCTCCACCGCAAACTTCATGGAACTGGGCGAGAGGAACTGTCCCTTTTTGATGGAGACGGCTTTCCCTGTTTCCGCACAGGCCACAAGCAGATCCGTCTGCCTGCTCAGAAACGCCGGCACCTGCAGCACATCCACATGCTCTGCGGTCCTGAACGCCTCAATGGGTGTGTGCACATCCGTGATCACGGGCAGACCGAACCGGTCCCGCACCTCATCCAGGATCGCCAGCGCCTGGTCGTCACCGATCCCTGTAAAGGAATCCAGCCGGGAACGATTGGCCTTCCTGTAAGAGGCCTTGAACAAAAAGGGGATCTGGTACCGGGCGCACAGGGTGTCCAGGTGTGCCGCGATTTTCATTACCATCTCCCTGCCCTCCACCACGCAGGGACCGGCTATCAGTAGAAATCCTTGTCCGTCTGCATGTTTCAGCGACGGAATAAGTGATACAAAGGGGGGTCTAACTCTTTTTTCCATATGATTTCATTTCTTTCCACAGACTGTCCAGCCTTTTGCGCATCTCCTCCTCCCTGGGATTGTCGCCCGGAGTATAGAACTGCCTGTCCTTCAGCTCGTCAGGAAGATACCGGTCCGCTACAAAATTCCCCCGGTAGTCGTGCGCATATTTGTAGTCTTCACCGTATCCGATCTCCTTCATCAGCCGGGTGGGTGCATTCCGCAGATGAAGCGGCACGGAAAGGTCCCCTGTTTTCCCGACGTTCTCCTGTGCCAGTCCGATGGCGGCATACGCCGAATTGCTCTTGGGCGAGGCCGCCAGGTATATGGCGGTCTCCGACAGGATGATCCTGGCTTCCGGCATCCCGATCATGTGGACCGCCTGAAAACAGCTGGTTGCCATCAGCAACGCATTGGGATTGGCCAGACCGATATCCTCAGCCGCCAGGATCACCATTCGCCGTGCGATGAATTTGACCTCCTCGCCCCCCTCCAGCATGCGGGCAAGCCAGTATACGGCTGCATCCGGATCGCTTCCCCTGACAGACTTGATAAAGGCCGAAATGATGTCATAGTGCTGTTCCCCTCCCTTGTCGTACATGGCCATGTGCTCCTGGAGGCGCTCCTGCACCAGGGTATTGGTGATCACGATCTCCCTTTCGGTCCCGAAACCGGGATCCGAAATTTCCGATCGCACCACCAGTTCCAGTGTATTCAGCAATTTCCTGGCATCCCCTCCCGAATACCTGAGCATGGCTTCATCCTCCTCGATGCGGACATTCAGCTTTTTCAGGTAGGCATCTTTTTCGAGCGATCTCCTGACCAGCTCCAGCAGGTCTTCCCTGGTGAGCGGATGCAGGATGTACACCTGGCAACGGGAAAGGAGGGGTGAGATCACTTCAAAAGACGGATTCTCCGTGGTTGCCCCGATCAGGGTGATCACCCCCTGTTCCACCGCCCCGAGCAGCGAGTCCTGCTGCGATTTGCTGAAACGGTGGATCTCATCAATAAAGAGGACCGGGTTCGGTTTGTTGAAAAACTGGAGCTTTTTTGCCTTCTCTATGGTTTCCCTCACATCCTTCACACCCGACTGCACCGCACTGAGCCTGTAAAAAGGGCGGTCCAGCTGGCGGGAAATGATCAGTGCCAGGGTTGTCTTGCCAACCCCGGGGGGTCCCCATAAAATAAATGAACTGAGGGAACCCGATTCCACCATTTTACGTATAACCGCATTGTGGCCCACCAGGTGTTCCTGGCCGATGAATTCATCGAGCGTTCCCGGACGCATCCGGTCGGCCAGCGGCTGGTTGGGAAACTGGAATGTGGCTGCCATAGACAGCAAAATTAGGTTTTTTTTAACTTAGCGGACAAAATGAGGGAGGCATAAATATGAACCGGGTGATTCACAGGATGATCATCATCGGAATGATCCAGGCAGGCATGCTGGTGCCGGCAAAGGGACAGACAGACCTCGATTTCATCTACGGGAGTATTGCAGATGGTGAACTGATCCTCCGGGAATATCTGGAGCCCTATGCAAGGATCATCGGCTCCGACCTGAATGCGGGATGGTACAATACGGCAAGGCCTCATAAGCTGGGGGGACTGGATGTGACCTTTTCGGTCAGCATGGCCAGGGCACCGGTCACGGCGCTGACCTACGGGATCTCTGACCTGGGGCTGAACGGCAGCGTGGACATGTCGTCGGCGGGTAATGCACCCACAATCGCCGGAGCCCAGGAGGAAAGACCGCGCATCACCTATTCGCAGCAGGTCGATCTGGGAGGAGGAAATATGCAGGAGGTGGAGTATGCCAGCTTCAACCTGCCCGACGGGACAGGCTATGACTTCTTCCCCCTGCCCGTTGCCCAGCTGACGGTCGGCCTTCCCTTCGGCACCGATGTGTCGGCCCGTTTCGTGCCGATGGTCGGACTGAGCACCTACGGTGAGATCGGCCTGTGGGGAGTGGGAGGGAGGCATTCGATCTCCCAGTGGATCCCGGTGGTGAAAAGGCTCAAATTCATAGATTTTGGCATTCAGGGCGGGTATACGAAGGTGACCTCCTCCATGCATGTCCTGGTGGAACCTCAGCCCACAGTGGAAGTGGATCCGTCGCCCGGGTTCGACTGGGACGACCAGTTCATCGTCCAGAATGTGGAGGGATGGACCATCAACCTGATCGCTTCCCAGACCCTGTTGTTCATCACTTTTTACCAGGGGATCGGATATGCCGGTTCCATGGTGGAGATCCTGGCCGAAGGACACTATCCCGTCCAGTCGGTGGTAAGCGAGGGAGAGGACCTCGGGAAAACGACCTATGGGATCGTAAAGGATCCCGTTTCGCTGGAATTCAGGAATTTCAGTGACCTCAGGCTGAACGCGGGGGTACGCCTCAAAATGGGGGTCTTCACCATCCATTACGACTTCACAAAAACATTCTATCCCACGCACTCTGTGGGACTGGGATTTACATTCCGATAGGTCCCGGGAACGGCGGATCCCCGGGAAATGCACGCCACCGGAAACGGAAAGACGCGAGGGACCTAAAAACCGCTGAGGTCCATGGTGACCGTCGGGATCAGCAGGAGCCAGCCTGTAATGACCAGCAGGATCATGAAGGGGACCACCCACTTCACCCACCGTTCGTAAGGGATCTTCGCCACACCCAGCACCCCGATCAGTACCGGGGAGGTCGGGGTGATCATGTTGGTGAAGCCGTCCCCCAGCTGGAATGCCATCACGGTGGCCTGCCTGGAGATCCCGATCAGGTCGGAGAACTGGCTCATGATGGGCATGGTCAGGGCCGCTTTTGCCGAGCCGCTGGGGATCACGATGTTGATCAGGGTCTGGATGAGGTACATCATGCTCACCGATGCGATCTTCCCGAAATCCTGCATGGAGCGGGCCACCTGGTACAGCAGGGAATCGATCACCCTCCCGTCTTCAAGGATGACCAGGATCCCGCCTGCAAGTCCGACCACCACGGCTGCGGACAGGATGTCCCGCATCCCCTCAATGAACAGTTTTGTGATCGTGTTGGCACCCCTGTTCATGGCGATCCCCGAAAATATCCCCATCACGAAGAACAGGGTGGCGATCTCCTTCACGAACCAGCCGTAGCCCATGACCCCCACGATCAGGTAGATGATGGTGAACATGAGCAGGTTCAGGATAAAGAAGTGGACCGACTTCAGCAGGGTGAACACCCCGGTGACGGCAAACAGCGCGGTGATCAGGGGAAGAAACCAGAAGGTGTATTCGCTGTTCCCGATGCGCAACGTGGAAGCGGGTTCGGCCACTGCAAAAATTGTCATTCCGCCAAGCAGGATGAAGAAAGTGACCCATGCCGACCGTGGTGTATGGTACTCAAGGGTGTCCAGGTCGATGTGTTCTTTTCCCCTCCAGTAGCCGTCTGTCTCGTAGACGGGCGATTTCTCGGGATGCTTCCTGATCCTGGAGGCATAGCGCAGGACCCATCCGATCCCGAGCACATTGATGACGACCCATACGAACAACCTGTATTCGATGCCCGAGAACAGGGGCAGGTTGGATAATCCCTGTGCAATCCCGATGGTGAAAGGGTTCAGCAGGGCACCCGCAAAGCCCAGTCCCGCCCCCACAAAACACATGCTCAGACCCACGATGGAGTCATACCCCATGGAGATGGCCAGGGGGACAAAAATGATGATGAATGCAATGGTCTCTTCACTCATCCCGAAAGTGGCTCCGAATACACTGAAAACCAACATGATCATTGTGATCACGATGCGATCGACCCCCAGCCATCTGAAGAAACGGAAGCGCTCGAGGACCCTGATTCGTTTCAGGAAGGACTGGATCCCAACATCGATGGCCCGGCTCTCATTCATCACCCAGAATGCGCCCCCGATGATGAGGATGAACACGATGATGTCCGCCTTATCCGCGAATCCGTCGAACAGGGCACTGAAAACCTGCCATGTTTGCGGGGACTTGTCCGCTGCGTGGAACGAATCCTGTACGATCACTTCCCTCTCAGTGCCGCCGATCCGGATGGTTTCCCGCTCAAATTCGCCTCCCGGCAGGATCCAGGTCAGCACGGCTGCGGCGATGATAAAGGAAAAAACGATCACATAGGTGTGCGGGATTTTCAGTTTTCTCTTCATCTCACGATCGATTGGTCACGCGTCACAAATATGGGAAAAATATAATTGAGTATTTTTACAGGATAAAGGAAGTGCATGGAGACCGCGGGAAGCTATACGGACATGTTGCAGAAACGGCTGCTGAACCAGTACAGGGGACTGGTAAGGGTCTGCAGGAGCGAGTATGATGCAAACTCCATGGCATTGGTGAAACGATCCTTTGAATTCCTGATGTGCCAGTGCAGGGAAGACCAGACGGTCCACGGGGAGCACATCGTGCAATATGCAGCCCAGCTGGCCAGACTGATCGTAAGGGAGATGGGACTGGATGCAATCAGCGTGTCTGTGGCATTGCTGATGCACTGTTCGGCAATGAACGGGATTTCCATGGTCACCATCCGGAAGGAAGTGGGGGAGCGGACCGCCACCATCCTGGAGGAACTGATGAAAATCAGCAGCCTGGAAATCACCAGTTCGCAGGAGCAGGCTGAAAACATGAGGAACCTGATCCTGACCCTGGCATCCGACTTCCGTGTGATCCTGATCAAGATCGCAGAACGCCTGTTTCTGATGCGTCACATCCAGGGCATCAGTGACCGGGATCAGGTGGTTCTGGCAACCGAAGCCAGTGCCATTTATGCTCCGCTGGCCCACAGGCTCGGTCTGTACAATGTGATGTCTGAAATGGATGACATCTCCATGAGCGTCCTTGAGAAGGATGCCTACCGGACGATCGCGCTGAAGCTGCGGGCTTCAACCCAGCAGAGAAACCGGTTGATCAGGGAATTCATCCAGCCCATCAGGGAAGATCTCGAGAAGGAAAAGTTCCAGGTGGAGATCCGGGGCCGGATGAAGGCGATCTCCTCCATCTGGAGAAAGATGTGCAGGCAGAAAATAGACTTTGATGAGGTCTATGACAAATTCGCCATCCGGGTGATCATCGACACCCCCCTTAAAAAGGAGAAGGCGGACTGCTGGAAGGCCTATTCCATCATCACCGACCATTACCAGCCCAATCCGGAACGGCTCAGGGACTGGATCTCCGCACCCAAATCCAACGGATATGAGGCGCTGCACACCACGGTGGTCGTTCCGGGCGGGGACTGGGTGGAGGTTCAGATCCGGACCCGGAGAATGAATGAGATCGCTGAAAAGGGACTGGCGGCACACTGGAAGTACAAGGGGATCAGGGGACAGGCCGGGATCGACCATTGGATCGAAAAGGTACGGGAAGCCCTGGAAAGCGCCGACGTAGATGCCGTCAATGTGGTGGAGGACCTGAAGCTCAGTCAGTTCAGCAGGGAGATTTTCGTCTTCACCCCCGGGGGCGACCTGAAAAAATTCCCCGAGGATGCCACCGTACTCGACTTTGCATACGACATTCATACCGAGGTGGGAAATTCATGTGTGGGAGCGAAGGTGAACGGAAAAAATGTGCCCATCCGCTACCGGCTGAAGAACGGGGACAAGGTGGAGATCCTGCGATCGAAAAACCAGAAACCCAAAATGGACTGGCAGAACGCGGTGGTAACCTCCAAGGCAAAAAGCAAGATCAGGCTTGCCCTGAAAGAGGAAAAACTGAAGGAAGCCGAGCAGGGCAAGGAGATCCTCAAGCGAAGGTTCAGGAACTGGAAGGTCGAATTTGACGACAGCAGCGTCAGGAAGGTGATCAGGCACTTCAAATACAGGGACGCCATTGATCTTTATTTTGACATTGCCACTGAAAAAATAGATCTGCTGCAGATCAAGGAACTGCTGACCACCACGGATAAAGCCGGGGAACGCAGGCCCGACAGGATCGAGCCGGAAGCGGTGGAAAAGATCGTCACCCAGCCGGTTTCCGAAACCGGCGATTTTCTGGTGATTGACGATAAGCTGGCCAATGTGGAGTACCGGCTGGCCAAATGCTGCAATCCGATCCACGGGGATGACATATTCGGATTTGTGACCATCAGCTCGGGGATCACCATCCACCGGACAAACTGCCCCAACGCCCGTCAATTGATTTCACGGTTTGGATACAGGGTGGTCAGGGCCCGCTGGAGCAAGACCGAGAAGGGAGCCTTCTTCCCCGTCACCATCCGGATCACCGGGGTGGATGACCTGGGGATCGTCAGCAATATCTCCGACGTGATCTCGAAGGACCTCCAGGTGAACATGCGCTCCATCTCCATCGATTCAAAGGACGGGCTCTTTGAGGGCACCATCACCCTGTTCGTAAAGGACACCCAGCACCTGGAGGCGCTGGTGCGAAAATTAAAGAAGGTCAGGGGAGTGATGAGCATCAGGCGGCTGGACCACTGATCGGCTCTTCCTGCCCCGATCCCGGTTCACCGGACCTCTCCCGGTCGGTCACCCGGTCCCGGTCAGTACCGCGGATCCGGCCTGAAGGGCAACTTTGCCATCTTTTCCACGGTCAGGCCCGGGAATCCGGATTCCTCGGTGACTTCGCCATAAATCAGATAGATGCCGTCCCCCTTGTAGGGATAGCGTTTCAGGGAATCGGGAAAATTCACCACATCGAAGAATTCACCTTCCGCATCCAGAAAGGTGCCGAAGTTCATCCACTGTCCCCGCCTGGTACGAACATGCTTGACGGTGACCCGGTTGCCCACCATCCGCATCTTCTTCCCCACATGCTGCAACATCTCCCGGGCCATGATCTGTCCCCTGAAAGAAGTCTGCAGCAGATTAAAAGGAGGGATGGTCACCGAAAATCCCAGCAGTTCCAGCTCATCATAGGCATTTTCCAGGGCGGTCTGTTCCAGTTCGGGAAGGGTAAAATCACGCTTTTTCACCGGGAAAAGCTCCCGCATGGGATCCTTCTTCTGCCGGTTGCCCAGGATCAGGTGCGCATCCCAGAGAAGTTCCTTCTTGCTCCTTCCGGTGAACCGCAGGGCATTGATCCTGATCAGGATCACCACCTGCTCCAGTCCCACGGGAACCCGCTCCAGGAAATCCTCCAGGCTCCTGTATGCCCCGTTGCGGTCCCTTTCGGCAATCAGCATCTCCGCACATTGCTTTTCCAGGTGCTGCAGGTGGATAAAACCGATGAAAATATCACTGCCGGTAATAGAGGTCTTGTATTCACTCCTGTTCACGCATGGCAGGTGAATCTGTGCACCATGGCGCCTGGCCTCATTAAAATACACCCAGGTGCGGTAGTAGCCCCCGAAATTGTTGATCACCGCCGTCATGAATTCCAGCGGGAAATGGGTTTTCAGGTAGAGCGACTGGAAACTTTCCACGGCAAAGGAAGCCGAATGCGCCTTGGAGAATGAATAACCCGCGAAAGAACGGATCTGTCTCCACACCTCCCGGGTCAGTTCATCGGGATATCCGCGGTCGCGGCAATTGTCAAAAAACTTCTGTGCGATCCTTTCAAACGCTTTCCCCGAACGGAATTTGCCGCTCATGGCCCGCCTCAGCACATCCGCATCGGCCAGGTCGAGACCGGCAAAATGGTGACAGATCTTGATCACGTCTTCCTGGTACACCATCACCCCGAAGGTTTCTTTCAACTGCTGCTCCATCACCGGGTGGAGATACCGGAAATCACCGGGATGGTGGAACCTGTGGATGTATTCCCGCATCATGCCCGACTGTGCCACGCCGGGACGGATAATGGAACTGGCTGCCACCAGTCCGCGATAGCTGTCGCAGCGCAGTTTCTTCAGCAATCCCCGCATGGCGGGACTCTCGATATAGAAGCATCCGTTGGTCTCGCCCGTTCTCAGCTGCTGCAGCACCGCCGGGTCCTTTTTAAACGCATCCACCCGGTGAACATCCACTTTGGCACCCCTGTTGCGCCGGATGATCTCCGCACACTCCTTGATGTGTCCGATCCCCCGCTGGCTCAGGATGTCCAGTTTTTCAAAGCGCAGGGTATCGGCCGTATACATGTCCCAGTGGGTGGTCAGAAAACCCTTGGGAGGCATGTCCAGCACCGTGTAGGCGGTGAGCGGCTCCTCGGAGATCAGCACGCCGCCCGCATGAATGCCCCGCTGGTTGGGAAAATCCATCAGCCGGCTGCCGGCCTCATAGATGCGGTCGATAATGCGGCTGTTGTTCATTTTGTTTTCGGGTTCTTTGACCAGCAGGTCGATCTCCTCCTTGGGCAGTCCGTACACCTTGCCCAGCTCCCGGAAAATGGAACGGTCGCGGAAGGTGGCGATGGTCCCGATCAGCGCCGTGTGTTTATGGCCGTACCTTTTGAAGATATAATCCAGCACCTGGTCGCGCTCCTTCCAGGAAAAATCGATGTCAAAATCGGGGGGACTGCTCCGCTTCGGGTTGATAAAACGTTCGAAGTAGAGGTCCAGGTCAATGGGGTCCACATCGGTGATCCGGAGACAGTAAGCCACGATGGAATTGGCGCCGCTGCCCCTTCCCACATGGTAAAAACCCCTTGACATGGAATACCTGATCACATCCCAGGTGATCAGGAAATAGGAGGAGAAACCCAGCCGGTCGATGATCTCCAGCTCATGCCTGATGCGCTTTTCGGCTTCCCTGTTGCCGCTCCCGTACCGGTACTCCATCCCGTCCATGGCCAGTTTCTCAAGCAAAACCCGGTCATCCCCCCGCGTCCCGGTAAAGGTCTTTTTATTTTTGACCGAGGCAAAGTCAAAGTCCATCCGGCACTCTTCCACGATCCGCTCACTGTTCCTGAGGATGCGGGGATGATCCTCATAGGCGCAGCGCAGGAGATCCGGGGGCAGCAGCACCTCGCTTTCCCGGGCAACCTGTTCCGGCTTCAGCTGGCTCAGCAGGATGTTGTGGTCAATGGCCCGCAGGTGCCTGTGGAGCACATGATCCTCCTTTTGGAGAAAAGTCACCGGATGGCGAACCACCAGCCGTGGCTGTTCTTTGTTCCACAAAGAAGTGAGGATCCTGTTCACCTCTCCCGGCCGCACCCCGATCAGCTCCTGCTCCCTCATTTTCTGGTCCCTCATTTTCAGGCCCCGCTTTTCCTGCCTTCCTGTCCATGGGTTCTCCGTGAAGTCATACATGAACCACACGTTGTCCAGCAACGGAGCCCTGTCGGGGAGGGGAAGCCCCTTCTCGTTATGGAAAGAGAGAAAATCATTCAGTTCCCTGAATCCGTCCGGGTTCCGGGCAATCCCCGTATACAGGTGGCGGTCCCCGTTGCGGAACTCGGCCCCGGCGATGGGACGGATCCCGTGCGCATGGCAGCTCCGGACAAAATCAACCATGCCCATGGTGGTATTGATGTCTGTCAGCGCCAGCGCCTCGATACCCATCCCGGCCGCTTTTTCCACCAGCGTCTCCACGGCCATGGTCCCGTACCGCAGGCTGTAATATGAATGGGTATTCAAGTAAATACTCACTTCGTTCGTATTAGTCGAAAGTCGAAAGTCGAAAGTCAAAAGTCGTTAGTCAAAAGTCGGGAGTCGGGAGTCGGGAGTCGTTAGGGTTGGTTAGGATCCTAACCCCCTAACTTCCTAACCCCTAACCTCCTAACTCCTCCCCCAATACCCCCACCTCCGGTTCTTCAGGTTATCGATCTGCTGCCGCTGTTCCGGCGAAGGAACGGCCTGCTGCAGGCCCGCTGCTTCCTCACGCGCTTCCAGATCATGAAGCTGGATGCCGCTGGCCCTTTTGACCGCCCCTGCCCCGTACCGCCTGCGCAGTTTGTCCACGGCCTGGTAGAGGCGGACCATTTCCGAAGTGTCTTCAAACATGTTCAGCTGCTGTACCCCGCGGATCAGGCCGGAGAACCTGACCCCTACGAGCCTGATCAGCATCCGGCGCTGGTAAAGGCGGTCGAACAGTTCTTTTGCGATGGGGATCAGCACATGGTCAAAGGAAGTATAGGGTACCCGTTTCTGCAGGGTGTGCGTGTCAAAATTGGCATAGCGGATCTTCACCGTGACACAGGAGGTGAGTTTCTCCTCCCTGCGCAACTGGAAAGCCAGCTTCTCCACCATGGAGGTGATCAGATCACGGAGTCCCTCCACATGCATGGTATCCTGCTGGAATGTCCGTTCGCTCCCGATGGACTTCCTTTCGGAATATTGCATGACCGGGGTGGGATCAATGCCGTTGGCCTTTTTCCAGATGACAATGCCGTTCTTTCCCAGCAGGCTCTCCATCATTTCCGGTGGGATCTGCCCCAGGGTCCCGATGGTGGAAATTCCCATGGAACGCAACAGGTGAAAGGTCTGGTTCCCGATCATGGGAATCTTCCGGATGGAAAGGGGAGAGAGAAAGCCTTTCACCTGCAGCCCGGGGATTTCGATCTCTCCGTTGGGTTTCACCTCTCCGGTGGCGATCTTTGAGACCGTCTTGTTCACGGAGAGTCCGCAGGAGATGGGCAGTCCGGTTTCTTTGATGATGCGCCGCCGCAATTCGCCGGTCCATTGCATGCAGCCGAAGAAGCGGTCCATTCCCGTGATATCCAGGTAATGTTCATCAATGGAGGCTTTCTCGTACACGGGAGCCCGTTCCGCGATGATCTCTGTGACCATCCGTGAAAAACGGGTATATGCATCCATGTCCCCCCGGATCACAATCGCCTCGCTGCAGAGTGCAAGCGCCATCTTCATGGGCATGGCAGAATGCACGCCGAAACGCCTTGCTTCATAACTGCAGCTTGAAACCACCCCCCGGTCCGACATGCCGCCTATGATCACAGGCTTTCCGTTCAACTTGCTGTTCAGCAGCCGTTCCACGGATACAAAGAATGTATCCAGGTCCATGTGCACGATATGT
>JAXGMU010000058.1:13522-21810 GCA_040768485.1 Bacteroidales bacterium
CCTAACTTCTAACTTTTTTTATATCTTTGATTAAAATTTAATCAATATCGTGATTACAATATAATCATTTTCCCTAACCCCTAACACCTAACCCCTAACTTTTTTACCATGTATTTTCACTCAAACATCAAATTCCTGCGCAGAAGAAAGAACCGGACGCAGGATGAGGCAGCCCGGGAACTCCGGATGAAGCGTTCCACGCTGAGCGGGTATGAAAACAGGGTGGCGCAGCCGGGATTGGACGTACTCATGCTTTTTTCCGATTATTACCACATTGCCGTGGACACCCTGCTTCGGATAGACCTGACCAGCCTGGGTGAGATGCAGCTGAGACAGCTTGAACAAGGGGAGGATGTGTTTCTGCGGGGTGGTAATTTGCGCATTCTGGCTTCCACGGTCAATGCGGCCAATGAAGAGAACATAGAGCTGGTCCCTGTAAAAGCCCAGGCCGGATATACCAATGGTTTTTCAGATCCTGAATATATCAGTGAACTACAGGTATTTCAGTTGCCCTTTCTTTCCAGGGAGAAGAAATACCGGACCTTTCAGCTGAAGGGGGATTCCATGCTTCCCATTCCTGAAAATTCATGGGTGACAGGTGAATACGTTCCGGACTGGACATCGCTGAAAACCGGTGAGGCATGCATCATCCTCACGCTGGAGCAGGGGATCGTGTTCAAGATCATTGAGAACCGGATCCAGGAGGAGGGAAGGTTCCTGCTCTATTCACTGAATCCCCTGTATGAGCCATACGAGATCCTGGTGGGGGAGATCAGGGAGATCTGGAAGTTCGTGCATTTCATCAGCCATGAGATCCCGGACCCCGTCATTCCCGAGAACCAGCTTGTACGGACGGTCGCCGGCCTGAAACAGGACCTGGACATGTTGAAGCTGGCCATCCATAAAGATGGTGGAGGAGAGGAAGCTAATTCAGACCGAAGTCATCTCCAAGCAAGGTCTCCTGGCGCCTGATCATTTTCAGATACCGGAGCTGACCGGCGATGAATTTTTCTTTCTGCAAGGGATCATCCATGAAAATGAACCTGTATTTTTCCTCGGAAGGAAGGTTCAGGGCCCTGACCACATCCTGGTAGGTGATGGCAGATTTTTTACAGTACCTGAGGAATTCTGTGTCGAAATGCGTCGCATAGTCCCTGACCATATCGAGGAGCCCCCCGCTCTGGATCAGGCCGGAGGCCGGAAGCCGCCTGACTGCTCCCCCTGCATACAACTTGCCCTCCATCTGCCGGGTATAGCTCAGGATCCTCACCAGGGAAACGGATTCCACCGTGATCACCATCCTGCCACGGGGATTCTCGGCCAGGATCTCCTTCAGCTTCACTTCGCATCCGTATTCCTGGATCTTTTCTTCCATGACGAACGGGATCACAAAGGCGATCCCGCTTTCCCTGGCGTCTTCGATCAGCTGTTTGTACCTGGGCTCAAAGATCCGCAGCGGGATGTCCTCCCCCGGGAAAAGGAAAACACCCAGCGGAAAGAAGGGGACCATACCGGAACTTTCATCCATGACAAGTGACTTATGAAACCTTAACAATACATCAATCACAATTGTTTAATTTTACACCATGTGTTTTACGATTGAGATACATCTGACCAGGAGGGCGATCGAAAAAAGGTTCCCGGTGGACGCTTCCGCACTGTATGATTTCGGTTTTAATTACTTCTACCGTGCGTTCGATCACCCGCTCATCCCCGTCGTCACCCAGGAAGAACCTGACAAGGTACAGCTGATGGAATGGGGCCTGATCCCGGCCTGGGCGGGCAACCGGGATCAGGCCGGGAAGATCAGAAAAGGCACCTTCAATGCCCGTGCCGAGTCACTCTCGGAAAAGCCATCCTTCAGGGGTCCTTTCAATAAAGGAAGATGCTGGATCATTGCCCACGGATTCTTTGAATGGCAGCAACAGGTGCAGGGGAAGATCCCCTGGTACATCCGGCTGAAAAATGACGAACCATTTGTTTTCGCCGGGCTCTATGACCGCTGGCGCGATCCGGATGATGGAAATGTGTTGCCTACATGTACGATCATCACCACCAGGGCCAATCCGCTCCTGGAGAAGATCCACAATACCAGGAAGAGGATGCCGGTGATCCTTCCCGGTGACACGGAATCGGAATGGATCGGGAGCGACCTGTCACCGGAGCGGTCCGGACAGCTTTTTCTTCCGTTCCCGGAAGACCAGTTGCATGCACATCCGGTTTCCAGGAAGCTCATCAGGGCAGAAACAAACCCCGGTGATCCCGATATCATCCGGCCATTTGACCACACATCCCCCGGAAAATTGTTCTGAGCATGTTAAAATCTGTATGAACAGGATGTGAATGAACCGGCCGGAACGCTGTTTTATCTGCTGCAACCTGCTGTTTTTCATATTTCTTATAGTTATTAACTTTTTGTTGATAAAGTATGTTTATCATATGTGTACTTCTTCAATCCAATAGATTTGGAGCGAAACGGTAAAGCATATACTTTTGAATCTATCAAGTGAGCGATAAAAGGCCACTCAGTTCTTTAAATGATTTCGGTCATTCGCACCCGGGGGAACCCGGTTGCGTGAACATGGGTCAAGTGAGCAGCTAACCAGGTATTGACGCTGCTCCCCCGGTCTTCGGGCCGGACTGTTGACTGGAATACCGGATGAGCCGTAAAAAGCACAGCCGGAGATTCAAACGGAAGCTGTAGTGTACCTGAAAACGCAGTGGAAGTGTGAGCAGTTGAGCATCTCCCGCTGTCTTCGGACAGCGACGATGCAAGTCATCCGATCCGTCGGATGGCGGGAGGGAATATAAGACTTCGGTCGCGTATTCCGGTCAAAATAACCGTAGCTTGACGCGACTTAGTGACTACGGTTGCTAACGAGTGGAATGGGAACCAGGTGCAGATCTGGCTCCCATTCGTGTTTTATGGACCCTGCATCCCTGCACCTCCATCCCCTGTTTTGATAAACACCCGCTGAGCGATCATTAATGGTCCCGATTGTTTGTATCAATGGTGCTTTTCCTGTGCGAAGAGGGCTGTTGCAAGGATTTTAAAGCGCCATTCGCATAGATGGAAATATGTTACTTATAACTTGAATATCTGGTAGTTGTGTCTATTAACACCAGAAGGTTGATATCCCCCTGGTGAACTTTTTCCTCCGTAACGAATTATAGTATAGTTTTGTCGTCGAAAATCAGGTGTAACAATCATTGATGCTTGTTGTGAAGAAGGTATTTTTTTTGGTCTTGCTTATCGGGTTGTTCTTTTTCGGGGAGATCGCCATCACATTCTCCGATAAAGGCTATCCATCCCTGTTGCAGGATGAGGAGGTTCCGTTCTCGCTGCTGCTCGACAACCGGCTGTCCGATCATGAGGAAACTGCCGTCATAGACGATATGGTAAGCAAATTCATCAGGCGCTGGCAGATCGAGGGGGCCAGTGTGGCCATCACCAGGGATGAAAAACTGGTCTATGCCAAGGGATTCGGAAAAGCGAACAATGAAACGGGGGAGGAAGTCAAACCCGGTCATCTGTTCCGGATCGCATCCGTTTCCAAGCTGATCACCGCGGTGGCGGTGATGAAGCTCCATGAAGAGGGAAGACTGGACCTGGACGAACAGGTGTTTGGAGCTGAAGGGATTTTGAGTGATTCCATTTTCAGGGAATACAAGGACAGGCGCATTGAAGAGATCACCGTCAGACACCTGCTCAATCACACGGCAGGCTGGTCCAGGTATTCAGGGGATCCGGTGTTCAACTCCCTCTACATTGCCAGGAAAATGGACATTGCCCCTCCGGCTGACTTTAAGGATATTCTCCGGTACACCCTTTCAAGGAGGCTGAATTACACCCCGGGAACCAGGTACAGTTATTCCAACTTCGGATATGCCATTCTCGGGGAGATCATTGCGAGAAAAAGCGGGATGCCTTACCAGGACTATGTGGTCATGAACCTGATGAAACCCCTGGACATCCACGACATGCACGTGGGAAAGAGCTACTATCACCAGAAATATCCCAATGAGGTCCGTTACCACAGCAGTGCGGGCAAAATGCTGGCTTATTCCATCGACGGATCGGGTGAGTTGGTGCCCATCTACTACGGGGGAAACAACATCGAGCTGCTGGGACCGGCAGGAGGATGGGTCGCTTCTGCTCCCGAACTGATTAAATTCCTCACCGCCATCGATGGCTTTTCCGGTCAGCCCGATATCCTTTCCGGAGAATCCATCGCCATGATGGCCGATCCCGACTTTGCCGGGAGGGGTTTGTTCGGCTGGCGCGGAACAGACAGCTTCGGCACCTGGTGGAGAACCGGCTACCTGACCGGCTCCTCCGCTCTGCTTGTAAGACAGAAGAACGGGATCAACTGGCTTGTGATGTTCAATACAAGCACCTACAAACATTCCAACATCCACCGGTATGTATCGGGAATGATGTTTTCCGCGGTGAACCGTGTGGAAAGCTGGCCCGAAATCGATCTCTTTACCATGGAGGTGGACAGCCCGAATCCCATCAGTGAGATTCCTGCCACAAACCCGAAACTTTAATCCCTGTTTAGAGGAGGCCGTTTCGATATTCCTTATATATTTGGGGGACCATCGGCAAGTTTATGGAGCTTTCAGGAATCCAGCATATCGAGCCTGAAGGGCTGAATGAGTTTGACCCCGATCTCTTGATCACCACACTGGGATATGAGTCGCGCGCAACCCATGTAGCCCGGATGCTCGGGCATCTGAATTGCGGAAAAATCGCGCTTTCCACCACCGAGAACCTGAAGGATCATGCTTTCGAGTCTAACAGGCTCTATTTCGAATCCGCCGGATTCGAGATCATCCCGGTCAGTTCGGGCCATCCGGATTACAGATCCATTCTTTCTCCTTTCGGCAATGGTGCTGTCAGGGTCCTGTTCGATTGCACCAGCATGTCCCCGCACTGGTACTATGAACTGTTCAGATGGTTCAGCGAGAACCAGGAAGACTACTCCACCGCTACGGTCAGATTTGTATACACCATGGCCGATTATGTAGAGCCGGGTCCTCCTCAGAAAGTGAAGCGGCTCGTTGATTTTTCCGACCCGGGAAAAGCCCCGGGGAGGAAGGAGAAGAAAGCGCTCATCCTGGGGCTCGGACATGAAGAATCACTGTGTCAGTCCATCTACAGGATCGTCAAACCCGATCTGCTCTACCTTTTCTATGCTGATCCGCCGGTGGACAAGCAATTTGTGGAGAAACTCTTCGTCAACAACCATGCCCTGATCAACGAGGCCCCCATCCGGAACCTGGTCGCTTATCCGATCAGGAACGGACAGGTAATCTACCAGAATCTGATCGATACGATCCTTCCCCTTCGGAATGAATATTCCATCAAAATTGTACCGATGGGACCCAAGATATTCTCCGTGGCATCCATGCTGGTCCACATCAGCTACCCGGACACCCGGATCAGCTATCCCCTGATCCGGAAAAGGCCTGTGATCGACCGGCATGCCTGCGGTGAACCTGTGATCCTTGACGTGCATTTTGAGGAAGAGGAATAGAAGAACAAATTACAGGGACCATTGTTATACCATCGACAAATTCAAAACCACAGCACACTCAAATCATTACATCATGGCAAATTTTGAAATTATCATGCCAAAAATGGGTGAGAGCATTGAAGAGGCAACCATCACAAACTGGTTCGTGAAAGAGGGCGACCAGGTCGAGGAGGATGACGTTCTGCTGGAAATTGCCACTGACAAGGTTGACTCTGAGATTCCGTCCCCGGTTGCCGGAACGGTAAAGAAGATCATGTTCAAACAGGATGAGGTTGTGGCTGTGGGAACCGTGATCGCGCTGATCGACACCGGAGGGGGAGATGGGAGCCCGGACACTGATGACGAGGAAAAGCCCGGAGAAAAACAGGATGAGGCACCAGAAGAGACACTGGAAGAGACTCCCGAGAAAAAGACAACCGAAAAGCCTGAGGAGGCTCCGGCCAAACCTGACTCCGGACGGGGATCCGACAGGTTCTATTCACCCCTGGTGAGGAAAATCGCCGGGGAGGAGAACATCTCCCGGGAAGAGCTGGACAAGATCCCCGGAAGCGGGATAAACGGAAGGGTGCAAAAGAAGGATGTACTGCAGTACCTGGAGCAGCGCGGGGAGGGCAGGAAGGCCCCTGAAGAAGAAGCACCGGTACCCGAAAAGAAAGCAGCTGTGAAGGAAGAACCCGCCCCTGGCAGGAAGGCCCCTGCCGAAGCCACGGTGGGAGCGGAAGACGAGGTGATCGAAATGAGCCGGCTCAGGAAACTGATCGCGGCACATATGATCAAGTCCAAACAAACCTCGGCACATGTGACCAATATGATCGAGGTGGATGTCACCAATGTAGTCAACTGGAGGAACAGGGTTAAGGAAGAGTTCCTCAAAAGGGAAGGGGTGAAGCTGACCTACCTGCCGGTGTTCCTGTCAGCCACCATCCGTGCACTGAAAGAGTATCCCCGGATCAATGCATCGGTCGACGGGGAAAGGATCATCCACAAAAAGAAGATCAATCTGGGTATCGCCGTTGCACTGCCGGATAACAACCTGATCGTGCCCAATATCAAGGATGCCGACACCCTGAACCTGACCGGTTTGACCAAACAGATGAACCAGCTGGCACAGGCCGCCAGGAACAATAAACTGGGGCCGGATGACATCAGCGGCGGCACCTTCACGGTGACCAATTTCGGCACCTTCCAGAACGATATCGGGACCCCCATCATCAATCAGCCCGAGGTGGCGATCCTGGCCGTGGGAGCCATTAAAAAGAAACCTGCCGTCCTGGAAACCCCTTATGGGGATGTGATCGCAGTCAGGCAGATGATGTGGCTGTCACTGACCTACGACCACAGGATCATTGACGGGGCGCTCGGGGGTGCTTTTCTGAAGCGGCTGGGAGATATCATTGAATCATTTGATCCCGAATCCGGAAATTTTAAAAAATAGGAGCATGGCAGAGAAGAAAACATACGGCATCAAGCATACCGATAAAGAAACACTTGCCAGGTGGTTGAAACTCATGCTGGTGGGAAGGGCCATAGACGACAGGGCTCCCAATTACCTGAAACAGGCCATCGGCTGGTCCTACCACGCGCCCTACGCCGGACACGATGGCATCCAGCTGGCCATCGGACAGGTGTTCGACAGGGAAAACGATCATCTCTTTCCCTATTACAGGGATATGCTGACCGCGCATTCCGCAGGGATCACGGCAGAAGAGCTGATCCTGAACGGCATTTCAAAGGATACGGATGTGGCCGGCGGTGGCCGTCACATGTCCAACCATTTTGCCAAACCGGAATGGAGCATCCACAACACCTCCTCCTGTACCGGGAACCACGCCCAGCATGCCGTCGGAACAGCTCGGGCGTTGAAGAAATACAAGATCCCCGGGGTGGTGATCAGCTCACAGGGAGAATCGTCCGTGTCGGAAGGATATGTCTACGAGGCCATCAATGGCGCAAGCAACGAACGGCTTCCCGTCATTTTCGTCTTCCAGGACAACGGGTACGGGATCTCAGTGCCCAAGGCAGACCAGACAGCAAACAGGAAAGTAGCCGATAATTTCAGGGGCTTCAAGAACCTCAAGATCTTTCACTGCAACGGCAAGGATGTGTTCGACAGCATGAACACCATGACCGAGGCAAAGCAGTATGTGCTCGAACACGAGATCCCGGTCATTGTCCAGGCCAATTGCATCAGGATCCATTCCCACTCCAATTCAGACCGGCACGAGTTGTACCGGGACGATTATGAGTTGAATTACGTGCAGGAATACGACCCCCTGGCCAAATTCAGGCGTCTGTTGCTCAGGTATGAACGGTTCACGGAGGAGGAGATCACAGCCCTTGAGAACGAGGCGAAGGAAGTGGTCAAGACTGCCCACAAAGCTGCGATGGGTGCACCTGATCCGGATCCTGATTCCATCTTCGAACATGTGGTCCCCGAACCATATGTGAGTGAAAAATACCCCGATGGTCTGCACAACCACGAGGGCGAACCCAAAAAACTGATCGAAGCGCTGAATGAAACCCTGAAGGCGGAGTTCAGGCACAACCCGGATACCTATATCTGGGGACAGGACATCGCCCACAAGGAGAAAGGCGGGATCTTCAATGTAACCAAAGGGATGCAGCAGGAATTCGGCAGGGAAAGGGTTTTCAACGCTCCCATTGCCGAGGATTATATCATGGGTACCGCCAACGGGATGAGCCGGTTCAACGACAAGCTCCGGATCGTGGTGGAGGGAGCCGAATTCG
>JAXGMU010000059.1:0-21681 GCA_040768485.1 Bacteroidales bacterium
GGTGCCACCAGGAATCGAACCGGGGACACCAGGATTTTCAGTCCTGTGCTCTACCAACTGAGCTATGGCACCGATGCTTGGTAAAAGCGAGGCAAATTTAACACAAATTTTTAAAAATCTCCACATTGTCATCAGGTGCCCTGCTTTTTATATTTTTGTGCCAGAATATGGAATCCTGGTACCACATATACGAGCTGAAGAACGGGATCCGCCTGATCCACCTTCCCAACCGGAGCGAAGTGGCGCATTTCGGGCTGCTGGTCCATACGGGTACCAGGGATGAGCTGGAGGAGGAACACGGGATGGCCCATTTCATGGAACACATGTTCTTCAAAGGGACCCGTAAAAGGTCCGCCTTCCAGATCATTTCCCGGCTGGAAGATACCGGGGGTGATATCAATGCCTATACCACAAAGGAAGAAACGGCCATCTATGCTTCTTTCCTCAGGGATGACTATAAGAAAGCCATTGAACTGATCCAGGATATTTTCATTCATTCCATTTTCCCCGAGAAGGAACTGGAACGGGAAGCCGGGGTGATCCTGAATGAGATCCAGAATTACGAGGATTCCCCCTCCGATCTGATCTTCGACCGGGCCGAGGAGTTGCTCTACCCGGACCATCCCATCGGTAGGAACATTCTGGGTTCGGAGCAGTCCCTTTTAAAATTCAGGAATGGTTCGGTGAAAAGATTCCTGCTGGAAAATTATGCCACGCCGGAGATTGTCCTCGCATCTGTGGGAAGCATCCCGTTTGACCGGATCCGCCATACGGTGGAAAAGTATTTTTCAGAAATACCTTATAAGGGAAGGCTGCGTGTCAGAAATAAACCATTGGCCCGCATGGGCGAAAAACGACATGAAAAAAGAGACACTTTCCAGAAGCACTGCATCCTGATCTGTGAAGCCTATCCGCTGTCCCACCCGAAACGCCTCCAACTGTATTTGCTGAACAATATCCTGGGCGGTCCCGGCATGAACTCGAAGCTTAACCTGGCACTCAGGGAACGGCGGGGATATTCCTACAGCGCCGAATCCCATTATGCCCCCTATACGGATACCGGGGCTATGATGATCTACTTCAGCTGTGACAGGGATAAATTCAGCCATTGTCTGCAGGTAACCAGGGAGGAGATCGGGAAACTGAGAACCAGGCTCATCACCGAGTCCAGGTTGTCGCATGCACGAAGGCAGCTGATGGGACAACTGGCCATCTCCTACGAGAACAACGAACACCTGATGATGGCCATGGCGAAAAGCCAGCTTGTTTTCAACAGGGTGGACAATCTTTCAACCATCAGGGAAAAACTGGATCTCATCACAGCGGCAGAATTAAGGGAGACGGCCAATGAAGTAATGCATCCCGAACGGTTCAACATGCTGGTATTTGAATAAATACTGCATAATTGTTTAATTTCTTTTTTGTATCCCTAAACAAATGTTGTATGGAGTTTGTTATTTTTGGTAAACACAGCTTTCGCATCAGACAATGGCCGTATATTCAATCAGGGAACTGGAGAAACTTTCAGGCATCAAAGCCCATACCATCAGGATCTGGGAGAAAAGGTACAATTTGATTGAACCCCACCGTACCCAGACCAATATCCGCTATTATACCGACAAGGATCTGAAGAAGATCCTGAATGTGGCCGTACTGAACAGGCACGGCATCAAGATCTCCAATATCGCCAAGCTGAGTGAACTGGAGCTCAGGGAAGAGATCATGCGTGTCAGCAAGGTGAACCATTCCCAGGAAAATGTGATCGATTCGCTGATCATTTCCATGGTCGACATGGATGAATACCGGTTCAATGCCATTATTGAAAAATATATTTCCGGGCATGGATTCAGGGCAACTGTGACAGACCTTTATTATCCCTTCCTCGGAAAAGTGGGCATTCTCTGGCAGTCGGGCGATGTGAATCCTGCACAGGAACATTTCGTCACCAACCTGATCCGGAACAAAATCATCTCGGCCACCGAACAGCTGCCCCACACGTACAATCCAAATGCAAAAACATTCCTGCTGATGCTTCCTGAAGGGGAATGGCACGAAATCACGCTGTTGTTCGCAAATTACCTGCTCAAAGAAGCCAGGCATGATGTGATCTACCTGGGACAATCGGTCCCCTATTCAGATGTACTGGCTACCGGGGCCTCCAAATCCTTTGACTATATTTTCATCTCCAGCACGACCACCCAGCCCGAATTCGATTTCATCCTTTACCTGAAAGACCTGGGCGGGGCATTTCCGGATAAAAAGATCCTCTATTTTTCCAGCTTCCTGGGTGAAAAACCCGCAGAACTTTCCTCCAACCACATCCAGATCAGATCCATGGAAGACTTTACAAACTTCCTGTATCAACTGGGTGCCTGAGTTGATTTGTTCATGCGATCGTCGTCATCCATGAACAATTTTTATCCGGAGCGTAATTTAGAATTCTAAACATTTAAACACTCTTATTTCTTTTATTATCAATAATTAGCTAAGCTGTTCTTATTTTGAATAGCATATAGATCAACGTTTTATTTTATCCGGGGACTTGACAGGTGTTTAATTAATTCATATCTTTGTTAAACATTTGATTGTTGATTTTTGACAACCGTAAAACCCAATGTATTATGACAGCAATGGATTTCAACAGCAAACTGATCAGCATGGAGAACCGCTTGGAGCGTTTTGCCCTCAGTCTTACCGCCAACCGGGAAGAGGCAAAAGACCTGCTGCAGGAAACCTATCTGAAGGCGCTATCATCCAAGGATAAGTTCATTGAGTTTACGAATTTTGAGGCCTGGGCCTACACGATCATGAAGAATACCTTCATTAATAACTACCGCAAGGCAGTCAGGCAAAACACGATCGTGGATACAACGAAGGACCTTTATTACCTGAATAACTCCAGGGAGTCCAATTTCGTGAAACCCGATTCGACCCTGCACCACAAGGAGATCAACAAGCACATTGACAGGCTTCAGGATGAGCTTAAAGTTCCCTTTCTGATGCATACACAGGGATATAAGTACAAGGAAATTGCCGAGAAGCTGGATCTGAAGATCGGTACCGTGAAAAGCCGCATCTTCTTTACCCGCAAGAAATTGATGGAATCACTCGCTGATTATCAATAAACAACCATATCAATCGCATATAGTTTTAGTTTTGGTTAGGAAGCAAAGGGGTGCCTCAGCAGAGCACCCTTTTGTGTTTTCTCCCCGGGAGCAATCAGGCTCAACCCCTGGACTGCGCATCCACCACCGCAAACGCTGCCATATCCACAATCTCCCTTACGTCGCTTTCCATCTGGAGGATGTGGATCGGTTTTCCAAGTCCCAGAAGAATGGGACCGGTCACCTGTGCCCCTCCGATCTCCTGCATCATTTTATAGGCAATGTTCCCGGAACTCAGGTTGGGGAATATGATTGTATTGACCTTTTTATTACCCAGTTTGTTGAAGGGGAATTTCTGCATTCGCAGTTCGGGATTCAAGGCGAAATTCATCTGCATTTCACCATCCACCGCCAGCTCCGGGTGATCCCTGTGCAAAATCCCGACCGCTTCGTGGGCACGGATCGCACTGGCTCCCCTGATGGCCCCGAAATTGGAGTAGGCAACCAGGGCGATCACGGGCTCAAGACCGAAATGTTGCACTGCTTCGGCCACCATCAGTGTTGTAGCCACCAGGGTGTGCGGATCGGGCTGCACATTCACGGTTGTATCCGCAAAGAAATAGGGGCCCTTTTTCGTGTGGAGGATATACATTCCTGCGATATGTTTATCGGGGTTGTTCGTCCCTGCAATCTGAATGGCCGGCCTGATCACGTCGGCATATTTGCTGGAAAAGCCTGAAAGAAATGCATCTGCATCTCCCGCCTCGACCATCATCATGCCGAACTGGTTCGTTAAACACATCTGCTGGATGGCATCTGCGTAAGTCATTCCTTTGCGCTGACGCTTTTCATAAAGTCTTTGTGCATATTTTTTCCTGAGCTCTTTGGCTCCCCTGTCCCGCTGGTCGATGATCTCCACATCATCCATTTCCAGGTGGTAATCACTGATCATCTTTTTGATATAGTCCTTGTTCCCCAGAAGCACCGGATGGGCGATCCCCTCATGCACCACGGTCTGGACCGCCTTCAGCATCTTGAAGCTGGTCACCTCCCCGAAAACAAGCCTTTTCGGATTCTGTTGCGCTTTCATGCGAACCTCCTGAATGAGCCGTACCCCGATTCCCATCCGTTCCTTCAGGGACTCCTTGTAGGCTTCCCAGTCGGTGATGGAGAAGCGCGCCACGCCCGATTCCATTGCGGCCCTGGCCACCGCAGGCGCCACATAATAGATCAATCTGGGATCAAGCGGTTTGGGAATGAGATATTCCCTTCCAAAATGAAGATTTTCCACTTTGTATGCCTTGTTCACCACCTCAGGCACATCCTCTTTCGCGAGCTTTGCGAGGGCGTAAACCGCAGCGATCTTCATCTCCTCGTTGATGGAGGTGGCTTTCACATCAAGCGCCCCACGGAAAATGAAAGGAAATCCTAGCACGTTGTTGATCTGGTTGGGATAATCGGACCTCCCGGTGGCGAAAATGAGGTCCTTCCTCGCACCAATGGCTTTTTCGTAGGTGATTTCCGGATTCGGATTGGCCATGGCGAACACGATCGGATCCCTGTTCATGCTCCTGACCATTCCGGGTGTGAGGATATCCGCCACCGAAAGACCAAGGAACATATCGGCCCCTTTCATCGCCTCCTCCAGGGTATTTGCATCAGTATCGCTGACAAATTGCTGTTTGTATTTATTCAGGTCTTTCCTCCTGGCATTCAGCACACCCCTGGAATCCACCATGATCACATTTTCTTTCCTGACCCCCAGGGTGATGTATAGCCTGGTGCAGGAAATGGCCGATGCGCCCGCACCATTGACCACCACCTTCAGTTCTTCAATCTTCTTACCGGCCAGTTCAATGGCATTCAGGAGTCCGGCCCCCGAGATAATGGCCGTGCCGTGCTGGTCATCGTGGAACACCGGGATGTCCAGTTCCGCCTTCAGCCTCTCTTCTATTTCAAAACATTCCGGGGCCTTGATGTCTTCCAGGTTGATCCCCCCGAAAGTGGGAGCAATGGCTTTCGCCACCTCCACGAATTCATCGATTCCTTTCCGGTCTATTTCAATATCGAAAACATCCACGTCAGCAAAAACCTTGAACAACAATCCCTTCCCCTCCATGACCGGTTTTCCCTCCAGTGCCCCGATATCTCCAAGCCCCAGCACCGCGGTCCCGTTGGACATCACCGCTACCAGGTTTCCTTTTGCCGTGTATTTGTAGGCATCCTCCGGATTGTCCCTGATCGCCAGGCACGGTTCGGCCACACCCGGCGTGTATGCCAGTGACAGATCCCGCTGGTCCGAATAGGGTTTGGTGGGTATGACTTCAATTTTACCCGGTCTTCCGCTGCTGTGATAGGACAGGGCTTCCTCGCGCGTAATTTTTGCCATTCTGATGAATTGTTATGTTCCTGATGCTTAAAAATACAAAGACCATGTTGTCTGTGACCGGGTGCGGACTCAAAAACGTCATGTTGTTCAGCAGCCTCGCTCAGGCAAGGTTCTCGTAGACCAGTTTCGCTCCGTACAGATCAAAGGCGGCCATCCCCACCGATTTGAAAAACCGGGTCCGGTCGCCCGCTTCGACCTTCCCCATGATCAGGTCCGAAATGGGAAAGATCTGTTCCTTACGGATCATGTTGTTAGAGATGGGTTCCACTAGATCGCCGGCTTCGCTGAGTCCGTGCAGGGTATCCACAAACATCCGTTTCATGTCCCTGAAGATCTCATCGGGAAATTCCCTCATCTCAGGCTGGTAAGAACCGGTACCGATCACCGTTTTGCCGGTCCACCATTTATCTGTGCCCGGCACGATCGGATTTTTTGAAGCGGTGGCGGTAATGACGATTTCTGATGCACTGCAAAGTTCCATGGCATTCCGGCAGGGGATCACCTTCACATGCGGATAATAATCCCTGAACCGTTCCTTGAACCTGGTGGCGATCCGGATGGTCCGGTCCAGGATCCGCAGTTCACGGATCGGGCGCTGGTGACAGGCAAAAAGTGCCTGATGAAACCCCTGGATCCCGAGACCGATGATCCCAAGTGTATCCGCATTTTCCGGGGCCAGGTATTTGATTCCCACGGAACCGACGGCCGCAGTTCGCATGGCTGTCAGTTTGCTGCCGTCGAATGCGGCAAGCGGCTCCCCTGTTTCCGCATCATTCAGGATCAGGGTCCCCGTGATCACTGGTTTTCTTTTTTTCAGATTCCCCGGATGAGCCGAGACCAGTTTTGTACAGAAATACTTCACCCCGAAACAGGGCATCAGCACGAGTGAATTTTCACCGTGACTGATATGCGTTCTTTTCGGTACATCGATCTTTCCATGTGCCGTATCCCTGAACGCCTCTTCCATGGCCGTGATCCAGTCCCCGATGGCGGTCGCTTTTGCTATGGTGTCGCTGTCAACAAGAATCATACGGCATAAATAAACTGATCGGATGATGAATTATTCAACCCGAAGGGAGTCAGCCGGGTTTGCAACGGCTGCCATGTAAGACTGATAGCTGATCGTCAAAAGTGTGGGGATCAGGATCAGAATGATGGTCCAGAGGAATACCGGAAACCCGATCTCATAGCGGTATACATAATTCTCAAGCCAGTCAGACATCAGGTACCAGGCCAGCGGCAGGGAGATGACCAGCGAAATGGCCACCAGGGATACAAATTCCAGGGTAAAGATCCGCAGAATCCTTGAAACGCTTGCCCCAAATACCTTCCGGATGCCTATTTCCCTCCTGCGGCGTTCGGTGGAATAAGTGGCCAGTCCGAATAATCCCAGGCAGGCGATAAATATCGTGAGGATCGTGAATCCCGCGAAAACAGCCCTGCGGTTCCGGTCACTGCTGAACTGTTCCATAAAATCGTCCCTGAGAAATTCATATTCAAAGGGTTTCCCCTGGAAAATCTCCGTCCATCTGTCGTTGATGTATCCAAGTGCGGCGTCCTGATCATCTCCGGTCAGTTTTACATACATGATCGGACCATCAAGCCTGTAAAGAAGCATCAGGGATTCCACCTCGTTGTACATGCCCGTCTGGTGGTAATCTTTCATCACCCCGATCACCCTTGCCATGATCTGTCCCCCGTCGCCCAGCTGGACACGTTTACCGATGGGTTCTTCCCAGTTGAGGCGTCTGGCCAGCGTCTCATTCACGATGACCCCGGTCAGGGTATCCCCGATAAAATCCCTTGAAAAATCCCTTCCTTCCGCCATCTGTATATCGAGCGTCTCGGTAAAGTCATGATCCACGACGACGAAATTGATGCCCCTTGTTTCCATCCCGTTGGATGTTTCCATCTGGAAAATCACCTTTGGGGAACCGCTGCCGATTCCCGCACTTGTGAGGGTAGCATTCAGGATCCTCGGATTCTCAAGCAAGATCTCCTTCAGCACCCGCATCTTCGCCACCGGTTCATTATCAGGAAGCCGCAGCGTGACCACGTCTTCCATGTCCCATCCCTGATCTTTGTTCTGAAGGTAACTGAGCTGGTTGACCACAATAATCGTACAGGCGATCATGACACCGGATATGGTGAACTGAATGACCGTAAGCACCCTTCGGAAAATCCCCCTGGAGGATCCCGATCCCGAAATCCCTTTCATCACCACCACGGGAGAAAACCTTGACAGGTAAAACGCCGGGTAGATCCCCCCGAGGATGCCCACGAGGATCATGATTCCGAACAGGCTCAGGATCATCACGGGCCTGCCGAGTATATCCAGCGAGAAATTCTTTCCGGAAAGCATATTGAGCTGGGGAAGCAATATGATCAGAAGGATAATGCTCAGCACCAGGGAAATCAATGTCAGTATGGAAGATTCCGTCAGGAACTGGATCACCAGCAGACGCCTGTTTGATCCGGTTACCTTGCGGAGACTGATCTCCCTGGCCCGTTTTGAGGCCCTCGCGGTGGAGAGGTTGATATAGTTCAGGGAGGCGATGAGGACAAGGAAGAATGCAACAATACTGAAAATAATCACGTACTGAATGCTGCCTGTGGGTTGCGGCTCTCCCGGATTATCGGAGTGAAGGTGAATTTTCGTCAGAGGCACCAATTCGTATTCCACGGATATTCCGATCCCCTCGAAGATGGTGGCCATGTAGCGACCATACATTTCCTTCAGCTTCTCCTGGAATTGGATGGGATCCTCACCCTCCCGGAGCAACAGGTATGTAAACACGCCGAAGTTCCCCCAGCTGCCCATCTGCGGGGGAAGGCTGTTCCTTGAAACAATGCCATCGAAAATGACGTGTGAATTTCCGGGAACGTCTTCGATCACAGCGGTGACTGTGTACACCTGATCACCTACCGTGAGCGTATTCCCGACCGCTTTCCCCGTCCCGAAATAGCGGTCTGCCATGGTCTCGGTCAGCACAATGGAATTGGGATCATCGAGCGCCCCGCCGGTGCTCCCCTCTAATGCCCGGTAGGAGAAGATGTCAAAGAATGTGGAATCCGCATAGTACACATCCTCTTCGGTAAATTCCAGCTCTCCATTTCTGAACAGGGCTCTCTGGAAATTAAACAAACGGGTGACGTTCTCCACTTCGGCATAATCTTCCCTGACCTGCGGACCGAAAGGGATCTGTGCCACGATCCAGGTAAATTCATCATCCGTTTCGGTAATGTGTGACTGTACGCGGTAGATCCTCCCGGCTTTCTCATGGTACCGGTCATAACTAAGTTCATCTGACACATAAAGGATCAGGTACAGTGCACTGGCAATGCCCAGTGTCATGCCCAGAATGTTCAGAAAGCTGTAACCGAATTTATGGGTGATATCCCGGAAAGTATATTTTATAAAACTCCAGAACATGATGAGAGGAATTGCTTGAATATCCAGCAAGAAGCTTGTACCCGGAGCCGGAATTGAACCGGCACGGCCATTGCTGGCCACTGGATTTTAAGTCCAGCGCGTCTACCTATTCCGCCATCCGGGCATCCGGCAGACCTGTTCTGGAAACATTTTTCAGCGCAAGTTGCTGCGCTACAAATGTAAATAAAAATATAAGACAGGCTCCGGCTGGTAAAAGTTCATCTTTCTAAAATGATGTTTCATATTTGACAATTTGGATAAGGGTACTTATATTTGTACGCATATAAGAACTTTTATACGTACTGAAATGTTGGCTGCGAATTATTCGGAATTTAGAAGTGATCTAAAAAAGTTCCTGGACAACGTTGAAATGAACAATGAGACATTAATCATTAAAAGAGGTAAAGGAAGAGGAACCGTAATGATTTCACTTGATGAATATAATTCACTTATGGAAACTGTTCACCTGCTCTCTTCCAGGGCCAATGCGGACAGGTTATATGAATCAATGCAGCAAATGAAAGATGGAAAGACAGTTTCGCAAGATCTTATCGATGAATAATGAGAATCGTGTTTTCCAAGAATGCCTGGGAGGATTATACATCCTGGTTGAGCGAGGATAAAAAAATGCTTCGAAAGATCAATGAGCTGATTAAAAACATACAGAGAAATCCACATACAGGTACCGGTAAACCTGAACCATTGAAATATGATCTTGCAGGACTTTGGTCAAGACGAATAGACCGGGAACACAGGCTGGTATATCAAGTAACCAGGCATGAGATATTAATATACAGCTGCAGATATCACTACGACAAAAAAGTGTGAAGTTAAACAAAAAACCCCGGAAATTCCGGGGTTCACTTAACCTAAATCATTTACCTGGTTCTGAGCGGGAAACGGGACTCGGACCCGCGACCCCGACCTTGGCAAGGTCGTGCTCTACCAACTGAGCTATTCCCGCAATCGGAATGCAAATATAAGGCTGAAATTCGAAATCTGCAACTTCCCTTCTACAGCCCCGACAGCTTCTTGATCTCGTTGAGTTTGTTCAGCGCTTCCACCGGGGTGAGGTTGTTGATATCCAGCCCGGCGATCTGGTCCCGGATCTGCTTGAGCACGGGGTCATCCAGCTGGAAAAAGCTCAGCTGCAGTCCTTCCCTCTGCCCGGCAAGCTCCTGCACCGGTTTTCCCAGTCGTTTGTCGCCTCCCGTATTTTCCAGCTCCTTTAATATTTCACCCGCCCGTTTTACCACGCTCTTCGGCATGCCTGCCATCTGCGCCACATGGATGCCGAAGCTGTGCTCGCTTCCCCCGGGAACCACCTTCCTGAGGAAGATCACCTGGTCGTTCATTTCCCTGATGGAAACATTGTAGTTCCTGACCCGGGGAAAGAATTTTTCCATCTCGTTCAGTTCGTGGTAATGGGTGGCGAAAAGGGTCTTGGCCCGTTCTCCCGGGCGTTCATGGATGTACTCCACCATGGCCCACGCGATGGAAATCCCGTCGTAGGTGCTGGTCCCCCTCCCGATCTCATCCAGGATGACCAGGCTCCGCTCCGAGAGGTTGTTCAGGATGCTCGCCGCCTCCAGCATCTCCATCATGAAAGTGGATTCTCCCAGGGAGATATTGTCCGACGCCCCCACGCGGGTAAAGATCTTGTCCACCCATCCGATCCTGGCCTCTTCCGCCGGCACAAAACTGCCCATCTGCGCCATCAGCGTGATGAGTGCGGTCTGCCTCAGAAATGCCGATTTCCCGGACATATTGGGACCCGTGAGGATGATGATCTGCTGGTCTTCGTTATCCAGATTCAGATCATTGGCAATATATTCCTCGTCAACGGGCAACTGCCTCTCGATGACCGGGTGGCGCCCCCCTCTGATCTCAATGGTGGTGGAATCATTGACCTCCGGGCGGCAGTAATGGTGCTCCGCTGCAATACGGGCAAAAGCATACAAACAATCCAGCCTGGCCACCAGGGAAGCGTTCTTCTGGATGGTTTCCACAGCGGGTGCAATGCTGTCCACAAGTTCCTGGAAAAGCCTGGCTTCTATTGCAAGGCTTTTTTCCTCCGCACCCAGGATCTTCTCCTCGTAGGATTTGAGTTCTTCGGTGATATACCGCTCGGCACTCACCAGGGTCTGTTTCCGGATCCACGCTTCCGGAACTTTGTCGCGGTGCGTGTTCCTGACCTCGATATAATACCCGAACACGTTGTTGAAACCCACCTTCAGGCTCGTGATCCCGGTACGTTCGATCTCCCGTTGCTGGAGCTCCAGCAGGTAATCCTTTCCGGAGTGCATGATCTCCCTCAATTCGTCCAGTTCGTCCGAAACGCCGGATGCAATGACACCCCCCCTGTTCAGCATCACGGGTGCATCCTCATCCACTTCCTTTTCGATCCGCTTGCTCACCGCTTCACACGGATCAAGCTGTTCCGCAAGTTTTTCCAATGCTTCCACACCCGTTTCCCCACAGCGCTGCTTCAGGGGGGCGATGCTGGCCAGGGCCCTTTTCAGCTGAAGCAATTCGCGTGGGTTGACCCTTCCCACCGCCACCTTTGAGATGATCCTTTCCAGGTCCCCTATCTGTTTGATCTGTTCCCCGATGAAATCCCCGAATCCTTCGTTTCCCCGGATATATTCAACCATGTTCTGCCGCTCCCTGATCAGCAGGACATCTTTCAGCGGGAGCGCCATCCACCGTTTCAGAAGCCGGGAACCCATGGGGGTAACGGTCCGGTCCATCACCTCCAGCAACGTCCTGGCTCCCTCATAGATGGGGCGGAATATCTCCAGGTTCCGGATGGTAAAGCGGTCCAGCCAGACATAATGGTCCCGCTCGATCCGGGAGAGACCGGAAATATGGCCGGTATGTGTATGCTGGGTCAGTTCCAGGTATTGCAGGATGGCCCCGCTGGCCACAATGCAGTGCTCCATTTCGTGGATCCCGAATCCTTTCAGGGTCTTTGTCCCGAACTGTGCCTGCAGCTTCTCCCTGGCATGATCGGGGTGATAGACCCATTCATCCAGCGGATACAGGTAATAATTGCCTCCGAATGCTTCCACGAAGGTTTCTTTTTTGCTTTTCTGGACAAGCACCTCCTTGGGCCCGAAACTGCTCAGCAGTTTGTCAATGAAGGACAGATCGCCCTGGGAGGTCAGGAACTCGCCTGTGGAAATGTCCAGAAATGATATCCCGTGCACCTGGCTGCCCAGGTACACGCTGGCCAGGAAGTTATTCTCCCGGTGCTCCAGCACATGGTCGTTGAGGGTCACTCCCGGGGTTACCAGTTCCGTTATCCCGCGTTTGACGATCTTTTTTGCCAGTTTGGGGTCTTCCAGCTGCTCGCAGATGGCCACCCGCTGTCCCGCCCTCACCAGCCTGGGCAGGTAGGTGTCCAGTGCGTGATGGGGAAATCCCGCCAGTTCAACGAATGATGCCGCCCCGTTGGCCCTCTTTGTGAGGGTGATCCCCAGAATCTCCGCCGCACGGATGGCATCCTCCCCGAAGGTTTCATAAAAATCACCCACCCTGAAGAGGAGGACCGCATCGGGATGCTTCGCCTTGATGTTGTAGTACTGCTTCATCAGGGGCGTTTCCACGATATTTTGGGCAGCTTTCAAAGGCAATTGATTGGATTTCAAAAATAAAGGTTATGGGTGTAAATTTGAAGTGGTGTTGATAATTATGTGCCTGTTCTTTCCATCTTTTTTACCTTTATGGGCCGGATGAAGTCCAGAAGATACATCCTTACCTGGCTGATCTTTGCAGGTTTTTTCCTGGGGATCCTTGCCGGATGGCTGGCGGGTGAATCCATCCTGCCGGTGGCAGAACCCTTGAAGGAGCTGTTCCTTCGCCTGCTGCGAATGGCCATCCTGCCCCTGATCATCACCTCCATTATCAGCGCGGTCATCCAGGTGGGAAGCGGGAGGGGCCTGGGGCGGATCACCCTGCGGACGATCACTTATTATTTATCCACAAGCCTGCTGGCCATCCTCACCGGTCAGACCCTTGTGAACATCATTAAACCGGGTGAGGGTGCGAACATCGGGCTCGAGCGCAGTCCGGATGCGATCGGGGTGGTGGACCAGGGCTTCGGGGAGCTGCTCCTGCACATCATCCCAGAAAATCCATTTGAGGCCATGGCCAACGGGGATGTGCTGCCGGTGATCTTCTTCTCCCTGCTGTTCGGCTTTTTTGTCACCCAGCTGAAAGAAAAACAGCGGATGCTGATGGGCGATCTGTTCAGGGCCGCTTTCGAAGCGATGATGAAGCTGGTCTCGTTCGTGATCTGGACCGCCCCCCTCGGAGTCTTCGGGATCATCGCCGAAATTGTGGCCAGAACCGGTTTCGATGCATTTGCCTCCCTAGGAAAATATTTCCTGGTGGTGCTTTTCGGACTCTTTATCCATTTCTTCATCACCCTTCCCCTGCTTCTGAAATACATCGGGAAGCTGGGTCCTGCAACCCATTACCGGGGAATGCTTCCCGCACTGATGACCGCCTTTTCCACCTGTTCCACCATTGTCACCCTGCCCCTGACCATGAAAGCGGTTACCGAAACCTCGGGTGCTTCAAAAAAGGCGGCCGGTTTTGTCCTTCCCATCGGCGCCACAATAAACATGGACGGAACCGCCCTGTATGAATGCGTGGCAACGGTATTTATCGCACAGGTTTACGGATTCGACCTGACCCTGGGGCAGCAGGGAATTATTGTGATCACCGCAATCCTGGCCTCCATCGGGGCGGCCAGCGTGCCCATGAGCGGGATGGTGATGATGTCCATCATCCTGAAGGCGGTGGGTCTCCCGCTGGAAGGGGTGGCCATCATTCTGGCGGTGGACCGGATCCTGGATATGTTCCGTACCACGGTGAATGTTTTCAGCGACAGTGTGGGAGCGGTGATCATCAGCCGCCTGGAGGGCGATCCCCCGGAGGAAGAGATTCCTGATAAAACCGGTTTAGCACATTCTTATGTCAACTTTTTTTCATCCCGCTGGTTATTTGTATACATGGAACTGGGTATAAAAAATAAAGTGATCATGGTGGCCGCATCGAGCAGGGGTCTCGGTTTCGCCATCGCCCGTGAAGCTGCCCTGGAAGGAGCCGTCGTTTCCATCGGAAGCCGCAGCCACAGAAACATCAGGGAAGCAGCTGACAGGATTCGGGAGGAGGTACCCGGGGCCACTGTTTTTCCATACCCGCTGGACGTGGCGGATGCCGATTCCATCGAGCAGTGGGTGAAAAACACGCTGAAAGACGCGGGTACCATCGACGGGCTGGTGGTCAACGGCGGAGGTCCTCCGCCAGGGACTTTTGATCAGATCGACGACAGCGGCTGGCTGCTGGGATTTGAGAACACCCTGATGAGCGCCGTCAGGCTGATCCGCGAGGTGCTCCCCGAGATGCGAAGGAAAAAGTCCGGATCCATTTTAACCATTACTTCAAGTTCGGTAAAAGAACCCATTGATAATCTGCTTTTATCCAATGTCTTTCGCTCCGGTGTGACCAGCCTTGTGAAGAGCCTTTCCTTTCAGGTAGCCGGCACCGGGATCCGGATTAACAACCTGATACCCGGGTCCTTCGACACGGACAGGCTGAGGGAGCTGGACCTGCATCATTCGGGGGAATGGAGGATCAGCCTGGAAAATGTTCAGAAGATCAACTTCGGTAAAATCCCCATGGGCAGGTACGGGGACCCCGCAGAATTCGGCAAGGCGGCGGTATTTCTGCTTTCCGAGGCAGCGTCCTATGTCACCGGCGAGTCATTCGTCATCGACGGCGGCAGGATGCGCTCCCCGTGGTAATACACCAAACCGCATCCATTTGTGCGGACACCACACGGCTTTAATAATAGTGATATCTTTGTGGCAGGATAAAAATACCGGCTGAACCACAAATCCGGATGCGGGAAAGACAAAAAATGCTCGGGAAAAACATTGAAGAACTGACGGCAATCGCCGTGGAGCTGGGACTTCCGCCTTTCACGGGCAGACAGCTTTCGGAATGGCTGTACAAAAAGGATGTGACCCGGTTCGGAGAGATGACCAACCTCTCCCTGAAAGCCAGATCTATGCTTGAATCCCAATGGGATACAGGGCTGCAGGAGCCTGTACATGCGGATGAATCGGCCGATGGCACGAAAAAGTATCTGTTCCCCGCTGGAGAGGGCCATTTTGTGGAAACGGCCTACATCCCTGAAAAAAACAGAAACACAATCTGTATCTCGTCGCAGGTGGGATGCAAATGGGGATGCCTGTTTTGCATGACCGGGAAACAGGGATTCCAGGGGAACCTGACGGCCGGGGAGATCCTGAACCAGCTTCGAAGCCTTCCTGAAAAAAACCAGGTGACCAACGTGGTGTATATGGGAATGGGAGAACCCATGGATAACCTGGAGGAGGTGCTGCGCAGCCTGGAGATCCTGACTGCGGAATGGGGTTTTGCCATGAGTCCCAGGCGCATCACGGTCTCCACCATCGGGGTCATTCCGGCCATGCGGGAGTTCCTGACGAAGAGCCAGGCCCACCTGGCGGTGAGCCTGCATTCGCCCTTCGAGGAAGAACGCAGGAAACTGATGCCGGTTGAACAGGTGCATCCCCTGGCAGAAGTATTGAAAGAGATCCGTTCCTGGGATTTCGGGAGACAGCGCAGGGTCTCCTTCGAATACATCCTTTTCAAAGGTCTGAATGATTCTGCCGGACACGTGAACGAGCTCTCCAGGATCCTCCAGGGGATCCGCTGCCGCATCAACCTGATCCGGTTCCATCCCTTCCCGGGTACCCCCCTGGGATCGCCCGATGAACCCACCATCCAGTTTTTCAGGGACCGCCTGAATGCCAAAGGTATCACCACCACCATCAGGGCCAGCCGCGGGGAGGATATCCGGGCTGCCTGCGGCCTGCTCTCCACAAAAGAACAGTCCCGCCTGCGCTGATCAGGCCCGTCTTTTTTCCATCAACCCGGAAAAGATGATCCGCTGGCTGCACGACCTGCTGATGTTTTTTTTTCTGTTTTCCGCACGGGAAACCCAAAATCCCATAACTATTTGATATATAAAGGCGGTTTTTGTAATTAAGGCGCTGCATGGATGACGAACAAATTGAGAGTTTTATTAACTGCATTAGTAATAATTCTGTCCAGGTAATTGGCCCCGAATTGATATTCGGCAAGATCTACGACTCAACAGGGTTTAATAAATTTGAATTGGCCTTGACGGATACAACAAGTACAAGGAGCTTATCGGTGATGTTCAGGTTGAGACCGATTACGATAAATATAACACTGATCAGCGCTGGGATAGCCTAAAGGAATATATTACAAATACTTCTCTTAGGACAAAACAGATTATTGAGAATTCAGTTCGTAGCCCAGCTCCATGACCTGTCCAGCAGTAATCCTCCGAAAGTTACAGGCAGAATTTTGTCGGGAATTAAAGCATTCCCCTCGGGGCTGGATCGCTCCCCGCTCAGCGAATCTTTATATCCGCCGTTGATCACCCTGATCTCTCCATCCTTCCGGAAAAAATATCCGTCGGTCACTCCTTCGGATCCCTTTTCAAGCTTATACGGAAACCTGACAATATCATACCATTTTCCCAGATACTTGTAGATATCTATCCTTCAATGTGTTAGTTAAAAAAAGCAAAGTAATTCACTGAATAATGTTAAAAAAAAGTTCGTAAAAGAATACGAAATGCGGGTAACAGTGACATGTATTCCCGGAATTAACCTCAAAAGACCTCCTTAGTGCCTTTAAAGAATCAACAGATTCAGAATTAATGATTAAAAAATCTAAGTCATGGATAGTAGAATGAAGAATCTTACAATTTTACATCGAATGGAACAATTAATCTATCATGAATCTACCGGAACACCTGCGGAATTTGCTCAGAAACTTGAAATCTCAAAGCGATCCTTATACAATTATCTGAAAATGTTTAAAGAATTCGGGGCCGATATCCGGTACAATCAGCACCGCAGAAGTTATGAATACGCCAATCAGAAACGGCTGCTTATTAAGATTGAATATAAATAAAAAATTTTTATCCCCAGTGCAAGAATATTGCACTGAGAGATCATAATTTGCTTCCAGGACCGGAATTCAATTCAGTAATCGACCATCTGTAAAATGAATGCTTGGTCAGGATTAAATTATGTTCCTGCGGGAAACCTAAGGACGAAATACGATTAATCCATATCAAACTTTAATACAACCAATCATGAAAAAACTAATCATCTCAATTTATTTGTTGACCGGGGTTTTTGTTATCGCAAATTCTCAAATCAAGGTAGCCGAAGATAATAATGTCGGCATAGGAGTGACTGATCCGGTAAGTAAGCTGGCAGTAAAGGCAGCTGGCAATCAATACAGCACTTTTTATGTTGACAATAATAATACTTCTACTAATTCTCAAAGGGCTGGATACTTCTTTAAGAGTTCAAGCGGTGGAGATTATTCTTATGCAGTTATGGGACATGCTTTTCATAGTGGAGGAGGTCATAAATTGGTAGGTGGACAATTTTCTGCTCATTCTGCATCAGAAACAAATTATAAGACTTTTGGGATTAGGGCTGTTGCTGGAAATGGATATGATGGATATAATTATGGTGTCTTTGGGTATTTATATGGAACCAGAAACGGTGCGGCGATTTTTGCAATTGAACCGGGCTATTCGGAATGCTCTATTAATGGCAAATTCGCAGGGTATTTCCGAGGGGATGTATTTGTTGAAGATACCATATACTATACCACATTAACAGAGAATTCAGATATAAACCTGAAAAAAGAAATACGGCCATTGGCACAGGAAGGTATCTCACATATGGAAAAAATAAATAGTCTTACACCCATTAAATATAAATTAAAGAATCCTGTTGAGCTTAATTTATATTCCCCAGAAGTACTAGATACCATTAAAATTGATCCCAGGACTAAGGAATATACGGCACCAAAATATACTAAAGATAATATTGGATTATCGGCACAGGAAGTACAGAAGGTATATCCTGAATTGGTAAGTAAGGGCCAGGACGGATTCCTTCGAATGAATTACGTTGATTTGATTCCTATCCTTATTGAAGCACTCAAAGAGCAAGATGCAGAAATTGAGATCCTGAAAAAAGAAATAGAAGAGCTTAAAACTCTGAACAAATAAACGGCGACCGATGAAATCAATTCTTGTATTCATAGTGGTGATTCTTCTTTCAGGTATTTCCCTGATAGCACAGCAGGATACGATTTCGACCATTCAATATTATTACGACGATGCCGGAAATCGTACACAAAGGGAGATCATATATTATGAGGGTGGATTAAAAAACGCCTCAGTCGAAGATGTCGAAGAGGAAATAAACAAATCTGAGAAAACGATAAAAGTATACCCAAATCCTGCATCTCAGAAATTATATGTTACCCTGAATGATGAAGCGATGGAAGAGGAAGACAGAAAAATAATCCTGTTTGACAATCTCGGAAAACAACTCCTTATCATGGACAATCTTCAGGATATAAATGAAATTGATGTCTCCACTCTTCTCAATGGCACATATATTCTTAGGCTCATATACGGCCACAAGCACAAAGAATGGATCATTATTAAAGACTGACCCAATATCCGACAATAATGAAAAAATTATTGACAATTTTGGTTATAGTACTCATATTCTGTAATATATACGCTACAGATACGATTATTTACCAATCGACAGTAACTTTAAATTCTGATTTTTCTGCTTATGATGATGTTGAAGTTGTAGCCACGAACGGAATTAATTTGGGGGCAGGATTTGCATATAGCTCGGATGGTTCAGGAGTTTTCAGTGCGATTGGAAATCCTTATGTATTCGACGTTCCTTCAGGATCTTCATCTTCTACCGGCGGAGATTCCGTTTCAACGGGTGATCAGGATCTGGATTACATCCTTGTTGTTGGATCTGTCAATGGCGATGCAGGTGTAAGTATACGCGGAGCTGCTACCTATAATATACCCATCACTGTTCCAAAAGGTACAAATGGAATGGGACCACAATTATCGATAAGTTACAACAGCCAGGTCAGTGCTTCGGGTGTACTGGGAAGAAGCTGGAATTTGAACGGTGTTTCATCCATTACAACAACCGGAAGCAATTACTATTATGATGGGAAAAAGGGTGCCATCAGCCATTCAGACTCACTAAGTTTTCTGATGTGGGACGGACAGAGATTGTTTGGAATTAACGCGAAAGGACTGGAAGCAGATTCATTCAAAACAGAAAATAAGTCTTATTGCAGGATTGAGAAAAAATCCGGAGGAAATGGCGATTATTTTGAGATAAAAACCCCTGATGGAAATACTTTAATATATGGTCAGGCTTTCTCAGCACAAATGCACTTCAATGATACAACAGAATGGATGTGGTTACTGGAAACAGTGGAGGACAGAAATGGAAATGAGATATCATATACGTACTCAAAGGATGCTTCAAAAAACCGGATCCTTCTTACTAAAATTGAATATGGTGGCAGTTCGTTAAATCCAATCAACGAAATTGAGTTTCATTATTCGGAGAAAGCCAGGATCAGCTATGCTTATATCTTAAATAACCTGGTTGTTTCAGATCAGCAACTTGACAGTATATCCATGAAATCCAATGGGACATTTATTGGAGCATTTACAATGGATTATCAGATCTCAGGTACAGAAATGTTGCTGTGTGAAATAAACCAATATGATAAAGATAATAACAGGTATAATCCAACGAAAGTAAACTGGGAAACGCCATCGATAAGTGTTGTCCCGACCAGCGTTAATACTCCGGTTGAGAGTGGAGCCAACTTCATCTATTATTCCGGGGATTACAATGGAGATGGTTTTAGCGATCTTATCTCATTAAAACTGGATTATGTATCCAATCAGTACGTATATTATTTATATGAAGGTTCAACAGCAGGCTTGCCTTCAACGCCAAGCGACACAGGCGCTCTACCAAGATCTTATACACACCAGTTCTGGGATGATATGAATACCTATGCAACTGATAACTGCAGTGGAAGTTACGATAGCGAGTTTGAGATATGTGATATCGTAAATCTTGCATCGGGTGACTTTGATGGTGATGGATTGGATGAACTGATGATTAAGACGATGGAATGGAATGCATTTGCACCCTACTTACCGGAGGATCTCAATTCCGTTTTTACCTGGTTATACGGTGGATTTAATAGTTTCAAGAATGACATTTGTGATTATACAGCATATTTCCAGGATCCGCTATATGAATTTGACTCCACTGATTTCAACTACAGGCTTGGAAAGTTCATTCATTTCGATAAATCCAAGAGCTCTGAGGACAGGATTACCGTTATCAGATTAGAAGACGAAGATGAAATCCTACCTGTGGATTCAAGATACCCTGATATAAAAGGGGTAGGCTATTCTCCTTTTATTGATAACGGCAAGGTAAAATACTATGATATTGAAAATCATACAGCATGGACTTTCTGTAATTCTAATGGCGGACATGTCTGGGACGACCTGAATGGCGATGATATCGCTGATAGAATCATACAGGAAGACGGGTCTTTCAGGTTCGGAATCCGAAATCCCTTGGATATCTGGCATGCTATTCCTCACCCGGTGGATGGCACATTCTTAGGGACTATTGATTTGAACGGGGATGGAACCAGTGCATATGCCTACCTTGGACCCTGTGAATATGACTCCATATATTACAGAGAGGAATGGGAGGATTATTGTACTGAGGATTGCGGTGGAGAAGGGGAACTATTAAATCCGGATACATGGAACTCATTTTTAGATGCCTATGACATTGAGGACCTATACAACTCTTATGTGCTCAATAATTGTGGTGGTATTAATAATGTTGTATGTGTAAATGACTTCCTGGACAATACTGTATATGTATTTGATACCATAGGCAGGAAATTCATCATCGATCATTTAGAAGATTATGGACGGGAAATAGATTTTGGATATGATTATTTTGATCCTTCTAATAGTGAAGCTCATGCACTTGGCACTGATCTGAATGCAGACGGCAAAGAAGAGTTGTTATTATTCGACGGTAACTTTCTGCGTAAGATCATCTATAACTTCATCCCTGTCTATGAAACCGGTAGTATTTCATATTCCTATTCAGATTATACCGTTAATCCCGATACATCAACCGGTCCCAAGCAATTAATGATAGAGTTGGGATTAGGGAAAAATACCAGGATGGGGGATTTCAATGGCGACGGCATTATTGAGTTCATCACTCCTCCGGCTGACCGTAAAATCAGCTTTAACACTACCGACCAGGCAGGCATTTGCGTTTCCGGGATTAAGAATGGATTGGGTCAGGAAACAAGGTTTCATTATAAGCCCCTGACTGATGAAGATGTATATACTAAAGGGACGGGCGCCGTGTATCCTGTTATTGATTTTACGGCTCCGTGGTTTGTAGTTTCCTCAATGGCCAGGGATAATGGGTGTACCGATCCGGATTCCACAACTTTTTCTTACAAGAACGGAAAGATCCATGTTGCAGGAAAAGGGTTTCTGGGATTCATGGAAACTTCATCTGAAAACCATCTTTCAAACTCTGAAAGCATCGCTGAAAGCAGTTATGACACAGTGTATTATCAGCCCTATCCAAAATCCGTCACACAAAAAATTGACGGGAATACGGTCAGGAAAACCGATTATTATACAAGGATTGATTCTGCGGATAACCTCGATCTGCGCATCTTCAAAATCAGAAACGACT
>JAXGMU010000060.1:0-20265 GCA_040768485.1 Bacteroidales bacterium
GGAGTGGGAAAAAGGAAAAATCAAAGCCGAAACGAAAAGGCTCCTGAAAGAGATCGGGGAATTGCAGTACAAGATGTACGCACAGCAAAAGTACAGCCTGCTGCTCGTCTTTCAGGGGATCGATGCCTCCGGGAAAGACGGGATTACCAGGGGACTCCTCCGGTACTGCAATCCCATTGGCATCAAGGTCAAGAGTTTTAAAAAACCCACCCCGGAGGAGGCTTCTCATGATTTCCTGTGGCGCGTCCACAGTGAAACCCCGGCCAGGGGAGAAATCCAGGTATTCATCCGTTCGCATTACGAGGACATTCTCGTCCCCTCCGTGGAGGGTTACATCCCGCCGAAGACCATTGATCAGCGCTTCGGCCTGATCAATGATTTCGAAAAACTGCTGATGCACAACCATACCAGGATCCTGAAATTCTACCTGCACGTGTCCCCCGAAACCCAGAAGGAGAGACTGATGGAAAGAATCGAAAACAAGAGGAAACACTGGAAGCATAAGGATGGCGACTGGGATACAAGAGAGAAAATGGGGGACTATCTGAAGGTGTATGAAAGGATCTTTGAAAAATGCAACGAGGTCCCCTGGCACATTGTACCCTCAGATAAGAACTGGCAGAAACTTTATGCGGTCTCCGTGGAAGTGCTGAAAACACTGAAGGGCCTGGATCTGGAATGGCCTGATCTCCAGACCGGGATCTTCAGCCGGGAGAAGCAGGCATGAAAAAAATTCCGGGAAATCCCTTTTTTTATTGAGGGATACTCTCTCCAACTTCGTCCAGAGAAACCAGTGGTGGTTATTCCGGTTTCTGCACCTTGACCTCGATCTGCATGGTGCCGCCTGCTCCTGCCTCAATGGCTGCGACCTTGATCAGTCCCATCTTTGCACCGCCATCTTTATCTGCATCCGTGACAAAGGCAATCACATCACCCACCTCCAGTTCATTCACAAGTGTCAGCGCAGCCCCTTCGGCATGTTCGACCAGCAGCAGGTCATCCTCAACCGCATCGAACCCGGCAACCGTCATTGAGGTCTCACTGAACCTGGTGGAGTTACGGGTGGACCACGTCTCGGGTCCGTCGGCGCTGAAGAACACCGTCGGGATGATCTCGTCGTCGGGAGCGGCCAGCGTGGCCAGATTGGTGGCCCCGTAGAAATACATGAAGTCGATCAGGGTCGCATTGGCCTTCGCCTCGGCAAGGTTATACACTTCGCCGTTTGAAGAAGCAAAGGAGCTTCCCGTGGTGGACTGGTGTGAACCCAGGGTCTGTGTCCACTCATCGATCGGCCCGCCCGTTTTCTCAACCGTGATTGTAAAGGTCTTGCTGTCGGACATGATGTTTTCGTCGGTCACCGTAAAGGCATACACATAGGCCCCGTCGTTCAGGGGGGCGATCAGGGTCACCTGGTCCGAATAGTTATCCTTCGGGATATCTGAATCGGGGTAACCGGTCAGCGTGGTCCCGTCCCTTGTGATGGAGAAGGATGCCAGGTCGGAGGTCCCCACGGTGGCCAGCCAGGAAAACTTCAGCTCGGCACCGGGTTCCACCGTTTCATCCGCATCAATGTATTCACCGCCGAAGAACTGGAGGTTCGGGCCCAGCATTTCCTCTTCGCCACAACTCTGAAATATGCCCAGTAATCCGATCATGAGTACCGGCACGATCGCTGCAATCTTTTTCATTTTCATCTTTTTATTGTTTTTAATATTACACTCAAACCGTTGATTTATTACCTGTAAAATTACAAATATTTACGCGGCATCTTGCCGGGAATTTATCAACTCACCTTGTCAGCCGTGGCGACAACATGCTGATGATCACTTTACGATCTCCAGCACGAGCGCCACGATGCCTTTGTAGGCCACATCGGTGGAAACCCGGATGGTCTCTCCCCCGCTGAATCGTATGTTCCCGGCCAGCTCTCCCTGCAGGGCATTGCCGACCTTCTGGTCATAGGCGGTTCCCTTTGCTCGGCTGATGGCATCATTCACCAGGTTGTAATCCAGTTTTTGAACCGAAATGATGACCGCCACGTAATCCCGCTCACCCTGGTCGTCCGGATAAAGCGAATAATCCCTGGGGAAAATCCTCGTCCCCGTGATCCCGCAGTATGGAGAGTGTTTATCGGTGTACGGGAACAGAACATAACTGCTCCCGTCGGTCTCCTCCCCGAAAATATACGTATAACATTCCAGTGAATTGGTGATCTCCACCTTGAAATCCGTATCCGGCGCCAGGGGAGATGCGGATGTGAAGGTGATCCCCTGACCATGCCTGAAGGGAATGTAAGCACCGGTTGCATTGATGACCAGCCCGATCTCCACTTCCAGCATGTTGGACGCTACTGCCTCTGCATCTCCCTCGGGATATAATCCGTATGCCTCCCGGGCAAAATAGTCGAAATCGTTGTAACGGACCCAGGCGATCCCGTCCCTGCCCCACTCTTCACCCCAGCTGTTCATGATCTGAAACGCGCCTCCCTGGTAATAATCATCGTACCCGATCACGCACATGGCATGACCGCCAAAACCCATCATGTTGTAATCGGACCGCGTGGGCTGCCACAATTCTCTTCCGTTCATGCCGGACATGAAGCTGCCCCCCACCATCATTCCCACAACCACCGGTGCGCCCTGTGCCAGGTTCTGCTTGATTGCCAGCAGGTCGGTCCGGTAATCATTACCACCGCGGGTCAGGCGGTTGAATCCACTGGTCCTGAATGAAGCCGCTGCCCTTCTCTCCGAATCGGTGGGCTCTTTGGAACAGGAATACTCGTCATACGCAAACCGGGAGACAGGCAGTACTCCCCCCTGCTGCATCACCTCCATCGCCCGCTGCATATAGGTCCCCTGGCAATTGGGCAGGGCAATCTGGTTGTAGACATAGGATGGGCTGAAGGTCACCTGGTCCGGATCCTGTCCCGTGGCCCGGGCATGGAGAATGGTCCGGGCCGCATAGGCCGATGACCATCCCACGCACGAGCCTTGCATGCCCTGGTTCAGGCGCCGGGGACAGTATTCCAGGAGTGATACGCTTTCCGGCAGCGGATTTTTGATGTTATCCGCCAGTGGTTCAAATACCTCGGCTTCATCATAGATGGCCTGGTCCATCTCCAGGCCGGTGCCGAACAGCATGCTCTGCAGGACAGTGCTGGTGGTCTGATTTGTCCTCGTGAGTAGAAAGAAGGCCCCCACGGCCAGCGCAATCACCACAATCGCTGTCTTCGGATTCTTCCTGAACAGGTTCAGCAGGGCAGGCAGAAGCGCATAGATCAGTCCGCCGCTGCCGGTGGCATCTCCGCTCTGCCGTGAAATGCGCTGCTGGGGTCCGGGAACATCACTGTCCTTGCGAATTCTTACTGGCATGATTTAAAATTTTATGGTTCGGGCAGATAATATGCAGGATCATCTTCTTCTGGTGCCCACACCGAGCGCGCCAAGCAATCCGCGTGCTATTTCTCTCGCCACCGTCCTGCCCACCTGGCGGATCATCGTGTTTTTGCTCAGCTTCTCCATGACACCTTCTTTTTTCCTCCGGGAAGATGTGTTCCCCGAATCCTTTCGCAGCTTTTCCTGGTGATCTTCCTGCTGGGAGGTTTCAATTTTTTCTTTCAGGATCTCGTAAGCGGTGACCGGGTCGGCGGGTCTGTCATAGATCTTTATCAGGTTTGATCTGCCCACCAGCGCCTGAATTTCCTCCTCCGAAAGCACATCCATTCTTGACATGGGCGCCCTGAGCAGGGTTGCTGCCAGGGGGGTAGGGATCCCTTTTTCGCTGAGTGCCGTAACCAGCGCCTCACCGGTTCCCAGGGAAGTGATGATCTCATCCGTCTTGTAATAGTCCGTCAGCGGGTAATTCTCGGCTGTCCGCATGATCGCTTTCCGGTCCTTCGCTGTGAAAGCACGCAGGGCATGCTGCACCTTGAGGCCCAGCTGACCCAGCACCTTGCCCGGAATATCCGTGGGATCCTGTGTGCAGAAGAACACCCCAACGCCCTTCGACCGGATCAGCTTGACGATGGTTTCAATCTGCTCCACAAGTGTTTCCGATGCCTCGTTGAACACAAGATGTGCCTCATCAATGAAAAGGGCCAGCTTTGGTTTTGGAAGATCTCCCTCCTCGGGAAAGGAGGCAAATATCTCCACCAGAAGGCTCAGCATGAAAGTGGAGAATAGTTTTGGCCGGCTCTGAATGTCCGAAAGGCGAATGATGGAGATGTAACCGTTCCCGTTCTCATCCTGTCTTAACAGATCACTCACATCAAAAGAGGGCTCTCCGAAGAAAAGGTCGGCTTTCTGCTGTTCCAGCTCCACGATCTTCCGGATGATTGTGTGGATAGACGCCGGTGAGATCCTTCCGTATTCGGCATTGATCCAGTCTTTTCCCTCGTTGATCGAATACTGGAGGATCTTTTTAAAATCCCTGAGGTCCACCAGGGGAAGCCTGTGGTCGTCACAATATTTAAACAGTACAGAAACGATGCCTGACTGAACATCATTCAGTTCCAGCAATTTGGAAATGAGAACTGGTCCGAATTCCGTGACCGTGGCCCGCAGCCGCACCCCGTTGCCGCCTGAAATGGTCATCAGCTCCACGGGCATCGCTTTGGCCCGGTAGGGCAGTCCGATCTGTGTATGCCTGTCGGCAATAAACCGGTTTTCTTCACCTGGTTGCGCCAGTCCGCTGAGGTCTCCCTTGATGTCCATCAGCAGAACCGGTACTCCGTTTTCCGACAGCTGTTCTGCAATTAACTGCAGGGTTTTCGTCTTTCCGGTGCCGGTTGCCCCTGCGATCAGGCCATGGCGGTTCATCATCTTCAGCGGAACTTTCACGTGGGCTCCTAGAATGCATTCACCGTCCAGCATGGCCCCTCCCAGCAGGATGAAATCACCGCTGCAGCTGTAGCCGTTGACAATCAGTTCCCTGAAAGATTCTTTTCTTTCCATGAATGTCAGCCCCGGGCCCTTCCCCCCAGGAGTCCGTCCTGGAGTTGCCTGAGCTCCTCCCATTTCCCTTTGAAAGCCAGTCCTGCCTGCTGCGACCATGTACCGGGATCGTGAACCCTGAACCGCTGGCCTTCGGTAGCCAGAACCGACCTGATATTCTCCGCGTCGCTTCCTGCCAGTTTTTCCCAGGTATCGATCCCGCTTTTCCTTAGGATCCCCTCGATCACAGGCCCGATCCCTTCAACGATTTTAAGATCATCCTGCGCGATCTTCCTGCCCAGTAAGGCCCTGGCCGTTTCCGGGTCAAATTCCGGGATGCCTTCATCCGTGATTTGTTTTTCCGGGACCTCTTCTTCCGCGTCCTTTTCCTCTTCAGGGGATCCTTCCCTTACTGGTTCAGGCACAAATTTGATAATTGTTTTCGGTTTTCTGATAAAATATCCGATCAGGAAACCGAGAACAGCTGCGACGAGTAAAACGATGATGATAAACAGCAAATCGGAAGCAAATCTTTCGCTCATTTCATATGGATTTTAATTAACGGTCACTTCCACCCTGCGGTTCGAACTCCTGCCCTCTTCGGTTTCATTTGAAGCAGCGGGTTCGGTATCACTTTTGAAAACGATCCTCATCCTTGATGTTTCGATCCCGTTTCTGGTGAAATGGTTTCCTGCCGCCTCGGCACGCAGCCGTGCAAATTTTTCATTGGCCGCTGCAGATCCCCTGCTGTCCGAATGGCCCTCGACGGTCAGGAGCGCATCCGGACGGGCGGAAAAATAAATCCGCAATGCAGCCAGGTATCTGTCTTCATTCGTTCCCGGGTGAAATTCGGCCGAGGCAAAATCAAAATAATAGGTCCTTTTCCCGGTTGTACGGATGTAATCGAGCGCAAGCGTTACCGAATCTTCCGCAGGTTCAACCGCCGCAACGGAAGCAACTGCTTCCGCGGCAGGGCTTTCTACCGCCTCTGCCCCGGATAATGGGTCACTGCCCCTGCAGTCATCGCGGATCTTACACACATACCACCAGGAGGCCACGATAATCCAGCCCGCGAGAAGGACGAAAAACAGATTTGATCGTTTCATGTTGGGAATGTATTAAGATCAGGCTAACCTTCATGAAGCCGTAAAAAGCATATTATAAAGCACCTCTTAGATGATCAAAAAGAAAAAGCCGTATCTTTATTGGACCGTCTGAAAAAAATATACCTATTGAAATTTAGCCAATTATTGCTATTTTTAAAAGAAATAATCAAATAATTCACAGGCAAAGACAACGATTAAATAGATCTTTCAAATTAAAAAGTTAGAACATGGCAAATGTAAAAGAAATCGAAGGTATCGGACCCGCAATGGGTTCCAAACTTGAAAAAGCCGGGGTCAAGACTTCTGCATCCCTGCTGAAGGAAGGAGCATCCAAAACAGGCAGAAAAAAAATCGCTGAAAAATCAGGGATATCCGAGGATAAGATCCTGGATTTCGTGAACATGGCAGACCTGATGCGGATCAGCGGGATCGGAGGGGAGTTCGCCGAACTCCTGAAAGCTGCCGGCGTGGATACCATCAAGGAGCTGAGGACCAGGAATGCGGAGAATCTCCACCAGAAACTGGAAGAGATCAACAAAGTGAAGAAGGTCACCAGAAGGGTCCCGTCACTGAAAATGGTACAGGACTTCATCGAGAGGGCCAAGGGCACTGACCCCATGGTAACTCACTAACTCCACCTGTGAAATAAAGGTTTCCGGGTATCCGGATAATGGAGGGTTTCTCATAAGAGATACCCTCCGTTTTTATTATATTGCCCCCGTTTTATTTCGCTGGTACGCAATCAGAGATGACCCTTCAGGAGAACTACAAATATATTGCATTTTACGACCTGGACAGGACCATCTTCTCGGGAAACAGTGCCACCAGCCTGGTGGCGGAGGCCAGGAGCAGAGGGATCATGAATAGCAGGCAATTCAGGCACGCACTGTATCTCTCTCTTCTATACAAGCTAGACTGGCAGGATCCTGCAAGGATCATCACCAGGATGCTCACCTGGCTGAAGGGAATGACCGAGACGGCCGCCAGGCAGCTCTGCCTGGAGGTGTTTGAAAACAGCCTCAGGGACACCATCCGGCCTGAAATCCTTGAGGAAATGCAGAAGCACAGGGATGGTCACGGTGCAAATATTCTACTCTCCTCCGCCACATCGCTCATCTGCGAACCCGTGGCCGCCCACCTCCACCTGGAGGATGTGATCTGCACCCGCCTGGAAGTAGATAACGGAATCCTGACGGGAGCCACCAGGGGAAAGCTGGTTTACGGGAGGGAAAAGAAAGCACGCCTGCTGGATTATTGCCGCCGCATGGGCTATGATCCTGCAGATACTTTTTATTACGGCGATTCGAAGACAGATGTGTATGTGATGGAAGCAGTGGGGCATCCGGTGGCCGTTTGCCCGGATCATCAGTTGCTGGAAGTGGCACGGAAGAGGGACTGGCTGGTACTGGAGGTGTCAGGCCCTTCTGGCTAATTGGGTTTTTAGGGGATAAATCCGCAGAGTTTACCATGATTTGTTTAACTTGGAACCTTTCTTAAAATCTTGCCATCCATGCTGAATGTGATTGAATTATCGGGCATCACGAAAACGTTCGGGTCTGTGGTGGCCGTGAATGACCTTTCCCTGTCGGTTCCCGAAGGCAGCATTTACGGATTTATCGGTCCCAATGGTTCGGGAAAAACCACCACCATCAGGATGATCATGAGGATCATGTACCCCGACAGCGGCTCATTGAAGATCCGGGGAAAAGAGCCTGATACCATGCGTCATGAAAACATCGGGTATCTTCCGGAAGAACGGGGACTGTACAAGAAAATGAAGCTCGGCGAACTGCTCCGGTTTCACGGCGAGCTCAACCAGGGAACAGACCTTGGAAAATGGATCGACTACTGGCTTCAGCGGCTGGACCTGGATGAGTATAAAGAGAAGAAGGTGGAGACGCTCAGCAAGGGGATGAAACAGAAACTGCAGTTCATCGCCACGATCCTTCACCGGCCCGAGATCATCATCCTGGATGAGCCGTTCAGCGGACTGGACCCCGTGAATGCGGATATCATGAAGGACGTGATCCTGGATCTGCAGAAGGACGGGGCCACGATCATCTTCAGCACACACGACATGGCCATGGCGGAAAAAATGTGTGATTACATCTTCATGATCCACCGGGGGGAAAAGGTCCTGGACGGCACCCTGAGCTTCATCCAGGACCAGTACGGGAATGATACCATCCGGATCCAGTCCGAGATGGGCATGAAGGCCCTGGAGGGCATGCCCGGGATAGAAAAGGTCAATAATTTCGGGAAGCTCCAGGAGGTGAGGGTCGCTTCTGGGATCGATCCGCAGGAGATCCTCTCTGATCTGCTTCAGAAAACCCGCATTACCAGATTTGAGATTACCAAACCCTCGCTGAACGATATCTTTATCAGGATCGCTTCACCGGAAAGAAAGGAGGTGGACCATGAATAAAATCATGACGCTTTTCAAAAGGGAGTACCGCGCAGCGGTCAGGACGAAGAGTTTCATTTTCGGTCTCATTCTTGTCCCCATACTGATGGGAGGAGGATTCCTGGCCATGATCATCATGGAAACCAAACAGGACACCCAGGACAAGAAGATTGTGATTGTCGATCATTCCGGGATGATGGAGGAGGTAATTATGCAGGTGGTGAACCAGCGGAACCAGCATGAGATCTTTGACAGTGAAACCGGCGAGAAAAGCATGTCCGCCTACCTGGTTGAATTCGTTGATCCCGATCCGGCCGACAGGACAGGGCAGCAGCTGGAGCTGTCCAACCGCGTCAAATCCTCCGACCTGCATGCTTTCATCGAGATCGGCCCCCATGTGTACAATCCGCAGAGCGATTCAGGGGCTTATATCAGGTACTATTCGGAACATGCATTCATGGACAATATCCGTTACTGGTTCGGGAATGTGATCAACGAACACCTCCGGCAACTCAGGATATCGGAACTGAATCTGGAACAGGAGGAGATAAATGACCTGTTCAGGTGGATCAACATCGAGGGGATGGGGCTCGTTACTGTGGACCGGAAAACTGGAGAACAGCAGGAAGCACAGGCTGTCAATGAATTACAATCATTCCTGGTCCCGTATATCATCGTCTTGTTGATGTTCATGCTGGTGATGATGAGTTCGATCCCCCTTCTCAGTGTGGTGATGGAAGAAAAATCCGAAAGAATCGCCGAGGTGCTGCTGGGTTCCGTCACACCGTTCCAGTTCATGACCGGCAAAGTCCTGGGAGGGATCGGCGTCTCGCTCACCACAGCGGTCATCTATGTAGGAGCCGGCATTGCCACCGCCCGGCTCACCGGGGTTGAATCGTCCATCCCCTACGAGATCCTTCCCTGGTTCTTTGTTTATACGATCCTTTTCATCATCATGGTGGGATCGGGAATGGCTGCCCTGGGAGCCACCTGCAACGACAACAAAGACGCCCAGTCGCTTCAGTTCCCCGCCATGCTTCCCGTGATCATTCCGCTCTTTGTGATTGTGCCGGTGATCCAGAACCCGACAGGGAGCCTGGCCACGACCCTTTCCCTGATTCCGCCTTTCACCCCCACGATCATGATGACCAGGCTCGCCACCCCGGTGACCATCCCGCTCTGGCAGCCGCTGGCCGGACTGGCAGGGGTGGTTCTGTTCACGATCCTTACCGTCTGGGTTGGAGCCCGGATCTTCCGTACCGCGATCCTGATCCAGGGACAGAAACCCACCCTCTCAAATCTATTCAGATATGCCTTCAGGGGATAGATGGTACAATTATTGTAAGATAAATGGTACATATGATCCGGATCAAATGAAGGCAATACTCTTTTTGCTTATGGTTATATTCACGGCCATGCCAGGCTTTTCACAATCCCAAGACCAGGCTGAGATTGACAAAAAGGTGCGTGCATTCCTGAACAAACACTCGGGTGAGTGGTACGACATGAACGTGCCTGCCAAAGACGGGAAGCTGCTGCACGATCTAATCCTGGAAAACAACTATCAGCGCGCGCTCGAGATCGGGACCTCCACGGGGCACTCGTCAATCTGGATGGCCTGGGCGCTGAGCAAGACGGGCGGAAAACTGATCACGATCGAGTTGGATGAAAAGAGACACAAAGAAGCGCTGAAAAATTTCAAAGAAGCGGGCGTCTCCGATTTCATCGACGCGAAGCTCGCCGATGCACATGTGCTGGTCCCGAAACTTGAAGGCCCGTTCGATTTTGTTTTCAGTGATGCGGATAAAACATGGTACCGCAACTATTTCCTGGCTGTGGATCCCAAACTGCTGGTCAACGGATGCTATACGACCCATAATGTGTCTGACAGGCCGGGTTACGGATCCAATTCCGACTACCTGGAATTCCTCCGGAGCCTGCCCAATTATAAGACGAGTGTCAACAGTGATGGGAACGGAATGTCCATCAGTTTCAAGACTGCGGACCAGTGAACCGGTCAGTTCCTGCCCTTCCTCAGGTATGATTTGAGCTGCCTGAAACCTTCCGAATTGCTTACCCTGGGTGTGTAACCGAGCAACTCCCTGGCAGCGGAAATGTCAAACCAGTGGTTGGAACATAATTCTTTGATGGTATGCCTGGTCATGAAGGGTTCCGATTCGAGCCCGAATACCCTGTGAAACCATTCGGATAGTCCGGCGGCGGTCAGTATCAGTTTTTCCGGGACCTTTTTCTTCACCGGTTCATATCCGGCCACCTGGAGGATTGAATTGAAGTAATCCCATACCCTGGCAGGTTCCCCGTTGGTAATAAAGAGAGCCCTGCCGCATGCCCGGGGATTGGATTCGAGTGCCTTTGCTGCGAGCACCAGGGCATCGGTCATGTTGTCAATATAGGTGGTATCCTTGAAATACTCCTTGTCGCCGATCCGCCTGAGTTTACCCGATGCAGCATTTTTCAGGATCCACGGGATCAGGTGTGTGTCGTACGGTCCCCATACCAGGTGGGGACGAAGTGAAATGGTTTTCAGGGTTTCCGAGTTGGCCTCGAGGATCAGCCGCTCCGCAACGGCTTTCGTATCGGCATAGAATGAGAGCTGCTTTTCCGGATAGGGATAAGACTCGTCGATCCCTTCCAGGTCGTTCCCGTCGAATACCACACTTGAACAGCTGGTATAGATTATTCCGGGTACTCCCTGTTTCCTGCATCCGCTGATCACATTCCCTGTCCCCGTCACATTCACCGAGTAGAAGTCCTTATAATTTCCCCAGTTCCCGATTTTTGCAGCCAGGTGATACACCAGGTCCTTGTCCCTGCATGCACTCTCCACGGAATCCGCATCCCTGATGTCGGCCTGGATGCTGCTGATACCCAGCGCCCAGTGTAGCGGGTATTCTCTCCTGGAAAGGCTGGTCACCCGGTGACCCTCGGCAATCAGCCGTTTGATCAGGGCCATCCCCATAAAACCCCCGCCGCCGGTAACAAGTACGTTCATGATCCCGTATTACGGCAACAAAATTAAACAATCTCCGATAATTGGCTTCCGGTGAATCCTTTATTTTTAGCTGCTTCCTAAAAGATGTGCTCACTTTTTCAGGAACCGGATCATGTCGTCGGACATCTTGAAGTAGGTGTACCTGTAGGAATGTTCGCCCGTGGCCCGGACGCCCTCTTCGGAAACCTGGTATGTACTTTGTTCACCGGCAATCCGGGAGAAATATATATCATGCGCCCTGTTCTTTTCATCAACCATGATCACATGAACCAGGTTCTCATCCATGGCGGCATCCAGGCTCTGCATGCAGATCGGGCAGAAGAAATCGATCCGCTCCCCCTCCCTGATCTGGAAATGGGGATGTTTGATGCTCGAATAATTGCCGATCTCCGGGTGCAGCAGGAGCAGACCTTTTTCCCTTTCCCGGTTCCGTATCCGGAAGATAATGGATTCACCGACCTTGAGATGCCCCCTGCAATGGGGACATATGAAGTAATTTTCCATGATTTCCGTATTTACGTCTTTCCTGTATGAGTGAAAAAGGGAATGCATTGTTCACAAGTTAATAAAACGGTCCGATGAAGTCAACATCTGTTGTGCAACCCGGAGCCGGGAAAGCCATGGGGAGGAATCACCGGACAGGGGTGGATTCGCATCCCATAAACCTTTATATTTATGAAAAAATCAACTGCCATATGGATAAGAACCTCATCAGATCCCACCTGGGTATCATCCTTGCCGCCGGGTCCGTCTGGGGCCTCACGGAATTCGCCTTCGGCATGGGTCTTCAAAAATGCGGTGTGCTCTTCTCGGGTGCGATCCTTACCGGGATTGCATTCTTCTGGGTTTCCTTTGCATACAGCCTGACCCGGAGTATCATCCCCGTGCTCCTGGTCCTTTCCATCGCTGTGCTTTTTAAATTGCTGGATGCCCTCCTGCTTCCCGTTTCCTGGAACCACGGCTCCATCCTGAATCCTGTTTTTGCGTTCGTCACACTTGCTGCGGGATTCCTGATGCTGACCGCCCTTTTTGGTAACCGTTTCTTCACCCGGCTGGGCAACCGGATCGCAGTGGGAGCCGGGGCTGCCCTGGTGGCCGTATCGCTTTTCCCGCTCGCCGGTTTTGTGACCGGATCGAAAGCCTGTGTGGTCGCTGCCACGAACATTCCCCAGTCCATTTACACGGCTCCGGTGGCCATCGTGATCGCCATGTGTACGGTCCCCCTTGGATATTACGCTGCCAGGAGGTACGCGGATTCCGTCTCCATTGGCAACATGGAGGCGCGTGCACCGGTGCTTGCACGGCTGTGGGCACCTGCAGTTGTGGTTTGTTGCCTGCTCATCGTGACCATCGCAAGGCTGATCTAGACCATTTTCCTGAAACGTCCTCAATGAAACAGATCCACCGGCAGGTCCTGGAACATCTCTCATCCGGAGCAGAGGCCGTCCTGGCCACTGTCACCCGGAGTTCAGGATCCACCCCGCAGAAACCGGGCAGTTCGGCCCTCTTCGGCAGCAGGGGACTCGTTGCCGGAACCGTAGGGGGCGGACTGCTGGAAGCCAGTGTGCAGTCCCTTGCCCGGAAGGCGCTGGATTCGGGTATTTCCGGTCAGCATCTGTTCAACCTGGACAGCAGCCAGGGGGAGGAAGGAGCCCACTGCGGAGGGGAGGCCACGGTACTCATTGATGCAGATCCGGGGGCTTTCCTGCAGGTTTTTAAAGATATGGAACGGACCATAGCCGGCGGGTCTGCCGGGATCCTGGGAACGATCGTTGAAATGAGGGATGACAAACAGGCAGTGATCCGGCGGTTCTGGATCCCCGGTGAGCAGGGCGGCCGGATCCCTGCCGGTCTCCGGCAGGATGTACAGGATGCCGTTGCGGAAGCGCTCCGCCGGGATGGCGGGGATGATTTGCTGGAGTTACCGCTTCCAGCCGATCACAAGGTCCTGGAACGTACGGTGTTCCTGCATCGGATCAGGCCGCTGCCCAGGCTGATCATCGCCGGGGCCGGTCACGTGGGAAAGGCGGTGGCACACCTGGGGCGGCTGCTGGAATTTGACATCACCGTGGTGGATGACAGGAAGGACCTTGCCAGCAGGGAAAACATCCCCGATGCCGGCCACCTGGTGGTCGGAGCTATGGGAGAAGCCATGCGTGAGCTCACCCCGGGGCCCGAAACCTACGTGGTGATCGTAACCCGCGGCCACCAACACGATGCCGAAGTGCTCAGATCCTGTATCGGTTCAGGAGCAGCCTATGTGGGGATGATCGGAAGCAGGCATAAGGTGGCCGTCATGCGGAAGGAATTTATTGAAAAGGGCTGGGCCACCCCTGAGCAGTGGGATTCGATCCACACCCCCATCGGACTGGAGATCGGTTCTGAAACCGTCCAGGAGATCGCTGTCAGTATCGCGGCCCAGCTGGTGATGGAACGCCACCGGAATAAATTGAAAGATGAAGCATAACCGTGCGATCATACTGGCAGCCGGTTCATCCCGGAGGATGAAACAGCAGAAACTGCTTCTCCCTTACCATGGCAGGACCATCATCGAAACCACTATCGGGAATGTGCTCGCATCGGATGTGGATGGCACCATGGTGGTGCTGGGTGCCTCCAGGGATGAGATCCTGAACGTGATCGGGAAGATGCCGGTGGAGCATTGTCATAATGCGGATTATGAATTGGGAATGCTTTCATCGGTGATTTGCGGGCTCAGGGCCCTTCCCGGCGACACGGATGCTGCGCTCATTTTCCCGGGGGACCAGCCTGACATCCCGCCCGGGGTCATCAACAAACTCATCAGAACCTTTCACCGGTCTTCACGGGGGATCGTTATTCCGAAGCATCACAACCGGAGGGGCCATCCCCTTTTGGTGGATATGAAATACCGCCATGAGATCGAACACCTGAACCCGGAAAAGGGTTTGCGTTCACTGATGGAACTTTTTCCGGATGATGTGCTTGAGGTGGAGGTGGATGAGCCTGGCATCCTGAAGGATATCGATACCCGTGAAGATTATCTCAATGCGACAAAATAAACACAGATATCATGGAAGAAATCGTACAATTTAACCTGAACGGCAGGGAAACGGAAATCACCATTGACCCGACCCTTACCCTGCTCTGGGTGCTGAGAAACCAGTTCGGGCTCACAGGCACCAAGTATGGCTGCGGGATCGGATTCTGCGGTGCCTGCACCATTATCCTGGATAATGAAGCAGTCAGGTCCTGCCTGCTGCCGGTAGGTGATGTGGCAGGCAGAAAGGTGCTGACCATCGAGGGTCTGGCTGTGAACGGGAAACCGCATCCCATTCAGAAAGCCTTTATGGAACATGATGCCTTGCAGTGCGGGTACTGCACCCCCGGGATGATCATGCATGCATACGGACTGCTTCTGAAGAACCCCGAGCCCAGCCGCCAGGAGGTGATCGACGGAATGGAGGAAAACCTGTGCCGCTGCGGGGCACATATCCGGATCATCGAAGCGATACAATCTGCAGCACGCGAAATGAATGGAGGACAATAGCCATGAAAAAAAGAGCAACACCAAAGAAAGAAGCCGCGAAGGATCATTCCGTTTCCCTGAAGCGGAGGGATTTTTTCAAATTGCTCGGCGGAGGGATCATTCTTTATTACAGCACCCTGGATCCGTCGGAGCTTTTGGCCCTCCCCCTGGCACAGCGTCGAAGCCTGCCTGCCGATTACAATGCATTCCTGCTGATCAAAGAAGACGGCACGGTAAACAACTATACCGGAAAAATTGAGATGGGCCAGGGGGTGATCACCTCGCTGGCGCAGCAGATGGCCGACGAGCTGGATGTAACCTTTGAATCCATACACATGGTAATGGGCGATACAGCCCTCTGCCCCTGGGATGCGGGCACCTGGGGATCCCTGACCACCCGCCAGTTCAGTCACTATATGTGTGCGGCCGCGGCCGAGGCCAGGAGGGTCCTGCTGGAGATGGGCTCCGAACATTTCGGGCTGCCCGTGGATGACCTCATGGTGAAAGAAGGGGTCATTTACGGGAAATCTGATCCCGGGAAGAAAGTCAGTTACGGTGAACTGGCAAAGGGGAAGCGCCTGGAACGGTACCTGGATGTGAAACCTGCCGTGAAGAAATATCAGGAATACAGGTATGTGGGACAGTCTATGACCCATACCGATGCCTGGGAGAAAGTAACCGGAAAAGCAAAATACGCCGGTGACATGAAACTCCCGGGCATGCTGTTTGCCCGGATCCTCCGTCCCCCTTCGCTCGGAGCCACACTTGTTTCGGCGGATACTTCAGAGGCGGAAAAAATGGAAGGGGTGCTGGTGGTGCGGGACGGGGACCTGGTTGCGGCCCTTCATGAACTGCCCGACATGGCCGCTGTGGCAGTCGTCAGGATCAAGGCGGAATACAGCTTTGATGAGAAGGAGGTGAACCAGGACACCATTTTCAGATACCTGCTGGAGGCACCTTCGTCGGGCAGGGAAGTGGCCAGATCAGGCGACCTGGGGGAAGGGGAAAACATGTCCGACACGGTGATTGAGAGCGAATTCCATGACGGCTATGTGGCCCATGCTCCCATTGAACCCCATATGGCCCTTGCACATGTTGAGAGTGACGGGGTGACTGTCTGGGCATCCACCCAGAGCCCCTTCGGAACCCAGGATTCCATAGCCGCATTGCTGGACCTTGAACTGGAGCAGGTACGGGTGATCACTCCCTTCGTGGGAGGCGGCTTCGGGGGAAAATCACCCCACCAGCAGGCAGTGGAAGCGGTGCGGTTGTCAAAGATCACCGGAAAACCGGTGATGGTCGCATGGACCCGGGAAGAGGAATTCATGTATGACACCTACCGGCCCGCCGCCGTGGTCAGGATCCGTTCGGGAATGACCCGTTCAGGAAAGATCACCATGTGGGATTTCAGCCAGTATTTTGCCGGGAGCCGTGGTTCCGACACCATTTATGCAGTCCCCCATGCCCTCACCATGGGCTACGATGAAAGCCGTGGCGGTCCACAGGTCCATCCCTTCGCCACCGGCGCCTGGCGGGCGCCGGCAAACAACACCAACACCTTTGCCCGGGAATCGCAGATCGATATGATGGCTGCCAGGGCGGGGAAGGATCCCCTGCAGTTCAGGCTGGACAACCTGGAGGACCAGCAGATGATCGATGTACTGAAAGCGGTAGCCGACAAATTCGGATATGCTCCCGCCGCAGGTCCGAGCGGTAGGGGGATCGGGATCGCATGCGGCATCGATGCGGGCACCTACGTGGCCCATATTGCTCAGGTACAGGTCGATGAAGAGACGGGCAGGGTGAGGGTCATCCGCGTGGCATGTGCCCAGGACATGGGATTGTGCGTCAATCCCCGGGGAGCGACCCTCCAGATGGAAAGCTGCATTACCATGGGCATGGGATATGCACTGAGCGAGGGCATCGAATACGAAGGAGGAAAGCTGTTCACGAGGAATTTCGACAGCTACCAGATCCCGCTCTTTTCGTGGGTCCCCGAGATCGAGACGGTGATCCTGGACAGGCAGCACATGCCTCCGCAGGGGGGAGGCGAACCGGCCATCATCTGCATGGGCGGAGTCATTGCCAATGCCATTTTCGATGCTACCGGGGCGCGCCTGTACCAGATGCCCATGACACCAAAGCGTGTTCTGGAGGCCATCGGAAAGGCTCAGGAAAAATGAACAGATATTTGTTTCAAACGGCGTTTGCCTTGTGCCTGTGCATCTGTCCCCTGCCGGAGTCCCCGGCCCAGCAGGCGCCCTTTCACCGGGGGGTTAACCTGACGGGCTGGTTCCAGGCCTCCGGTCCCAGGGAGGTTCAGTACACCAGATACGCCAGGGAGGATTTTGTCAATATCAAAAGCCTGGGATTGGATGTGATCCGCCTTCCCATCAACCTGCATCACATGACCGGTGGCGAACCTGACTACATACTGGACGGGCTGTTCCTTGAAAACCTTCACCGGGTAGCCGACTGGGCAGAGGAATTGCAGATCCACCTGATCTTCGACAACCACACCTTCAGCGTGGATGAGGACACTGATCCGGCAGTGGGGACGATCCTCAATAAAGTCTGGGCACAGATGGCCATTCAGTTCGCGGACCGGTCGGAATACATCCACTACGAAGTGCTGAACGAACCCCACGGCATCGCAGATGCAACGTGGAACAACATCCAGAGAGAAGTGGTGGAAACCATCCGTCAGCACGATTCGGTCCATTACATTGTCATCGGTCCCGCCGGCTGGAACAGTTACAACAACCTTTCGGCCATGCCGCTCTATGACAATGAAAAACTGATCTACACCTTTCATTTTTACGATCCTTTCCTGTTCACGCACCAGGGGTCCAGCTGGAATACCCCTTCCATGGAAGATGTGGAAAACATCCCGTTCCCCTACGATCCGGATTCCATGCCTGCATCCCCCCCGGTCTATTCAGGGACCTGGATCGGAAACCTCTACAACAGCTACCCGGTGGACGGAACCTTACAGAAAGTGAGGAATCTCATTGATATCGCGGTGCAGTTCAGGGATCAGAGGAACGTCCCCATCTACTGCGGTGAATTCGGGGTATACCAGCCCACCAGCCAGGAAATTCACCGCGTCAACTGGTACCGGACCGTGCGACAATACCTCGATTCCATGGATATCGCCTGGACCATGTGGGATTACCACGGCGGATTCGGCCTGTTCGAGGAGAACAGCAACGGTTTGTTCGATCACGACCTCAACATCCCCCTTCTGGAAGCCCTGGACATGAACATCCCGGAACAGACTGAATACGTGAAAAGGCCCGATTCGACAGGTTATATCCTGTATGACGATTACCTGTCCAACTTTGTCAGTGAAGCCTCATACACCGACGGGACACTCGACTATTACTCACCGGAAAGTCCGAACAACGGGAAATACTGCATGCACTGGACGGGGGCCAGCCGGTACATGGCCGTTGTATTTGACCTGCGGCCCGACAGGGATCTGTCCCGGCTCGTGAATGAAAATTATGCCCTCGACTTGATGATCCGGGGGGACGATTCGGGGATCTCCATCCAGATCCGTTTCCTGGATTCCAAAACGGAAGAACCCGATGACCTTCCCTGGCGGATGGGAATCGACGTGAACCAGGCCATGGTGAGTTTTGACAATGAGTGGCATCACCTGCACATCCCCCTGAAGAGCATGACCGAAAGGGGTGCATGGTATGACAATACCTGGTACGATCCGCGTGGTGAATTCACCTGGACGGAAGTGGACCGCCTGGAGATTGTCCCCGAACAACAAGAGCTTGGTACAGGTCATCTCTGGTTTGACAACATCCACATTACCAACATGGACACCGCCCAGGTAAATCCCCGGACATCCGTCAGGGACATCCCTCCCGAAGACCCTTTTCGAGTCCGCGTGTACCCGAATCCTGCGGGGGCATACCTCAGGATCATATGCGATACACCGGATATGATGGGGTGTTCACTCCGGGATGTGAAAGGACGCAACATCCTTCATAAAAGTTTCACGGGCTCAGTTGAGCTGGATCTTTCCGGAATCCTTCCTGGTTTCTACCTCCTCACGGTCACCGATCCGGCAGGTCACAACACCCAAAAAAAGGTGATCATCGGCCCCCGGTGACATTGTACATTCCGATTTGGCAGTCATCCAGAATTCACCTAAATTTGTCCCCGCCAAATCCGGCTCCATAGTTCAAGGGATAGAATAGCGGTTTCCTAAACCGTAGATCCAGGTTCGAGTCCTGGTGGGGCTACTTAAAAGACCTTTTATATGATTGAATATGAGAGGTCTTTGTTTTTTTGTACCCCAGTATTGTACCCATTTTGCCTGATAATATTTTCACCAACGTGCATATCGAAATTGTATGTTGATTTCTTATATTTGATTGGTGAAAATCGATTTAAATAACTCTTTGCCAATCGATGTTCTGGTAAAACTTGCTCAGGATTTACAGGAACTGGTGTTTACATTGGCAAAATATGATTTGCCAACAAACGAATCCATCGACCTTAATAATTTCAAAATCGAATTGGTTGGCTTCACAAAGGGAAGTGCTGTGCCGAAATTTGCCTATTCTCCCCGTTCTGAAAACAAAACAGGAATTAATTGGCAGGTACATAGAAACACAGTCAATGATAAATTGGAAAAACTCGTTGAGGTTTCAGATACAGGGGATTATGGTAAAATAATTGAATTATATCCTGAACCAATAAAGCGTAATCCGATTGTTGAGAATCTGTATTCGTTTGTAAATAGTTTTGGTACTGCACCAGTAAGTTTTGTTGAATATGATGAGGTTAATGAAAAAATAACACCCATCTATAAAATTAATCGATTTAAGCCAGCCGTTAAGAAAGAATTAATATCAGAAATAAAAGATTTTGAAGAAGCCGTTTCAGAAACGGACGAGGCTGTTGGCAAGATTAAAATTTCAAAACGTGATGGGAAAATCACCCGTAAAATAATTGATGTTTATTCTGGTAAAAAATTTTCATTGGAATATGCTCCTGATGTTATTGTGACCGAAACAAAAAACTACATATTAAAATACCCTCTTCGCTGCCTTTTCGAAAAGGAAGATGATTATTATGTAATCCAGTCTGAAATGCTTGGGATTATAGGCACAGGATTAACCGAGGATGAGGCTGAAAAATCATTTACTGAGGAATTTGATTTCATCTATGACAGGCTAAAAACATTGGATGATAATTCACTTACAAATCACAATCGTCTTATTAAAAATATTCTCATCCAGATAATTGACAGGATTGAAGAAAAATGAGCGTTTTAGACC
>JAXGMU010000060.1:20363-20902 GCA_040768485.1 Bacteroidales bacterium
CCATAAATGGGTGGATTTCTTTTATGATGATAAATATGTCCTGTCAACCAAAATCAGTCATGGGAATAAGGATATTGATAAACACCTGATTAAACAAATGTCATTCCAATGCAAGTTGGATAAAAATGAATTTATTGATTTGGTTAACTGCCCTCTCAGCAGGGAAGACTATATTCATTTACTTAACCAAAAAGGATTACTTGATTAATGTGGTTCATCCATAATCCATTCTTCAGGAGCATTAAGATTTCCTAAAATAGCAACGCATCAGTTGTTTATATTTCAACAGTCTTATTTTCAAATACAATTAGTATTTTTGATGTTCATTCTTTGAGTATCAACGTTAACAGTTCGGTTTAATACTATCCAGAAAATTTGTGGGATGGTTAGTTAACTGCACAATAGTGAGATATTATTAATTTGAATCTATAAACATACAATGAGCGAAGAACAAAAACGACAACTAAACCAGCAACTCTGGAATATAGCCAACACCCTGCGTGGTAAAATGGATGCCGATGAATTCCGTGATTACATTC
>JAXGMU010000061.1:0-20808 GCA_040768485.1 Bacteroidales bacterium
CCCGTATTGCGGATTATAACAGAATGATTATTAATTAAAAAGAAAAGATACATGACGCAGGATGGAATGACCGCGGATGTAAACATCCGGGAACTCAACGAGCGGATCAAGAAAGAGAGTGAGTTTGTAGACCTGATCACCCTGGAGATCCAGAAGGTCATCGTGGGACAGAAGAATCTGGTTGAACGGTTGCTGATCGGTCTGCTGTCGGACGGACACATCCTGCTGGAAGGGGTGCCGGGCCTGGCAAAAACCCTGGCCATTACCACCCTGGCACAGACCATCGATGCCGGTTTCAGCAGGATCCAGTTCACGCCGGACCTGTTGCCGGCGGATCTGGTGGGGACCATGATCTACAGCCAGAAAAAAGAAGAGTTCATCGTGAAAAAAGGCCCCATCTTCGCCCATCTGATCCTGGCCGATGAGATCAACCGCTCTCCCGCCAAGGTCCAGAGTGCCCTGCTGGAAGCCATGCAGGAGAAGCAGGTCACCATCGGCGAGACCACCTATCCCCTGGAAAGGCCTTTTCTGGTCCTCGCCACCCAGAATCCCCTGGAACAGGAGGGTACCTACCCGCTGCCCGAAGCGCAGGTGGACCGTTTCATGCTGAAGGTGGTGGTCAACTATCCTTCCCGGGAGGAGGAAAAGCTGATCATGCGGGAAAACCTGCTGAAGGTCTTCCCGTCCGCCGGCAGGATCCTGAAACCGGCCGATATCATGCAGGCCAGGGAAGTGGTGAAGGATGTGTATCTGGACGAGAAGATCGAAAATTATATCCTGGACATCGTATTCGCCACCCGGGATCCGGAAAAGGCCGGATTGGCACAGTTTGTGCCTTTGATCCACTACGGGGGATCACCTCGGGCGAGCATCAACCTGGCAAAAGCGGCCAAGGCGTATGCGTTTATTAAGCGGCGTGGTTACGTGGTGCCGGAGGATGTGCGGGCGGTGTGCCATGATGTGATGAGGCACCGCATCGGGCTTACCTACGAAGCCGAAGCGGAAAACATCACTCCGGAGCACATTATTTCAGAGATCCTGAACAACGTGGAGGTTCCCTGAGAAAAAATGAGAATATTTCTGGTCATAACGGTATTGAACCTGCTGCTGTGCGGTCCTGTGCGATCACAGTCCCTCATCGGAATGTCCAAGGAGCAGGTGACAGCGCTTATCAATAAAGAATACAGGGACTTCCGGAAGGACCAGTCGGTGATGAAGCAGCGTTTCAACTATCTGAAATATGTGAATGGACGTCAGACGAAAACATGGATCGCATACTTCTCCGATGAGGATCTCTGCACCGGGACAAAGCTTGTCTGCGATTACTCGGAGTTTGATGAGATGCTCGATGAGCTGGACAGCAAATACAAAAGGACAGGCGACAGGGAATGGGAATACCTTCACGGGACCGATACGCTGAACGTGAGCCTGACCAGGGAGGAATGGTATTTCATCGTCCGAGAAAGAAAGAAAAAATCCGCAAACTGAAAGCATTCTGTCAGGGAAGATACTGTGGAAACAAAGGAACTCTTAAAAAAGGTACGGAAGATCGAGATAAAGACACGCGGACTTACCCGGCAGATCTTTGCCGGGGAGTACCACAGTGCTTTCAGGGGCCGGGGGATGACCTTCTCGGAGGTCAGGGAGTACCAGTACGGCGATGATATCCGGAATATCGACTGGAATGTCACGGCCCGCTTCAACCATCCCTATGTGAAGATTTTCGAGGAGGAGCGGGAACTTACCGTGATGCTTGTGATCGATGTGAGTGCTTCCGGAGAATTCGGCACCCGGGTGCAGCTCAAGCGGGACCTGATCACGGAAATCGCGGCCGTACTGTCCTTTTCAGCCATTGAGAACAACGACAAGATCGGGGTGATCCTCTTCAGCAACCGGGTGGAGAAGTTCATCCCCCCCCAGAAGGGACGGAAGCACATCCTCCGGATCATCAGGGAATTGCTGGAGTTCCGGCCAGAAAGCAAAGGGACAGATATCTCGGAAAGCCTTCGGTTTCTCACCAATGCCATCAAGAAAAGGTGTACCGCATTCCTGATTTCGGATTTCAAGGACAAAGGCTATGCACGCTCCCTGCAGGTTGCCAATAACAAGCACGATGTGGTGGCGCTCCACGTGTATGACCGGAGGGAAGCTTCACTTCCCCCTGTGGGCATGCTCCGTGTGATGAATGCCGAAACGGGTCTGGAACAATGGATCGATACATCCAGGCAGAAAGTACGGGAGAGTTATGCCATGAAATGGGAGAGCCACGTGGAGGTGATGAAGGAGATCTTCTCCCGTGCCGGGGTGGACAGTGTTTCCCTCCCCACGGGAGAGGATTACGTGAAACCACTCATGCAATTATTCAAAAGAAGATAAGCCGATGAGACTGCCGGGTCGGACCATACTCATCTTTGTCCTGCTGGTTGGTTTTCAGCCGGTTTCCAGGCTGCAGGCACAACTCATCTCGGTCACTTCGGAACTGAATTCCGATTCCATGATGATCGGCGACCAGCTTCTGTTCACCCTCCGGGTGGAGGCGGACGCCCAGGTGGATTTCAGCCTGCCTGCCATTACCGACACATTGAGCAGGAGCCTGGAGGTCCTGTATCCGGTGTCGGCCGATACAACCCTGGCGGAGAGGACCCGGAGGGTTGAGCACAAATATCTCATCACCAGTTTCCAGGAAGGCATGCAGGTCCTTCCCGCGCAACGGGTGGTATACTCCTACCGGGGAAAGACAGATACCGCGCTGAGCATGCCGCTGGTTGTCAGCGTTTACGAACCGGCGGTAGATACCACGCAGGCCATCAAACCCATCAAGCCACCCATCAATACCCCCCTTACTTTCAGGGAAGCCCTGCCGTGGATCGGCCTGGGGATGGGGGCTCTCCTTCTGGTCTCAGCAGCAGTCGTTGCCATTCGTTATCTCCGCCGCCGCCGGAGGGATCCGGAAGTTTTCTCTCTGAAACCGCGCGATCCGCCCCATGTGATCGCTTTCAGGGAACTGGACAGACTGAAGGAGGAGAAGCTCTGGGAGCGGGGGCATGTGAAAGCATTCTACACAAGGCTCACGGAGATCACCAGGACATACATCGAGAGACAGTACGGCATCCCGGCCATGGAGAGGACCACCGGTGAGATCATCCAGGCATTCCGAAGATCGAACACGGAAAACGGTTTGCTGGAGGAGATGCTTGGAGATTTGCTGACCGTGGCCGACCTGGTGAAGTTCGCAAAGGAGGAACCGCTGCCGGTGGACAACCAGACAAACCTGAACAATGCGTACCTGTTCGTGCAGAAGACGTATCCACTGTTCTACATGGAAAAACCGAAACCGGAAGAGAAATCCGGGCCGGAAGGTGACAGCGGCACCGTTGCTCATACCCGGTCGGGCGAGAGCGTCTTACATGGAAAGGAGGGACTGAGCGATGGGTAACATGGAATTCGCATACCCGGGCTTCCTGTACGGGCTCATCCTGATTCCGCTCATGGTCGCATGGTACCTTTGGAAGGGAAAAAAAGGCACTGCAGCGTTCAGGCTGTCCGGATTTGAAAACGTTGATCCGCGCATCCGCTCCGCCAGGGTCTGGCTGCGCCACAGCCTGTTCGTCCTCCGGATGCTGACGGTGGGACTGATCACCATTGGTCTGGCAAGGCCCCAGTCCTCCAACCGCTGGGAAGAGGTGACCACCGAAGGGATCGATATCATTATGTGCATGGACGTTTCGGGCAGCATGAGGGCCATGGATTTCAGGCCCAACCGTCTGGAGGCGGCTAAAAGTGTGGGGATCGAGTTCGTGAATGCCAGGCAGGACGACAGGTTCGGTCTGGTGGTATTTGCCGGCGAGAGCTTTACCCAATGTCCGCTGACTACAGACCGGGCGGTGGTGATCAACTTCCTGAAAGGGATCGAGTTCGGTGTGATCGAAGACGGGACCGCCATCGGGATGGGACTGGCCACGGCCGTGAACCGGGTCAAAGACAGCAAAGCCAGGAGCAAGGTGATCATCCTGCTGACGGACGGGGTGAACAACCGGGGGGATGTGGGACCGCTCACGGCTGCTGAGATCGCAGCCAGCTTCGGAGTCCGGGTCTATACCATCGGGGTGGGATCACACGGCAATGCGCCCATTCCCGTGCAGGATGCTTTCGGAAGGACGGTGACCAGGAACATGCCGGTGGAAATTGACGAGGAGGTTCTGCAAAGGATCGCCGGGACCACCGGAGGAAATTATTTCAGGGCAACGGATAATAACAAACTCAGGGAAATCTACCAACAGATCGACCGGATGGAGAAGACAAGGCTGGATGTGAAGCAATTCAGCAAAAAGAAAGAGGAGTACTTCCCTTTCCTGTTTGCAGCCCTGCTGCTCCTGCTTTGCGAGATCCTGCTGCGGTACACTGTTTTCAGGACCATACCATGACATGTAATGAGATAACCGGGAAAGATGATACAGTTCGCGCATAAAGAGATCCTCTGGTTTTTGTTCTCGGCCCTGTTGATGCTGGCGGGATACATAGTGTACAACAGGTACCGCAGGCGATCCCTGGAGAAGATAGGGGACAGCCGGCTGATGGGTGATATGATGCCCGATGCCTCGGGTGCCGCCCATCACTGGAAATTTTTCCTGCTCCTGGCGGGAACCACCCTGTTGATCATTGCAGCCGCGGGTCCCCGGCTGGGATCGAAGCTGGAGGAGGTGGAACAGAAGGGGAGGGAGATCATCATCGCCCTGGATGTGTCCAACAGCATGCTTGCGGAGGATGTGGCCCCGTCCAGGCTGGAACGGTCGAAGCAGATGATCCGGAGGATGGTGGACAAAATGAGCAATGACAGGATCGGATTGATCGTTTTCGCGGGGGACGCCTACACCCAGATCCCCATCACGGACGACTACACCAGCGTGAAAATGTTTCTCGCCGGTGCCGGACCCGGGATGGTCTCCAAGCAGGGAACCGCCATTGGTTCGGCCATTGGACTGGCTGTCCGTTCATTCTCATCGCCCGGGGAGGAATCCCGGGAAGGCGGATCGGCGGCCAGCCGGGGCATTGTTGTGATCACCGACGGGGAGAACCATGAAGACGATGCGGTGGGAGAGGCTGCCCGGGCAGCGGAGAAAGGGATCCGGGTGTTTACGGTGGGACTCGGCGATCCGAACGGGGTGCCGATCCCGGTGAGACCGGGTAGTACGGCGAAGCACAGGGACCGTGAGGGCCAGGTGGTGGTGAGCAAACTCAACGAACAGCTGCTCCTGGAGGTTGCCAGGGCAGGGAACGGGGCGTATATTGCGGGGGACAGGATCAACAGTCTGATCGATGAACTGGACCAGCTTCAGAAGACGGAACAGAAAACGAAGGTTTTCTCCGAGTATGCGGAACGGTTCCAGTATTTTGCAGGCTTTGCTTTGGTTTTGCTGTTGCTGGAGGTTTTGATCCGCACAAGGAAGAATCCGGTATTGCAGAAAATGAACCCATTCAGGACAGAAGGATGAGAAATTTGTTTATCTGGATGATAACTTGTCTGGCCGTGGCAACGGCCAGCGGCCAGAACGAGCGAAAAGTGATCCGCCAGGGGGTGGATGCCTATGAACAGGGGAACTACAATGAGGCGGAGGTCCTGTTCAGGAAGGCGGGAGATCTGAACCGGGAGTCATTTGCGGCCGGATTCAACACAGGCGCAGCCCTGTATGCACAGGAGAAATATGAAGAGACCGTGAAGCAGTATGAGCCGCTGGTGGACAGGTCGGATGATCCGGAGACCGTTGCACATGTCTGGCACAACATCGGGAACAGCCTGCTGGAGGCGGGTCAGTACAGGCAGAGCATTGAAGCTTATAAGAACAGTCTCAGGCTCAATCCGTCCGACATGGACACCAAATACAACCTGGCCTATGCACAGAAGAAGCTGCAGGAACAACAACAGCAGCAACAGGAGCAGCAACAACAGGATCAGCAACAACAGGATCAGCAACAACAGGATCAGCAGGAAAATCAGCAACAGGACCAGCAACAACAGCAGCAGCAGGACCAGCAACAACAGCAGGAGCAAGAGCAGCAGCAACAGCAGGAGCAAGAGCAGCAGCAACAGCAGCAACAGGAGCAGCCGGTTACGCCCCTGGAAATCTCCAGGGAGGATGCCCAGCGGATGCTGGATGCCATCGAGCAGCAGGAGAAGGAAGTGCTGAGCAAGGTGGAGGAGAAAAAAGCGGCTGCGGCTCCTGCCAGAACCGAAAAGGATTGGTAAATTCAGACCATGAAGCGGAAGGGAATTCTATCGGTGGTTATGTTACTTCTTATCAGCGGAGCGCTGAGGGGACAGGATCCGGTCTTTACGGCCAGGGCACCCGCCGTGGTCAATGCCGGCGAGCAGTTCCAGTACGTGGTGGAAGGATCCGAACAGGGCAACCTGACCATGCCCCCGCTGGATGGTTTTCAGCTCCTGGCCGGTCCCTTTTCATCCTACTCCTCCCAGACGCAGTGGATCAACGGCAAGATGACCATGAAGACCACGGTGACCTACACCCATGTCCTGCGTGCAGGGGCAAAGGGGGTATACACCATTCCGCCCGCAACGGTCAGGGTCGGACGAAAGGAATACAAAACCAACGAGGTACAGATCACCGTCAATGAAGCATCAGCCGGCAGCGGTCAACCCGGTGCGTCGCAGGGTTCGGGTGCCGGCGGGGAGACGGGACCTGGCACGGACCCGTCCGCCTCCGGAGGAGCAGCGCCGGGGGGAGAGCCGGGGGAAGCTGCCCCTGTTTTTCTCAGGGTGATCCCCTCCAGAACGGAGGTGTATGTGGGTGAACAGTTCGTATCCGGACTGAAGGTGTTCACCAGGGTGAACACGAGGCCCGCATCCTCGTCCAGGGACATCCCTTACGAGGGGTTTTACAGGGTATCGCTGGATCCGGATGCCACTGCACAGCGGCAGGTGATCGACGGGCAGCAGTACCTGACACAGGTAATCCAGCGGCATATCCTGATCCCACAGAAGACCGGGGAGGTGACCATCGAGCCCTACGAATCGGAATGGATGGTTCCCCAGCGGGTGCAGCGGCGCAGCCCGGGAAGCATTTTTGATGATTTTTTCAATGATCCCTTCTTCGACAGTTACCAGGATGTGCCCGTGAAACTGGCCACAAGACCGGTGACCATCCATGTGAAACCGCTGCCTGCAGGTTCCCCGGAAGGGTTCACGGGAGGAGTGGGACAATTCTCCGTGGAAGCCTCCCTCTCGGCAGATGAGGTGAAGGTCAACGAGGCCCTGAGCCTGCGGATCACCGTCAGGGGGACTGGAAACCTGCCGCTGCTGGGTGAGCCGGAAGTGAACCTGCCGCCGGACCATGATGTGTATGAAGTGACCAGGTCGGTGAACACCAGCACATCCGGGAACAGGATCAGCGGATCGGTGACCTTTGAATATCCCGTAGTGGCGCGGCATGCGGGCAGGTTCAGGATCCCGCCTGTCCGTTTTGCCTGGTTCGATCCCGGTGCCGGGCAGTACCGGAACGCCGCCACACGTGAATTCAACTTCACCGTGCTCAAGGGTGAAGCGGACCAGTCAGCAGGGAACGTATATGTGCCGGGGATCATGCAGGAAAGCGTGGAGAACATCGGCACGGACATCAGGGATATCATCCGCACCCCGGCGATCTTCAGGCCCGTCGCCGGAACGCTGCTGGGCAAAGGCTGGTTCAGGCTGCTGTATCCCATGCTTCTGCTGGTGTTCATCATGTCGGCGGTCTTTATCCGCATCCTGGCCCGCAGGAATGCCGATGTAAAACTGGTGCGCAACAGGCAGGCAAGCAGGAGTGCCAGGGTCCGGCTGAAAATGGCAGAAAAGTTCAGGAAATCAGGTGACAGGGACGGATTCTACGAGGAGGTGGGGAAAGCCGTATGGGGCTACCTGGCGGATAAACTGAACATCGAGACATCGGAACTCTCCAGGGACCTTATCCTGGAGGCGCTCGCGAAAAGGGATGTACCGGAGGAAACCAGGAAGGAATTCCTGAGGATCCTGGATGAGAGTGAGTTTTCCAGGTTCGCCCCTTCCTCCGAAAAAAGCGATGTGAACCAGCTGTACAGGGATGCGGCATCGCTGATCAGGAATCTGGAAAACCGTCTGTGATGAAGAGCAAAAGCATCATACTGTTCCTGCTGTTTGCGTGGAGCCTGTGCGGTCCGGCAAACTCACAGGACAGTCTATTGCAGCTGAGCCTGCTGCCGGACAGCCTGCATGAGGCAGGGTATCTTCCGGACAGCCTTGTTTCGGATTCACTTCCGCCGGATGTGCTTTTCCGGGAAGCGAACAGGCTGTACCAGGCGGGCCGTTATGAAGCAGCCCTGCATGCGTACGGGAAAATTCTGGAAACCGGGTTTGAATCAGCCGATCTGTATTACAACATGGGCAATGCCTCTTTCAGGTCCAACAGCATCGGGTACGCGATCCTCTACTTTGAAAAAGCGCTGAAGCTGGATCCGTTCCATGAGGATGCGCTCCATAACCTTGAGTTTGTTTCCCGGTACCGGGTGGATACCTTTGAGGAAGTGCCCCGGCTGTTTATCCGGACCTGGATGGAGAAACTGGTGAAGATCTTCCCCGAACAAACCTGGAGTATTTTTTCGCTTGTCCTGTTTGGCCTGCTGCTCATCAGCATCCTGGTATATCTCTTTGCACGGCGCCTGGCCATGAAAAAAGCCGGATTTTTCACCGCACTCTTCGCCCTGTTGTTCTTCCTGATCGCATTCCTTTCGGGGATCGCCCGTCACCGGAGCGTCACGAAACCGGACGCGGGCATTATCGTGTCCCCCTCGGTGGTGGTGAAAAGCACTCCCAGCGAATCGGGCACGGAGCTTTTCATCCTGCACGAGGGAACCAGGGTGGGATTGAACGAAGGGGTTACCGGCTGGAGGAACATCCGCGTCATCGACGGCAGGGAAGGGTGGATCCGCTCCGGAGATGTTGAAAGTATCTAAATGATCCGGAACCGTACACCCCGGGTCAAAAAACTGTATATTTGGACATATGGCCACTGAGAAAAGTTACCAGGAGATCAACGAAAAGATAAAACGGGGTGAAGCGGTGGTGCTCACCGCCGAAGAAGTATCCGAAATGGGCAAATCCCATACTGCGAAGGAGATCGCCCGCAAAGTGGACGTGGTTACCACGGCCACTTTCAGCCCCATGTGTTCGTCGGGTGTCCTGATCAATGTGGGCCATTCCGATCCCCCCATCCGCATGGAGCGGGCCACCCTGAACGGGGTGCCTGTGTTTACCGGACTGGCAGCGGTGGACCTCTACATCGGTGCCACGGAAAACCACCCGGAAAATCCTGCTTACGGCGGGGCACACGTGATCGAAGAACTTCTGGAGGGGAAAGACGTGGAACTGGTGGCCCATGCCAAGGGGACGGACTGCTACCCGCTGAGAGATATCCATACCCGCATCAACCGGGAGAACATCAATGACATGATCATGTTCAATCCGCGGAATGCCTATCAGAACTATCCGGCGGCTGTGAACTCGTCCAGGCAGATCAAGTACACCTATATGGGCAGCCTGCTGCCCCGGATGGGGAATGCCAATTACAGTACCTCCGGCGAGCTGAGCCCGCTGCTGAACGACCCGCAGCTGAGGACCGTCGGGGTGGGGACCCGGATTTTCCTTGGGGGGACCACCGGGTATGTAAGCTGGTTCGGCACACAGTACAAAACAGGGACGGAGACCAATGAATACGGGGTTCCGGTTGCCAATTCGGCGTCCCTGGCACTGATCGGTGATGCAAAGGCCATGAGCACCCGGTTTATCAAAGCGGCCTATTTCGAGAAGTACGGAGTGTCCATGTTCATCGGGATCGGCATCCCGATCCCGGTCCTGGATGAGGAGATGGCCGCTGCGGTGATGATCCGGAACGACCAGATCACCACCTGCATCCTGGACTACGGCGATCCGGCCAAACCCGAACTGGGACGGGTCACCTATGCCGAGCTGCAATCGGGGGAGATCGTCCTGAACCAGAAAAAGATCCGGACCACTTCCCTTTCCAGCCTCCACCGGGCCAGGACCATCGCGGATTTGCTGAAGAAGGAAGTGGCCGGGGGCAGGTTTCTTCTCACTGAGCCGCTGGAGCTGTTCCCGCACAGGGATAAATTGAATTCATTGAATATCAGGTAGTTTAAACCGAATTGCCATGCAGACGACAAAACAGAGACTGGTGCTGACATTTCCGGCCGAAGCCACCAACGAACCCATCACCTACAACCTGATCAAGGAATACGACGTGATGATCAACATCCTGAATGCGGATGTCACCGATGGGAGGGTAGGGAACCTGCTGATCGTATTGAGAGTAATGGAGGCAAATGTGAACGAAGCGCTCGTGTACCTGGAAAGCAAACAGATCCAGATATCACCGGTCGTCAAGACCATTCTATTCAGTGAATCCCAGTGTATCCATTGCGGTGCCTGCGCCTCGGTCTGTTTTTCCGGGGCGCTGGAAATGGACCCCGCCTCCAGGGAACTGGTATTTGACCCGGAAAGGTGCATTGCATGCGAACTGTGCATCAAGGCCTGTCCCCTGCAGCTGTTCGAACTGAATTTTGGTGTGAACTGACCTGAACGTGCAACCCAGGTTTTACAGGCGGGATATGAACCGGGAACGGTTCCGGTTCTTCCGGGCCACCCTGCTTGAATCGGACCTCTTTATCGGCGTCACCCGCGGGGATTTCCGCAGGGAGATGATCCGGAGCGCGGAGGAGGAAGTGCACAGGCTGAGACAGATCCTGACCGGTTATGCAGCTGGCCATCCCGGATTTTTTCACTCCCTGGAACCGCTCCCTTTTCAGGATCATGTGCCCGAAGAGATCGGTGTCATGCTGCGGTGCGGTGAACAGACCGGTACCGGTCCCATGAGTTCGGTGGCGGGACTCTTTGCCGAACGGGTGGGCCGGCGGCTGCTGCGGGAATTCGATCCGGATGAGGTGGTGGTGGAGAACGGGGGCGACCTGTTTGTCCGGAACCGCTCCGACCTGTTGTCCCTGATCCATGCGGGCTCGTCCGGTCTGTCCGACAGGGTGGCACTTGTACTCACACCGGGCACACGGGGCGTATGCACCTCATCGGGGACGGTGGGCCATTCACTGAGCTTCGGTTGTGCCGATGCGGTGACGGTCATCGCTGAAAGCGCACCCCTGGCCGATGCATGGGCCACCTCCCTGGCCAACCGGGTCACCGCTCCGGATCAGATCGAAAGGGTGCTCGGGATGGCCGCTGAGATCCCCGGGATCCTCGGATGTGCGGTGATCGCAGGCGACCGGTTCGGCATCAGGGGTCAATTTGAAGTAAAAATATTATCTTAGGGTTCCTGTGAACAGCCTGATACTCGTCATCCTCTCCCTGGTCGGTTACCTGCTTGCCTACAGGTACTACGGCAGGTTCATCGGCAGAAAGATATTGAGAATCACCGGACTGCAGAAGATGCCCGCCCATGAACTGGAGGACGGGGTGGATTATGTCCCCACCAGGGCACACATCGTATTCGGCCACCATTTTACCACCATTGCGGGACTTGGACCCATCGTGGGACCGGCCATCGGGATCATCTGGGGATGGCTCCCGGCTTTTCTGTGGGTATTCCTGGGCAGTATTTTTATGGGAGCCGTACACGATCTGAGCACCCTGGTGGTATCCGCCCGCAACAGGGGCAAATCCATCGGACAGATGACAGGGGAGATCATCAGTCCTTCCACCCGGTATGCACTCCAGTTCATCATGCAGCTGCTGCTCTTCATTGTGCTGGCGGTCTTCGCGATGATCGTGGCTTCGCTTTTTGTCATGTATCCCGAATCGGTGATCCCCGTCTGGTTCCAGATCCCTGTGGCACTGTGGCTGGGCTGGCAGATCCGGCGGGGGAAAAATGACCTGGTCTATTCCATCCTGGCCCTGCTGATACTCTACGGACTGGTGCTGCTCGGGGTCCTGCTTCCCGTCTCCCTGCCGTGGGACCGGCAGACGTCGGTGGTGGCCTGGTGCATCCTGATCTTCATCTATGTCTTTTTCGCATCCACCCTTCCGGTTCAGAAACTGCTGCAGCCGAGGGATTACATCAACTCGCACCAGCTGCTGGTTGCCATGATCCTGCTGGTTCTGGGAGTGGCCATCGCTCATCCCGAAATCACGGCACCGGCCATCAACCAGGCTGCATTTGATCCCGGCAGCGACGTCCCGGATTTGGCACCGCTGCTTTTTATCGTCATTGCCTGCGGTGCCATTTCAGGCTTCCATTCGCTCGCAAGTTCGGGCACCACGGTCAAACAACTCAACCGGGAGGAGGATGCATTGCCCGTAGGTTACGGCTCCATGATCACCGAAAGCTTCCTGGCCGTTCTTGTCATCGTGGCTGCAGGGGCCGGACTGGGGATGGGATTGAACGACGGGGGGGAGCTGTTCACCGGCCTGGCCGCCTATGAACACCATTACGCTAGCTGGTCTTCGGCCAACGGCCTCTCCGCCAAGCTGGATGCATTCATCATCGGATCTGCAAATCTTTTTTCCTCCTTCGGGATCCCGCAGAAATACGGGGCTGCTTTCATCGTGGTTTTCATCGTTTCGTTCGCCAATACCACCCTGGACTCTGCCACCAGGATCCAGCGGATCTCCCTGCAGGAAATCTTCACGGACAGGGAAGGAACGATCCGCAGACCGTTCCACAGCCGCTATATGGCCACGCTCGTTGTGGTGGTGGCTGCGGCAGGAATGACCTTCTACAGGCCGGGGGGACAGGGAGCCATGGTGCTGTGGCCCCTGTTCGGTTCGCTCAACCAGCTGATGGCAGCACTGGCTCTGGGGGTGGTCACCGTCTACATGGCGGTAAAGAAACTCCCCGTATGGTACACCCTGCTTCCCATGGCTGCCGTCCTGGTCCTGACGCTCTGGGCCATGACCGAGAACCTGGCGGGCTTTGTAAAAAGCGGGGAGATCCTGCTGGTGGCCATCTCGGCGATCATCCTGATCCTGACGGCCTGGCTCACCGGCAGCAGCGTTTCAGCACTGCTGCGGAAGAGGTATTAGTGCCTGATCCTGAAATCACTGTAGCCAAACGGTTCGGCCTCCTTAACCTCGATCCTTTCCACCCAGCCGTAACCAGGTCCTTTCCGGCACCACCGGATATACTCCAGGCAGTTCTTTTCATCTCCCTCCACGGCAGTGCCCACCGTTCCGTCAGGACGGTTCTCCACCCAGCCCTTCAGCTGGAGCGAACGGGCCTTTTTCATGGCCGCATACCTGAAACCCACACCCTGGACACGGCCATGCACATGGATCTGGAAATGGCGCTTCATGCTGTGATTCGTCTCAATAAAGATAGTCAATCGTGATGTGAACAAGTATTCCGCAGGCTTGTTAATTGCTTTGAACGGCCTGTCGCGAAGATTTTGATGGGCATGATGTACATTTCAAAGACAAACAGATATGCGAAAACAGTGGATCGGACTGCTGCTCATCATGGCCTTTCCGTTTTTGCTGACCGGACAGCAGCGCTTTCATGATTTTGTTGTAGAGGACATCCGTGGAGAGGATTTCCCCCTGGCTCAACTGAAGGGAAAAAAAGTCCTGGTGGTGAATACGGCTTCTGAATGCGGACTGGCACCTCAGTTCGGGGAGCTGGAAAAGCTTTACAGGGAATACGGGAGCGACCGGTTCGTGATCATCGGCTTTCCGAGCAACGATTTTGCAGGGCAGGAACCCGGATCAAACGAGGAGATCGCTGCCTTCTGCCAGAAGAATTACGGAGTAACTTTCCCCATGATGTCCAAGATCCCGGTCCGGGGGGAGGAGATCCACCCTTTGTACCGGTGGCTGACCGAGAAGTCCGGGAACGGGGTGGAGGACAGCCGGGTCAGGTGGAATTTCCAGAAATACTTGATCGATGAGGAGGGGCGCCTGGTGGGACATGTGGTCCCCCGGAAAAAACCGTATCACCGGGAGATCATCTCATGGTTAGAGGGTGACTGAGCGGCACGCCATGATCCGGGTCCGTTCAGAGCAGGACCAGCGAAAAGTGACGTTCCTCTTTCAGGTCGGTGAGAACCAGCATCAGGTCCCTCTTCAGTGCCTTCCCCTCCGGAAGGATCACCTCCTGGTTTTTATAAATACCGGCCGGTTTGCTGCGTGCCGGGTCCGCAAAACCGCTCACCACAGCCGAATCGTTATCCGGATGGAACAAACCGTCCACCTTGCTGCCCAGGACATGCTCCTGCTTTAAACCCCAGATCCGTTCCGCTTCCCGGTTGAAGAACAGCACGAAACCCATGTTGTTGATGGTGATCACCGGGAAGGGCAGCTCGTTCAGCACATGGCGGTACTGCCGGACCTCGTTGCCGAATTTCAGCTTTTCCTGCCGGCGCTTTTCACCGGTTTCTTCCAGCTTCTTCCTCAGGTCAAGTCCGGCGAGCCTCAGCTCCTCCTCCTTGGCCACCAGCTGCTCGTGCTGCCTCCTGGAGGCCATCTCCATCTCCTTCTCCCTGGTGATCTCGCTGGCCAGAAAGATCACTTTTTCCACTTCCCCGTACATGTCTTCTACCGAAAGCAGGGTGGCGCGGAACCAGAGTTCCTCCCCGTACCTGGAATGCATCTTCAGCTGACCCTGGAAGGGATCGCCGCTGACCACCCTCTCCCAGATTTCCCCGAAGCGCTCCTGATCGGCAGTGCCGAGGAAATCAAAGATCTTCATCTGCACCAATTCATTTTCAGTGTATTTGAAGATCCTGCCGAAAAAGGGGTTGCTCATCTGCAGCTTCCCGTCCGGGGTGAATATGGCCCTTGCATTGATCCGGTCAATGGCTTCCAGCTGTCCCTCGTGGTCCAGGCTCTGCTTTTTTTGTTCCGTGGAATCAAGTGCGAGGAAAAGGATCTTTTCCACGCTGCCGTCATCCCGCCGCATGCAGGTGTAGGTGGCGATGGTCCACAAATCCTGTCCGAGCCTGGTCTCATGCTTCATGTATCCCTCAAAATGCCTTCCCCCACCGGCAAGCCTCTCCCACAGTGTATCGAACCATGCCCTGTCTTTCTCGTTGATAAACATGGAGATGTGTTTCCCTTCCACCTCACGGTTCCCGGAATATCCCATTTTTTTCAAAAACCGTGTGTTCGCGTAGATCAACCGGCCTTCCGTGTCGTAATCGGCCCGCATCAGGGTATGGTTCACTGTATTCGTGAAGCTGATGAATTTTTCAGCCTGCATGGCTGCTTCCCGCTGGGTCTGCTCCAGGGTGTCCATTTGCTGCCGGAGCTTTTCTTCCTGTCTCGCCAGCTGATCCGCCTGTTCCCGGGTTTCCCCGAGCAACTGTTCCGTACGCAGGTTGCTTTCCATCGTACTGATGGTGGTGGCAATGTTCTCGGCCACCCTGCGGATGAACTGAAGCTTGTATTCTTCCATTCGTTTGAAGGAAGCGATCTCCATGATCCCGAAGACCTCACCGTTCCAGACCAGCGGCTCAATCACAAGGAAATCGGGATTGGCCTTTCCCAGTCCGGAGGTGATCGTCAGATACCCGTCAGGGATCTGATCGGTCACGTATCCCTTTTTTTCAAGGGCGACCGCTCCGATCAGCCCTTCTCCCCAGGCAATGCTTTTGTCCGGAAATTTCTTGCGTCCGTAGGCATGGCATGCGATCATCTGCAGGAATTTTTCCTCTCCCTTCCGCCTGGTTATGAAAATGGCTCCCTGATTTGCATCCAGGTATTTCACCATGGCAGAGATCACTGCGTAGGCCATGGGTTCGGGCGACATGGCATGGGTGCGCAGAAGATCCCCGAATGTGGCCAGTCCCCCGGAAACCCAGTTTCGCTGACGCTCTTCCAGCCGCCGCTTCTGTTCCATTTGCCGGTTCCTTTCCAGGGTGTCCTTCAGCTTGTTCAGTGTTTCGGCAAGGGAGCTGTCTCCATCGCCGAATTCAATGGAGGTGTTCAGATCGCCGGCGATCAGCGAACGTGTGAAGCGCCTGATCTCATCCTTTCGTTCCGATTCCCGGTGAAGCCTTAGAAACAGTTCATTCAGATGCCTGTAGCGCTGCAGGCCTGCCAGATATCCGACAATGATCCCGAAGAAGGGGAGGAGGTCCACCAGGTAGAGGAACCGGAGCCTCCGGTGCAGCGAGGCGAGTTCCCTGAAGGTAAATTCGGATTCCAGGGCCTGAAAAAGCATCAGAAGGACCATCACCGCCAGCAGGCTGCCCAGTACAAAACCGGTTGCCCCGTAACGAATGACCTTCTCTTTCCTGTCCGGAAAATCCATCTGAACCTGACTGCAAACACTAAAATTAATGATAATTTCCTTGCACCCCGTCCCCGTTTTTTCAGATTATCAACAACCCCGGACAGTGCCGGTCCCCATACCTCCCCGCCACACCGGTTCCATTCTTGATAAATATTATCTCACCGTGCACCGCGATGGATTATATTTGTCCCGAAGCGCATACAGTCGATGGAAAATCTGAGAATCCTGGTCGTGGATGACGTGTTTACCAACCGTTTTCTCCTTTCGGAGCTGATCCGCATGACGGGAAATGAGGCGGTTCTCGCCGAAAACGGCGAGAGAGCCATTGAGATCCTGAAAAACCAGCCGATCCAACTGGTTTTCATGGATATCGAAATGCCAGTAATGAACGGTGTTGAAACAACCCAGTACATCAGGAAGGAACTGGATCCGCCGCTGAACGTCATCCCCATCATCGCGCTGACAGCACACAATCCGGAGCTGTTTTTCGAAGATTTTTCGGACGTGGGATTCGATGAGCTGATCACAAAGCCCTATTCCATCGAAAAGATCAGGGATAAGATCCGCGCCCTGGTTCCCTGAACGATGCCGGGAAGCCCGGGGGATGTGCCGGTCTCTGTATCAGTAAACCAGCGAGGCGATTTTTGCGAGGAACCTGGCATCAGTCGGACTGAATGCATCCGGCCGGGTCGAATCCACATCCAGAACAGCCCTGGTTCCGGAACCGGGAGCGAACACGGGCAGGGCAATCTCCGAACGCGATCTGGGATCACAGGCAATGTGCCCGGGAAAGGTTGTTACATCGGGTACGATCACCGCTTCCGCCCGGTTTGCCGCTGCCCAGCAGACTCCTTTCCCTTTTTCCAGCACCTGGCAGGCGACCGGCCCCTGGTAAGGACCTACCACCAGAAGGTCGTCTCGTAAAAGATAGAATCCGGTCCAGTAGAAGTGATCCATTTTGTGGTGGAGCACCGCACAGATGGTGGCCATCCGGGCAATGGGATCATCACATTTCCTGGTTAGCTCGCCGAGCTGGTTAATGATCCGTTCATACCTGCCTGCTTTTTTTCTTTCTTCCATGAGCTGCGCAAGTTTTTCGATGCTGCAAAAATAGTGCTTTCCATTTTATGATTATCTTCGTCAACTGATTGAAACAAAAATTCACCATGCGACATTTTCTTCAGGCATTCTGTATCTGTGCTCTTCTGTCTGTTCCCCTCATGGCTCAGCAACCCGACTGGGAAGGGGGTTTTCCCGACGGCTGCACGAGCATCACCGCGGGGAGGGGGGCCACGGCTGACGGATCGGTGATCACTTCGCACACGGACGACAGTCACCGTACCCGCTCCTGGATGGACATTGTGCCGGCTGCCAGGCATTCCCATGGCTCCACTGCCACCATGTACCGCCGCGTGGCAGACGATTCACTGAAAATGCCCGCATACAGGCACATCCCCATCGGGGAGATACCCCAGGCAAGGCAGACCTTTCAGTATCTGAACACGGCCTATCCCTGCATGAACCAGTACCAGCTGGGGGTGGGAGAGTCCACCTTCGGGGGAAGGGAGGAGCTGCAGTCCGACGAGGGACTCATCGACTGTCAACGGCTCTGCCAGCTGATGGTCGAACGGTGCAAAACTGCCAGGGAAGCCATTGAGCTTGCCGGGGAACTGACCGGGGAATACGGTTGGAGCGATTTCGGCGAATGCCTGACCATCGCTGACAAAAAGGAGGTATGGCACCTGGAGATCGTGGGCCCGGGCAAAGGGAAAGTGGGCTCGGTCTGGGCCGCGCAGCGGGTGCCGGATAACCACATCTCGGTCAATGCCAATGCGAGCCGGATCAGGGAGATCAACCTGGATGATCCCGACCACTTCATGGCCAGCAGGAATGTGTTCAGCGTGGCAGCCGAACAGGGCTGGTGGAAAGAGGGCGAACCCTTTGAATTCTGCTATGTGTATGCTCCCGAAAGCCGTACCTCAATTGCCGCAAGGCGGAGGGAATGGAGGGTCTTCGACCTGCTGGCCCCGTCCCTGGAACTGGATCCCAATGCCGAGAACTATCCGTTTTCGGTGGCGCCTGATGAGAAGGTAACCCTGGAGGATCTGATCACTGTATTCTCCGATTACTACGAAGGCACTCCGTTCGATATGACAAAGAACCTGACAGTCACCAATGAAGAAGGAATGACGGTGATCTCCCCCCTGGCCAATCCACACATGCCGTATGACATGAACAGGCTTTTTGATATCAACGGCGGATGGGACTGGCGGGGGGAGCGGACCATTGCCCGCTGGTATACCATGTATGCCACCATCATCCAGTGCAGGGACTGGCTGCCGGATGAGATCGGCGGAGTGGTGTGGCTTGCCCTGGACAATGTGGCCTCCTCCATTTATATCCCCGTTTACTGTTCGGTTACCGATCTGCCCGGATCATATAAAACCCCCGGACGTCCGGACGGCTTTACCCGCGAATCTGCCTGGTGGGCGTTTAACCGTCTCGGTACACTCACCGCCCAGCGGTGGGGTGAGATGCGCCACGATGTGAACGGGGTCTGGGATGTATGGCAAATGGAATTACTGGAGGCGCAGGAGCCCTTCGAGGAGAAAGTCCTGGAACAATACAGGACGGGGAAGAAGGAAGAATCCGTCCGGACCCTGACGGAATACACCCTTCAGTGGGGAGATAAAGTGGTCAGCAAGGCCTGGGAACTGGGTGACATGCTGTGGACAAAGTATGACGAAAAATTCTGATTGATGAACCAGACGGAAAACCGGCGGGGCTTCGCCAGCGATAACAATGCCGGCGTTCATCCTGCCATCATGAAGGCAATGGCCTCGGTGAACCACGGCCACGTGATCGCTTACGGGGATGATCCCTATACGGGAAAAGCCGTCGGGCGCATGAAAGCCTTATTCGGCACGGAGGTGGAGGTGTATTTTGTGTTTATCGGAACGGCCGCCAATGTACTGGGCCTTTCGGCGGTGACACAACCTTACAACGCGGTCATCTGTGCGGATACGGCGCATATCCACGTGGACGAGTGCGGGGCACCGGAAAAATTCACCGGATGCAAGCTCCTCACCGTGGAAACCGGAGACGGGAAGCTGAATGTGAACCTTATCAAAAAACACATGCACGGTTTCGGTTTTGAACACCACGTGCAGCCGAAGGTCATCTCAATCACCCAGTCCACCGAGCTGGGAACCATTTATACCCCGGAGGAGATCAGGCAGATCTCTTCCTTTGCCCACCGCCACGGGATGTTGGTTCACATGGACGGGGCCCGCCTGAGCAATGCAGCAGTCGCCCTGGATTGCAGCTTTCACGAAATGACGGGCGGGGCAGGGGTGGATGTGCTTTCTTTCGGGGGGACGAAAAACGGGATGATGTACGGTGAGGCGGTGGTCTTTTTCGATAAAAAGCTGTGCGGGGATTTCAGATACAGGAGAAAACAGGGGATGCAGCTCGCTTCCAAGATGCGTTTCATTGCCGCCCAGTTCGATGCCTTCCTGGAAAATGATCTCTGGAAGACGAACGCGGAGCATGCCAACAGGATGGCACGAAAGCTGCATGAGGCGGTGCGTGACATCCCCGGGGTGACCGTCACACGGAAGGTGGAGGCCAATGCCGTTTTTGCACGGATCCCGAAAAAGGAGATCAGCCCGCTCCAGGAGGAGTATTTCTTCTATGTGTGGGATGAGGATACATCCGAGGTGCGGTGGATGTGTTCCTTTGATACCGCGGAGGAGGACATCAGCGGATTCGCTTCCAGGCTCAGATCGCTGGTTCAGCAGGGTTTATGAGCACTCATTTCATCAGGTCCGGGGGATCAGCAGGGAGCTGTCACCGTAACTGAGGAAGCGGTACCCGCCGGTGAGGGCTTCCGTGTATACCCGCTTCCAGTCATCCCCGAGCAGGGCGGCAATGAGCAGGAGCAGCGTGCTGCCCGGCAGATGAAAATTGGTCACCAGTCCCCCGATACTCCTGAAACCGTAACCGGGGACGATCATCAGGCGGGTGGAGAAACGGAGCACCTCCGTATGCTCCCTCCTGCAGAAATCCAGAACGGCATCCAGGCTTTCCTTCAGCGGAACATCCCCCGGCAGCTTTTCATTTTCCCACTGTTCCAGCACCGCCCGCTCCGTCGGGACAGATATGCCGCGGATCAGCTTCACTCCCAGCCAGTAAACGGATTCAAGGCTTCTGGTGGTGGTGGTGCCGATGGCGATGACCGGGCGGGAGTGCCGCATCCAGGATTCCAGGAAGGAGGTTTCCACGATCACGTTCTCCGCGTGCATGCGATGTTCCCTGGCATTCTTTTCTTTTACGGGGATGAAGGTATCCGCACCCACGTGCAGGGTGAGGTTCTCCGTCCGGATCCCTTTAGCCGTCAGCTCTGCCATCATCCGGTCCGTGAAATGGAGTCCCGCCGTGGGAGCTGCCACCGATCCGTTTTCCGTTCCGTAAACGGTCTGATACCGTTCCCGGTCAACCGCCCCCGCCTCTCTTTTCAGGTAAGGGGGGA
>JAXGMU010000062.1:0-6472 GCA_040768485.1 Bacteroidales bacterium
TCTGTGATTTTTGTTAGTTTTTGACCTGACAAGTAGATACTGACCGGTTATATGCCAACCCAGTCCGACCGTATCGGCGAAATCCTTCGGAGGTTCCCTCAGATCAAGCGGAATGCGCTTATTCCGATCCTGCAGGCGGTACAGGACGAGCTGGGTTATATACCGGAAGAGGCCATTGCCAGGATCGGGACACATCTTTCCCTTCCTTCCAGCAAGGTGTACGGACTTGCCACTTTTTACAACCAGTTTACATTCAGTCCCGTAGGGAAATATCACATCACCCTTTGCAACGGTTCGGCATGCCATCTGAATGGTTCCGGGGCCCTGCTCGGGGAGATCAGGAAGATCCTGGATATCGGAGACGGAGAAACCACCAGGGACCGGCTCTTCAGCCTGGAGGTACAGTCCTGCCTGGGCGCCTGCGGGAATGAACCCGTGATGGCCGTGAACGGAACCTATTACCCGGGCGTCACGGTGAAAAGGCTCAGGGAGATTATCAACCAATACCGCGAGGATGAAGCCCGCTAAAGAATTATTGTTCAGGCTGGCCCAGGCCGAACCCTCTGAGCTGGACGGGAAAGCGCTGGAGCAGATGGCACTGCTGAGCCGGAAGATGGTGCGTAAACCGCTGATCATGCTGAACAGTACCACCCCCGGGATGGCGGCGGGCGGGGGGGCAACCCGTCAGGCTGTCGGGAGCTACCTGCAGGAGCGGGGCATGGATGCGGAGGTCAGGGAGACGGGCAGCATCGGGCTCACGACGGAGGAACCGGTGCTATCCATTCAGCTTCCCGGACGCACAAGGCTGTTTTTCAGTAAAGTAACAGCCGATAGGGTACCCGCGCTGCTGGATGATGTTTTCCATTCCTCCGTTCCCTCCGGACAGGTGATCGGACAGTTGCCCGTGGAGGGCCAGGAATCCTGGAACGATGTCCGCGACCTGGGGGAACTCCCGTTTTTTGCTTTGCAGGAAAGGATCGTCCTTAAACACTGCGGCATCATTGATCCCTTTTCCCTCGCAGAATATGTGGGAAGGGGAGGGTACAGCGCTTTTCTGAAGATCATCCGCAGCTATACCTTCAGCGAGGTATGCGAAATGGTCGTCCGCAGCGGTTTGCGCGGCAGGTCGGGCGGAGGTTTTCCCACGGGGGAGAAATGGAAGGCTGCCGCAGAGACCCCGTCAGATCAGAAGTATCTCATATGCAATGCGGAGGAAAGTGATCCCGGCGCATTTATGGACCGCTCCCTGATGGAGGGGAACCCTTTCCAGCTGCTGGAGGGGATTGCCATCGGGGCATATGCCATCGGATCGAACCGGGCGTACATTTACATCCGGAGCGAATTCCGGGACGCCATTGCAAGGATTGAACATGCCATCAATGAACTGAGGGATTACGGGTTGCTGGGCGACAATATCCTGGAGAGCGGGTACAACCTGCAGATCTCCCTCCGAAAGGGACCGGGCGCATTTGTCTGCGGTGAGGAAACGGCGCTCATCGCGAGTCTCGAGGGAAGAAGGGGAATGCCTGCACCCAAACCGCCCTATCCCGTCACATCAGGCTATCTGGGAAGGCCCACGGTGGTCAACAACGTGGAAACCCTTTCCAACCTGCCGGCAATCATCCGGAACGGTCCGGACTGGTTCCGGAGCATCGGACATGCAAGTTGTCCGGGCACAAAAGTATTCAGCATTTCGGGCCGGTCCAGGATCACAGGCCTTGTGGAGGTACCCACGGGCACCACATTCGATGTGATTGTGAACGAAATCACAGGAGGGGTGGAGCGGGGCAGGGAACTGAAGGCGATCCACGTGGGGGGACCGCTGGGCCATATGGTCCCTCCGGCACTGCTGGATCTGGAAGTCACCTTTGAGAATCTGAAGAAGCATCAGCTGGGCATGGGATCGGGGGGAATCGTGGTCATGGATGACCGCACCTGTGTGGTCAGCATGGTCAGGTATTTCACAGAGTACGCGGACAGGCAGAGTTGCGGGAAGTGCATTCCCTGCAGGGAGGGGACAAGGCGGATGGCCGAGGTAATGCAGCGTATCTGCAGCAAACCTGCGGAGGAGCCCGAGCAGACCGCCCTGGAAAGGTTCAGGGGGATCGCTGAAATGGAGGGCCTGGCCGCGGTGATGAAGGATGCCTCTCTGTGCGGATTGGGCCAGAATGCTCCGAACCCGGTGATGAGCTCGCTCAGGTATTTCATGGAGGAATACGAGGCGCATGTCTTCGACCGGAATTGTCCGGCCAACATCTGCACCGGCCTGAGAAGCTGGTTCATTGACGTGAACCTGTGCACGGGATGCTCCATCTGTGCGAAAAGGTGTCCGGCCGAAGCGATCATCGGAACCCCAAGGCATCCCTACTTCATCGTTCAGGAAAAATGCATCGGATGCGGGATCTGCTTCGAGGTGTGTAAATTTTCAGCAGTGTTTTCTAAATAATGTGCAGGCATGGGAATCCGTCTGGATATCAACGGCAGGGAGATCATCGCAGAGAAGGGTGAAACCATTCTGAGCGCGCTCAGCCGCAAAGGTATGCACCTGCCCACCATCTGCAACCTGAAGGGGCTTACACCCACGGGAGCCTGCCGCATGTGCGTGGTGGAGGTGGAAGGGCTGGAGAACCTTGTTCCGGCATGTTCCTTTCCGGTGGAGAGGGAGATGACAATCAGGACCCACTCCCCCAGGGTTCTCCGGGCAAGGAAAACCAATATCGAACTGCTGCTTTCCAACCATCCGGACGACTGCCTTTACTGTGAAAGGAACGGCGCCTGCGAGTTGCAGTCCCTCGCCGAACAGCTGCACATCAGCGACAGGCGCATCCCCGGAAGAAAACGGGCACCGGGAACCGACCGCTCCAGTGCAGCCATTGTCCGGGAGCCGGCCAAATGCATTCTCTGCGGCAGGTGCGTACGGGTCTGTGAGGAGATCATGGCCACTTCCGTGCTGGACTTTGCCGGAAGGGGAAATGAGCTGCAGATATCCACCTCCATGGCAAAAGCCCTGGATGATTCAGACTGTACGGCCTGCGGGCAGTGTCTGAATGCATGTCCAACAGGCGCCCTGGTGGAGCGTATCCGGTTCCCCGAGCTGGAGCCGTTCATCCTCGACCCCAGGTCCTTCGTGATGGTTCAGTACACCCCGGCCGTGGCTGTCTCCCTGGGAGAACTGCTGGGCTGCAAACCGGGCGCAAACCTTGGAAAGGAACTCCCCGTGATCCTTCGCAGAATCGGATTTGATCATGTCGTGGAGAGCTCCCTGGGGGCGGATGTGATGATCCTGGAACAGGCAGCGGTATTCGGAGACAGGATAAGCGGGGGCTCGCCAATCCCCCTGATCACCAGTTCCTGTCCGGCCTGGGTGCAATTCTGCAGGAAAAATTACCCGGAGCTTGTTCCCCATCTCTCTCCCCTCGGCTCCCCGGCCCGGGTTACGGGGATGCTCATGAAAAGATGGTTTGCCGAAGCGGCTCCCGATCAAGAGAAATCACCGGTCTCCGTACTGATCAGCTCCTGTACGGCCGATAAGCGGGAAGCAAAGCAAAGTGAGCTGACATCCGCGGATCCTTCCGACATTGACTTCGTTCTGACCACCCGGGAGCTGGCAAAAATGATCCGGCTGGGCGGACTTGATACGGAAAATCTCTCCCCTGAAGAGGAAGAACTGCCCGGGATTCCTGCGGGGACGGCGGGCAGGCTCACTGCTGCCGCAGGAGGTGAAGCGGAGTGCACGGCAAGGAGCATTTACTTCCGGGAGACGGGCAGGGAGATGGATCCGTCCAGGTTCCAGCGGTTCAGGATCCGGAGGAACTACAGGGAAACAACCCTGGAAACAGACAAAGGTCCCCTCGTGTTCGGGGCGGTGAGCGGACTTGCGGAAGCGGTGAAAGTCCTGGATGAGATCAGGGAGGGGAAGTTACGGCTGGATTTTCTGGAAGTCATGGCCTGTCCGGAGGGCTGTGTGAACGGAGGGGGACAGCCACTCCGGTCGGCCGGGGACCCGGTACGTGCCAGGACGCGGGCCATCTACGATCTGGACAACAGCGCAGAAGTCAGGGCCGCCCATCACAATCCCGAAGCAACCAGGCTGTATAAGGGAAGCGAAGTAAAGGATACATGGACAGGAAAAGACCAAAGGGACTCGTCTACACGGTGAAGGACCTCTGCAGGGTATGCTACACCTGTGTAAGGGAGTGCCCCGTCAAAGCCATCAAGATCATTGACGGACAGGCCGAGGTGGTGCAGGAAAGGTGCATTGCATGCGGCAACTGCACCCGTGTCTGCAAGCAGGGGGCGAAAGTGTATGTGCGGTCGGCCGACCGGGTGAGACAATTGCTGGATTCGGGCGGGGAGACCTTTGCACTGCTGGCACCCAGCTATGCAGCCGAATTCGGTGAGATAGCCGACAGCAGGATCCTGGTGGGAATGCTGATCAGATTGGGATTCAGCCGTGTATACGAAGTGGGAATGGGTGCCGACCTGGTATCCCGGGCCTATGAAACCCTGTATGATCAGAATCCGGGCAGGGCCTTCATCTCCTCCGACTGTCCCGCCATTGTCTCTTTCGTGGAAAAATATTATCCCGGGCTGACCGGATCCATGGCACCGGTGGTCTCGCCCATGGTGGCCACCGCAAGGTATGTCCGAAGCGTGGAAGGCAGTGCTCCCCGGCTCGTGTTCATCGGGCCCTGTATTGCAAAGAAAGGGGAATCGGATGAGGTGGATGAGGTGATCACCTTCGAGGAGTTACGCGGGATGCTCTCGGAGGCGCGCATCCGGCCGGGAAGGACCGTTCCGGCTGATTTTGCACCACCACTGGCCTGGAAGGGGGCAGGATTTCCGGTCAACCGGGGAATGCTTCAGTGCATGGACCTTCCGGGGAGTCATGTGGAGCAAAGTGTGATCGTGGCCGAGGGCAGGGTCCATTTTCAGGAAGCCATCAGGGAATTTGCCTCCGGTTCCCTGGAAACGATGCACCTGCAGCTGCTTTGCTGCGAAGGATGCATCATGGGTCCGGGTACCTCCAGGGGCGGAAACAAATTCGTGAGACGGAAACGTGTTCTGGACCACCTTCAGAGACGGCTTGAGGAATCCGGAGAGGAGCACTGCCGGGAGTCGGGCCGGAAGATAGATCTTTCCGCAAGGTTTACCGTTGACGACCAGCGCCTGGCCGATCCTTCCGAAGATGAGATCACAAAAGTGCTGCAGGAGATGGGGAAATTCTCCCCGAAGGATCACCTGGACTGCGGGGCATGCGGGTATGATACCTGCCGGGCACATGCCGTGGCCATTGCGCAGGGACTGGCGGAGGTGGATATGTGCCTGCCGCTTTCAATCGAACGCCTCCACAAATCGATCCACAAGCTGGCCGATTCCAACAGCAAGCTGGTCACCGTGGAACAGGCACTCCGGCAGAGTGAAAAACTGGCGCATATGGGACAGCTCTCCGCGGGGATCGCCCACGAGCTGAACAATCCCCTGGGCGTGGTGATCATGTATTCCAACATTCTGCTGGAAGAGTGCAGCGACACCCAGCAGAGAGAGGATCTGGAGCTGGTCGTCGAACAGGCTGAACGCTGCAAGAATATTGTCGGGGGACTGCTCAATTTTGCCAGGAAGACCCAGGTGAAGTATTCCAGGACCGACCTGGAAGAGCTGATGCGGTTCAGCATTTCATCCATCATCATGCCCGAAAACATCGAATGCAGGCTTGAGAACCGGTTGTCGGATGCGATGGCGGAAGTGGACAGCGAGCAGATGATCCAGGTGATGACCAACCTGTTGAAGAACGGAATCGAGGCCATGAAAGACGGGGGACTCCTTACGGTCACCCTCAAAGGAAATCCCGACTGGTTTACCATCAGCGTCAGCGACCAGGGGACCGGGATCGCGGAGAAGGACCTGGAAAAGATATTCGAACCGTTTTATACCACCAAGGGACTGGGCAGGGGAACCGGGCTCGGACTGGCGACCACTTACGGGATCGTCAAGATGCACAGGGGGAAGATCGACGTGAAGTCCAATACGGATCCCGCCCTGGGGCCCACCGGAACGGAATTCATCCTGAAACTGCCCAGGAACAGGAACTTCTGAAAAATGATAACAGATAAGATCCATGAGAAATAAAAAAACCATCCTTGTGGCGGACGATGATCCGGACGTGCTGTTCATGCTCGGGCATCACCTGGAAAAGTGGGGATACGAGGCGGTAACGGTGGCATCCCGGAGGGAAGCCGAAAAATTCCTGGAAGTGTCCTCCCCCAGCCTGGCCATTGTCGATCTGATGATGGAGGAGGAAGACAGCGGCTTCATCCTTTCATACAGGATCAAGAAAAAGGATCCTGCGATCCCCGTGATCATTTCCACGGCCGTTTACAGTGAAAAGGGAATCAGGTTCCAGCTGGACAGTCAGGCCGAACGGAACTGGATCAGGGCCGACCATTATCTGGAGAAAGGCTACCGGATGGAA
>JAXGMU010000062.1:6482-20167 GCA_040768485.1 Bacteroidales bacterium
CTTGCATAACATGGAACAATTAAACATTCTGGTGGTCGATGACGAGCCCGGGATCCGTTCGGGCATCAGCCGGATCCTGAAAGGGCATACGGTGAGTTTTCCCTTTATGGACGAGGACTACGGGTTCGAATGCAGGGAAGCGGCAAATGCCGAGGACGCGCTTGTGATGATCGAGCACGACCCGCCGCATATCCTGCTGCTGGACAACAAGCTTCCGGGCATGGACGGGATCGAATTGCTCAAGATCATCCAGGAACGGAAGATTGACACCATGGTGGCCATGATCACCTCCTATGCATCCCTGGATATCGCCGCCAGGGCCACGGACGACGGAGCGCGTGATTTTATTCCCAAACCATTCACACCTGCTGAACTGAAAGCCAGCGTGGATCTGATCGTCAAGCAGCTCTTTCTGAAGCGGATCGCCAGGGGGATGAAAGAGGAGGGCAAGAAGATCCGGTACCAGTTCCTTTCCGTGCTGAGCCATGAGCTCAGATCACCCCTGAACGCCCTGGAGGGGTATCTTCGCATGATCCAGGAGCGGGAGTTCGGAGAGCGCGTGGAGGAATACGACGAAATCCTGAACCGCTGCCTGCAGCGGATCGAAGGAATGCGGCTCCTGATCATGGATCTGATGGATTTTACCCGGATCAGGCTGGAAAAGCGGGAGGACAAGATCGAGCAGGTGGATCTGGCAGAGCGGGCGCGCCTGGCCATCTCCACCATTCAACCCCTCTCCATCCAGAAGAACATCGACATTTCGCTATTTGCAGATGAACCGGTGCTCATGAATGCCGATCCCAATGATGTGGATATCATGCTCAACAACCTGCTGTCGAACGCGGTCAAGTATAACCGGGAAGGCGGGAAAGTGGAGCTGGAAGTGAAAAAGAATGATCACCAGGCAGTGATCAGGGTCCGGGATACGGGGATCGGGATGAACGACGAAGAGATCGCCGTTCTGTTCAGGGAGTTTGTCCGCATCCGGAACGACAGGACGAAAGGGATCACCGGATCGGGACTGGGCCTTTCCATCGTGAGCAAGCTCACAGAGATATACGGCGGAGAAATAGAGGTGGAGAGCGAACCGGAGGAAGGCAGTGAGTTCAGGATCATCCTGCCGGGTCTCTGATTGATATCTGTCTTTTATTTCATATTATTGTATGTCAAACCAACGGTAGGGACCATGTTATTGCCTGAACGGACAGTTGAAAGACTCAGTGAGTACCGCAGGTCACTGCTGCAGTGGCTTGAAGAAGGAAAAACCCACATCTATTCCCATGAGCTTGCAGCGCTCCACCACAATACGGCCGTTCAGGTGCGCCGCGACATCATGTTCATCGGTTACACAAGCATGCAGCGGAAAGGATACGATGTAAAGGAGCTGGTCGGAGTGATCGAGGAGACCCTGGATTCCAGAAAAGGGCTGAATGTGGCGGTCATCGGGGTCGGGAACCTGGGGAAGGCCATTACAACCTATTTCGTCGGAAAGCGTTCAAAGCTGAACATCATTGCCACCTTCGATGTGGATACCAACAAGATCGACCGGGTCATCTCCGGCGTGAAATGTTATCCCATGAACCGCCTGGGAGAGATCATCAGGTCCCAGAATATCTCCATCGCGATCATGACCGTTCCGGTTGATGCAGCCAGGGAGGTGGCCAGGCAGCTCGTGGAGGAGGGTATCAGGGGGATCCTCAATTTTACCACAGCACCCCTCCGGGTGGGTCCGGATGTGTACCTTGAGGAATACGACATGGTCACCTCTCTGGAAAAGGTGGCATATTTCGTGAAGATGGCCGATCGATGATGCAGGTACACCATTCCATGGATCACCTTCCTTCGATCCCGGCTCCGGTGGTGACCGTGGGATCATTCGACGGGGTGCATGTGGGGCACCGGACCATCATCAGGCGGCTGAATGACCTGGCGGGCAGGGCGGGAGGGTCCTCTGTCCTGATCACTTTCCACCCTCACCCCAGGCGGGTGCTCTATCCCGATGGCGCCGGAAAGGAGCTGAAGATGATCTACGACCAGGAGGAAAAATGCAGGATGCTTGCCGAAACGGGACTGGATCACGTGGTGATCCTCGAATTCACCGAATCCTTTTCCCGGACGACCCCTGAAGATTTTGTGGAATGCTACCTGCTCGGGAAACTGAAAGCGCATACCATTGTGGTCGGATTCAACCATTACTTCGGGTACCACCGTGCAGGGAATTTTGACTCGCTTTTCAAGATGAGTGAATCCCATGGTTTCATGGTAGAGGAGATCCCTGCACAGGAGATCCAGCATGAGACGGTGAGCAGCACCCGGATCCGGAAAGCCCTGTCGGAAGGGAACATTCAGCGGGCCAACGCGTACCTTGAACACCATTTTATCATGGAGACGGAGGTTGTCCGTTCCGAAAACGCTTCAGCGCTGCCGGGCTGCCTCTGCACGGAGGTCAGGTACAGGGATCCGGCCAAGCTGGTCCCCCCGGCAGGGACATATGCTGTTGCTGTCGGGCAGAAGGGAACGCATCGAAAGGGGTTGCTGCGGATCGGACCCGACGGGAGCATCTGTGTCTTTACCCGGCAGGATTGTGCCCCGGCGGATGGGAACCTCCTCACCTTACGTTTTTACAAAGGAATGACCCTCAGGGAACCTGCCGATCTCCGGACAGATATGGAAGCGGTTCGCGAACTGGTCTACTGACGAGCCGGTCTACTAACATACGTTGATCATGGAACAGAGAATCGGAGCGGTGATCATCCTGGTTGGAGATGAAAGCCAGATACCGTACATTAACAGCATCATCTCAGCCCAGTCGGACATTATCCTGGGAAGACAGGGCATCCCGTTGAGGGACAGGTCGCTCAGTGTCATTTCCCTGGTGGTGGAGGGGGACACGGACCGGATCGGGGCGCTGACCGGCAAACTGGGCAGGCTCCCGGGGGTGAAGGTGAAGTCCCTGCTGGCAGGATGAATTAAGCGGAGGAGCATCAATCCCGGCGGGTTGGCGGGAGACATTTTGTTAAAAAAATCCCTTTCGGATGTTAAATTGGATTCCGGGGACAACTTATCCGGATTTTTCTGGTTATACTCGCGGAAAGTAATTGTTGGGGTGCAAGGCAGGCTGCGAATCTTTTGAGGGTTTTAGGGAGAACCGCAGCCTGTCTTCTTTTTTTATGCATGTTCTAAGACACCCCCTTTCCTGCCTCCTGCACAGACCGCTTTTTTAACTTTGGATCATCAACACATCTGCAATGATCAACAGACAGCTCATTGATCCGGAGAGCATCGTGGTGGTCGGGGCCTCCAATCAGCTTTCAAAACCCGGTGGGAAGATCTTTCACAATATCCGCAACGGGACTTTCCAGGGAAAACTGTACGCCTTGAATCCCAGGGAAGAAACCATCCAGGGAGTGCCCTCCTGCCGGGAGGTGATGGAGCTTCCCGACGTGGATCTGGCCATCCTGGCGATCCCCGCTGCCGCGTGTCCCGATCTGGTCAGGGAGCTGGCCGAAACCAGGAATACACGCGCCTTTATCATCATTTCTGCAGGCTTTTCTGAAGAGAACCGGGAAGGGGCCAGGATCGAGGAAGAGATCGTCAGGATCTGCCGGTTGTACGACGCGGCCCTGATCGGGCCCAACTGCATCGGGGTGCTCACCCCGGCCTACCAGGGGGTGTTCACCCTGCCCATCCCCGTGCTGGATCCCGGGGGATGTGATTTCATCTCCGGAAGCGGGGCCACAGCGGTCTTTATCATGGAATCAGGTTTGCACAAAGGGTTGAGATTCAATCACGTATTCTCTGTTGGAAATTCGGCCATGACCGGGGTGGAGGATGTGCTCCAGTACTTTGATGAAACCTACCGCGAGGGCAGTTCGTCCAGGGTGAAACTGCTCTACTTCGAAACCATCAGGGAGCCGGAAAAGCTCCTCCGCCATGCCGGAAGCCTGATACGGAAAGGCTGCAGGATCGCGGCCATCAAGGCAGGCACCACCGATGCCGGAAGCAGGGCTGCCTCTTCCCACACGGGGGCCATGGCCAGTCCGGATCTGGCTGTGGATGCCCTGTTCAGGAAGGCCGGGATCGTCAGGTGCGAAGGGAGGGAAGAACTGACCACCGTGGCATCGGTGATGCAATACCCGCCGCTGAAAGGAAAGAATGTGGCCATCATCACCCACGCCGGGGGACCGGCGGTGATGCTCACGGACGTACTTGTGAAAGGGGGCATGGATGTCCCGCACCTGGAAGGAGCCGAGGCGGAAGCGCTGCTCTCCCGGCTCTACCCTGGATCTTCGGCCGCCAATCCCATCGACATCCTGGCCACCGGCAACGCCGAACAGTTGGGTGCTGCCATCGATTCCTGCGAACACTCCTTCCGTGAGATCGATGCGATGGTGGTGATTTACGGGACACCGGGACTGACGCCTGTCTTCGAAGCCTATGATGTGCTCCACCGGAAAATGGAAGCGGGAAAAAAGCCCATCTTCCCTGTGCTGCCCTCCATCACTACAGCTGCTGAAGAGGTCAGGGAGTTCCTCTCCCGGGGACATGTGAATTTCCCGGATGAGGTGCTGCTGGGAAAAGCGCTTACCAGGATCTGCAACACGCCGCCGCCGGCAGAAGTTGCGCCCCTTCCCGGCGGGATCGATATCGGCACTGTCAGCAGGGTGATCGATGATGCCCGTGAGGGATATCTTTCTCCGGAAATGGTAAACCGGATATTGGATGCAACGGGGATCCCGAGGGTGCAGGAGTCGGTGGCAACCGATGAAGCAGCGTTGCTCAAAATCGCCCGGGAAACCGGTTACCCGCTGGTCATGAAGGTGGTGGGTCCGGTCCATAAATCGGATGTGGGCGGCGTGGCGCTGGGCATCTCAGATGAAAAGGAGCTGCAGGATTGGTTCGGAAAAATGCAGAAAATAGAAGGATATGAAGGTGTGCTTCTCCAGCCCATGCTGGAGGGAATGGAACTGTTTGCCGGGGCAAAGTACGAAAAGGGCTTCGGGTATGTGGTACTCTGCGGACTGGGAGGAATCCATGTGGAGGTGATGAAGGATCTCAGCCACGGACTCGCTCCCCTCTCGCCGGATGAAGCGTCACAAATGATCCGCTCATTAAAAGGGTATCCTTTGCTCAGGGGGATCAGGGGTCAGGAGGGGATCGACACCGGCCTGTTCGCCGGGATCATTGCCAGGCTCTCCTGCATGCTCGTGCATGCCCCCGGGATTGCCGAACTGGACCTGAATCCCATTATGGGACGGGGCGAACGGCTGGCGGTGGTCGATGCCAGGATCCGGATCAGCAAAGACGTTATATAACACATGCGGGATATGCTATCTGACACACCCGGTTTTTTTGCCTTTTCCTAAATTCACACCTGATAGAACCAGGAATTATGAAATCAACGCCCATTGAAGCAGAAGTGGTCAATGAGGTCATTGATGCATTCGGGATCCATCCTGCGGGGAAGGCCACCATCAGGGAACTGGTGAAGATTGTCAATGACATCGAGGGAATCACGGGAAAGGAGTTCATCAGGATGGAAATGGGCGTGCCCGGACTGGATCCGACTTTTGTGGGTGTCGAGGCTGAGATGATCGCCCTCCGGCAGGGGGTGGCCTCCAAATACCCAAACATCGAAGGGATCAAACCCCTCAAGGAGGAGACGGCACGATTCGTCAAACTGTTTCTGGATGTGGATGTGGAACCGGCTCATTGCATTCCCACCGTGGGATCGCTGATGGGGGGTATGGCAGCGTTCATGGTGGTGAACCGGTCCGATCACAGGCGGACGGGCACCCTTTTCCTGGACCCGGGCTTCCCGGTGCAGAAGCAGCAGTGCCTGGTACTGGGCCATGATTACGGATCCATCGACATGTACGATATCAGGGGGGATAAGCTGAAGCCCATGATCGAGGAGGAGATCGTCAAGGGGAAATACTCTTCCCTGCTCTACTCCAATCCAAACAACCCTGCCTGGATCTGCCTGAATGAGGAGGAACTGAAAGCCATCGGCGAGATCTCCATGAAGTACGATGTAACCGTGATCGAGGACCTGGCCTATTTCGGGATGGATTTCAGGAAGGACCTTTCCACACCCGGGAAGCCCCCCTACCAGCCAACGGTGGCAAAATTCACGGATAATTACCTGCTCCTGATCTCCAGTTCAAAGGCATTCAGTTACGCAGGCCAGCGCATCGGGATGATGGTGATCGCCCCCAAACTGTTTGAAAGAAGGTACCCCGATCTGAAACGCTATTACACCTCGGAGAAATTCGGGCACGCCATGGTTTACGGGGCATTGTATTCATTGTCCGCCGGAGCATCCCATACAGCACAGTATGCCCTGGCGGCGATCTTCAAGGCGGTGAACGACGGCACTTACAATTTCATCAGGGAGGTGAGGGAATACGGCGAGAAGGCAGCAATCATGAAGTCCCTGTTTAAGAAGTTCGGATTTCATATCGTCTATGACAGGGACCTGGACAAACCCATTGCAGACGGATTTTATTTTACCATTGCATATCCCGGCTTTGACGGACCCCGGCTGGTGGAGGAATTGCTGTATTACGGGATCAGCGCCATATCACTGGGGATCACCGGGAGCAAGCGTACAGAAGGATTGAGGGCCTGTGTGTCGCAGGTGAGAAGGGACCAGTTCCCGGCCCTGGAAGAACGGCTGAAGGCATTCAAAAAGGATCACCCGATCCGGAAGGCCTGATTCCGGGATAATGAATGAGAATTATTACATTTGGGATTCATTCAAATCATTTGCAGATGGCAAAAGCAAAAGGAGCGATCGTTGTGGATGTGGAAAGGTGCAAGGGCTGCGAGGTCTGTGTGGTGAATTGTCCCACCGATGTGATCGCCATGTCGGAACAGGTGAACCAGAAAGGATACCACTATGCATACATGGAGGAGCCGGACCAGTGCACGGGATGCACGAATTGTGCGGTGGTTTGCCCCGACGGGGCCATCACGGTGTACCGGGTGAAACAACAATAAAGATTTGACCTATGAAGGAACTGGCATTAATGAAGGGGAATGAGGCGATTGCCGAGGCAGCCATCCGGGCCGGTACGGATGCGTATTTCGGGTACCCCATCACCCCGCAGTCCGAGGTGCTTGAATACCTTGCTCTTCAAAAACCCGAGGAGCGGACGGGGATGGTCGTTCTTCAGGCCGAGAGCGAACTGGCAGCCATCAACATGGTTTACGGGGCGGCGGGGACCGGGAAACGGGTCATGACCTCCTCCTCCAGTCCGGGCATCAGCCTGATGCAGGAGGGGATCAGCTACATTGCCGGGGCAGAGCTTCCCTGCCTGATCGTGAATGTGGTCAGGGGAGGGCCCGGCCTGGGGACCATCCAGCCTTCCCAGGCAGATTATTTCCAGGCCACCAAGGGTGGCGGACACGGGGACTACCGGCTGATCGTGCTGGCTCCGGCTTCGGTGCAGGAGATGGCAGATTTCGTGGATCTGGCATTTGAACTGGCTTTCAAATACAGGAACCCGGCCATGATCCTTTCCGACGGCCTCATCGGCCAGATGATGGAAAAGGTGGTGCTCCCTCCCCAGAAACCGAGGACATCCGAATTCGACCAGTCCTGGGTGATCACAGGCAAAACGCCCGACAGGGAAAGGAACATCATCACTTCCCTGAACCTGGACCCGGAACTCCAGTACGAACACAACCTGAAACTGAAGGAAAAATACGACCGCATGAGCGATGATGTGATGTTCGAAAGCATTCAGTGCGAGGACGCGGAATTTTTGCTGGTGGCCTACGGCTCCAGCGCCCGCATCTGTCAGAAGGTGGTGGATGTGGCCAGGGGCAGGGGACAGAAGCTGGGGCTGCTGCGGCCGCAAACGCTGTTCCCGTTTCCCACCGATGAGCTCATCCGGCTGTCGGGCAGGGTAAAGGGCATTCTGTCGGTGGAACTCAGCAACGGCCAGATGGTCGAGGATGTGAAACTGGCAGTGAACGGCCGGGTGCCGGTTTACCACTTCGGGATGCCGGGAGGGAAGGTCCATTCGCCGGATGATGTGATGGAGGCGGTTGAAGAACATTTTATTGGAGGATGATTATGGAAACAAGTGACATCATCAAACAGGAGCACCTGGTGTACAGGCGCACCCCGCTGATGACGGATGCAACATTGTCTTACTGTCCGGGCTGCGGACACGGGACCATCCACCGCCTGATCATGGAGGTGGTGGAGGAGATGGGGATCCAGCAGGACACCATCGGGATCTCACCCGTGGGATGTGCGGTGCTGGCATATGATTTCATGGATGTGGATTTTTCGGAAGCAGCCCACGGAAGAGCCCCTGCCGTTGCCACGGGCATCAAAAGGCTCTGGCCCGACAAGTACGTCTTTACCTACCAGGGCGACGGGGACCTGGCGGCCATCGGGACCGCGGAGACCATCCATACCTGCAACCGGGGCGAGCAGATCACCATCTTTTTCGTGAACAACGGGATCTACGGGATGACCGGCGGACAAATGGCCCCCACCACCCTGGAAGGGATGAAGTCCTCCACTTCCCCCTACGGAAGAGATTCGGTAAAAATGGGTCCTCCGTACAGGATCACGGAGCTGATCGCACAGCTTCAGGGTACCTACTATGTGACGCGGCAGGCGGTCCACAAGGCGGGAGCCGTGCGAAAGGCCAAAAAAGCGATCAGGAAAGCATTCGAGGTTCAGAAAGAGAAAAAGGGGATTTCTTTCATCGAATTTGTCTCCAACTGCAACTCGGGATGGAAGATGACTCCCAACGATGCCAACCAGTGGATGGAGGAGCACATGTTCCCGTTTTATCCCCTGGGTGATATCAAGGTGGACGGGAAGCTGGTGAAGGATGTTTGCAAAGAGCAAATGGCCGAGTCCACCGTGACCACATAAATCCTTATTCCTATGACCGAAGAAATTATCATTGCCGGATTCGGGGGACAGGGCGTCCTGTCCATGGGCAAGATCCTGGCTTATTCGGGGATCATGCAGGAACAGGAGGTGAGCTGGATGCCCTCCTATGGTCCCGAGATGCGCGGGGGCACGGCCAATGTGACCGTGATCCTCAGTGACGACCGGGTGAGTTCCCCGGTGCTGAAAAGCTACGACACAGCCATACTTTTAAACCAGCAGTCGCTGGATAAATTTGAATCCATGGTGAAGCCGGGCGGATTGCTGATCTATGACCCCAACGGCATCACCCGGCATCCCGAACGCAAAGATATCCGGATCTTCCAGGTGGAAGCCACCGAAGAAGCCGCCCGGCTGAAATCGCGGATCACATTCAACATGGTGGTCCTGGGGGCATACCTCAAGGTGAGGCCCGTGGTGGAATTTGAAAATGTGGTCAAGGGCCTGAAGAAATCTCTTCCGGAACGGCACCATCACCTGCTGCCCGCCAACGAAAAGGCCATCCGGCGCGGCATGGAGATCGTAAAAGAGGCAAAACTTACCGCCTGAAAAAATACTTGATTAATATACGTTTTATGTATACTTTTGAGGTATACAATAAAGGTATCATATGAAAACAATATCCTTAAAAATAGACGATTCAATTTTTAGAGAAACAGAGGAGATCCTGGCCAGAATTAAAAGGCCAAGAAACAGGTACATTAACGAGGCGATCAGCCACTGGAATAAATATCATCAGCGCAGGATTTTTGAAGAGACATTGAAAAAGGAATCCGGATTGGTAAAAAATGATTCCATGTCCATCTTGAAGGATTTTGAGGAGATCGATTATGTCGATTAAACAATTCGAGATATGGATTGCCGATTTAAATCCACAAATTGGGACAGAACCGGGTAAAACAAGACCCGTACTGGTATTGCAGACAAATTTACTAAACCAGATACCCCATCCCTCCACCATTGTTTGTCCCCTGACGACAAATGTGATCAAGGACGCTCATATATTGCGGGTGCAAATTAAAAAAGGAACCGGGAATTTGATACAGGATTGTGATATTCTGATTGATCAGATCAGGGCGATCGATAATAGAAGATTAATAAAAAGAATCGGTGCTCTGCCGGAGGATTTAATTGAACTGGTCAGGGAAAATATCAAAATTATCATTGATTTGGAATAAAACGGATCATCATCATGAAAACAAGAATCTGGTTCTGTCTGATGGCTTTGCTGACCGCCATTTCCTGTCAGGAGGCAGAAAAGCATTATGCCTACGTGGATGGCAAAGAGATTTATTCCCACGGGGGAGAGCGCCTGCAGCTGAAAGGTGTCAACCTGGGCAACTGGTTGCTGCCGGAGGGGTATATGTTCAAGATGCGCGACTGCAATTCGCCGCGCAAAATTGACCAGGCCATCCGCGAATTGATCGGCAACAGCGCCACCACCGCTTTCTGGGATGCCTTTCTTGAAAATTACATCACCGAGCCTGATATCAGGTGGCTGTCGGAGGCCGGGGTGAACCTCATCCGGCTGCCCTTTGATTACCGTCTCCTGTGCCACGATGATTTCCTGGGAAGGGACATGCACGGGTACGCATACCTGGACAGGGCCATTGCGTGGTGTGCGAAATACGACATTTACGTGCTGCTGGATATGCACGGGGCTCCCGGGGGACAGACCGGGGACAACATCGACAACAGCGACGGTTATCCCTGGCTGATGGTGGATGAGGGGATGAAACAGATGGTGACGGATCTCTGGCAGGAGATCGCAGCGCGGTATGCGCAGGATACGGCCGTCATCGGGTACAACCTGTTGAACGAGCCCATTCCCCAGTATTTTGACGGGGACAACCTGAAACCCAAACTGGAACCGCTGTACAAGCGAATCACCGCAGCCATCAGGGAGGTGGACAAACACCACATCGTGTTCCTGGGCGGGGCGGTGTGGGAGACCGATTTCTCGGTCTTCTCCGAACCATTTGACGACCAGCTCGCCTATACCTTCCATAAATACTGGATGCCGCCTGTTCAGAGAGAAATTCAGCAGTATGTGGATTTCAGGGAGAAACACCAGGTGCCCATCCTGATGGGCGAAAGCGGGGAAAACGAGGATGCGTGGGTGAAGGCGTTCAGGGAACTCCTGGACAGCAATGAGATTCACTGGACATTCTGGCCCTATAAAAAGATGGATAATACGAGGGGCCCCATAAACTTTGACAAACCTGCGGGCTGGGACAATTTCGTACGATACGCGGAAAGCGACCGGAGCTCATTTGCAAACATAAGGGCCCTGAAGGACAGCATCGAAGGGATCAGACCGGATGAGATCGTGAGGATCCTGGACCAGTTTGCGGAGAACAGCAAATTTGAGAACTGTTATCCGAACAGGGGCTATTGCGAAGCACTGGGTCTGAAATATTAATCCCTCCGGTCATTTTTCGTAGAAATGCATGTCGCGCATGTAGCGGTAGGCCTTCGGGGGGACCATGTACCGGACATCTTTGCCCTGGCTGATGGCACTGCGGATGAAACTGGATGAGATATCCATCAGGGGCGCATCCATCCATGTGGCGTTGGGAACTTCGGCCAGCGTTTCCCTGGCCGCACCGGGACGGGGATAGACGAGCCGGTGATACGTGCGGATGATCTGATCGGCATGCTTCCATTTATGAAAGGTTTTCAGTCCGTCGGATCCCATCACGAGCCGGAATTCCCTCGAGGGATGTTTTTCGGAGAGGTAGGTGAGGGTATCGATGGTATAGGAAGGCCGCGGCATGTGAAACTCAATGTCGGATTCCCTGAACCGGTCATCCTCCTCCACTGCCAGCCTGACCATCTCCAGGCGGTGATAACCCTTCAGCAGCGTTTTCTTTTCTTTCAGGGGATTATGGGGGCTCACCACGAACCAGAGCTCATCCAGGTCGCAGAACTCGATCATGTCATTGGCAATGACCATGTGGCCCACATGGATGGGATTGAACGAGCCGAAGAAAAGTCCCGTGACAGTCATCGGTCCAGAAAGCTTTTCACCATGGATTCGGCTTCTGTCAGCGCCTTATCCAGGCAATCGTTCACCAGGGTTCGGTCGAACAAGGGAGCAAACTGCATCTCCCATTCGGCCTTCTCGATCCGCTTCCGGAGCGATTCCGCATCGTCGGTCCCCCTGGCCCGCAGACGCGCCTCCAGGACCTGCAGCGAGGGAGGCATCACAAATACGGAGAGGGCCCGGTCGCCGAATTTCTTTTTCAGGTTCATTCCTCCCTGCACGTCGATGTCAAACAGTGCGTGCTGTCCCCGTTTCCAGATCCGCTCCAGCTCACTCTTCAGGGTCCCGTAATACCGCCCGGGATAAACCTCCTCCCATTCAACAAATTCCCTGTCACGGATCTTCCTGCGGAATTCTTCCGTTGAGACGAAGTAGTATTCCCTCCCGTTTTTTTCACCTTTCCTGGGCCTGCGCGAAGTTGCCGAGATGCTGAATGCGAGGCCCAGGTCCATTCGCAGCAGGTGGCCCACGATGGTGGATTTGCCAGCACCCGAGGGAGCGCTGAATATGAAGAGTTTCCCTTCCATTACAATACATTGAGCACCTGTTCCCGGATTTGTTCCAGGGCATCCTTCATCTCCACGACCAGGTGCTGGATCTCCGCATCATTCGCCTTGGATCCCAGTGTGTTGATCTCCCGGCCCATCTCCTGGGAGATGAATCCCAGTTTTTTTCCCGGTGCCTCAATTTCTTCCAGGGTCTCCAGGAAATACGCACAATGGCTCCGCAGCCGTGCCTTCTCCTCGGAAAAGTCATACTTCTCCAGGTAAAGGATCAGTTCCTGTTCAAACCTGTTCTCATTGATCTCTTCTTTTTTCAGAAATGCGAGCAGGTTGTTGCCGATGCGCTCCCGGATCCGCCCGATCCGGCCCTCCTCGTGCAGCTCCACCACGGAGAGTTTTCCGGATATTACCCCGACGGACTCTCGGAATGCCTGTTCAATAGCAGCGCCTTCCTGCACCCGGTAACTGTCCACCTGGTCCAGCGCCTCCTGCAACATCCTGTTTGCTTCGTTCCATTCGGCTTCCTCCAGGATGGATTTTTCAATTTTTGTCACATCCGGCAGGCGCATCACCGTGGACAGGAGTTCCGGCGACGCCTCCAGCCCCAGCTCCTCTGAAAGACGCTGGAGCTGCAGGTAATAACTTTTCACCACCGGTTCGTTGATCACCTCGGAAACAGACCCATTGGTCTTTTCCATATTAAACGAGCACTCGATCTTGCCCCGCTGGAGCCGTGAAGCGATCATCTGGCGGATCTCCGGTTCCTTCTCCCGGTAGAGGGAAGGTAATCTGGTATTGATATCCAGTTGCTTGCTGTTCAGGGACCTGATCTCGATGGTCAGTTTTTTATCGGGCAGCAGACACCCGGCTTTTCCATAGCCGGTCATGGATCTGATCATGGAATGCGGATTCGGTTTGCAGCAAAAATAGTAAAATACAGGGAACTCCCTAATTCGCTTTGGGTACGGTAAAGCTGAAGGTGCTGCCCACACTGGGCTTGCTCATGACCCGGATCTCTCCCCCGTTCTTTTCGACGAATTCCCTGCAGATGATCAGCCCGAGCCCGGTTCCCTTTTCCCCCGCCGTTCCGGTGGATTTGAATTTTTCGTCGATGCGGAACAACCTGTTCAGGTTCTCTTCAGAGATCCCGATCCCTTCGTCCACCACGGATACCTCGATGTGCTCATCCCCTTTGAGCACCTTCACTTCCACCTTT
>JAXGMU010000063.1:0-19565 GCA_040768485.1 Bacteroidales bacterium
TCCTGTTGAACCCGTAACGTTCTTCTATGACGAAAGTGTCGTACAGGGCAAAGGGAGTGGATAAAAGATCCGAGACCAGGGCAATGATCCCGAAAAAAATGAGCACGAAGAGGATGTAACTGGAGGTGATCCCGGTCAGTTGCCTTTCCAGCCAGCCGAATCCTCCGAGAAAAAAGACCACCGCCAGCACCACGGTACCCAGGGTACTTGTGATGAAGGAGAAGCGGGTGTTGTCCCGTTTATACAGCTGACTCTTTCTGTACTCTTCCGCATCAAACACACCGGACAGCTCTTCAGGCAGTTCAGGAACGGTATGTTTCAGATTCAGGGTATCCAGGACACGCTCGAGCAGGTAGCCGAGAACCAGAATGACGATCAATAAAACAAACACTGTATTGTACATATCTCTCACTGAATTACCTGTTTAATCACCTCCCTACGGTTCATCAGGCGGATATCCATCTCCTCGCGGTAGAAGGTAACCATTTCCAGACTGTCGCATGCCAGGGCCCTGTCGATCATCATGCTGGCCGAATCAAGTTGATCTTCCAGCTCATAATACACAGCCATGTTATGAAAAGCCTTTGCGGCCAGCGTGCTGTCGCCCGATTCCCCCAGCTCATCCCAGAGTGCATATGCCTGTTCCCATTCTCCCCTGCGGGTATGTCTTGCGGCCGTCCGGAGCAGCTTGCCATCTCCTTTGAAGAGTGTCCGGGAAGCATGTGCCCAGACGGGCACCAGGTACCTCCCGTATTTCAACCCGCTTTCATAGAAGAGTTCCCTGATCATCTCCGCAGAGGACGGCGCTCCCTGGAACACGCCTTCACTGATCCTGGAAAAATATAGCGTGTCAATGGTGGTATACTCATCAAAGGGCCTGGGGTTCAAGGGCAGATAGACCGCCCAGTCGATCCGGTTGCTGAAAATATAGTAGTGGTTCCTCACATTCCCCAATCCATCACCAGAAATTGTGTAAAAATCGTAATGCTCCTCCAGATCAAGGGAATACCTCTCCAGGCTGACCACCGCATCCGTCCCCGCCCTTTCGCAGAGAGAAGCGACCTCCTGTTTGGTCAGGATCAGGTCTTGCTGGAAAAGTGTATCCATCCTGCGTTCACTCATAAAGATCGGGAATTGGTACCGCTTCACAGGTGAATTCCTCAAAACATGAAGCAAACCGCGCATCACACTGTTGGAGACCAGGGTGTCGAGGATCCACAGTTCCTTTCTTTCCAGGCCTTCCCGGTTCTCGGGACTCAGGGCCTTGAAGGTCACAGGCGACCTGTTCAATATCAGAAGCTGGTCGACTTCATCGGGAAACCGGATGGTGGCAGGCTCCAGGACTTCAAACTCCACCAGGCTGTAAGTACCCGCACATCCGGGGACAACCAAAAGGAAAAATCCCAGCACCACATATTTACCGAACCTGCCGCTGAGTTTCACCCCGGTCATTTCCGTAACAATCAGTCCGTTAACCACTCATCCCGCCACAAACCTGGATGGTCTGTCCGGTTACATAGGAGGAAAGATCGGAGGCCAGGAACAAAGCCACATTGGCCACATCCTCCGGGACACCGCCGCGTTTCAGGGGAATGGTTTTGATCCATTCTTCCTTTACCTGCTCCGGAAGGCGGTCGGTCATATCCGTGATGATAAAACCCGGTGCGATGGCATTGCAGCGCACATTCCTGGATCCCGTTTCTCTGGCAACCGATTTGGTGAATCCGATGATTCCCGCCTTGGAAGCCGCATAGTTCGCCTGTCCGGCATTCCCGTTCACTCCCACCACCGAGCTCATGTTGATGATGGATCCGGTTCTCGCTTTCAGCATGTATTTCTGAACTGCTTTGGTACAGTTGAACACCGACTTCAGGTTGACTTTGATCACCAGGTCCCACATCTCCTCGGTCATCCGCATCAGCAGGGTATCACGCGTGATCCCTGCATTGTTCACCAGGATATCGACCGTCTGGAAATCGGCGACGACCCCGTCCACCATTTCCTGGGTTGCTTCAAAATCACCCGCATCGCTCACATATCCCCGGTTTTTCACTCCCAGCCCGGTAAGCTCCTTTTCGAGCGATTCCATATGTTCATCCCGGACAAGATCGGTAAATGCCACACCGGCACCTTCCTGTGCGAAACGCAGGGCGATCATCCGGCCGATTCCCCGGGCAGCCCCCGTGATCAGCGCCACTTTGCCTTTTAGAAGATCCATGATTATTTGGTTTAATGATGATTCATCAGCTCCGCCATCCTGCTGCCGATCTCGGCGGGCGAGACCACCACGGCAATCCCGCATTCCTCCAGGATCTTCATCTTCGCTCCGGCAGTATCCTCATTCCCGCCTATGATGGCTCCCGCATGGCCCATTCTCCTTCCGCTGGGTGCAGTCTGTCCCGCAATAAATCCCGCCACCGGTTTGGTGCCGTGGTCCCTGATCCAGTAAGCGGCTTCGGTCTCCATGCTTCCGCCGATCTCCCCGATCATGATGATTCCCCCGGTCTGGTCATCCTTCATGAACAGCTGCACGATCTCAAGCATGGAGGACCCCACGATGGGATCGCCTCCGATCCCCACACAGGTACTCTGTCCCAGTCCTGTTTTGGTGATCTGGTCCACAGCCTCATAGGTAAGCGTGCCTGAGCGGGAGACGATCCCGATCACGCCCTTCTCGTGGATGAATCCGGGCATGATTCCCGCCTTGGATTCACCCGGGGTAATGATCCCCGGACAGTTGGGCCCGATCAGGCGGGTATCTTTATTTTTCAGAAAATCCTTCACCCTGATCATGTCCGATGTGGGAATCCCCTCTGTGATACACACTGCCAGTCGGATACCCGCATCCGCTGCCTCCATGATCGCATCTGCGGCAAATGCCGGCGGGACAAAGATCACCGAGGTATCGGCGCCGGTTTCCCTTACGGCATCCAGCACTGTATTGAACACAGGTCTTTCCAGGTGCATTTGTCCTCCTTTCCCAGGAGTGACCCCGCCTGCCAGGTCAGTTCCGTATTCAAGCATCTGACCGGCATGGAAGGTGCCCTCGCTCCCCGTAAATCCCTGGACGATCACCCTTGAATTTTTATCTAATAAAATGCTCATCGAATGCGTTATCTATAAGAGGCTGACCAGGCACTAAATGTAGATACAATGTCCCTGAAAACAAAATAATATTTGTTACTTTTGACCATGGAAGCGATCCTTTATATCGGGATATCCCAGACCCTTTTCGCAGGGTTGTTAATCGCGCTGAAAAGGCCCAGAATGCTGGCCAATCAGATCCTCGGGGCATGGCTTCTGATCATCTGCATGGAGATGGTCATCGTGCTGATCGATGAGACACTGGTCGAACTCTATCCCATCAAGATCCTCCCATACATCTACGGTCCGTTGCTCCTGCTTTATGCCAAGCTGATGACCAGTGAGCATCCCTCCTTCAGTCCCGGATACCTGTGGCATTTCTCCCCGTTCTTCATCTTCCTGATCGCATCCCTGCTGTTTCTGGACAAACCGGTGATCAACGGAACCGATGGTTTTCTTGTGAATGACCGCTTCGTCTCCTTCCGGATCGTTTATGCGGTGACTTTTTTCATTTCCATCACCGCCTATTCCATCGCCACGTTCGTGGTGATTCACAGGCACCAGAAACGCCTCAAACTGCTGGTGAGCTATTCTTCGGGAAAGATCACGCTTCAGTGGCTGCTCGCTCTTTCCATCACCTTCTACCTGGGATATGTGGTGATGTTCATTTTCGGGGGGATTGATATCCTGGTGGGTTTCATGCCGTTTGATCCCTATGAGATTTCTTTTATCGGCCTGACCATCCTGACCTTCCTCTTTGGCGTATTCGGTTTCCACCAGTCCAGTGTTTTTGAGGAAGTTACAAAGTACAAGGAACCGGAAATTATCCCGGAGAACAACGGCCCCGGTAAATACCAGCGGTCCGGGCTGAAAAACAAGGATGTAGCCCGGTATATAAAGAAGATCGAAGAATTTATGCAGAAAGAGAAACCCTACCTGGACAGGGAGCTGACCATCTATGACCTGTCGGATCGGCTGGACATACCCAGGCATTTTATTTCCGAGGTGATCAACGAGCATATGGGGAAGAATTTTTACAACCTGGTCAATGAATACCGTGTGGATGAGGTGAAGCTGCGCCTGCTGGATCCCGTTTACAGGAACCTGACCATCCTGGCCATCGCCTATGATTCGGGATTCAATTCCAAATCCAGCTTCAACACCATATTCAAGGAAAAGACCGGGATGACACCCAGCGAGTATGTCAGGAAAGTCAGCGCCAGAAGTTCCTGAAAGACCTTCCCAGAACTGATCTGAAGATTCGCAGGTAGATCTTCCTGTGGGGAGGATATTTGAGGAAATTATCAGCCCAACAGGGTTTGGAGATGACGGTCTTATAATGGGTGAATGCATCAAACCCGGCTTTTCCGTGATAACTGCCCATACCCGATTCGCCCAGTCCCCCGAAAGGGGTGTTCATGTTCACAAAATTCAGCACCACGTCATTGATCATACCGCCTCCTGACGGGACTGCCTGCATCATTTCCTTTGCTTTCCGCATGTTCCTGGCAAAAATATAGAGGGATAACGGAGTATCACTTTTCTGGAGGTTCCGGACCAGCTCCTCCGGATCTTTGTAGGTGATGACCGGCATGACCGGTCCGAACACCTCCTGCTGCATCAGCGGGTCACCTGCAGTTACAGGATACATCACTGTCGGCTCAATGTACAGCTCCTCCCTGTTTGACCGGCCCCCCGCCACCACCCTGCCGGGATCAATCATTGACATGACCCTGTCAAAATGGGCTTCATTGATCATCCTGGGAAGGATGAGGCTCTGCCCTGGATCCGGTCCGTATATCTTCGGGATGCATTTTTTTATCTCCTCAATAAACTCATCCACAATCTCTTCGTGCACATACACATGATCAATGGAAACGCACGCCATCCCGTTGTTATGGAATTTTCCCCAGGTCAGCTTTCTTGCAGTCGGTTTGATATGGCAGTCCGGCATGACGATCACCGGATTCTTCCCTCCCAGTTCCAGGGTCACCGGGGTCAGCTTTTCAGCCGCTGCCTTCATCACGCTCCTGCCGGTCCTCGTGCTGCCCGTGAGGAATATTTTGTCAAACCGCTCCTTCAGCAGACCGGCACCCACTTCTTCACCTCCTTCCTGCACATAGAACAATTCCCTGGGAAAGTGGGAATTGATCAGCGTTGCCAGCGCGGCGGATGCACTGGCAGGCACCTCGCTGGGCTTGAGGATCACCGTATTCCCGGCCGCCAGCGCGGAGATGGCGGGAACGAGGGACAACATGTAGGGATAGTTCCAGGGTCCGATGACAAGCACGACCCCGTAAGGAACTGGTATACTTCTGGAAACACCCGGAAAATTGATCAGGTTGGTCCGGTACCGGCGGGATCTTGACCATTTTTTGAGACGGCGGATGGCATAATTGATCTCTCCGTATGGAAGGCTCAGCTCATTCTCCACCGTGAGGTAATATGATTTGCGAAAGTCTTTTTCAAGGGCCCCGGCAAGGAGCGGTTCATTTTCCAGCAGCAGGTCATGGAGTTTTCTCAGGGTTTTTTTCCTTGAGGCGAGGGAGCGGGTATGGCCTTCCAGAAAATATTTCCGCTGGCCGTCAATGATCGTTTTCATTCGCCGAAAATAGCAATATTCCATGAAATCGTCCGAACCGCTCAGTCTGAACCTGCAATTCAACATGCAGATGTCCGGTCCGAGCACGACGGACGATGCGCCTTCTTATTTCTCATACTTTCGTCGCAAATGTTCATAATATTTCAGGTATGAGCCCGGGGAAGCACTTGGTAATGATATTCCAGCTGATATTAAGTTCAACACTTGCTTTAAGTGCACAGGGATTGTTCGAGTCTTCGCTTGCGTGGAACGAACAGTCCGCCGCCGGAAATACACTTTCCCTGGGAGGATACATCCGTTCGGTCGCCTATCTGGGAAATACCCCGGAGGAAGAGGATCCCTACCTGCAGAGCGCATACGGCGAAGCCTCCCTTCAGCTGCATGCGAAAGCCGGGATGATCGCATCGGCCAAGGCAGAGATCCGGTTCCGGTACGGCACTGAATTTCAGCATTCCGTCAGGAATATCGAGCTCAGGGAAGCCTATGCGGACCTGGAGGCGGGACCGGCCACCTTCAGCATCGGGAAAAAGATCCTCACCTGGGGAAAAGCCACTTTTTTCAATCCGGTCCAGAAGATCAACCCGGTTGATCCCACCTTCCGTTCTCCTGAAGAGGATGATATGAACATGGGATCCTGGCTGGCGCAGGGGACACTGAACATGGGAAAATCGATGCGGATCACGGGGACATGGAAGCCGGTCTACCAGCCCAGCGTGCTCCTTATCGATCCCATTCCCATGCCCGGCTACGTCCATTTCATCGAACCCGAATATCCATCACAGGAACTGGACCAGGGAAGCTACGGGGTCAATTTTGATCTGTACACTTCCCTGCTGGATGGTTCTCTTTACTGGTTCGACGGTTACCACCACTGGCCCGGAATCGCATTCGACACGATGACCCTGGACCTGAATGGAATGCAACCCGCCTCCCTGAATATTTTTGAAAAAGCCTACAGGCTCCGCATGCTGGGGATGGACCTTTCCATCCCCCTGGCTTCCTGGATCTTCAGACTGGAGGGTGCATGGACGGATATAAAAGATGATCCCGCGGAGCGGGAATATGTCCCCCTCTCCGAGCTTGCTTACACGGCCGAAATCGAACGGTCGGGCACCTACTTCACCCTGCTGGCCGGATATCAGGGCAAATACATCCTTGGTTACGAGCGTCCCGCAGCCGAACCGTCACTTTCGGCGGACCCGGACCAGTTCCTGGAACTCATTCAGTCAGGGGTACAGGTCACACCCGGTCTGATCCACGAGATGACCCGGCAGCGCCTGTCGGCCTTCAACAGGCTTTACAACGACCAGCTGGATGAATTCTTTCATTCTGTGTTCCTGCTTCTCAGGGGGAATGTGTGGCACGACCGCCTGGAACTGAACCTTCCCGTCGTGTACCGCATCACCACCGGGGAGTGGATCATTCAGCCGGGGATCTCATATGCTCCGGCTGACGGGGTGAAGATATCAGCCGGATTCAGCGGCTTCTACGGACCGGAGGATTCGCTGTACGACCTGGTGGGACCGCCGCTGAATGCAGGGTATTTATCCGTGAAGTTCATGTTCTGAAATCGTTGAGAAAAATATTATATGGTACAGATAACTAATAGTTTATAAAGAGATATGGAGAAGAAGATCATCAAATTCCGCTGGTGGATCATCGGGGTGTCCGTCATCGTTACACTCGGATTTTCACTGGTGCTTACCAGGCTCGAAATAGATCCCGATCTGAGAAACTACTTCCCGAAAACCATGACCTCCATGGTCAACACCGACCGGATCGAGGAAGTATTCGGTAACCAGGACCTGGTCATGATCATTTTTGAAACCGGTGACGTCCTGAGGGAACAGACCCTCAGGCGGGTCAGGGAGGTGGAAAAGGAAGTCGGGCGACTGGGCGGTGTCAGAAGGACCCTTTCACTGTTCAGCTCCAGAAGGATCCACGGTGAAGAGGGCATCATGTATGTTGAACCCGTCATCGACCGCCTGCCGCGCGACGAACAGGAAAGAAATCTGCTGAAAGATCAGATCCGTGACAATGACATGGTGTATGAAGTGGTGGTTTCAAAGGATTTCAGGGCCACCGCGCTGGTCCTGACCCTCGCAAAAGATGTGGATGAGAAGGTTTTGTTCGAACAGATCCAGACCATCCTCTCCGACCATCCGGGAGATGAAACCATTCATTTAGGCGGCCTTCCGTATATCAGGCAGGCCATCAACAAAAACATTGTGAGAGACGGACTGGTGCTGATCCCGCTGGCGCTGGTCATTATGCTCATATTTCTTTATGTGGTTTTCAGGGAGTGGCGAGGCGTTTGGCTGCCGTTCCTGGTGGTAGTGATGTCAGCCCTGCTGGGTCTCTCCCTGATACCACTTTTGGGATGGAAGTTCACCCTGATCACCCTGCTCGTCCCCATTCTCCTGATCGCTGTTGCCAATGATTACGGGATCCATATGATCGCCCGGTACCAGGAGTTGAACGCATCCGGGAACGGCCGCACCATGAAGCAATTATCCGCAATGATCACCAGATCGCTGTGGAAACCCATTTTGCTGACCGGCCTGACCACAGTTGCCGGTGTTGCAGCCCTGCTGGCGCACACCCTGATCCCTGCCAGGCAGATGGCCGTCAGCGCCGGGATCGGCATCCTGTTCGCAATCTTTTTCAGCCTTGTGCTGTTACCGGCGTTGCTTTCGACCCTGAAACGGTCCACCCCCCTGCGTCACCTGAAGGAGGAGCCAGCCGGTCATAAAACGCATTTCCTGGACCGGTTTGCCTCCTTTGTGGTGAAAAGAAGCAGGATCATTCCGTATGCAGCGCTGGTCCTGACACTGGCCGTCTCCACGGGGATCTTCTTCCTGAGGGTGGATTCAAACGAAGAGAATTTTTTCCCTGAAAAGCATGAGGTGAAACAGGCAGCCGGGATCATCAACGAGAAATTCGGAGGTTCCGAGAATATTTCAGTGATGTTCTCGGGCGACATGCTCGATCCGGCGTTGCTTCAGAGAATGGAGCGCTACAGGCAGGAAATGGAGCACATGAAGGAGATCGATCTGACCCTCTCTTTTTCCGGGGTGGTCAGGGAGATCAGCAAAGCTTTGAATGATCCGGGCGATCCGCTGTATGACGCCATTCCACCCAGCCGCGATGCGGTTGCACAGTACATGGAACTCTATTCCATGAGCGGAAATCCGGAGGACCTGGAACAGCTGGTGGACTTCAATTATGAACATGCCCACCTGGTGGTCCGGGTCAACGATGCAACCGCTGAAACCATCAACAAGATCGTGGACAGGCTCGAATCATTCGCAAATGATGATCCCTCCATCGCAGCCATAGGAGGTTACGGTTACGTGAGGGCCCAGCTGGCCAATAAAGTCCTCATGGGCCAGTACTATTCGCTGGGTATCGCCCTGCTGATCATTTTCATCCTGGTCTCCATCATCTTCAAATCCCCCGTTGCAGGCCTGCTCGGGATCACCCCGCTCTCGGTCAGCATCCTGGTGCTCTTCGGTCTGATGGGCCTCACCGGCATCAGGCTGGATGTGGCCACAGCGCTGCTCTCCTCCATGATGATCGGTGTCGGGGTGGATTACACCATCCATTTCCTCTGGCGTTTCAAAGAAGAGCGGCAGAATCACCTTACACCAGGCGAGGCGGTAAAAAAGACCATCACCACCACCGGACGGGGGATCATCTTCAATGCACTGTCCGTGATCGTGGGTTTCGTCGTCCTGGTGGTTTCCTCCTTCACCCCCATCAGGTTCTTCGGCGTCCTCGTGGTGGTCTCCGTGCTGAGCTGTCTCACCGGGGCCATGGTTATCCTTCCTGCCATCTTGATGCGTTTCAGGTTCAGGTTCCTCGAACCGCAGGAAGCGGGCAGGGACCGCACCCTGGAAGGGGATCTGAAGCAGGCGGGATAAGGTGAAGTTAGGGGTTAGGAAAAGAATGAAACAACATTTAATACAATACACATGAGAACAATCGTTATATCCATCATATTCGGACTGGCGACACTGGTAACAGTTTCCGGCCAGGATCCCCGGGACCTCATCAGGAAAAGTCACGATGCCGTAAAAGTCAAATCTTTCGAGGCGGTTGCCACCCTGACCATTACCGATTCGAGGGACAACCAGCGGATCAGGGAAAATACGATGGCCTCGATGACCACCCCGGACGGCACCGAGAAAAGGATCATCAAGTTCCTGTCCCCTCCGGAAGTAAGAGGAACCGGCATTCTGATCTTCGACTACCCGGAGAAGAGCGATGACATGTGGATCTACCTGCCGGCCCTGCGGAAGACCAGGCGCATTGTAAGCAGTGAAAAGAGCAAGAGCTTCATGGGTAGTGAATTCTCCAATGCGGACATGACCGCCCCCGGGCTGGATGATTTTACCTATGAAATGCTCGGGGAAGGAACGGTCGACGGAACTTCCTGTTATCAGATTCAGTCCACGCCGGCAAGCAGGGACCTGGAGGATGAATACGGATATGCCAGGTCGGTTCGCTGGGTGAATAAAAATAATTATCTTGTGCAGAAGACCGAATACTATAATTTCGACGGTGATTTGTTCAAGACCATTGAAAACAAAGCGTTCAAAGAGCTTGATCCTGAAAATCATAAATACATGGTGACCCACATGATCGCTCAGAATCTCAGCAGCGGCCGGCGTTCGGAAATGGTCATGGAAAAAGTGGCGGTCACCGCCACCGATCCCTCCTACTTCACCGTCTCGTTTCTGGAGAAGGAATGAAGTGTTTTGCCGCACTCACACTTTTATTATTTCCGGGAGCAGGATCCCTGCTCCCTGGTCAATCCCCTCTCACCGGCACCCTTGAGATCCGTTTCACCGGGGTCCGTTCCGACAGGGGACAGATCGCTGTGGGAATGAACCGTTCCCCCGAAGGCTGGCCGCGTGAACCACACCTGGATTTTTTCTGGGAGAAGGATGACATGGTCAACGGGGTGCTGGTGGCGAAGATCGAAAACCTGCCCTACGGGGTGTACGCCATTTCCGTACTGGATGATGTGAACCGGAACGGGGAAATGGAAATGGTGCTGGGGATTCCCAGGGAGGGATGGGGATTCTCCAACAATCCTGCATGCAGGCTGTCACCTCCCGATTTCGACAAATGCGCTTTCCTCATTGAACAACCCTTTGTAGGCATCACCATCGAACTGCATTACGCCGCCGGGGGCCGTTAACCAAAGATTGACTATTTTTGCATCTCGGGATAACAGGATGACCGGGACAACCATATGCGCACCGGCAACCTCCGGAACGGGAGCCATTGCCGTGATCCGGATCAGCGGTCCGGATACCTTCGGGATCGTGGATCAGATATTTGTGCCCGCCACCGAAGGGAAAAAACTAGAAAATCAACCGACAGCCACCATTCATTTCGGTACCATCCGCCAGAGGGAAGAGGTCGTTGACGAAGTACTGGTGTCGGTCTTCAGGGCCCCTCATTCCTACACGGGGGAAAACGCCGTTGAAATCTCCTGCCACGGATCACCCTACATTCAGAAAAAGATCCTCGAAATGCTCACTGAAGCCGGGGCACAGCCGGCCAGACCGGGTGAATTCACCCAGCGGGCGTTTCTCAATGGAAAAATGGACCTCTCCCAGGCGGAGGCGGTGGCCGACCTGGTGGCAGCCGAGTCGGAAGGAGCCCACAGGGTGGCCATGCAGCAGCTCAGGGGCGGTTTTTCCGAAAAGTTAAAGGAACTGAGGGAAAGGCTGCTCCGGTTCATCTCCCTGATCGAACTGGAGCTGGATTTCAGCGAGGAAGATGTGGAATTCGCCGACAGGAAGGAACTCACCCGGCTGGTGGATGAGATCAGCGGCATGATCAACGGACTGGTCGGTTCGTTCCGGCTGGGGAACGTTCTGAAGAACGGGGTTCCCGTGGCCATCGTGGGACGTCCCAATGTGGGCAAGTCCACCCTCCTGAATGCCATCCTGAACGAGGACCGCGCCATTGTAAGCGAGCATGAAGGGACTACCCGGGATACCGTGGAAGATACCATTTCCCTGGGCGGGATCTGTTTCCGGTTCATTGATACGGCCGGACTGAGGGAGACTGTCGAACCCATAGAGACCCTGGGGATCCGTCGCACCTACCAGAAGATCAGGCAGGCTTCCATCGTGCTGTTGCTCGCAGAGGCAGGAGATGACCCGGACCTGGTCAAACAGTCCATGGATGTGATCCGTGAACAGCTCGGGGGAGATTCCAGGCAGCTGGTGCTGGTGCTCAATAAATCCGACAGGGTGCCCGTGGAAAAACTGGACCGTCTTCGGCAGGAGATCCTCCTGGAGGCTAATGAACACCTGATCGCAATTTCTGCCAAAAAAAAGGAAAATATCGATGAATTACTGGACCTGCTGCTGGACCTGGTGAATATTGGTCCCATCCGGCACCAGGACGTGATCATCTCCAACATCAGGCACTACAACGCGCTAAAATCTGCTTCTGAAAGCCTGGACCGTGTTTCGCAGGGCCTCTCCTCCCCACTGCCCACCGACCTGCTGGCCCAGGACATTCGCGAGGTCCTGCACTACCTGGGCGAGATCACCGGCGAAGTCACCACCGACGAGATCCTGGGAAACATCTTCAAAAGCTTCTGCATCGGAAAATAATTCCCCTTCTCTCATTATTAAATGCTTTTCTCTTGACTTTTAGGGTTTTAAAGTAGTAATTTAACTGTCGTATTCCTGTTCTATAACCATCAATTAAGCAATGGTAAAACATCTGGTTGCCGTTGTTTTCTTGTTCCAGGGCCCTATCATTCTTTCAGGACAGGGTTTTTCCTTATACAACGACCATCATATTGCCAGTGAATTGCTGGCTGAACGGGACACAACCAGCGGATTCTACAGGGAGATTGAACAGGATGACCGCAGGAATTATCTGGGTGCGGGCCTTGCGGATCCCCTGTTGTATCGAAATCTGAGATTCATATATGAACGCAGGTTCGGACCCGGATCATTCTCTGTTTGTTTCCCTCTGACCATCGGGCTGAACGGAAATGCTGATCAGATTGAAGTATTCAGGGAACGAAATTTAAATTTAAGGACCGGGGCGGGATTCAATTTTTATGTGCCGAGACTACGCGGACCAAGCGTGCTAATACTAGGAACCGGGATTTTCGGGGGAAGGTATAAGAGTTTTGATTATGATCGCTGGAGAAATGAATCAAAAACCTTCCTTGCGTTGAATACCACCTGCTCGATCCATCTCCATCTCTGCAAGTCATTTATTCTGGCTACCGGTTTGGATATCAGCCTGCTGGGATATAACTACCTGGGTTACACGTATGCGTCCCGGATTTCCATGTTGAATGCCGCAGCGATCAGGATTGACCTGCTTTTTAATTTCAAATGATCAGGAGAAACATGAAAAGAAAATCCATAATCCTTTTCATCACGCTCAGACAGGGTTATCCTGCAAAAGTATTGGTGTGGCTGCTTCTCGCTGCGTTCATGAACATGATGTCAGGTTGCTTCTATTATAAAGTGATTACAAGTGAGGATGATCCATCCAGCGTGATCATTGCGCAGCAGGAGGTGGAAAAATTCTTTATACTCCACATAGACGGGAAGGCATGGGAATTTTCAGACATACATGTTAAGTATATGGAACAATTCTTCAGGGCAGGATCAATGACCTGCGGGGCCACCATTACTTTGAAACCGCCCGCGAGGATCAGGTAAATCGGTACAGGAAAAGCATATACGGGGATGAAGTGATCAATGAGGTGCATATTACCGCCTCCGCTTATGAATCCCAGAGTGAAAACATGATATCAGTACCTGTGGCATCCATTCAGAAGATAGAAATATACGATCCCGCAGCCGGAGCCACCATCGCCTCCTGGTATTTTTCAGGTCTGGGAATTGCCGGGCTGGTATTTGGGATCATTGCTATTATCATCATGCTGACCAAATCCTCCTGCCCGTTTGTGTATGCCTGTGACAGTACTGCATATGAATTCTGTGGGGAAATCTACAGCGGTACGATCTATCCGCCCCTTGAAAGAGATGATTATTTGAATTTGGATGGACTGGTTGGTGTCGACAAACACTACAGGGTACAACTGAGAAATGAGGTACATGAGATACAGCACACCAACCTGGCAGAATTAATCGTCGTAGATCATCCGCGGGAATCTGAAGTGTATCTTGATAAACATGGAAATATTTTCACAGTTATTGATGAATATTCTCCCGTATCAGCCACAAACCTGGAAGCCAAAAACATTCTGCCGCAGATCATGTACAGGGACAGCCTGAGTTATTTTGGAGGTGAACCGGATAAATACCGGGATCCGGTTGATGGTGTTATCCTCGAGATTGAACTTCCAGGGGAAATTGACTCGGTGAACCTCATTCTCAGGGCTAAGAATTCATTCTGGCTGGATTATGTATTCACAAGATTTCATGAATTGTTCGGTTCGAAATATAACAGGTATATGGATAAAAGTGCTCGATCCGACCGAAAAGAGATAGAGAAAAAGATGCTGGAAAACAAACTGCCGGTGTCTGTTTATATCGAAAATGAAGGCGTGTGGCAATTCCTGGATTACTTCAACATCGCCGGTCCCATGGCCCTGCGTGACGATATTCTTTCTATCTCCCTGCCGGCTGATCACGCAAATACCATTCGGATCAAACTGGAATACGGGGTCTATTTCTGGGAAGTGGACTATCTGGGAATCAGTTTTGACGGTCCGGGTGATGTGGTCAGTCAGAAAATCGGACTGGAAAGTGCATTGGATGGCTATCACCGCGATGTGAAAGACTTGCTTGCAGCGGATGATCATCTGTATTACATCCAGAGAGAGGTCGGGGAATATGCAGATCTGATCTTCAGCGCTCCACCCGCCTGTGTGGGAATGGACCGGTCATTTTTCCTCCACAGCAAGGGGCATTACAGAATTATCAGGGACCTGGAAGGGAAACCCGATTTCAGGACCATCCGCTCGTTGAGAAAAGAAAAAGGATTGCCTCAGTTCTCGCTGGAGCTGTTGCAGGAAGTGACACCAATGACAAAAAACTGAAGAAAATTCAAGGACATCATAATCAAAGCCTATGCATACGCGGTGATGTTGGCTTCTCTCTGCAGCTTATGATGCAGTTTTCTGCCCTCCCTGACGATGATCTCGATAATTTCTTCTATATCGCTTTCTGTTGTTCTGAAATTTACGATACAGCCCCTTAGACAATACATATCCCTGACAAGTGCATTTGACAGGAACACCTCTCCCCCCTGCTGCAGTTCATTTAAAAGTGCTTCATTCAATGTATTCAGGTAGGTTTCCTTATTTTTGACCTCATTCCCAAGATCTGTAGGAACATATCTCAGGGTGGTAATACTCAGGTTCTGGGTGACGGCTTCGAGTTCCGGATGATTGCCGGCTTTCTCAAATAGTAATCTGGACAACCTGATATCATCACCGATCATTTTCATATATCCACTACGCCCGACCTGCTGCAATGCAAGCCACACTTTCAATGCCCTGAAATTTCGCGAATTCTGAAGACCGTACTCGTAATAATTCAGGACAGGATCCTGATCACTGCCGGCAAAGTTGTAATATTCGGGATGAGAACTGAAGGCATCTATCAGATGTCCTGGCTCTTTTACCAGGGTACAGCCGGCTTCAAGCGGACTGTACCACCACTTATGGGGGTCAAGAGCAATCGAATCAGCATCTTCAAGTCCCTTAAAAAGCATCTTTAATTCAGGGACAACCGCTGCGGGAACTCCATATGCGCCGTCCACGTGAAACCACAGGTCATATGTTTTACAGATTGAGGAAATACCTTCCAAATCATCTACTACACCAGTGCTGACATCTCCGCCGGCAGCAATGACCATGATTGGCTTTCTGCCATAATTCAAATCACTTTTTATGCTATCCTCCAGGATCCTGATATCCATCTGATTGGCAGTATCTAAAGGTATCCGGCGGAGGGATCTGGTGCCCTGGCCAAACAGGGTCACAGCCTTGTCAATCCATGTATGGGTCGCGCTGGAACAGTAGATAATCATTTCCGGCGAAGCGCCTGAAATACCATCCTCCTTGATGTTTCCCGGGGCCTTCGCGTTCCTCGCAGTCAAAAATGCAGTGAAGTTGGCCATATTGCCTCCGCTTACCAGGATACCTCCGTAGTCGGGTGAAACACCGATGAATTCCGCAAGCCACCTGATCGTCTGTTTCTCAATTTCGGTGGCGATGGGACTTAATATTTGTGCCCCCAGATTTGGATTTACCGAAGCCGCTAAAAGATCTGCCAGTGCTCCAATGGGTGCTGCAGAGGAAGTGATATAGCCCATGAATTTCGGATGCCCGTTCAGCAGGGAATGACTGAAAAGCAATTCGCTAGCCTCTGAAAGCAGGTCTTCCGCCGGAGTTCCGTCTTCCGGTAATGCTGAACTACCCAGGATTTTTTGTAACTGGGCGGGAGACTCCCCCCGGGTGACGGGCCTTTCACTGATGGTTTTGATGAACTCAGAAATTGCATCAATCAGTTGATAACCAATTTTTCTGAATTCTTCACTGCCGATGTCGATCGGAGTTTCCCGATTGTTTTTCATAACTGAAGGATTAATCCGGGCTTTCATGTAACCCGGTAAGTCAATTACCTAAAACTGGTTGGGGCAGGTGTACGAACAGAGGGTTTATCGTACCTTATCCCAAGAGTAACAACTGACCCGGAAAAAAGTTCAACTTTTTTCGTACCTTGCATAGTATTCAGATACTGAATAGATCCCAGGTGTTACGAATGAGAATATTCAAATGGCCGGTTTGTATACATATCTGCGAACAGGTAAAAGTGTACTCCTGTCAACAATTCTGATCACCGTTATATTTTCATTCTTTGAACCCGTTTTCATTCAGGCATCTCCTGCCGCCAGAAAATATATCATCACTGCAAGTGCTGGGCCCGGAGGAACGATCTCCCCTTCCGGCAGCATCCGTGTGGATAAAAATAAAGATCTGACCTTCACCATCACACCTGATCCGGAATTTGAGATCCTGGATGTCCTGGTGGACGGCTCCGGTATCGGTCCCGTCCAGACGTACACATTTGAAAATGTTACAAGCAACCACACCATCAGCGCATCGTTCATAAAAAAATTGATCAGGGTTCTGGATGTGACCATTCCCGATGAACCCATGAAAATCGGAGACATGGTCCCGGTAACGGTTACCGTGGAAGATGACGCGGGGGTATCGTATACGCTTTCATCAGGTTCGGTAGGCGGTTACACCCTGGAGGGATTTACCCGCATATCTTCCACCGTCTATCAATCACATTTTATTGTCTATCAGGGAGGAAACAGCTATGATGCTTCGGAGGACATTCCGGTATCCGATGTGGTTATTTCGAACGGTGTGAAGCAAAGCGAACCGTTGAATCTGATGATTTCACAGGGAAATGATCCCATTGATGCAGAACCACCCGGGATCCTTAAGATGGAGGTCCCCTCCATCGAAGTAGGCGTCGGAGGAGTGGTCAAAGTGACGATCACCGCTGACGGCACTGGTTACGCGGCTGCTACCGGAACCGTGGTGAATGGAATCTCCCTGGAATCAGACAGAATTTCTTTTGATGAGCGTTCCATGGGTTTGTACGAGCTTTCCTACACGGTTGCGACCGGGGATAATGATGTGTCACCCGGTACCCTCCAGGCCAGTGTGGTGCTTGTGGATGCAACCGGGAACCAGAGCGATGCCTATTCACAGCTTGTCCCGAACAGCCTGGAGATCTATACGACATTGCCCGAAGCCACACTTTCCGCGGTCCCTGAGATCTGTGAAGGAGATGAAACGAACCTCAGTGTTTATCTGAGCGGAAGATCCCCCTGGAGCTTCACCCTTGAAGCGGGTATTACGAGCACAAATTTCACTGATATAGAGGCATCAACGTACACAATCGAAATTTCCCCCGGGGAAACGACCAGCTACCGGATCAGCTCGGTCACCGATGTGAACGGGGTAGAAAATACAGGCAGCGGAGCCATCCAGGTAACCGTGTATGACAGAACCGACGTGGAGATCATTAACCTGGAAGCCGGTTACTCCGTGAATGCGGAACCGGTCAAACTGGAGGCCAATGTTCCCGGCGGGGAGTTCTCCGGGCCGGGAGTGATCAGTTCGACGGGATATTTCTATCCGGAACTGGCCGGCACCGCCGATTCACCCCACACCATATCATATACCTATATGAATGTCAATGGCTGCATCAGTATGACCAGCGAACTCGTTTACGTGACTGGTGGGGAGGCGGCGATCCTGATCCCGAAAAACACATTCTGTTCCAACGACGCCCCCTTTACTGTCAGCGTCATGAATGTGAGCGGGACCACCGGTTCCTTCAGCCTGCTGAATTCAGAAGGGGAATCCGTTATCGGGCTGACAGATAACGGCGACCGGACAGCAACCATTGATCCGTCATTGCTGAATGCGGGTAACTATACGATTGAATTCCGGTACACAGACGGAACAGCGGTTTCCCTCACGGAATTTTTTTCCGTTGAAATAATAAGTCAACCCGTCATCCTGAACCTGGATGACGGTCCCTATTGCCAGAATGCAACCCCGTTCATCCTGCTGTCCGATCCGGAAGGGATGGTATTTGAAGGTCCCGGTGTTTCAGGGAACATCAGCGACGGGTTTATTTTTGATCCTTGGGACGCGGGACCGGGAGATATTGAGATCCTCTGCACCAGTGTTTCGGAGAACGGGTGCAGCGCAAGCACCGGCAGGACTGTCCGGATCCTCTTTGTTCCCGAGGTAAAGTTCGGCCTGAGTACTGCATGTATTCCTGAGGGTGGTGAGATCGTATCGTTTAATAACCAGACAAGTAACATCTCTTCCGTCGAAACCTGGACCTGGGATTTTGGTGATCCGGACAGCGGTGAAGAAAACCATAGCAACCTCCCCGATCCGACCCATTTCTACAGGGAACCGGGCTCCAGAAAGATTAGCCTGACAGCCACCACCTACGATGGGTGTGCATCCACATATGTACTGGATTCTGTGATTGATAGCAAGCCACTGGCTGATTTCACATGGAGCACCGAATGTTTTACTGCCGGCTCAGAAATAGCGTTTTTTAACAGGACCGTATACGGATATGCTGCTGTGGATACCATCCTGTGGACATTTAAAACCTCCGATGGTACAGTGCTGGATGAGTTCGGTCCCGATTTACACACCGATACAATTGCTTTTCAATTCAGTACGGCCGGAAATTACCAGGTTGAATTGTATACTACAAATGAAGCGGGCTGTTCGGGTGAGGCCGCCCGGGAAGTGATCCTGAGACCGGTTATACAACTGGAAGCAGACGGCTATGAGGAACGGTTTGACCAGTCGGAAGGATCATGGACCATCCATTCAGAAAATCAGGTGAATAGCTGGTCCTGGGATATTGTTGATTTTGAAGGGTATACAGGTGATCTAAATGATAAGGCCTGGTTCACCCGGCTGCCAAGCGGAGCCGGGGAATACATGGAGCAATCCTGGATCCAGAGTCCCTGTTTCGATTTTACGGGGATGAAACGGCCCCTGATCCGGCTGGATATGATGCGCAGCTTTGTTCCGAATATGGATGGCGCGGTGGTTCAGTACCGGGATGTGGTGGAGGAGGGATGGAAAATGGTGGGTGAAGACACCCCGGGGATAGAATGGTACAACGCACAAAGTATTTATTATCTCCCGGGAGGAAGCACCACCGGGTGGGGAGCGATTGTATTCGAACCGGACACGGGATGGGTGACCGCGGTTCATGACCTGGACCAGGTGGCTGGAAAATCGGATGTTTCATTCAGGATTGCCATCGCTACCGGCGGGCAAACCTACCTG
>JAXGMU010000064.1:0-19393 GCA_040768485.1 Bacteroidales bacterium
ACCAGTGGCTCACCCTTTCACTCTCGCTCCTGAAGGAACAGGTCTTTTACAGCTCAAATGCGGTTACCTGGAAGGTTTCGGAGCCTTCCTTCCGGTTTGTGGAGCGACCGCAGGGGATGACCGTGCATTTTGAGGATGTGACCGTGGCCTGTTACTCCGGAAGGGATTTCATTCAGATCATGGAGGCATCCGGTTATATTGATCCCCTGACTTTGGAATGGATCGGCAGCAGGGGCACAGTCACCTGGGACCGTGTGGGTCTCCCCTGGGATCAGATTCATGCCACACTTGGACATTACCGGATCAACCTGAAAACCCCCAGCTATGAAGCCGATTCGGCGGTGCTTTACTACCCGGAGTATTTTTCCGGGGAGGTCCTGGGACGACTGGAGGACAAGGTCACGCTGATCAAGAGCATCGAATCGGCCATGTATCCCCGGTTCGTCTCCTACAGGAATACCTACCGGATCGACGGGTTTGCGCCCGGCGTAAATTACAGGGGCGGACTGGCCGTGGAGGGGGCCAACCTTGCGGGGACGGGGACCGAGGGTGAGCGCGCGGTAATGGAGATCTTCAGCAATGACACGCTGAGGATGAAAATCCAGACCCACCGGGCCACGCTCAACAGCAGGCTCATGCAATCGCCCAGCGCCATGGTTTCCATCTACATGGGCAGAGATTCAATTTATCACCCTGACCTGGTGTTCAGGTACGACATCGAAAAGGAAGCGGTCAGGCTCATCAAATCGGATCATTTCACTTCCCAGGGCCCTTACTCCAATTCCTACCATAACATCGACATGAACTTCGATGAGCTTTTCTGGAACCGGAACGAATCGGTCATGAGGCTTCAGCCCATGCTTGGATCTTCCATCGGGAGGGCCACCTTCGAGTCCAACACCTTCTTCAATTACGACTTCTTCATCGAGCTCCAGGCAATGGACTACGAGCATCCGCTCGCCCAGCTGTGGACCTATTCCAGGCAATTGCAGGGAAGGACCTTCGCACTGACCGGATATGCCAATTTTATCCGGTACCCGCCTTCCCAGGTAAGGCATCAGCTGATGAACCTCTCCAAGCTGGGTTTTGTGTATTACAATGATGAGACGGATTTGATCACCTTGCGGCAGAAGCTGTTCGACTACATCGATGCCTCCATGCGGAAACGGGACTATGATGTGATCAGGTTCATTTCCCGGACCGAGGGAATGGCCAATGCATCCCTGGATCTGGCCACACGTGACCTCACCATCAGGGGGATCCCCGCCATTTTTCTGAGCGATTCACAGAACGTGAGGCTGGTCCCCAGCGAGAGCAGCATCGTCATGAAGCGGGACCGGAATTTCCAGTTCGACGGGACAGTGGATGCGGGACTGTTCCGCTTCTACGGACACAACTTTTTTTTCCAGTACGACAGCTTCAAGATCAACATGCAGGACATCGATTCACTGCAGATCTTTGTCAGGGCCGGTCAGGTGAACCAGTACGGCGAACCGCTTCTTACGGGGATCGACAACAAGATCGAGGATATGAGTGGCGAACTGCTTATTGACAATCCCCAGAACAAATCCGGCCTGACCGAATATCCCCGGTACCCGAAATTCACCAGCCGGGGGGATGCCTACATATTTTTTGATGAGGCTTCCATCCAGAACGGGGTCTATGACCGGAATGAGTTCTATTTCCAGCTGGATTCATTCTATATCGACAGCCTGGACAATTTCAGGCGTGATGCGCTGGCATTGCAGGGAACCTTTGTTTCCGCATCCATCCTTCCTCCCCTGGAGATGGAGATGACACTGAGGGAGGATAATTCGCTGGGATTCTACATGCAGGCCCCCGGGGAAGGGATCCCGCTTTACGGAGGTGTGGGAACCTTCTACAATGATATCGAAATGAGCAGCAGGGGTTTGCACGGTTACGGTTCTTTCGATTACCTCACATCCACCACCTGGTCGGATGATTTCCTGATGCACCCCGATTCCATGATGGCCCGTTCACGCCGTTACCTGATCAGGGAAAACAGGGCCGGCACCGAATTTCCCCACGTGGAAAATTCGGTGGCGGATGTCACCCTGGTCCCTGGCAGGGAAGTGATGCGTGTATCCAGGGTGACGGAAACATTTAAAATGTTCGGGGACAGTGTGTTCCTGGCCGGGAACCTGGCACTGAGACCCTCCGGGCTATCGGGGAACGGGACCATGGCGATCACCGACGCCAGGCTGGAGTCCAACCGGTTCAGGTACGGGATCAGCTCCGTACGTGCCGATTCGGCAGGAGTCGGGCTCCTTTCGGAAGAGCTGGATGAAGTTGCGTTCCGAACGGATGATGTGGCACTTCAGATCGATCTGGAGGAGCGGACAGGAGCCTTTACCGCCCGGGCTGACCGGACCCTGGTGGAATTGCCGTTCAATATGTACGAGACCCGGCTTGACCGGATGACGTGGTTGATGGACCGGGATGAGGTGGCCCTTTCGCAGGAGAAATACCTGCGCGTGAATGATGTGGACATCGGCATCGATTCACTGAAAACCAACGGTCCCACATACCTTTCCCTCCATCCACGCCAGGATGGACTCAAATTTGTGGCGCCGGAAGCGGTATACAACTACCGGAACAGGTTGCTGCATGCACACCGGGTTCCCTTCATCGAGGTGGCCGATGCGTATGTCTTTCCCGAGGGCGGGGATGTGAACATCGGGCACCAGGCCACCATGGATGTGCTCGAGAACGCCAGGGTCCTCGCCAGCCAGATCAACCGGCAGCACCTCATCTACGATGCATCCATCTCGGTATCGGGCGCCAAATCATACAGCGGTTCGGGGACCTACAACTACCTGGATGCATTCGGCAACAGCCACCCGGTAAAATTTGCCAGGATCTGGGTGGACACCACCATCCGGACCCGGTCCTCCGGAACGGTGGATCCGGAAGATGATTTTATGCTCAGTCCGTTCTTCGATTTCCAGGGAGAAGTTTATTTATACGCGGACAATCCCAGGCTCACCTTTGACGGAGGGGCCAGGATCGTGCACGACTGCCGCATGGGGAGGGAATGGCTCCGGTTCACAGCCGAGCTTGATCCGGGCGACATCAGGATCCCCGCCGGAGAGCAGATGCAGAACACAGCCCTTCAGAAGATTTTTGCCGGGTCGCTCATCACCCGCGATTCCACACACATTTACCCCACATTCCTTACGGGGCGGAAGGATTATTTCGATGCACCCATTACCAATGCCGGAGGAGTCCTTCTCTATGAACCGGCCCGGGGGAGTTATGTGATCTCGACTCCTGAAAAGATTGCCGATTCAACCGTTCCGGGCAGGTACCTCAGACTGCATACCGCCTCGTGTGAACTTTACGCGGAGGGTCCCATCAACCTGAACCTGGATTACGGCCAGGTGAAGATCGTTTCCACCGGCCAGGCGGTCCAGCGCATCAGCGAGGACAGTTTCACGGCGCGGCTGTTACTGGGGCTGGATTTTCACTTTTCTCCGGAAGCCTTGCAGGTGATGGGGAACGAGATCGACAGCCTGCCGGACCTGGAGCCGGTCAACCTGATGGCCCATCACTACCGGCTGGCCATGCGGGATCTGCTGGGAAGCAGCCTGGCCAGGAAACTTGAGCGGCAGCTCGAGCTGACCGGCGTTTATGATGAGATCCCGCCCGAATGGTCACATACCATCTTCTTCAATGACCTGCCCCTAGAGTGGAACCAGGATACCCGTTCTTTCAGGTACAAAGGGAAGGTGGGCATTGGGAATATCGGGAACATTCAGGTCAATAAGAAAGTGGATGCCTACGTGGAATTTGCAGAGAAAGGATCAGGGGATATTTTCGACATCTACCTCATGGTCGACCGGAACACCTGGTACTACATCGCCTATTCGCCCGGGGGACTGCAGGTCCTGTCCTCGAACAGGCAGTTCAACAACATCGTGTTCGATTTGCGGGCATCCGAGCGGAGGGTGAGGGCCGGGCTGGGTCAGCCCCAGTATGTGTACAGTCTTGCTGCGGCCAGGAGGCTGGAGCTCTTTATGGAGCGGTTCCTCGAATACGAGGAGCCGGAATAGGAGCGTGATCGCCGTCAGGCCGAGGAGCGGGGACCCAGTTCGATCACATCCGCATTCGAGACTTTTCCCAGTGATATCTCAAACCGGACCAGCGTCCGGACCAGGTGCATTCCGCTTTTTCCGGCAGCTCCCGGATTCATGTGCAGGAATCCGTATTTTTTGTCCGGCATGATCTTCAGGATGTGGGAATGTCCGGAGATGAACAGTCCGGGCGGATGATGGAAAATCGCCGGCCTGACCTCCGGTGCGTAGCGGCCCGGATATCCCCCGATATGGGTCATCCAGATGTCCAGTCCCTCCCTGGTGAGGCGCTGGTGCCCGGGAAAGCGGCTGCGAATGGCGATCCCGTCAATGTTGCCGTGAACGGCGACCAGGGGTGCGATCCGCTCCAGCCGGTCAGCCACTACCGGATCTCCAATGTCGCCCGCATGCCAGATCTCGTTACACCGGCTGAAGTGGGTGGCAATTTCAGGATCCCAAAATCCGTGGGTGTCGGAAAGAAGTCCGATTCTGAACATGGGACTGCGTTTGGGCCGGTTAATTTACTAATTTTAGGTTCAAATCAACACATGAACCTGTTTTACAGTCCCGATACCCGGGGAGATACCCTCGAACTGGATGCACAGGAATCCAGGCACATGGTCCGTGTGCTCCGGATGAAAGCGGGACAGAGGGTGCAGCTGGTGGACGGGAAGGGAGGAATGTTTGAAGCAGTGATCGAAGATGACCATCCGGCCCGCTGCAGGCTGAAGATCCTCACCCGGCTGCCCGGTCCCGATCCCCTTCCCTACGTCCTGCACATCGCCATATCGCCCACGAAAAGTGCGGACCGTTTTGAATGGTTCCTGGAAAAGGCTACGGAGATCGGGATTACGGAGATCACTCCGCTGACCTGTCACCGCACGGAAAAAACCAGGCTCAATGCCGCCAGGCTGGAAAAGATCCTGATCGCCGCCATGAAACAATCCCTGAGGTCCTTTAAACCGGTGCTCCATGCGCCTGTGACCCTGACTGAATTCATCGGAGCGGACCACCGGGGGACCCTGGGCATAGCCCACTGCATTTCTCCGGACCGGACCGATGCCGGTGAACCGGGTCGCAACCCGGACCAGGTACACATCACCCGGCTGGCGCCCGACCGGAGCTATACCCTGCTGGTGGGGCCCGAGGGAGATTTTACCGTGGACGAAGTCAGGGCAGCCCTGGATGCCGGTTACACCCCCTTCCACCTGGGAGGGGCAAGACTGAGGACGGAAACCGCGGGCGTTTACATCTGCACCGCCATCAGCCTTCGTTCAGCATCAGCCTGAACTGCGTGACTCAAAATCCCCGAAAATATTTTCAGCAGCGATGACCGCATCTGCTTCAGGTGGCGGCCTTTTCTCCGAACGGGTCCCGGGAGAGGGACACTATGTCACGGACCGAAGGCACACCAGTTCCCTTAAGATACATATATTTGAAAGGATTGCAGAGTAGGGACCCGGAAATGTTCTTGCCCTTGAGAGGATATAAACAACGCAACCTGGAATCTTTTTGCGCCAGCAAAATTATCACGTTGCGTTTTTATATCCCCGAAATTGGGAAAATATTTGATCCTGGCCTGCAATCCTTCAAAAAAAAGACCGTCGCTTGGGGACGGTCTTCGGTCTGCGCTTCAGATTTTCAGCAACAGCTTCTCCACTAAGTCATCTCCGGGATCGAAAATCAAAGGTTCCAGCAGGTGGTCCAGGAAAGAATCCACAAATTCAATGTCCAGTGCAATCGGGAATGTGATCTTGTTTTCTGATTCATTAAATCCATCCACCCGGTGGAACAGGGTAGAAACTTTTACCATAGGCAATACAGAATTAGGTTTCCTGGAGTAGAACGCTCCGTGTTGCCCGATTATTGTTAAAATATGTAAAAAAGAATGTCAGCAGGAGGTCAGGGTGAGCTCTTTTTCCCTGATCATCTTGCGGAGATTGATCAGCGCGTAGCGCATCCTTCCAAGGGCAGTATTGATGCTGACATCTGTCTGCTCGGCAATTTCCTTAAAACTGAGTCCGCCGTAATGCCTGAGCAGGACCACCTCGCGCTGGTCGTCCGGAAGTTCATTGATCAGGGAGCGGATCTCGGCCCTGATCTGGTTATGGACGATCAGCTCTTCGATGTTGTCGTCGGAAAATTTCCTGCTGTTGAAAAGATCCACCTCGGTATCGTCGTTGGAAACCGCATTCATCTGCTTTTCTTTTCTGAAGTGGTCTATGATCAGGTTATGGGCGATCCGGATGACCCATGAAAGGAACCTGCCGTTATCCCTGTATCTGCCTCCGCGGAGTGACTGCACCACCTTAATGAAGGTCTCCTGGAAAAGGTCCTCGGCCAGCTGATGATTTTTGATGGTGAGCAATATGTATGTGAACACCTTTCTGCGGTGCCTCTGGATCAATATCTCAATGGCTGACTGGTCACCTTTTACGTATGCTTGAACCAATTCCTGGTCGCTCGCTGCACTTTTTTTCAAATCTCTCTTGCCTGTTGGTTAAGCGTAGAGGTGTTCCGATAGGCGATGTTTTTTAACGAGATTTCCGATGCAATTAAACAAAAAATATTGTTATAACAAAATGTATTACTTTTACGCGTATTCTTCACTTTTTGTTTCACTGCTAGTAAGCCACAAATTTTATGCCGGTAATCAGTGACCAGGAGATTCACATCAAGGGTGCCCGGGTGCATAATCTGAAAAACGTGGAGCTGCGGATCCCCCGTGACCGGATGGTTGTGATTACCGGCCTGTCGGGTTCCGGGAAATCCTCGCTTGCATTTGACACCCTTTATGCAGAGGGTCAGCGGCGCTATGTGGAAAGCCTTTCAGCCTATGCCAGGCAGTTCCTGGGGAGAATCGAGAAACCCGATGTGGATTTCATACACGGCATCCCGCCCGCGGTGGCCCTGGAACAGCGGGTCCGCAGCCAGAACCCCCGCTCCACGGTGGGGACCTCCACGGAAATATATGATTATCTGAAGCTCCTGTATGCCAGGATCGGGAAGACCTATTCCCCCGTATCGGGCAGACTGGTGAAGAAACATTCAGTGTCCGATGTGGTTGATCACCTCCTCGGGCAGGAAGAGGGCAGGCGGCTCGTGATCCTGTCCGTGGTTTCCCTTCATCCGGAAAAAGAAACCGATTATCAGTTGGATATCTATATACAGCAGGGAATGACAAGGACCCTGGCGGGGGACAGGCTCATTCCGCTGGAAGAACTGAAGGGGGGAATGCTGCCGGCCGGGGAGCATACGCTGCGGCTGGTAGTGGACCGGATCGTCGTGCAGAAGGATGACCTTTCCGTGAGCAGGTTTGGTGATTCGGTCCAGACAGCCCTGCAGATGGGCCACGGTCATTGCCTGGTCTGGGATCCTGAAACAGGTGAAACCGAAGAGTTCTCCACCCGGTTCGAGGCGGACGGGATGGAGTTCCTGGAACCCAGCGAGCATCTGTTCAGCTTCAACAACGCGCTGGGGGCTTGTCCGGTATGTGAAGGATACGGGAAGGTGATCGGCATTGATGAGGACCTTGTCATCCCCGACAAGCGCCTTTCCGTTTACGATGATGCCATCGTCTGCTGGAAAGGGGAAAAAATGAAACGGTGGAAGGAAAGGCTGGTGATGAATGCGGACCGTTTTGATTTTCCGATCCACACCCCCTATTTCCAGCTGACGGATGAACAGCGGCGGCTGCTTTGGACAGGAAACAGATACTTCAGGGGACTGAACCGTTTTTTCGACCACCTGGATAAAAAGAAGTACAAGATCCAGTACCGGGTGATGTTGTCACGCTACAGGGGCAGGACCGTCTGTCCCGAATGCAACGGAAGCCGGCTGCGGAAAGAGGCGGGATATGTGAAGGTGGGGGGCAAAACAATCAGGGAGCTCGTCAGGCTGCCGCTCAGTGAGCTGGATCTCTTTTTCTCCCGGCTCCGGCTCAGCAGGAAGGATCAGGAAATATGCGACCGGCTGCTAAGTGAGATCATTAACCGGTTGCGTTTCATGAATGAGGTGGGATTGGGTTACCTGACACTGAACCGGCTTTCGTCCACCCTCTCGGGAGGGGAGAGTCAGCGGATCAACCTGGTGACTTCCCTCGGGAGCAGCCTGGTGGGTTCGCTTTACATCCTGGATGAACCCAGCATCGGTCTTCACCCCAGGGATACCTCCAGACTGATCGGTGTGCTCAGACAGTTGCAGCAACTGGATAACACGGTGGTGATCGTGGAGCATGACGAGGAGATCATCAGGGCGGCGGATCTGGTGGTGGACATGGGTCCCGGCGCAGGCAGGCACGGTGGTGAGGTGGTTTTCCTGGGAAGTCTCCCGGAGCTGCTGGAAAATGACAGCAGCATGACGGCCAGGTACCTGACCGGGATGGAATCCATACCGGTTCCAGCCGGCAGGCGGAAATGGAACAATTACATCGAGATCGTCGGCGCCAGGGAGAACAACCTGAAGGGGATTCATGTGCGGTTTCCGCTGAACGTGATCACGGTGGTCACCGGGGTGAGCGGTTCGGGAAAATCGAGCCTGGTGGGATCGATCCTTTATCCCGCCCTGAACAAATATTTGAACGGCAGCGGTGAGAAACCGGGAAAACATGATCTGATCGGGGGAGATCTCCATCTGATCAGTCGAACGGAAATGGTGGACCAGAATCCCATCGGCAGGTCATCCAGGTCCAATCCCGTTACCTACCTGAAGGCATACGATGAGATCAGGAATCTGTTTGCCTCGCAACAGGCATCGAGGATCAACGGTTTCAAGGCCTCCCATTTTTCTTTCAACGTGGACGGAGGCAGGTGTGAAGAATGCCAGGGAGAGGGGGAGATCAAGGTGGAAATGCAGTTCATGGCCGATGTGAAGCTGGTCTGTGAAAGCTGCGGCGGAAAAAGGTTCAGGGACGAGGTGCTGGAGGTCACCTACCGGGGCAGGAACATCCACGATGTGCTGGAGATGACGATCAATGAGGCCATCGAATTCTTCGGCCAGTCGGATGCCTCAACGGAAAAGAGGATCGTCAGGAAGCTGATGCCGCTGCAGCAGGTGGGACTGGGGTATGTGAAGCTGGGACAATCCTCCAGTACCCTGAGCGGGGGAGAAAGCCAGCGCGTCAAACTGGCTTATTTCCTGAGCCGTGAATCGGACGAGGAGAAGGTCTTCTTCATCTTCGACGAGCCCACAACCGGTTTGCACATGCATGATATTTCCCTTTTGCTTGCCTGCTTCGAATCACTGCTGAAAAAGGGGCACACGGTGCTGGTGATCGAACACAACCTGGAAGTGATCAAGTTCGCTGACTGGATCATCGATCTGGGGCCTGAAGGAGGGGACGGGGGCGGACAGGTGGTCTATGAAGGAATTCCGGACCGGATCCCGGAGGAGACCCACACCGGTGCATTCCTGCGGCCCAAGTTATCAGCATTTGAGGGATGCTTCTGAAGTATGTTAAAAAGTATCCCTCAATAAAATAAACAGGAGGATGCCGCTGCTGAGACACCCTCCTCTGGTCCGATAAAATTTCCTGTATTTTCCGGTCAGTCCAGAAACCCGAACATGATGGCCACGCACCCTTCGGCAGGCTCTTCCACCTGTGCATCGGGGACGGGGACCCGGACAACGATTTTCAGCTGCTGGCTTGATTCCAGCTTAAAGTCCCACTTCCACTCAAAATCCTTCATACTGTTATCATACAGGACCTTGCCATTGCTGTCCACCACCTTGAATTCGATATCGGAAAGGTTGGAGGCACCGCATACGCCGATCCTGTAATCGGTATCCGAATAAAAGGTTTTATACAGTTCAGCTTCTTCCCCTTCGATGAGCAGGGCTGCATGATAATTTCCGTCATGCTGGTATGGATGCAGGCCCACTTTACATATTTTCTTGGCAAATTGCTTACACTGGCCCTGAACGGCGGCAGGAAGCACGAGCATGAAAGCAAACAGGGATATGAAAAGGATTCCTTTCTTCGTCATGATGTAATGGTATTAGGATATGTAGCTACTTCTGATTTTTCCAACTCTGGTTCTGAGCTCATTGAAAACCTCCCTGGTGATCTGAATGGATGATTCCGACCGGAGGGTGGTCACGTTGGTCTCCGGGTCTTCCACAGCGGTGACTTCACCTTGTTGGATGGTGATTTTGTCGAAAATGGTCTTCAGCGCTTTCACATCGTTCATGACCGACCGGGCATCCTCATCATCGGTATACTGCTCCAGCAGGCCCATGATGATGCCCAGGGTAAGCTTCTGGTCCACGATCCGTTCCACCAGTTTGTTCCCCTTCAGCTGGCCTTCCCCCACCAGGTTGGTGGCGATGTACAGACCCTCCATCCAACCTCCCACAAGCACCACGGCGGCAGTGGCTTCCAGGTCATTTTCCTTCAGGTAGGAACTTGAGTTCATCAGGGTTTCGGAGATGATGTCAATGATCACATCCCGGTTGTTGATATTGTTTTCCAGCCTTTCCATGGTCTCTTCATCGATGGCATCCAGGATATTCAGTCCGTCTGCCATGGCTTTGGCCGCTTCAATATAGTTCAGGGTTGCCTGGGTCTGATCAAAGAGGCTGGCATAGCTCAGGTCGGTGGAGTAAATCCCCAGATTCAGGGCCCTGCTCCTGGCGGTGATGTAGAGAGAGGTGTTTTCCACCGGATTCAGCAGCCTTTCGTCATATTCCGCACCCGCGTTCTTGATGAGCATTGCTGTCTCCAGCGGGGATGGGAGGGAATAGAAAATACGTTTGGCGGTATTGATCTGCTCCTGCGTTTCCGGGTCGATGGCGCCTGTCAGTTCAAATTCTGCCCCGGCCTCCTCACCCGCTTTCTTTCCGCTCCTGTTACAGCTGCCTGTCAGGAATCCGAAGCAAATAAGAATAAGAAGGATGGATCTGCCGGTCATTCTGGGTTTTCGGTTCATGTGCAATAAATTTTTTCACTACGAGTAAAAATAATACTTTTTTTTTAAACTCCTATGTTATTTCAAAAGTGCAAACCTTTCAGTGAGCAGGGTTTCGTAATCCGGAGAAAGACCCTGTGTCCAGCCGATCATGTAAGATGTAAACTCTCCGATTTCAAGTTCATGCATCGGTCTGGCATATACCTCCGTCATCAGGTCATCGGGGAACGCCGATTCCGCCAGTCTGGCCTTTCTTCTGCTTCTCCTGAAGGGGGATTCTGACAGATCCGCGGCCCCGAACAGGTGGAGGAAACCATGGGCGATGTCAGAGGGGTATTTGTAGCTGACCACCGCAAATTCCACGTCCTCATTGTGTAGCGTATTGATTGCCAAAGAGATATCAGATCTGTAATAGTTATTTACCATGAACAGCAGCGCCACGCTTTCCACCTGGAACTCATCCCGCAGATACGCGATCAGCCGCTCCTTGTTATTCGGCTGCCGCTGTTCAGGGATGCCGTCCTTCTCTTTGATGTAAACGGATTCCCCGATGATCTTCGAAATGTAGTCGCCCCACCGGCTGAGGGATTCCATGCCCCTGACCAGACCCTGTTTTTCGATGGTCTCCGCGATGCTTTTTTCCGGGAGATTTCTCCGGATGGTGGCAAATTCGTTTCCGATATAATAGTCGGTTTTGATATTCAGCGGGATCCCGTGCGATTCGGCCTGTGCTTCAAGCCACTTCGCAGCCACATGGATGGAATCAATGGTGGTGAGGATGTCGAATTCGGTCCAGGGACTGGTGGTCCGTGTATCCACAAAGACAAAGTACAGGAGCACGTCGTCTCTCAGATCCTTGCATACGTTGTTGTATCTGCCCGCACGGAAATCAACCGAAGGGGCGGAGGCGGACATGCAGGCCAGCATGGTCAGAAACAGGGTAATCCATCGCATTGCTTTGCTCGTCATTCTATCTTGTTCTTTTCATAGTAAAGGCAGAAGTCACGCAGTCCGCAGCGGTTGCATGCAGGTTTCCTTGCCGTACATACATACCTCCCGTGCAGGATCAGCCAGTGGTGGGCCAGGTGGACAAGTTCGGTGGGGATGAATCTGACCAGCTGCATTTCAGCCTGGTATGGATTTCGGGCACGGGTGACGAGCCCGAGGCGCGTCGATACCCTGAACACATGTGTGTCCACTGCCATGGCGGGTTTCCGGTATGCCACCGACAGGATCACATTGGCGGTCTTCCTTCCAACGCCCGGCAGTTGAATCAGTTCCTCCAGGTTGTCGGGCACCCTGCCGCCGAACCGTTCCTCGACCATCCTTGCCATTCCCAGAAGGTTTCTGGCTTTGCTGTTGGGATACGAGCAGCTTTTAATGACCCGGAAAACCTGTCCCTGGTCGCTCTCCGCCAGCGCATGCATATCCGGGAACTGTCGAAAGAAGTCAGGCGTGATCATATTGACCCGCTTGTCTGTACACTGGGCCGAAAGGATGACCGCCACGATCAGTTCATAGGGGTTGGTGTAGACGAGCTCGGTTTCTGCAACGGGCATGTGCTGATTGAAATATGCGATTGTCCGTTCGTATCGTTCCTTCTTCTTCATCATTGTTTCCCGAAACCCGTATTCGTCAGATCACGGCTGAAATATAGCAATAATATTTGCGCAGCCAATTTGAAACGATTCTTGGTTTTTAACCAATAATTGCTTAGGTTTACACCGAGATTACCAGGTATTATGTTCATGAGCCCCGTATATTTTTATTATTTTTTTTCCTGTCAATGACGGGTCGGGATTCCTGAATGTGCATGATACCCGGCTCCCCAGTCGGGTTTTTTTTTATTAGAACGGGCATTATTCCGAACAGGCAGTGGCAAAGGTCATCGCAATACAGGGTGGATACGGCGCATTTCACGAGATCGCGGCACACCACTACTTCAGGGACGAGGAGATCGAGATCCTTCCGGCGAGAACCTTCAGGGACATGCTTTCCACCCTGAAGAATAAAAAATCGGATTTCGGGATCATGGCCATTGAAAATTCCCTGGCAGGAAGCATTATCCCCAATTACAACCTGATCATCACCACCCGAATGCACATCATCGGGGAGATCTTCCTGCGTATCAAACAGAACCTGGTGGCCCTGCCCGGGGTTAGGATCCAGGACATCAGGGAGGTATTCTCCCATCCCATGGCGATATTGCAGTGCCAGGATTTTTTTGATGCGTATCCCGGGATCAGGCTGATCGAGAGCATTGACACCGCCATGAGTGCGGAGGAGATCGCCAGAAAAAAGCTCAGGGATGCCGGTGCGATCTCCAGCCGGCTTGCAGCCGATAAATACGGGCTTGAGGTGGTTGCCGAGAGCATCGAGACCAACAAGATGAACTATACCAGGTTCCTGATCCTGGCCGAGAACGGATTCACGGTCGGGATGGAGAAGGTGAACAAGGCCTCCATCTATTTTTCCCTGGCCCACCGGATCGGGTCCCTTTCAAAGATCCTTTCCATCCTGTCCTACTACGAGATCAACCTGGCCAAGATCCAGTCCATGCCCATCGTGGGAAAAGACTGGGAATATCTGTTCTACGTGGATGTGGAGATCCACGATTACACAATGTACCAGAAATCCCTGGAAGCCATCAGGCCCTTCACCGCCTCGCTGGGCATCCTCGGGGAATATGAAAAAGGTTTATCGGTGATTGATCAATGATGCAATATGGTAGTCGACGTACATCTGGAATCCGCCACGGCGGAAAGCCAGCTTTTTAAGAAACCGGTTTATATCGCGGGACCGTGCAGCGCGGAGACCGAAGAGCAGGTCATGAATACCGCCGTTCCACTGGCAGCCATGGGGATCAGGATATTCAGGGCCGGTATCTGGAAACCCAGGACAAGGCCCAACTCTTTTGAGGGAGTGGGTTCTGTCGGACTCAGGTGGCTGCAGCGGGTTAAAAAAGAGACGGGGATGCAGGTTGCCATCGAGGTGGCCAATGTGAAGCATGTATACGAGGCACTCAAGTACGGGGTGGACATTCTCTGGATCGGAGCCAGGACCTCGGCAAATCCGTTTGCGGTCCAGGATATCGCGGACAGTCTCCGCGGCGTGGACATTCCGGTCATGGTCAAGAATCCCGTGAACCCGGACGTGGACCTGTGGATCGGGGCCATCGAGCGGATCAACAATGCGGGGATCACGCGCATGGCCGCCATTCACAGGGGATTTTCAAGTTATGACAGGACCCTCTACAGGAATGTGCCCCAATGGCAGGTCCCCATCGAACTCCGCCGCAGGATCCCGCAGATGCCCATTATCACAGATCCCAGTCACATCTGCGGTAACAGGGAACTGCTGTTTGACATTTCCCAGAAAGCCATGGACCTGAACTTCGACGGACTGATCATCGAAACCCACTGCAGTCCCGACCAGGCACTGAGCGATGCCAGCCAGCAGGTGACCCCCGAGGGTCTCAAGAAACTGCTGGAACGTCTCGTACTCAGGGATCCGGAGGTAAAGGAAGAGCTGATGCTCACACTGGCCGCCCTGAGGGACCAGATTGACAAAATGGACGACAGGATCATCAACATGCTGGAAGAACGGATGAAGGTGGCCGAAAAGATCGGTGCATACAAGAAGCTCAATAACATCACCATCCTGCAGACCAAGCGTTGGGACGACATGCTGAAGAACCGGCTGCAGCTGGGGACCAGGACAGGGCTGAGCGAGGAATTCATCGTCCGCCTGTTCCGTTCCATCCACCAGGAATCCATCAATCACCAGACCAGGATCATGAATGAAGAATGACCATGGCGAAAAGGATCAGACTCACCACCCCGCAGGCGGAGACTGAGATCTCCGTGGGGGAGAACCTTTCCGGGGGACTCCGCCACCTGCATCCCTCACCGGTCCTTCTGGTGGATGAACGGGTGATGTCGCTGCACGGGAAGCTGTTTGACACCTTTCCGGCGGTGCTGATCCCTTCCGGCGAGCAGCACAAGACCCTGCAGACCGTGGAACGGATCTACAGGGAACTGGTCCGGCTCGAAGTCGACCGGTCGTCCCTGCTGGTGGGGATCGGCGGGGGAGTGGCCACGGATGTGACCGGTTTCACCGCCAGCACCTACATGCGGGGAGTGCGGTTCGGATTCATCGCCAGCACGCTGCTGGGCCAGGTGGATGCCAGTATCGGGGGAAAGAACGGGGTGGACCTGGATGGTTACAAAAACATGGTGGGTGTGATCCGCCAGCCTGCTTTCGTATGGTGTGACCTTTCCCTGCTGACCACACTGGAACGCAGGGAGTATGTGGCGGGTATCGCCGAGGTGATCAAGTACGGCGCTATCAGAAGCAGGGAATTCCTGGATTATCTGGAGGACCGGATGGGAAACCTTCTCGCTCTTGACAACCAGGTACTTACAGAGGTGGTGACCCGGTCCGTAAGTGTGAAGGTGGATATCGTTCAGCAGGATGAATTTGAGTCCGGAACCCGGAGGCTGCTCAATTTCGGGCATACCCTCGGCCATGCCATCGAGCGGGAGTACGGGATACTTCACGGGGAGGCGGTTGCCCTGGGAATGGTGCTGGCGGCCAGGCTCTCACATGCCCTTGGCTGCCTGCCGGCCGACGGGGTCTCCCTGCTGGAATCATTAATTGCCCGGTCAGGGCTGCCCGCGGAAAGGAAGATCGATCCCGGTCAGATCTACGAGCATATCCGGAAGGACAAGAAAAAAAGCGGTGCCAACATCCATTTTGTACTCCTGGATCGGCCGGGGAAAGCCTTTGTCCGGGAAATCCCCCTGGATGAACTAAAACATATGCTTCATGATCTGTGTTAGCATTGCGGGCTCGGAGCAGCTGCCGGAAATGCTCCGGCTCAGGGCCGAGATGCTCGAGCTCAGGTTTGACCTGATCCTGGAGGAGCCGGAGAAGCTCTTCTCCAAGATCCCCGCATCCGTCCGCGTGGTTGCCACCTGCAGGCCCGGGAACATGGACGATGGGGAAAGGATGGATCTTTTAAAAGCATCCGTCGACCGGGGAGCCGCATTTTTGGACCTTGAAATCGAATCCTCTCCCATGTATTTCAGGGAGCTGGCGGGATATGCGGTGGAGCGGGAACGCCAGGTGATCGTCTCCTACCACAATCATGAACTGACGCCGGGAGGGGACCAGCTGAAAGCCATCCTGGAAAAAGCTTACCAGATGGGCGCCTCGGTGGTCAAGATCGCCACACAGGTACACACCCGGGAGGATATCGGTAACCTGCTCTCGCTGTATGACCTGCCGGGACGGAAAGTAGTGATCGGGATGGGTGAGCGGGGCAGGATCACGCGGGTGGCGGCTCCCTACCTGGGAGCGGAGTTCACCTTCGCATCACCGGAAGAGGGACCGGGGACGGCACCCGGACAGCTGACATACCGCCAATTAAAAAAGATCTTTCAAACCATCGGACCAGCATGAATTCATTCGGCAGATTATTCAGGATCAGTATCTTTGGCGAATCCCACGGGAATTCGGTGGGGATCGTCATCGACGGGTGCCCCGCGGGGATCCCGCTGATAGCGGAAGATTTTGAAGCGGACTTTTCCAGGCGCAGGAGCGGCGGGAAAGGCACCACCCCCCGCAGGGAACCGGACATCCCCCGCATCATGAGCGGCCTCTTCGACGGGCATACCACCGGGGCCCCCATCACCATCCTGTTTGAGAATACCTCCGCCCGGCCGGGAGACTACAGCCGCCTGGTGGATTTCCCCCGGCCCGGTCATGCCGATTTTACTGCCTCCAGGAAATTCGGGGGGTACCAGGATTACCGGGGTGGTGGGCATTTCTCGGGAAGGCTGACCCTGGGTCTGGTGGCGGCCGGGGTGATTGCCAGGAAGATCATCCTGCCTGCAGAGGTGACAGCGCTTTTGAAGGAAGCCGGCGGCAGCAGCGACATAGAGGGGGCCGTAAACCGGGCCGTGGAGGAGCAGGATTCCATCGGGGGGATCGTGGAATGCAGGATCAGCGGGGTGCCTGTGGGACTGGGCGAGCCTTTTTTTGATTCGGTGGAATCAATCCTGAGCCACCTTGTGTTCTCCATTCCCGCCATCAAGGGAATTGAATTCGGTTCGGGCTTCAGGGCGGCTAAAATGAAAGGCAGTGAGCACAATGACAATATTGTGGGAAAGGACGGTACCACGGAAACCAACCATGCGGGGGGGATCAACGGCGGGATTACCAACGGGAACGAGATCCTTTTCAGGGTGGCCGTAAAACCCACTTCCAGTACCCACCAACCGCAGCAGACCATGAATTTCAGGACCGGAAAGGTGGAAACGCTGAAGATAGAAGGACGGCACGATACCTGCATCGCGCTCCGGGTACCCGTGGTGCTGGAAGCTGCAGCCTCCGTGGTCATGGCGGATCTGATGCTGCAGTCGCAGGCTGTTGCCAGAGTGAACAAACCAAAATTCGTATAGAGCAAGATGCGCATCGCTGTAATCGGAGCCGGGAATATGGGCTCATGGCTGGTAGAATCGCTGTGCCTGGACTATGAAGTGGGGATTTATGACGTGGACCGGGGCAGGCTGAAGTACTTTTTCAACTCCAGGAAATTCCTCTACCACGAGGAGATCCTGGACTTTTCCCCCGACCTGCTGATCAATGCGGTGGGTCTGGACAAGACCATTCCGGTGTTCGAGGAGGTAATGCCCTATGTCCCGGAGCATTGCATCCTGGCGGACATCACTTCCGTGAAAAGCGGACTGGCCGCATATTACGGGAAACTGAACAGGCCGTTTGTCTCCACGCACCCCATGTTCGGGCCCACCTTCGGGAATGTGAAGGATCTGCGGTCTGAGAATGCCATTATCATCTCCGAATCGGACCCGGAGGGAAAGGACTTTTTCAGGGAATTTTACGAAGGGTTGCACATCAGGGTTCACGAGTTTTCGTTCGAGGAGCATGACGAAACCATCGCCTATTCCCTCTCCATCCCATTCTCCTCAACCATGGTGTTTGCGGCATGCATGAAGAAACAGGAGGCACCGGGCACCACCTTCAGGAAACACCTGGACATCGCCAGGGGGCTTTTAGGGGAAGACGACTACCTGCTCACGGAGATCCTGCTGAGCCCTTACAGCCTCGGTCAGGTGGAACAGATCAGGGACCGGCTGGACAATCTGATCGGGATGATCAAAGAACGGGACAAGGAGCAGTTAAAGGATTTCTTTCACCTGCTGAGAAACAACCTCGGCCTGGAACCGGAGTAGCAGGACGGTTTTTGTTTTTTCGGTGATCTTGAACCTGTCGTCGATCCGGTACCCCATGATCCAGACGATCTTTCTGCCCGAGGCCAGCACCCAGATCCGCTCTTTCAGCGGCAGGGGGATCTTCAAATCCACGAAGAAGTCGCTCAGTTTTTTCATCTGGTCCATCCCCAGGGGATAAAAGTAATCGCCGTGGTACCAGTGACGGATGGTCAGCGGGAACTGGATCTGGTCATGATCCAGGCAGGCGATGCTGCTGTCGCCGGGGATCCGCTCCAGGCGGCCGCGCGGCATGACCTCCACATCCATGGGGAAAGGCAGGTGCGATACCTTTTCCGGGCTGTCCAGGTAATACCTTTCAAGTGATTTCCGGCGGGTGGGGAGAAGGATCAGGTGGTCCCGGTCCTTGAACAGCTGGTGGGTGGTGGAAATGGACCTGCGGCCCGGATCTGCCTCCATGATCTTCTCCATCCCTTCACATTGGGAACGGGTGAAGCCGAACGGTGCAAAAAGCTCAAACAGCCAGGTACGGAGCGGGGTGAGCTCCCTGACCGCATCGACGCCGATCCGGATGCGGTCGCCCTCCCTGACGAAGATCCTTTCCCGGGTACGGTCCACCGCGTCACCGAAAATGGAGGCGACCTCCTTCATCCGGTCCATGTTCTGGGCCATTGTCCCGATAAAGGACGGATTGATCCGCTCCATGACGGGGATGACATCGTGCCGGATCTTGTTCCGGCTGTATTTCGTCCTGAGGTTGCTGGAATCTTCCCGGTGGCTGATCTGGTGACGGGAAGCGTAGCGGCTGATCTGCAGCCGGGTGGCGTACAGGAGGGGCCGGATCACGTTCCCGTTCCTTGGAGGGATCCCGGTCATGCCCCTGATGCCGGTTCCGCGACACAGGTTCAGCAGCACTGTTTCCACCGAATCATTCAGGTTATGTGCGGTGGCTACCGCATGGAACCGGTGCTCCCGGATCAGTTCTTCAAACCACTCATACCTCAGCTCCCTGGCCGCCATCTGGACGGAGATCGCTTTGTCCCTGCACCTTTCCTCCACATCAAAGCGTCTCACATAGACGGGCAGTTCGAGGGATGATGCGAGGGACCTGACGAATGCCTCCTCGGCATCCGATTCCTTT
>JAXGMU010000065.1:0-19118 GCA_040768485.1 Bacteroidales bacterium
TGTACCGGTAGCAGCAGCATAACCAACGCTGTCGGCGATGATCGTTACCTGCACGGTACCGCCCACACCCACTTCTTCGTCAGGGACTTCCATACGGGTGACCACCGGTGGATGGGCATCAATGGTAAGCTGGTCGACATTGCCCACAACCGAGTAGGGCAAGCTCGAATTCCCGGAAAGTTCCGAAAGCCTGATGATGGCGGTAAGCTCTCCGGGTCCCACGTCCCGGTCCCCCTCTTCCACAACATAGGTAAGCCTGTAAAAACCCGATCCAATATCCGTAAATGTGATATTGGGTTCACCGGCCAGTATTCCGTTTATCCAGGAAGAATCCTCGCGGATCGCATAACCCGGTGCGTCTGCATCTATGGTCAGGATAACCTGATCCCCGATCTTCTTAATGCCTGATGCAACGGTCATGGACTGAATTAGAGGACGATCTGCATCAATTGCATCCTGGTTCTGGATGATGAGTTTGCTGAACGGCGGACTTGGATCGGTCCCGTCTGTCACCACCACGTTTGATACCGGGATACTCGCACTGGCCGCATAACTGGTACCATTCTCCTCAATGGTAAAGGTAACAAGATAGGTAGTGGAATTAGTCCGCACCATGCTTGTAGGATCAAGCTCATAGCCGCCGATGGAACCTGACACAAGGCTGTATTCAGTACCCCCGTCATCGGCCACCGTAATTGTAGCTGTGACCCTGTCCCCGATATTCATTGGAATATTTTGAATGGTCACATTCTGAACCTCGGGCTTTTTCTTTTCGACGGTCACATCAAAGGAACACTCCGCAGAGTTACCCGTTAAGTCTTCGGCATGGTAGGTGACGGTTGTGACACCCAGGTTGAAAACGAATAATCCCACATTGTTGATCCCGGTTACGGGTGAAGATGCAACGGTAGCTCCCGTCATGGTCCAGGTCAGTATTTCAATCCCGCAAAAGTCAGTTACAACGGGATCAGGGGGATCCACCTCACCGATCAATTCATTTCTTTCCACGATGAGCAGCATGTCTTCCGGGCAACTCTCAAATACCGGGTCCTCCTCATCTTCAGCGGTAATTATCACCGTATTGGAATTAGCGGATCCGCATTCCACCGTGGAAACTCTAACGAATTCAGTTGTTAACGTCATTCCGGCAGGAGGATTATAGGTAATCCCGGTAGCACCAATGATATCGGCGAAATCTGTCATTATGGCTGTTTTCCTCTGCCACTGGTAGGTCCAGTTGTTGCTGCCCCCGGATGGAGAAGCAAGATTCTGGATCAATGCCGGATCATCCCCGGGACACAGCTCCTGTTCAGGTCCGATCGTACCACCATTGAGAATCACTGTGATGTTGACATCAACAGATGCAACAGCAGAAGGGCCCGCATCGTTGAAAGCGTTCAAGCGATAGTGATAAGTGTTGCCGTTCTGGGTATCCGTATCGGTGTATGATTCAGTATCAGCAGGCAGGGTCTCAAATAAAACGAAGGTTCCAGTGCTCCCCATCCTTCGATAGATTTCAAATCCGTCTTCATTATCCGAGTTGTCCTTCCAGGTCAGTTCCACCGAACAGATATTCGTCGCATCCCCTTTTAGATTGGTTGGTGCGTCAGGGACAGCCAGAAGTGTTGTCGCGTTTCCGCTGATGGATGTTGAGGGTCCTGCATCATTGACCGCATTCACCCTGTAGAAATACTCCGTATCATCAGTTAAACCGATATTATTGTACGTTTCAATATTCTCAGCCGTGGTGTGGATCAGCGTATAGGTACCTGAAAGTGTCGGTGACCGTCTGATTTCGAATCCGTCCTCGTTGTCTGACTGATCCTCCCAGTTCAGCCGGATCGAGCTGGTGGTGATATCGGTGAAGTTGAGCCCGGCGGGAGCATCGGGAATAGACAGCAGCGTAGAAGTATTTCCGCTGATGTATATGGAAGGCCCCGTTGCATTGACCGCATTTACCCGGTAATAATAGACAGTTTCCTCATCCAGCCCGGTATCGTTATAGGTTTCTATATTCTCTGCTGTGGTATGGACCAGGGTATATGGCCCCGCAAGGATCTGTGAACGCCTGATTTCGAATCCGCTTTCATTGTCTGAAAGATCATCCCAGTTGAGCTGGATCGAATTTGTGGTAATGTTGCTGAAAGTCAGATTACCTGGTGCAACCGGCAGGGAAAGCAGCGTCGTCGCGCTTCCGCTGATGATTGCAGAGGGTCCTGCATCATTGACCGCATTCACCCTGTAGAAATACTCCGTATCATCAGTTAAACCGATATTATTGTACGTTTCAATATTCTCAGCCGTGGTGTGGATCAGCGTATAGGTACCTGAAAGTGTCGGTGACCGTCTGATTTCGAATCCGTCCTCGTTGTCTGACTGATCCTCCCAGTTCAGCCGGATCGAGCTGGTGGTGATATCGGTGAAGTTGAGCCCGGCGGGAGCATCGGGGACGGAAAGGTTCGTGGTGGCACTTGCCACATTGCTGTATTCAGAATCACCCGCAGTACCGGCGGCTCGAATCCTGTAGAAGTATTCCGTGTTCTCAGCCAGTCCAACATTGGTATAGGTGGTCACATTGGCCGTGGTGACATTGAATTGCTTAAATCATGATCCTGAAGTAAGCGAGCGTTCAATTTTGTATCCGGTTTCATGGGTTGAAACATCAGTCCATGTAAGCCGGATTGACTGCTCATCAAGGGCTGTTGCTGCGAGATTAGTCGGCGGCGCAAGGTCGGTGGTTGCACTCGCTTCGTTGCTGAATCCGGAGTTACCCCCCGGATTTGTCGCGTAGATCCTGTAGTAATATCTCGTGCCTTCGGTCAGGCCACTGTTCCTGTAATAGGTAGTGTTCGCAGAAAGGGTCGTCACCTCTGTGAAACCGGCTCCTGATGTAAGTGATCTTTCGATCGTATAGCTGTTCTCATTATTCGTATCGGTCCATGTCAGGTCAATGGTATTCTCATCCACCGCCGTTGCTGACAGACCGGTCGGGGCTGCGGGCGGAGCAGGCAATGTAAAGGTACTTTCCACGGCTGTGTACAGGGAAGCACCGGAATTGTTGATTGCCCTTATCCGGTAATAATAGCGCGTTTCCGGTGTGAGTCCGTTACTTGTGTATAATGTTGTATTGGCCGGAACAGTAGCAATCACAGAGAAATCACCCCCTGACGAGGTCAGTGAACGCTCGATCTGGAATCCTGTCTCATTATCAGCGTAATCGGTCCACGAGAGTCCGATCGAACTGAATGTCTCGTCTCCCAGTGTCAGCCCCCCGGGTGTGAGCGGGATTGCGTTCAGGTATGCATCCACGGAATCATACCAGGTCTGTCCCATTTTATCATATCCCGCCTGGTTCGGATGGACCTGGTCGATCATATCCGCAGAATAATCCAGTCCCGCCCCGCATTCCATATCCACAACGATGATGTTGTCTCCCAAGGCGTTCCTGGAGGCGGCCAGCGCATCAAGGTTGCCGTTGAATTCGACTACATCGGCATCCGTATCGCAGGGATTCCCCCGGGTGCTGATGATCCTTGCCAGGAATACCATGATAGGATGACCAAATTCGGTTTCAAAGTCGTCAATGGCATCCAGGATCCTTTCAACACCGTCTACCGCTAAATCACCGGCAAGCATATCATTTGTCCCGATATGGAGCAGGATGATATCTGCTGGAAACGATTCCAGGTAGGGACCGGGAGTTACCAATCCAGTATAAATTGAGAATCCGGTTTCCATGACACTGGCCAACTGGTGATCCCTGATGCCGGGGAAACCGGCATGATCGGTATCTGTCATGATAGCTCCTCCTCCACTCTCACTTCCCACAAAATCAAAATCATGCCCTGCCGAGGTCAGCATATCAAACAGCACCTCGCGGTACCCGACTGCATCTTCGTCGGAAATATCCGTACATGGTGAGATGCTGCCATTGGTACACATGGTACCCCTTGTCAGGGAATTCCCGAGAGGCATGATCCTGTATGTCTGCCCGTGCAGGCCAGTCCCGGGCAGGACAGCCATCAACGCCGTTGCCAGGATGGATATGATCGATGAATATGGATGTTTCATTGAGTTTCTTATTTCCCGTCCTTTACAAAAGATATCTAGTCCTTCTACGTCATAATTTATGCAAAGTTAAAATCAGATTTCAATCCTGAAATCTATATTTGATCAAAGCATTGTTAACGCATCCTAAATTTCCGACCGGGTAGAATTTCTTAATTTTTTCAACTTATTCCAGCATCAACTTAATTATTAACAGATATTTAGGATCTGTTTCACACCTTATTTCCAAGATTTCAACATTTTGACTTTTTGATGAATGCGTAATTTAGTCTTTCGTACGTATTCGTTCATCCACGAAAGTGCATCATTTATATAATCTCAATGGAAATCAAATCCGGAAGTCAATGATACATCCTCAGTATGTGTCTGAGATCAAGGAGTGGCAATTACCATGAACTGTGATGAATCCTGACCTGAAAGGGCAGAAGAGGTTTCGCCGGGCAATGATCCTGTTCCGTTTATTACCTCTGAATGATCAGTCTCCTTGCATAGGACCGTCCCCTGAAAATCAGTTGCACGGTATATACACCGCTGTGAATGAGGGATGAAAGCGATAGTTCCTTTTTGATGATCTTCTCATTATCAGTCAACTGAATCTCCTCAAAATACACGACATTGCCCTTCAGATCAGACACCTGCACAATGGGTTTCCCTTCTGAATTGTCTGATAGGTTCAGCTGGATCTGAAAATTCCCATCTGAAGGATTGGGATATACTGACATATAAATGCTGTCATCCGGTTCAGGTAAAAGTAAATCTTCAGCAAGCAGCGATTCAGATGCTCCGAATACGATACCTTGATCTGTCCTGACAAAGGGTGAAATACTGTACTGCACATCTGGCATCAATTCAAACTCCGTCCTGAACTGAATTTCCCCGTAGCCTGCCAGAAAATTCTTTAATACCTTTTCCTGATCAAGGGCTTCGCTGTAAACAGCCACCAGATAATATGTCCCATACCATGGTTCCTCCCCCGGCATCCCTTCGGATAAAACCAGATGAACATCGTCTCCAATGTTTGTAAGGTCTCCATCATAATAGCCGGAACACATTTCAGTCCCGTTGACGTAAAATTTCTCAATACCGTGCCGATCCCTGGTATAAACCAGATGTTGTAATTCCAGGCTGATGAATTTGTTATCAGTGACAACTTCATGATTGTCAAATGAATTCATTTCATTGCTCAGCACCATGCTGTATTCAAAAGATGAATGGTTGCCCACATGCCTCATCGACGCAGTTTTATGATTTGAACCATCGGCCAGGGAGATGATCGGTGCAACACTGGACTGGTTATCCGGTGGCTTTATCCATGCTTCCAATGTAAACTCATTTGAGGATGCAAGGCTTCTGGCAAATTCTGAGCAGTTTCCTTCGGAACGTATCCTGGTATTTTCGAGAACCCTTAAACCCTGACCGGGCAACCAGGCTGCAGCATTCTGATCATTGATGAAAAGATCCACAGGGATTCCTGTATCTGAAACATCCGATATTTCCTTTCCTGCACCATTAGAGAAATCATACATCAACTGAAGTCCCTGGTCGATCCTGCCCTGGTGATTTAAACTGGTAGCTCCGGGAATCGCAAAGACAACATCTTCACTGTGAGTGGATTGCTTAGTCTGCTCAACGAGAATGCCGTAATCTTCGATCAAGACATTTCCATATGAACTTATTTTGGCAACAGTTTCTGCAATACTCGCCTTATTTGTTACATTAACCAAATTGATTTCAGGTAATTTGGGAAGGTTTGTCTCATCTGGATTATCTGTTGTTACCTGTATTTCCGCTGAAGGAAGACTTTCATTTGAAGATCCGTCAAACGCAGAGACCCTGATACCGTAATCTAATCCGGGGGTCAGGTCTTTGAGTGTAAATGAGTTCGTCGTTGATATGCCCTTTCTGAGGCCATTGACGTATATATTATAACCGGACACGCTCACATTATCGACGGAGGCATCCCATATGAGACCTGCAGAAGTCTGCGTCACAACCGTCGCGGTCAGTCCATTCGGGACTGACGGAGGAGAGATGTCAGACACTTTCGTGTGGGCCGTGGTGGGTACGGTCAACGGACTTTCGTTGGAGGATTCATCAAATGCGGATACAGAGATCTCGTAATCTGTATCTGATTTCAATTGAAGTATTGAATATACCGTATTGACCGTTGTACCCTCATAATTCCCATTCAGGTATATGTTGTATCCTTTGACCCTGATATTGTCGGTGGAACGATCCCAGGTGATCAGCAATGAGTGATCGGTAGAATCGATCACTTTCAGATTCGTAGGTATCGAAGGAGGTTCCAGATCAGGATTGGCGGTGGTAACCTCTATCTTTTCAGATTGAGCACTCTCGTTTGAAGATGCGTCAAAAGCAGATACAGCGACATTGTACGTTGAGTTCGCTTCCAATCCGACGATCATATACCGATTGTACACCGATGTCCCCTGCTCCTCGTCATCAAGAAAAATCCGGTATCCTTTCACGTATTCATTATCAACGGAAGGTTCCCATTCCAAACCTATCGAGAATCCAGTTACCTCTGTAACCTCAAGTTCCACAGGGATTGAAGGTGCTTCGATGTCATCTGGGTCCGCTGCTGCCACTTTCAGATTCGGTAGCTCAAGCAGTCTATTTGTCGGACTGGCCATTTGCCCGCGGGGCACATTGGCTTTTTCGTTGTACGTGAAGACAGTAAAATCGTCAAACAGTGTCCATTCATTCCGTTGTGCAGCCCATTCCTCGGTATTACCTCCGAAAAAACTCGTAATGTGCTGGGTATCGATCCATATATTACCAAGGTTCCTGAACCACATACCCGTTTTTGAAAATACAAGCCTCCCATCCAGAAAAAATTCCATCAGGCCATCCTTGTTCCCCGCATTTTGAGGATCGGAAACCAGTTTAGTCTGATCTATACTGTTCAGCACAAGCCGAATGGTCATATTGTGCCATACAGAATCTGATACGTCAAGAGAGCCATCCGGAAATTGAAAAACATCACCGTATTCACTGGTTTTATCCTGGTGATATACATAAAAGAAACAGGTGCCTTCTGATCCCTCCTCCTTGTTCCACATGATCCTGACACTGAATCCGTCATCCCACTCAACAGTCTTCCCTCCTGCGGGATTGCTCCCCCCACCCAATCCCGGGAGTTTGCCACCAAGGACCCATTCAAATCCAGGTCTGAACATCACATTAAATGAAAAATATACCTCTTCATGGCCGGGTCCGAAATTTGAGAGCCACTGGGCTCCTCCGTCCATCGGTGAAACCGAACCCTCGGGATAATTAAACTTCATTGCATGGTCACCATGTACATCCAGAATCTCCGTTCTGGATAATCCATTCTCCCAGTCCGGCCTGTTCCAATCCGATTTCCATTGTTCCCTATCATATGCACCCAGTGAGGTGGCCTCAAAATTCTGCTGGAAGATCACATTAAATATATCGCCTTGTGCGACCGAAGTTTGTATGATGAGAAAGGCAAAGATAATGTTCAGGAAAAATCCAAATACTCCCACACGTAAGCCAAAGAATCTCCTTCTTCTTTTTTCCAATTTCTTGTCTTTTTTTGAAAATTAAAGAGTGACCGGGTTGTGGTCATTCTACGTTAAAATAAATCAAATTGTTGCTTAAATAGTGCAGTTTTACCATAAAACTTTTCTTATAAATTTTAATTCTAAACAAGGAGATTGAGCGTGGTTTTCATGCATCGATAACTGCCCCTTGAAATGTCTTTCACAGTCGTTCATATACAACAACATGATTAGATCAAACATCTGACCATCAATTATTTCTATTTAAAATCGACCTGCATTCAAGGAACGGGATCAAAATACAGCCAGGAGAAATGCATGTAACATAATATTATCTGATTTCGTTATAAAGTAGAAATTGTCCTAACCAGGATTGAAGGCTGGTATAATCGTCGCCGGAATTTGGTATTGACCAGCGAATATGGAAAATCGAAATATGGATCCAAATAGCAGAATCAGGTTACTGGATACGCCCATCGATGTTCTGACGATGGAAGAATCCCTGGCAATGATCGACGCAGGAATCACAGAAGGCAGGAAAATACGCCATGCTGCGGTCAATGCAGCGACGCTGGTTGCCATGAGAAGCGATCCGGAATTGAAAGAATCCGTCACTTCCTGCGACCTGATCACTGCTGACGGGATGAGCCTCATTTGGGCATCCAGGTTCCTGGGAAAGCCCTTACCCGAAAGGATCGCCGGGCCGGACCTGATGTGTGAAATCGTCAAACTGGCGGAAAGAAAAGGATACGGGATTTACCTGCTGGGGGCAAAAGATTCCGTGGTCCGGAAAGTAGCATCAGAATATGCTTCCCGTTTTTCCGAATCAATTGTGGCTGGATACCACCACGGTTATTTTTCTGAAACAGACGAGAAAGAAATCGTACAAACAATCGCCGACAGCCATGCCAAGATTTTATTCGTAGCAATTACTTCTCCCAAAAAAGAGATTTTTCTCAGGCGGCATGAAAATGAATTGAATGTTCCCTTTATCATGGGAGTGGGAGGGTCTTTTGATATTGTGGCCGGGATTATAAAAAGAGCACCTCGTTGGATGCAGAGATCAGGTCTTGAATGGTTCTACAGATTCCTTCAGGAACCCCGGAGAATGTGGAAAAGATATCTGGTATCGAACACCAGGTTTATTTGGTATGTCCTGAAAGAGAAATTCTTTTCCTGAGTCCAGCCTCCTTCTTGCTGCTTACCGGAACAAATCATTACGCACCATTTCCAGCTTCAGCAGCAGCTCCTTCATCCCTTCCACATCCAGCCGCTGCGTATTGTGCGAGGTGTAACCCTCCAGTTCCTCTGTACCCCCGATAATCAATATCTTCTTATCCCTGAAATCCTGCATATTTATTCAACGGGTTATTTCTGAATAATCAATTTCTGTGCAATGCAGGCCGAATCAGAATGGATCTTCAGAATGTAAATCCCATTATCCAGGTATTCGAGATCCAACTGTTTTTCCTGTCCCTGAATCATTTCTTCCGTATGTATCAGATTTCCTGTCAATGTGAAAATGTTCAAAGTCAGGTACTGTTCACTGCTGTCAATATATGACACGACCTTCACGATGCCCCGGGACGGGTTCGGATATATCAATGCATACGTATCTTCTATAATCTGATCCTGGTCAGTTGTCGTATCTCTGATGTAAAGCTCCAACAGATCTGACTGGAAATTGCCTCCGGTGATGGCATTCGCATTCAACCGTATCTGAACCTCTCCCTCCTCAGCAGGATGAACCAGTGCCTCATGCACTGTGCTATCCGGGGTCAATGAAGCGAGACCCAGATTCATGATTTCAGCGTTTAATAAAGAAAAATCTCCCGTATTCAGGTCATCCACCTGCTGGTAGAAAACCACACTGATGAGGAAGGGATCCAGACCCAGCGTATCAGATCCATGTCCCAGGATAACAGGTCGCAATGGTGCGGTCAACTCAAAAATTTCTGACGAGAAAGATGTATCTGTCGCCAGTTTCCTGAAATATAGAAGATCTCCGGGTTCGACCAATATTGTCTGCCCGGTCCCGGTTTCAGATGGAACGAAGGTGATATTCCCGGAATACTCCAGATCATCGTTAATGACTTCACCAGTCGTTTCATTAAAATAATCGATGCTGACCGAAGGAGTCTCCGGTCTATCAGGAAGAATGATCACCTGTACATGGGATTGAAATGTGCTGTCTGTGGCTTTTTTCTGGATACACAATTGAGATCCCGGAACAACATGGATCATGGAACCGTCGCCGGGAACAGCGTCACTCATTGTGCTATCCGTGGCATAAATGTATTCGCTTCCAACTCCTTCGGATATTTCCTCATTGGCAAAATCCACCTTAAAACCAGGTGCTGCAGGCCTTTCAGGAACATGAAGGGATTGTACCTCCGACATGAAAGACTCTGAGGAGGCCTTCTTCCTGAAGTAAAGAACCTGACCGGGGAATACCTCCAGATAGTCGTTGTTTCCCGTAATCGCTCCATTCATATCCGGTGCAGAAGTGTATTCAAACTCCTCTCCGATCACTGTTTTTGTCCGCTCATTCAGATAGTCTATTTCAAATTCAGGCAGAGGTGGACGTTGCGGTACAGAGAGGTACTGAATGTTTGACCTGAAAGAAGAGGAGGTAGCTTTCTTCCGGATGTATATCATATCTCCGGGGACCAGATCCAGGTAAGATCCTGAACCTGATACTGCATCACTCATATCGCTCTCATACGAATATTCAAATCCTTCGCTCACCACGTCATTTGTCCTTTCATTGATAAAGTCAATCCCGAAGTTGGGAGCAGAGGGCCTTGAAGGCACATCAAGGGTTTGTTTTTTCGTGTAATCTGCCTTCTTACGGAAATATACATCCTGTCCCGGTATCAGGGTCAGATATGAACCATCTCCATCGTATACGCTTCCACCTGAGAAATTATCATAACTGTACTGATCCTCGGTGGAAACAACCTTCGAAGTCCTCTCATTGTAATAATCGACTGCATAATTCGGGGGATAGATCACAGGTCCCCCGCTACCTGGATACGCAGTGATGGTCACCCTTGCCCTCATGGGAAAATACTTATAAGCATTCTCCGGGCAACCATCCGCATTCCAGCTTGTTCCCATAGGAATGCATAATGGTGAATCATTCCAGAGCACGATCCCTATGCGATAGAAGTCCTCCGGACGGGAAAAATCCACAGGATCCCCCGGTTCTTTTTGCCACCAGGTGGTGGGACTTCCCAGGCTACCCTGGAAGACAGAACCTGATGAAACATATTGCCTGCTGCAGACCGTTTCCGGATGGTCGGATCCCTTATCACTGTCCTGCCAGATACCGAACTGAATATAAAATGGTTCACTGGACGGTTGCGAGATCACCTCGAATCTCATCCTGAATTCCCCTGAATAATAATTATTGGGTGAGGTCCAGTCATCTGAAGGCATATCACCCAGGTTGAACATCCCTTTGTCAGGTCTGTGCCACCAGTAGAAACTGTATCCACCGTAATCCTGCGGGATATCCCATTCCCAGTAGATCTCCTCATCAAACACAACCGTCTGGGCATTGATGATGTAAGAATTACAACAAACTGACAGAATCATGAGGGAAACAAGGGGAAGTATCTGATGTTTCATGTTATGCTTTTGAGAATGAAAGATAATGTATGTATTTCTCAACCAGTTTCCTGGCAATACGGTTTTTTAATAATTTTCTGGCCCTTGACATCTTTTCTTCATGAACAAATTTGTCCGGCATCTCAACCTCATAGTATGTATCTTTAAAGTACTGAATATTGTTCAGTCTGGAATATTCCAGTCCGAGTTTTGCCAGAAAGTTATTGTGTTTGCTTTTCTCAATTTCCTTTAATCTGTACTCGTAGATGTTATTAACCATGGCATTGATCAAACGGTTGGTGGATTGTGCCGGAGAAATCCTGAAATATGCCATCTCCTGGTTCACATAATACATCCCATCTGTTTTTGAATAACGATACCAGAAATCAAAATCCGCAATTGGATGAAGATCATTATTGAAGCCGTTCAGCTGCAGGGCGTGGTCCTTTTTAACGAGTACTCCCGGGAATGGGATATTATGAAAATGAAAATATGATGGATTTAGTTTTCTGATGTCATCGGTAAGCTTCTTTTTTTGATCGACACCGCTCCATTCCTCCTCCCCGACATTATTCCTGAATATGATTCCCCCGACTTTTTCCCCAAACCGGTCCAGAATATCCCTGCAAAATTCTACATACTGACAGTGGAGCATGTCATCGTCATGCAATACGGTCACCCACGGAGTCCTGGCATAGCGAAAGCAATTATTGAAATTTTCATCCTGGGGTACAGTTTCTTCAGTTTTTATATACGCGATCTCAGCACTACCGTAGCTCTCAATGATCTCCCTGAACTCATTATGGGGAGAATTATTATCAATCAACAAAATACTGCACTCCACTGTCTGATTGATGGCGCTATCAAGCGCTTTCCGGACGAATTCTGTCCGCTTATATACAGGCAGGGCAATCGTTAGTCTATTCTTCATTATGATTGGTCATAAAAAACTACAATATTAATAAATACTGTGAAACTCCCGTCGCTGTCTCACTGAAGATCGACATTATTTAGAGACCATTAATAAAATAATATTTCCCACACTGTTTTATATATTAGATTTGTGTTCTTGGGCGGCACTCCGTTTATGTTAGTCTTATGTTGAAAAGAATTTACAACAGCCCCACGATGATGTCGTGGGCATCCTATTTTGTGCGATTCGGAAGTGCGCTTTTTGTATTACCCCTGATCCTGAAACTTTACACTCCCATTGAACAGTCTTTCTGGTTTTTTATCAATACCATTATCGGCTTTGCCATGCTGGCCGATTCCGGTTTCGGATCCACATTGATTCGCGCAGTTAGCTACTTTCACGCCGGTGCAAAATATCTTCCCAGGAACAAGAAAGAGTATGACAAGATCGACAGGGTAGAAAGTGGCGAACCGGAGTTCCAGAAGCTCAGAAATCTGCTGACTACCGCAAACAGGGTTTATATATACCTGGGGCTTTTTGCCGTATTGCTTATTTCAACGGGAGGTCTGGCTGCATCGTGGAATATCTTAGAGTTATCAAATCATCAGACTGATATCTGGATCGCTTTCCTGATCGTCATCCCATACTGTTATTTCATGATCCTGGCTGTGAAATGGAGTGCTTTTATGAGGGGACTCGGGTATGTGGCGGGAGAGGCAAGATTTGGAGCACTTCAGGGCGTTATCAGGATACTATCATTTGTTATCCTCCTTCTCTTAAAGTTGGGACCTGCCTTCCTTGTGGGATACATGCTGTTCGAATCGGTCATCAAATTCTATTATCTGAGATGGTTCGTTCTCAGCTGGTTCAGAAAGAGTAATGTTCAGTTTGAGGATAAGACATTTTTCGATAAAGAAATCTTCAGATCGCTCTGGTCGGCAACCTGGAGAACAGGGTTGTTATCGCTGGGAGCGTATGCAATACAGTCAGGAACATCGATCCTGGCCTCTCAGATCAACGATGCCGTAGTGATGGCCAATTTCCTCTTCACAATGAGAATTTTCGGCTTCATCGTCAACATTTCAAGAGCACCTTTCTATACAAATGTTCCAAAAATATATAAACTGGCTGCCGAAAAGGATATGATGAACCTGCGTAAAAGAACATCAGAATATATGTTTTTAGGATTCAGCGTAATGATAGCAGCTCTACTGATTGTTGTTTTTCTGGGCAATTACTCCCTGGAGTTGCTCGGAATCGATACCAGGTTTGTATCGCTTTCCATATTGCTGATCATTGCTGCCACGGAAATCCTGGATCTTCATGCATCGTTCCATGCAACCATCTATACCTCCACCAATCATGTTCCTTTTGTATTACCGGCCACAATATCAGGAGCATTAATATTGCTGGTCGGATTCCAAATATTGCCTTTGTACGGGCTTATGGGAGTTGTACTGTCGAAATTTATCATACAGTGGTTCATCAACAACTGGTATGCCCCGCGGTTGTCACTTAAACTTATGAAATGGCCATTATTGTCCTATTTCTATCAGTTTCCAATATTCGGAGTAAGATTCATAAAAGATATTGTGAAGGTCAATGTTCTGAGAAAGAATTAGAAATTTGTCTCGTTAAATGTACTGAAGGCTTATGCTTAAAAAAGCAATCATCATTGCCATCATATTGAGCTCACTGAAGTTCTATAGCTTTGCCTTTTTGCCTGAGGTTTTGATTAAAGTGTCTGAATGGCTGGGGATCGGTTTGATACTGGTTTTCACCATCGTATATGTAGTCTATGGCAGAGAAAAACCAGTCAGGAAAAACTTCATAATACCCATCATTCTGATCCTCTTCTCCGTTTTACTTAGCATGTTCGGATCTTACCTGTTTCATGACCAATCATTTGCGCTGACAGCATACGCACAGAGAGCCATGTATTTATATATGCTCTACTTTTTGCTCCACCTGATGAAGGTTGAAGGGCTATTCATTATCAGGACATTTGTCGTCCTTGCGCTGATATACATGGGTATTTACATCGTCCAATACGTGCTATATCCGATTCAGATAACAACTACCAAAATGTTCATTGACCGGGGAACGCTTCGGATCTTCTTGTCAGGAGCAGGGTACCTGGTCATCGCCTATTTCATATGGTTATATATGTTGTTCAGGAATTACCGTTTAAGGTACGCACTTTTCCTGCTCATATCACTGGGGATCTTTGTCATGATGGGGACAAGGCAGGTGCTGGCGTCCATGCTTCTACTGACAATGCTTTTTATATTCCAGAGCAAGGTAATTAAGTCCAGGTTATTGCTGATCGTGCTGATTGGATTCGCTGTGATTCCGATCTATTTTCTCTTTCAGAATATCATCCTCTCAATGTTTGAGGTCACCCAGCAACAGAGCAGAAACCTGGAAGGAAGTATCAGGGTGAAAGCAGCCATGTTCTTTCTGACAAAATTCTATCCGAATGAACTGGCTTATTTTATCGGGCATGGCAATGCAGGACCCTCGTTATATGGGTTGAGGCTGGCTCGTTATGCGGAGGAATATGGTTATTATTTATCTGATATCGGTCTGATTGGAGAATATGTTGAATATGGAGTTATGTACGTTATTGGTGTGTTTATTATTCTATTCAAGGTGTTGAAAACAAGCCTTCCGGAGAACTTGATGTTCATCAAGTATAATTTCCTGGGAATTTTACTTACGCTGGTGACAGGAGGCGGAGCCTTTGGTTCAGGATCAAATATCATCATTATTTGCTTACTTTTATACCTGGTTGATCTGTATATATCTGACAAACATTCTTTTGACAATGTTCTTGCCGGATCAGCTGTTACCGGCAAAACTTATTATCTGAATACGCGTGTGTCTGAACAGCTCAGCAATAAAAGTTAAATCATGGGAATCAGGGCTGGTATAAGTATTATAATTTGTTGCTACAACAGTGCTGAACGGATTGGAAATGTGCTGGATCATATTGACAAACAAAAATATACTGATAGCATCCCCTGGGAAGTCATTCTTGTGGATAATGCTTCCGAGGATCGTACGGCAGATGTGGCCCGAGAGGTATGGAAAAGAAGGGATATCCCGTTGAACATCGTTACAGAAAGCAGACCCGGGTTAAGCTATGCTAGAGAAAAAGGACTCGAGTCATCATCCTATTCCATTGTTATTTTTGTCGACGATGACAACCTGCTTTCTGAAAGTTATCTCCACAGGGCTTATGAGATCATGATCAATCATCATGATGTGGGTTTGTTGGGTGGACTGGGGATCCCGGTTTCAGAAAAAGATCTGCCTCCATGGTTCATATATTACCAGAGTGCATATGCAGTCGGACCACAGGCACCCCAGGATGGTTATTTACCCTTAACGAGAACATATCTGCACGGGGCAGGATTGGTTATGCGAAAAGATGTTTGGGATTTCCTTGTATCAAAAGGATTTAAACTATTGCTTTCGGGAAGAAAAGGTAAATCGCTCAGTTCAGGTGAGGATTCAGAGATTTCCAACGTATTCAAAATGGCAGGATATCAATTGTGGTATGATTCAGGGCTCCAGTTCAAACATGTGCTGCCTCCGGGGAGATTGACCTGGTCTTATATTGTTCGTTTAAGCAGAGAATTTGGCAAATCAGCTGTGGTACTTGATATATATAGGGCAAATATCAAGAATTTCACCGGTTGGGAGTGGATGAAGGTGAACAGCTGGCCTGTCAGCATCCTGATTAGTCTTTACCACCTGCTGGAATTTCTGCCCGCTTATCTTTGGATCCAAATAAGGAAGATCGAGGGAAACCATAAGGAATACAAGTTCCAGTACCACTATGGCGTCACCCTGCAGCGTTTGAAACTACTGTTCGGTTTTCGGGAAATCAGAAACGAAATATCCAGGCTGCAAAGACAACTGAAGGAATGTTGACAAACAGGAAATCTCAGATCTGATCGAGAATTCCTGCGATGCGATGCGAGAATGAATCCCAGGTGTTTTCCATGACAAAAGCATCTATCTGATGAGCATTGTCCTTTTTTTCAATGGATGGATCAAGTAAATCTTCAATGATCCTGATTAAATCAGCGTAATCTTTGTACGCATGGATGAGTCCCTTCCCCGAGAGGTCCTTAAAAGCCCCCACATCTGGACCGACAATAGCTGGGCCGTATTGAAGAGATTCCATCAGTGCACCAGAACTCAGTACCGAACCCTCATGATAGCAGAACAGGATGATTTTTGAACTGTTTATGAGCCGGGACAATTCTATTTCTTCAACAAATCTGTCAAGCAATGTTATATTCCTGTGTTCACTCCGGATGTTTTCCAGTTTGATTCTCAGGTCTGATCCTGCGATCTTACCCGCTATGAGTATTTTAAAGGTATCAGCCAGATCATTCTCGATCAAGAAATGCAGAAATGAATCCACCCCTTTATATTTATTGACCGATCCCCAGATAATCATATCATAGTTTTTGCTCTCAGGTTTGTTGCTGCTGCGATTGATGAAATGGACAGGATGAGGGAAATAGATCTTTGCAGTGCTGTCAGGGACAACAGTCAGTCCATCAGTGGCATGGGTGATAACCAGATCACTGTGATTCAACATCAGTTTGAACAGAATAGATTTCAGGAACCTGTTCTTTTCAAAATGTGAGGTTTTATTATGAAGTGTCCAGATGATTTTTTTTCCGGAAAGCTTCATAAAGCCCATCAGCAAGATGAAAATAATGCTTTGAATAACTCCACGATGTTTGTCCGGGAGGTCCTCGATCCAGTTCAGATAAACCATATCTATCCTATTCAGGTAGCCTATGATATCAAGGATACCTGAACCGGATGGTCTGTCCTTGTTAAGTACGATATGATGAGCTGAAAGCGCTTTAGACAGATTTTGGACATATGGATTCACGAAGTCCGTTCGACCGCGTTTGGTAATAGGGTATAAATAAATTCTATACATCTCCAGATCCAGTCCGCATTTTCAGCCAGTCAATGAGTTCCCGGCCTATGGAGAAGACTGGTTTAATTTTCCAGGACCCTTCTGACACCCGAAATAAACACATGTACCATATTGTTCACATTACTCTTCGTATCAATGATCTCCCTCACCTTATCCGACATTCTGAAGAGCTCTCTATTGTCGATCCTGATTCTTCTATCCATTGCTTCAGTAAGACTGACCAGATTGTTCTTCTCAAATCTGAATCCTGTCTCTCCATCAATGACCAGATCATCTTCCGTCCCATCCGCCTCGCTAACGATACAGGTTTTTCGCCAGAACATTGCCTGGTTTAGCGCCAGTCCCCCTACACCGGGCAGAACAAGGCAATCGGAAGCAGCAAAGTATTTATCCACATCGTCGATGATTCTCCCCAGGTAGTAGATATGATCGTCATTCATTTCAGAAATCAAATGCATGATTTCATTTCTCAATGGCCCGTCTCCGATGATCATTAACTTAATGTGTGTATATTTTTTCCTCAAAGCCCGGAAAGCATGCAATAGCATGTCTACTCTCTTCTCAGGAATCAGGCCTCCGACATATATAAATGTGATATGATCTTTCAGCTGGTATTTTTCTATGACCTCCTGCGATTTTTGAAGGATTTCGTTCTCCCTGGCTACAAGGTCATCCGTTTCAATTCCATTATAACAGGTTTGGATTATCGCGGGATTGATCCCCATGGATTCTACGTACCGGTCCGCTTTGGTACTATAGGTTAAAAACAGGTCAGCTTTTTTGAATAGTCTTGAAACGAGCCGGTTTTTTAGATCGAGTAATTTCCCTTTTGCCAGGCCCGGTTCCCAGCCACTGGTCCAGATGATGATCTTTTTCTTCTTCCTTTTTGCCCAGGATGTCACCATCCTTGTGGAGATGTTCCCCGCGATTCCCTGCAGAATGACCAGGTCCGGATCAAAACGGCGGATACCGGAATACATTCCTCTGTTATAGACGATTTTGAATGGACCAATGTGGAAGATGTATTCACTGCACCCCGTGTTTAAAAAGTTGGTTTCTCCCTTGTAGTTCGGCCTTCCATCCTCCCTGACACTGACGCCATGAAATATGTTCCACTCATAGACAGGATCCTTCAAAGACAGCTTTTCATAGAATGAAATCCTGTAAGGCTGTAGCATGGGGGTAATAACAGCAATTCTCTTCATCATCAGAGTGGACCAATCACAAACCAAGCAATTCGGGATCAAGGCCGCGTTCATTCAGCATTCTCCTGATCTCTTCTATGTACACTGAATTCATAATGATGACGGTATCGGGTTGATACTCCTTCAGAAAATCCGGCCCCACATATTGCTTGCCGATACCCGGGATATAATTGCCCTGCATATGGGGATTGATATCCACCACATGGTCGATCACCCCGATATCATCGAACTGGGTGAGGAAACCCACTGATTTTGAGCCACCGCCCCAGACCACCACCTTCTTATTCCGGGCCTTGTATTGCAGAAGCTTTTTTCTCCAGTCTTCCAACTGGACATTGATCTTTTGTACGAACTCCTGTGTGAGGGATTTCAGTTCATCCAAGTATTCTTCCAGCGTATGGATCTTTTCGGACTGCCCGATTGCGGGCTTTGCTTCCACAAAGAGGTACTGGTTGTCATACTCCAGGTACATATCCAGTATCTCAAATCCGGTCATACGGAACAGCCTGGCCATCGAACCCGGACCCAGGTAGGTACAGTGTTCATAAAAAATATCCCAGAACGCCTGGATCTTCAATATTCTGACAATGCTGGGGACCTCAAAGAACAGGACAACATTTTCATTTTGTTTAACAGACTTCCGGATGATCTCCATGAAGCCATAGGTATCATGGATATGCTCCAGCGTGTGCCTGCAGGAGATGCAATCGGCTTCCAGTTCACCATGCTTTTCGGAGTAGAATTCCTTGATGAAACGGACCCTCGGATTCTCCCTGGTCCGGCCGGGGACCCACGCCGGATCG
>JAXGMU010000066.1:0-6819 GCA_040768485.1 Bacteroidales bacterium
ATATGCTGTCTCTGCTTCTTTAGAAGTGTTAGGTAGTTAGATGTTAGGTGTTAGGTTAAGAGCAAACATTGTACCAAATTTATCAAATCTCCTGGATCAGAATTGCTGGCCGATGGTGAAATGGAACTGGGAGCCGCTGATCTCGCCGGTTCTGGGATTCGTATCGAATCCCCAGCCCCAGTCGATCCCCAGCAGTCCGAACATGGGCAGGAAGGCACGCACCCCCACCCCGGCGGCACGCTTCGTGTTGAAGGGATTGAACTCCTGGATGCTGTACCAGCAGTTCCCTGCCTCCAGGAACCCCAGCACGAAAATGGTTGCCGAGGGGTTCAGGGAGACGGGATAGCGGAGCTCCATGGTGTATTTGGTGTACACGTTCCCCGACTGTCGCCCGTCCACGATGGGCGTCAGGCTCCGGTTCTCGTATCCCCGCTGCGCGATGGTCTCCCTCCCGTACAGGTTGTACCCCGAGAGGCCGTCCCCCCCCACGTCGAATCCCTCGAAGGGCGAGGGCCCGATATCGTCGTTGTAATGGGCCAGGTAGCCGAAATGCGCCCTTCCCATCAGCACCAGGTCTCCCACCAGCGCATGGTACCAGTCCGCCTTGAACATCCACCGGTGGTACTCTACCCACCTGTACTTTTCCTGATCGCTGGCGTTTTTGTAATCGAATCCCTTGTTGAACAGCGAATAGGGAGGGGTGATCTGCAGGCTCAGGCTCAGGTTGGAGCCCCGGCGGGGATAAATGATCTGGTCCTGCGAGTTGCGTCCCAGGGTGGTGGTGAAGCTGAAGTTGTTGAAATACCCGTTCTCCACCAGGAAATAATTCTTCCAGTCCTTCACCCGGTAGCGCTGGTAGGTCAGTGCATTGTACAGGGTGAAAAAGTCGTCCGGCCAGGAAAGCCTCCTGCCCAGTCCCACCGAGGCACCCGTCACCGCATAGTACTGGTCCTCGATGTCGTCCCCCCTCCCGCCGTAGAGGATCCTGTAATAGTTCTCGGTGGAATTCATCTTGGAGTAGTAGGCCGAGACGGAGAAGGAGTTGGGCTTCTTGCCCCCGAACCAGGGTTCGATGAAGGAAAAGTTGTAGGACTGGTAATATTTTCCGTTGGTCTGCGCCCGGACGGAAAGCGTCTGCCCGTCCCCCGAAGGCACCGGTCGCCATGCCCCGGGTTTGAAGATCCGGCTGGCCGCGAAGTTGGAGAACCGGATCCCCACGGTCCCCACCAGCATCCCGGCCCCGTATCCGCCGGAGATCTCCAGCTGGTCCGTGGCCCGCTCCGTCAGCTTGTACTCAATGTCCACCGTGCCGTCCGACTGGTTGGGAATGGGATTGGGCACGATCTGCTCCGGGTCGAAATGTCCCAGGTTGGCCAGTTCCCGCACGGTGCGGATCAGCTCCTGCTTGCTGAACTTGTCCCCCGGCAGCGTCCGCAGCTCCCTGCGGACCACATGTTCGTTGGTCCGCGTATTCCCCGAGATCATGATCCGGTTGATGGTGGCGATCTCCCCTTCGTAGATCCGCATTTCGAAATCGATGGTGTCCTCCTCCACGCGCACCTCCACCGGGGTCATCTGGAAAAACAGATAGCCGTTGTCCAGGTACACAGAGTTCACCGCATCCTCATCTACGAACAGCCTCTCATCCAGGAGCTTCTGGTCGAAAATATCTCCCTTCTCGATCCCCAGCACCGCGTTCAGCAGCTCGGAGGGATACTTGGTGTTCCCCACCCATTCGATGTCCCCGAAATAATACTGTTCACCCTCCTCCAGGGTGATGAACAGATCCAGCCTGCCTTCCTTCTCCTTTGCCGGGGCCACCGAATCGGAAATGATCCGGGCATCCCGGTACCCGTTCTCGTTGTAAAATTCGATCAGCTTCTTTTTGTCCTCCCGGAAAGTCTCCTCCACCAGCTTGGAAGCCTTGAAGATGTTGATGTTCACCTTTTTGGTATCCTTCATTTTGCGGCGGAGGACCCGTTCGTTGAAGGCCTCGTTCCCGAAGAAATAGATCTCATCGATCTTCACCCGGTCGTTCTTTTCCACCTGCACCTGCATCTGCACCATGTTCACCCGGATCGTATCCTCCTCCAGGTTGATCTCCACCTCCGTATTGCGGAATCCCTTCTCCACGAAATGGTCCCGGATGATGCGCCGGGTGTTGTCCATGATATCGGCGGTCACCTGCTGCCCGGTCCGCAGGTTGATCTTGTCCATCACATCCTGCTGTTCGGACTTGCTGATCCCCTCGATCTCCAGCCGCGACATGCGGGGCTGCTCGGTGAGGTAGATATCCAGCCAGACGCTGTCGTTGCGGATCTGCGTGGCGGTGATTTTGGCGTCGGAGAACAGCCCCTGGCTCCAGAATTTCTTCAGCACATCGGTCACATCGTCCCCCGGAATGGAAATGGTATTGCCCACTTTCAGCCCGGAAAGGCTGATGAGCACCTCTTTCTGGATGTATTCGATGCCGCTGACCTGGATGCCGGCGATCACATATTCCTCCGGCTGTTCATAGTCCAGCACACTCAGCGAGTCATAATTGATTTTCTCCTGCGCAACGAGAGAGGAGGCAAAGATCAGGAGCGCAATAAATGGGAAGGTCCGTTGTAACATCCTGCATTAGTTATTCACTGTCAGTGCCCTGGATTTTTCACTGACCATCCCGAATCGTCGCTCCCGTCTCTGATAGTCGAGGATGGCACGGTAAAAATGCTCCTTGCTGTAATCGGGCCAGAGTACCGGGTCAAAGTACAGCTCGGTGTAGGCAAGTCTCCAGAGCATAAAATTACTGATCCTTTTTTCGCCGCTGGTGCGGATGAGCAGCTCCGGATCGGGCATGAACGAGGAGGCCATGTAGGATTCCACCACACAGGCATCCACGCTGTCCGGGTCCAGTTTCCCCTCCCGGGCATCGCTGCACATTTTTTTAACCGCGTCGGTAATCTCCCACCTCCCGCTGTAGCTGAGCCCCAGCACCAGCTGGAGGCCCTTGTTCCCGGAAGTGAGCTTTACCGCCTGGGTCAGTGACTTCTGCACCGAAGCCGGCAGATCAGCAAGGTTTCCAATAGCAAGCAGGCGTACGTTATTTTCGTTCAGTTTCTTGATTTCGTTCTTGATGGTCTGGTTGAGCAGGGTCATCAGGCCGTCGATCTCGGTCCTGGGCCGCTTCCAGTTCTCGGTGGAAAAGGCATACAGGGTGAGGTACTCCACACCCAACTCGCCGGCCGCTTCCACCGCGTGGCGGACCGCCTCCACCGCATTCCGGTGCCCGAAGATCCTTTCTCCTCCCTTCTTCCTGGCCCATCTGCCGTTGCCATCCATGATGATCGCCACGTGCCTCGGCAACTGGTCCTTCTTTATTTGATCCTTTATACTCATACTGCACACATCCTTAATCGCATATCGGGCATTTTCAGTATATCGGGCATACTCAGTCGTACGTCGGGTATGCTCAATCGTACGTCGGGCATTCTTCCCTGTAATTGAATATCTTGTAGGTCACGAACACCCCCGTCATAAAATACCAGTCGTTGTTCCCGGCGGGCGACTGCACCTCTTCGCCGCCCATGTTCCCGACCCCGTCGATCATGTCATTGAACGTCTTTCGCATGCTCGCTTCCACCCCCGCGCTCAGCCGTTTTCCCAGGTTGGCCTTGAAGCCTCCCCCGAAGGGCAGGTAGAGGTGGGAAACCGAGTTCCCCGTATAATTCAGACTGTATCCCAGTCCCGCCGATACGTACGGCGAATATTTCGCTTTCCTGTCGGCACTTTTGTAAGGCCACCAGTTGAATTCGAAATCAAGGCCCAAATCTACGAAACTTGACTGAAAATCTACCTCACTGCCGTGAAAATTCTCATTGGAACCGCTCAGCGTGTAAAAAACCGCGTGTGCGCGTACCGCATTGCGCATGTTGATGTTATAGCGGAGGATGGGACCGATGGCCGGTGGGACCAGGTGAGGCTGGGGGGCTACCGTGCTCAGATCGCCCATGTACCAGGGGATCCCGGTGAAGAAGCCAATGTCAGACTTCCGCTGCGCACTGGCAGGTATAGCGGAAACCGATAAGATGAAAATGAAGATCAGCGGAATGATGCGGCCACTTCCTCCCCGGGGACTACCTGTAGTATTTCTTGAATACCGGGCGTCCCTGCCTGTTGCTCCGTATTTTGTAAATCGCCTTAACACTTGTCAGGTAATATGAGTCTCTGTAATCGGACCACTGGGACGAATACCCGTCCAGGTAATCCGAGGTGGTGAACATGTAACCAAGTTCCAGTCCGACGCTCCAGCGGGGATCAATCTCGAACCTGATGCCCGCGCCCACCGGAAAAACGGCGGCATACTTCAGATTATTGTCATAAGCGGGATTTGAGAGTGGTTCTTCTCCCCCGTTGTTCAGGTCCTTCACCTTGGCCTTGGTCATCACTCCCCCGAAGCCGGCAAATCCGTATACATATAATGTGTTGTAGAAGTTGAGCAGTCCCTGCCGGTTATAGATGGCATAGGACGTTCGCTTCCTGAATTCCCCCAGAATGTAGTATTCGCCCCTGACCGTATGCTGGAAAGCATGGGTGGTGAACGAGTAGACCCTGCCATGGGTGGAACCTTCCTTGTCCTTTCCCCCGTACATCAGGTAGCCCAGGTCGAGGCTGACGACCACTCTTTCGGCCAGGTAATACTTCGCCTGGACCCCCAGGTCGGGGCGCATCCCGTTGAAATTGTTCAGAAGATGCTGATTGGCCAGCCCGATATCGCCGTGAAAAGCGGTGGCGGCCAGGTATGCATCCACCTCATACCTGCGCAGCTTCCAACGCTGCTGGGCGGATGTATCCACAGAAGTCATAATGAGTGCGAATACGAGGAGGAACCAGATATTTCTTTTCATGACCCGGGTTATTGCATTGCAAAGATAAAAATAAACAAAATTATTTTAATTCCGCCTATCCGCCCCCCACATGAGCTTGCTGCGAAGGGTGCTGAAAAAGCTGATATTCTCTATCCTGACCATCTTCAGGGTGTACCCGGCCTTCCGGACGGTGATCCCGGTTTCCACGGGCAGGTCCGTCGTGCGGGAATCCAGCGCCAGCTGGAAAAAGGACTCGCGGGTATCCACCGAAAGCTTCAGCATGGCCGAATCGGGCACCACCAGGGGCCTTACCGTCAGGTTGTGCGGGGCGATGGGGGAAATGATGATGCTGTGGGATTCGGGCACCACGATGGGCCCTCCCACACTCAGGTTGTAGGCCGTGGAGCCGGTGGGGGTTGAAAGCAGGAGCCCGTCGGCCCAGTAAGCATTCAGGAACTCCCCGTCCACCTCCACGTGAATGGTGATCAGCGACCCGCTGGTCTTGTAGATCCGCACCTCGTTCAGGGCCACGTCCAGTCCGTTCAGCGGGTGGCCGGCAGCCTCCACCTGCAGCATCATCCGCTCCTCGATCTCGTAATTTCCCCTGAAGACATTCTCCAGCGACCCGATCATCGTCTCCCGGGAGATGTACGAAAGGAATCCGAGTCGCCCGATATTGACCCCCAGCACCGGGATCCCGCTGTTTCGCACCAGGGTGACCGTCTCCAGAAAGGTGCCGTCCCCTCCCAGCGAGAAAAGGAAATCCGCATTCTGCGGAAGGCTTTCATGGTCGGTGAACAATCCGGCCGTTTCGGGATGCAGGTCCGCTTTCTCCGTCAGGAAACGGTGGAACGGTTCGAAGATCCACACCTCCTGGTTCAGCGCGCCGAGTTTGCGGAACATGGCATCGACCGTGTCCCGGGCGCCGGTGGGAAATCCCCTTCCGAAAACAGCGATCTGCATGCTCAGGTGTTCAGGTATTTCAGGAACTCATCGAAGCGCTCCTGGTAAAACTCATCCAGGTCCTCGTCGTTCATATGGGACGCCACGATGGTGTAATTGTACCGCTCGAAAGTCTGCGTGACGGAGGTGAGATCGGTCTTGTTGATCTTCAGGGTCACCCTCATCTTTGACGGTTTGTCAGCCGGGGAAACATACAGGCTCAGGATCTTCGCGTTGTTCCCTTCGACGATCCCCGCAATCTCCGTCAGGCTGTAGTCGTTGTCGTTCATTTCCAGCTCGATGATCCCGCCCGGGTGCTGCATGGCCGACAGGCGTGCAAAGTTCCGGGTCAGGTCCTCCTGGGTGACCACCCCCAGGTACTGCTTTTCCGCATTCAGGACCGGCACCAGGGTCAGCTCCAGCCTGGAAAGGGTTTCGATCACCTCGTAGATGTGCTGGTCCTCGCTCACATAGGGCTTCTGGAGGGAAAGCATGTGGTTCCCCACCGCTTCGTCGGGATCGTTCAGGTTGTATATGTCCGTGTCCGAGATCAGGCCGAGGAACTCGGTGTGGTTCACGATGGGCAGGTGCTTGATGCGGAACACTTCCATCCATGAGAGCGCCTTGGTTCCCGTGTCCGATGTCCTCAGTGCGGGGACGATGTCTGATATGAGTTCTCGAGCCAGCATCTTGCGTTAAACTTACGTGTTTGCCATGTATAAAACAAATATTGGACCAATTCTTACTTTCTGTGTTAAATCTTATTCATTGGATTGGATCTTTCCCGGTCGATTGGATCCGGTCTTGGATCGGATCTTTCCGGGGTGACCGGGGGGGCTTCATGTCTGGACCATATGCCGGATATTGGCGCATCTTTTATAATTTCAACTTCCTTTCGATGGTGTGCAGGAGGATCGAGATGGCCACCTCGTTCATCCCCCCCTGGGGAATGATGATGTCCGCATACCGCTTGGAGGGCTCAATGAACTGCAGGTGCATGGGCTTCACCGTTTTCTGGTACCGCTCC
>JAXGMU010000066.1:6829-13879 GCA_040768485.1 Bacteroidales bacterium
CGACCCCGTTCCATCATGTCGCGGGTGATCACCCTGCTCAGCCGGTCGTCCGCATCGGCATCCACGAACACCTTCATGTCGATCTCGTTGCGCAGGGGCCTGTGGGTGTAGATGAGGATCCCCTCCAGGATGATCACCTCCCGCGGCGCCACGGGGATGGTCTCATCCGACCGGGTACAGGTGAGGTAGCTATAGATGGGCTGCTTCACCGGCTTACCCCCTCTGAGTTTCCGGATGTGGTCCACCAGCAGGTCGAATTCCAGGGAATCGGGATGGTCGAAGTTGATCATCTGCCGCTCCTCCAGGGGCAGGTGGCTGTTGTCCCGGTAGTACGAGTCCTGCGGGATCAGCGCCACCCGGTCGGCCGGGATCCGCTCCATGATCTTTTTCACCACGGTGGTCTTTCCCGACCCGGTACCGCCCGCAATGCCGATCACGAACATGTGTTGCACTTTTTCATGAACATGTGTTGAACTTTTTCACGGATATGTGTTGAACATTTTCACGGATATGTATTGAACCTTTTCACGGATCTGTGTTGAACCTTTTCACGAATATATTCTGAACGTTTCCGGGCTCGTGTTCTCTTTCATCCCATGCGTGTTTTCCGGCCGCTGTGTTTTCGGTTCGCCTTCCTCCGCCCGCGCCTCCGGGCACCCTGCCTATCCCCCGACGATGGTTTGTACGCACGGCAGTGCCTAAAGTTATAAAGATCAGACAGCCAAACACCAATTCGGCCGGAATTATTCAATATTTTTTTGACAGCAAAGGTGCTCCAGGATGCCAGATTGGATGCCAGATTGTCAGAAGCAAATTCCCCTGCCAATCCCGCCAATATGTTCATTTCCGCTGATTTGTACCTAAAAATCACAGAATGCGCATCTTTTTCAATAAATTCGCGCCATGGAACGCACACTCTATCCGCTGAAATTCAAACCGATTATCAAGGACAAAATCTGGGGCGGAACCCGCCTGAGGGAGATCCTGGGGAAACAGGCGTCGGACAGGGCCGGGGAAAGCTGGGAGATCTCGGGTGTGAGCGGGGATATTTCAGTGGTGGAGAACGGCTTCCTGGCAGGGAACAACCTGCAGGAGCTGGTGGAGGTGTACATGGGCGATCTGGTTGGGGAACATGTGTATGAGCGCTTCGGACTGGAATTCCCGCTGCTGATCAAATTCATCGATGCGAACGATTTCCTCAGCATCCAGGTCCACCCGGATGATGAACTGGCCCGCGCGAGGCATCATTCCTTCGGGAAGACGGAGATGTGGTACATTGTGGAAGCGGAAAAAGGGGGACAACTGATCTCGGGGTTCAGCAGGGAAATGGACCTGGCGACATATATGGAACACCTGGAAAGGGGCGCCCTGAAGGAGATTGTCAACTTTGAACAGGTTTCAAAGGGGGACATTTTCTTCATGCCGGCGGGCCGGATCCATGCCATCGGGGCCGGGGTCCTGCTGGCCGAGATCCAGCAGACCTCCGATGTGACCTACCGGGTCTACGACTGGGACCGGCTGGATGAAAACGGGGTCCCGCGGGAGCTGCATACCGATCTGGCGATCGATGCCATTGACTTCACACACCTTACCGATTACAGGACCCAATATGAGAAGGTGGAGAACGGAACGGTGACGGCGGTGGACTGTCCCTATTTCACCACGGGGGTGCTCAGGCTCGACTGCCCGATGGAGAAGGATTTTTTCCAGATCGATTCTTTCGTGATCTACCTGTGCGTGGAAGGGGAAGCCGGGATCAACTGGCCCGGGGGGATGGTCCCCCTGCGGCAGGGGGAGACGGTACTCATTCCCGCGGAGCTGAAAAACCTGGCCATCGCGCCGTCGGTCCCCACCACCCTTCTGGAGGTATATGTGAAATAGGTGCGGCCGGCGCGGCATCGGGAGCGGAAGCCTGAAAAAATATAGACATATATAAATATGGTGTGAGAATCTTCCCTGAACAAACATGAACGTTACCAGCGCGGAATATATCACATCCAGTACCAGTGTGGCCGGATGCCCGAAGGAATCCATCCCGGAGTATGCTTTCATCGGGAGGTCCAACGTGGGCAAGTCCTCGCTGATTAACATGCTGACCGGGAGGAAGAAACTGGCCAGGACCTCTGCTACCCCTGGAAAAACACGACTGATCAACCATTACCGGATCAACGACAGCTGGTTCCTCGCGGACCTGCCCGGGTATGGCTATGCAAAGTTTTCCAAAAAAGAGCGGGAAACCCTTCAGAAGCTGGTCCGCCGCTACGCCCTGGAGCGGAAGAACCTGGTGTCGTTCTTCGTGCTGGTGGATTCCCGAATTCCCCCACGGCCGATCGACCTGGATTTTATCCGGTGGCTGGGGGACAACCGTGTGCCTTTCGTGATCGTGCTCACCAAGACCGACAAGGTGAACCAGAAGGAGCGCTCCCTGCACCGGAAACTTCTGGAAGAGACACTCTCGGAGCAGTGGGCGGAACTGCCGCTGATACTAGAATCCAGCGCGGTGAAGGGAAACGGCAGGGAGGAGATCCTGGAATTTATCACACAGACCAACGAAGCACTTCGTTAACAAAACACTTCATTGAGATCCGGATAATTGAGATCCGAATAACAGAAAAACAGCCCCGTCCATCCCAGGCAAAATCTCTCCTTTCAGGCGAAAAAGGTCCATCCCAGGCAAAACGGGAATAAAAAACCCATACCCTCTTTTCGGCAAATCACAAAGTCATAAAGTTGTAACTTTTATACAATTTTGTGACTTTCTCATATCCTGAACCTTTTCTTCAATCAATTATAACTTATTGTTAAACAATGCCAGAGAAAGCTCTCCATATAATTGGGTACTTGATGAAAACTCACTAAAATGTGCAAAAGTCACAAATCACTCACTTCGCGAAGTCCTAAAAACAGTATCCCCCCCCTTTTGCCGGGATCTGATCGCACAGGAATTTACATTTGACTTTATCATAAATATTCAATAAATTTGCGCTAATTCATCGAACTTAATCAATAATTTAACGTTATTTCATTGATTTAAATCAATAAATTAACGCCAATACATCGAATATCATGGAATCATATATTTCCAGATCAATCGAATCCCGGATCATTGAAAGGTTATCGGATGATACGGGCAAAATCGTGCTTTTATATGGCCCGAGGCAGGTGGGTAAGACAACCCTTGCCCGGCATTTGATGCAGTCAATCAACAAACAGAAAATTCTTGAGATCAACGGTGATTTTCAACCTCATTCGGAAATGATTTCATCCAGAAATCCGGATAAGATCCGGCTGTCCGTTGCCGGGTATGAAATCCTTTTCATTGATGAGGCACAACGGATTCCCGATATCGGCATAAACCTGAAGATCATTCACGACCATTTTCCGGACATCAGGATCCTGGTCACAGGTTCCTCTTCGATCGATCTTGCGAACCGGGTACATGAGCCACTTACCGGAAGGGCGTGGACATTCCGGCTTCACCCCTTTTCTGCCGGTGAATTGATCAAAAACTCGGGGTACCTTGCCTTCAACAGCAGGCTTCATGAATGGATGGTATACGGGAGTTACCCCGGCGTCCTCCAGATGAAAAACAACAGGGACAAAGAATTGTACCTGAATGAAATGATCAATGCCTATCTGTTCAAAGATGTTCTTGAACTGAGTGGGATCAGACATAGCAGGAAACTTCAGGATCTTCTGCGGATGCTGGCTTATCAGATCGGCTCTGAGGTATCATATAACGAATGTGGAAGATCACTGGGACTGGATACTGTAACGGTTCAGAAGTATATTGATCTTCTTGAAAAATCCTTTGTTATCAGAACAGTTGGCGGATTCAGCATGAACCTTCGAAAAGAGATCTCAAAAAAGCAGAAGATATATTTCCTGGACCTGGGAATCAGGAATGCTATTATCAGGAACTTCAATGATCCGGATCAGCGGAACGATACAGGAGCCTTATGGGAAAACTATCTTTTCCTGGAACGCACCAAACTACTTGAAAATAACCAGATCAGGAAGAATCAATACTTTTGGAGATTGCACACAGGAGCGGAAATAGATTATGTGGAGGAAGGAGAAGGAAAACTCAGTGGCTTCGAATTCAAATATTCATCCAGGAAATCAGAGCCGCCAGAATCCTGGGCGACCACCTACCCCCATTCCTCATTCCGGGTAGTGAACCGGGACAATTACCCGGATTTCATCGATCCAGAAAATACCTGATGTTCTTCACCAGCAGTTCCGGCTTCTCGGCATGGAGCCAGTGTCCGGCGCCCGGGATAGTGACGACCTCCGCCGCCGGGAAGACAGACTTGATCAACTCATGGTCCTCCGCCTGGATATAATCCGAGTTGGCCCCGGCGACGAACAGGGCGGGGAACCCGGTGATCCCTCCGTTGCGGATGATCCGCCCGGTGTCGAGTCCGTCGAAAATATCATCCAGGTGGTTACGCAGCGCCTGCAGGTTGATGCGCCACTGGAAATTCTCATCCTGATCCCGCTCGACATTCTTCAGCAAAAATCCCCTGATCCTCCCGGAGCCGATGGCGGGCCTGAGCGCCCGGTCGACGTCTTCCCTGGTCTCCATTTTCGAGAGGTCCACCTCCAGCATGGCATCGATCATTTTTGCATGGTTGGCGGCGAAATTGGACTGGAGCGCCAGGTCCCGGTAAGGCTTGGGTGCAATGTCCACCGTGATCATGGACTGTACCCTTTTGGGCCAGGCCTCGGCAAAGAACATGACGGTCTTCCCGCCCATGGAGTGTCCCAGCAGCACCGCTTTCCCGATCCCGTTTTCATCCATGAACTCCCTCAGATCGTCACGCATGGACGGGTAATCATGCTCGTCCGAATGGGGCGACCGGCCATGGTTCCGCTGGTCCACCACGAAAACCTCGAAGTCGGATGCCAGTTCACGGGCGATTGAAACCCAGTTGTCGCCCGATCCGTAAAGTCCGTGAACGATCACCATCGGCGGTCCCGCCTCTCCGTATTTCCGGAAAAAAAGTTTCATCTGTCAATCATTTATATGTGAGCGGCCGGCACAAACCGGGGACCGGTTTTCATTTGGTTCTCCTCGCGGAAAGCCTCGACGGACCTTCAGATTGGGGAACGCGCTCACCTATTTCAATTCTGTCTTTTCCATGTACCGGAGTGTCAGTTCGGCCACCAGCTCCCTGATGGTGTCGAACGCCCTGGAGGTCTCCGGGGTGATCCGGGTCCTCTTCAGTTTCAGGATCAGCAATCCGTACAGTCCGTTCATGGCCACCTGGATATCCCCTTCATCCCTTCCTCCCGATTTCATCCTGAGCATGTCCAGGTTGGGTTTCGCTTTCCGGAAGATTTCCCCGTATCCGTTATCAATCCCCTGCCGGAGGACCTCCCCGTGTAATCTCTCCAGATTGTCCACTACGCTGTTCAGGATGTTCAGGTGTCCCGTCTCTTCCTTCCCCTCCTCCCTCATCATGGTGATCAGGGATTTGTACCATTCGCGCATCTCACGTTTCACCTCGTAGGGCACATCGAATTTCCTGATGAGGGACTGCTCGATGTGGTCGATATCCAGGTCATTCCCCCGGATGAGGTCCTCCACCTGGTACATATATAAGATGTATTCTGCAATGTTCTCTTTACGTTTCTGTTCGGCAATAATCATATTTCTGTCTGTGTTTTAATCCCGCAGCTGGCGGAGGTACATCTGGATGGTGTTCTGGAGGCCGTAATAAAGGGCATCGGAGATGAGGGCATGACCGATGGAAACCTCCTTTAACCAGGGGATACGCTGTTTCAGGAACCGCAGGTTATCCAGGTTCAGATCGTGGCCGGCATTCAGCTCCAGTCCCGCCTCGCGGGCCACGGTGGCCGCTTCAATGAAAGGTTTCACCGCCACCTCCGGATCTGCCGGGTAGCCCGTGGCATAAGGCTCGGTGTACAGCTCCACCCGGTCGGTGCCCGTTCCGGCGGCCCCTTCCACCAGCTTCGGATCGGTCCCCACAAAAATGGATGTGCGGATCCCGTGCCGGTGCAGCTCCCCGATCACATCCACCAGGAAATCTTTGTTCCGGAGGGTGTCCCATCCCTCCGAAGAGGTGACGGCATCGGGCGGATCGGGAACCAGCGTCACCTGTTCCGGTTTGACGGAGGTAACCAGTTTCAGGAAGGATTCGGAAGGATATCCCTCGATATTGAATTCCGTGGTCACCAGGGGCCTGAGCAGCTCCACGTCCCGGTACCGGATATGGCGCTCATCGGGCCTCGGGTGCACGGTGATCCCCTGCGCCCCGAAATGCTCGCAGTCCACCGCCGCCTTCTGCACGTCGGGAATGTTCCCTCCCCGTGCATTGCGCAAAGTGGCAATCTTGTTGATATTTACGCTCAGTCTTGTCATGGTCGTCTTGAACCGAAAAGGTTTAAAAGTAACGAATTATTCAATGATCAGCTCGTCCAGGCTGCGTTTGGGTACGTGGTGCACCTGGCTGTCGTCTCGCCAGTACCGGATGTCCCCTTCCCTGACTTCTTCAATGACAACCTTTTCGGCGGGCTTGCCAAGTGCCAGTACCTGGAGGATCTTGAATCGCTCCGGGATCTCCAGAGTCGAACGCAGCATCCCATGCTGCACCGATCCGATGATGCATCCCCCGAATCCTTTTTCGGTGGCAGTGAGCAACATGCTCTGAAGGGCGATCCCGTCGTCGCACCACCAGCTCCCGGTCAGTTCCAGGTCCGCCAGCTGGATGATATAGGCAGCGGGCTGCTCCCCCTGCGCCGGTCCATCCGACTCCTTCAGGTACCCCGCCCAGCCCAGGGCCGGGAAGATCTTTGCGCAACTATCCGGATCATTACAAAGCATGTACTTCAGCGGCTGCATGTTGCGGGCCGATGGCGAGAGCCTGGCCGCGTCCACCATTTCCCGGAGTACCTCCAGGGGAACCGGCACTTCCTGCCGGAAGCGGCGGTATGAGCGGGTATTGATGATCAAATCTTTTAGGGTCATGATGTTGGTTTGGAGTTAGTTGAGTTAGTTGAGTTAGTTGAGTTAGTTGAGTTAGT
>JAXGMU010000066.1:13979-19106 GCA_040768485.1 Bacteroidales bacterium
ATGTTGGTTTGGAGTTAGTTGAGTTAGTTGAGTTAGTTGAGTTAGTTGAGTTAGTGGCGTCGGCAGCGTTCACAGGATCAGACCATATCTCAGCCAAACCTGAGCCCTGATCTCCCTGATCCCTGACATCCCTGACATCCCTGACATCCCTGATCTCCCTGATCTCCCTGATCTCCCCGATCCCTAACTTTCCTAATCCCTAATAGGGTTTCACAAAACTCTTATCTATTTAATAAACAACATGTTACAAGTCCATAAATATAGGCGTTTCCTAACTTTTTATAATTCATTGACATTCAAACATATACAATGATCATTTTTGTCCAATTTAGCCATTTTTCACCCATTTTCGACCCGAAATTTACCCGGGTTAGGAAGATGGAGTTTTGTGAAAGCCTGAGTCTCTACCATTGTAATAATTTGTATGCTTGATAATTAGTTTTCCTAACTTTAAACTTACTGGTATCTGTATCATGAAAAATCTCATAAACTTTCACAAAACTAGAGGGTACCGGTCATGTCTCATCCAGAATTCCTTTTTGACCTCGCTGATTTACCACCAGCCATTCGATATGATAAACTCTTCCAAAACCTTCCATTGCTTCCTGAGAACATACCAAAGACCGGCCGAAGGCCATTTAGCCGAAACAGCATGCTTAAAGCATTAATATATAAATCACTAAGGCGCTTCCCATACCTGTCCGACCTGACTTTTGAACTCAACAACAATCCGAGTCTTTCCAAAGTCTTAGGCTTTAACCCTATGGCGCCTGCACCATCAACCGAGCGCTTTTCATCTTTCCTGCACGATACAAGCCACCTCGAACTCTCCTCAATGCGTCAGCAGCTAGTTCAGGAACTAATCAAAACCGGGGCTATATCCGGTAGCTCTATTGCCATTGATTCTTGCCCAATTGTCGCATTACTGAAAGAGAATAACCTAAAGACTTCAATGTCAAATAGATTTGACAAAACCAAAAAGCCATCCGGTGATCCTGATGCACGCTTAGGTGTCTTGATCCATTTCCCAAATCCATTTCAAAAGAAGGCCCGCTACTTCTGGGGGTATCGTAATCATGTGATAAACGATATCGATACTGAACTTCCAATCTGGGAAGTTACCAAGCCAGCAAATGTCTCTGATGTGACAGTTGCTAAAGATCTCATACAAGAAGCGGTCACCTTTTTCAACCTTAATGTCATTTCGGTTTTGGCTGATGCCAACTACGACTCTGAAGACTTGCTGAAATACATCATCAATGATCTGAAAGCATTAGCTGTTATTCCACATAACCCGAGAAGTGAACAAACTAAGGGCTATCAGATCAAAGATGGTAAAGTGATTTGTGAGGCAAATCTTCAGATGCATCGAAGAGGCAAGATGCGCCCCAAACACACCGGGATTCTTTACTGCCAGTACAGTTGTCCAATCAAGTATGATAAAAAGGTTCAATCCCAACACCTCGTATGCCCCATACTGCATCCAAAGTTCTTTAAAGGCAAAGGATGCAACGTACTAATCCGACTTGAACCAAGCATCCGGTCAGAAATCGGTTATGATACCCAGGAATTCAAAGAACTCTATAAAAAACGTACCTCTGTTGAACGGATCTTCTCACGCCTGTTGGCCATTGCTATGCAGCACCCAACAGTCAGAGGCTATAATGCTAACCGCAATCATGCAACCATAGCCCATATCTCTGTATTGCTTGTCGCTCTGACGGCCTACAAAACAGGCCAGAAGGATAGAATGCGATTTGTGAAATCATTTGTGCCAAATTTTCTAAATTGAACGGCAATCAAAACTAGTTTTGTGAAGCCCTATAATCCCTAACCTTCCTAACCCCTAACCTCCCTAACCCTTCTTGTTATACCTGTTCATCGTCCGTTCCACCCCGATCACCCCGAAATCTTTGATGATTTCGCCGGCCTGTTCCATCAGCTCCGGCAGCACCTTCTCCTGCTCGTCGCTCCATCCCCCCAGCACATAATTGACCTGTCCCCCGGGATGAAACTCATCCCCGATCCCGAACCGCAGCCTGGCATACCCGGTGGTACCCAGAATCGTGTTGATATGGGCCAGCCCGTTGTGCCCCGCATCCCCGCCTTTTGCCCTCAGCCGGAGGGTCCCGAATGGCAGGGCGATGTCATCCACCACCACCAGCAGGTTCTCCAGGGGGATCTTCAGTTTCCGCATCCAGTAACGCACCGCGTTGCCGCTCAGGTTCACAAAGGTGGAAGGCTTCAGGAGCCAGTAGCCGCGGGCCCGGTACTTCATCTCCCCGATGAAGCCATACCGCTTGTCCGCAAATGAAACACCGGATGCCCCGGCAAGGGCATCCAGGATGTCAAATCCGATGTTGTGTCGGGTGTGTTCGTAATCAGGTCCTATGTTCCCCAGTCCGGCAATCAGGTATTTCATGGGGAAAATGGCTAGGATTCAGCGCCTTCTTCCTTTTCTTCAGCTTCTCCGCCGGCTTCTTCACCTTCGGCACCTTCCTCAACTTCTTCACCTTCAACCTCCGGAGCACCTGGTTCGGTCAGCTCCATCCCCTTCATGCTCACACGCGAGGAGACGATGGAATAGATCATGGAACGCGGCGGATCCAGGATCTCAAGGCCTTCATAGATAAGGTCCCCGACCTTGATCACGTCACCGATGTCGGTGTTGGTGATGTCAATGTCCAGGGTTTCGGGCAGATCCTTCAGCAATCCGCGTGCCTTCAGCGTACGCCTTCTCTGGCGCGACTTCCCGCCGTTCTTGATACCGACGGCAGAGCCGACGAGACGGATGGGCAACTCCATGGTCACGGGCTTGTCCACCGCCACTTCCACGAAATCAATGTGGATCAGGTGATCGGTGACCGGGTGGAACTGGAGCTCCTTCAATACCGCGTTGTGTATCTTCCCGTCGATATCGAGCTTGATCAGGTAGGCATCATGGGTGTAGACAATGTGCCTGAAATCGTTCTCATGGGCATGAAAGTGCATCACTTCATCCCCGCCGTACATCACGCATGGAACATGTCCTTCTTTCCTCAGTTTGCGGGTGGAGGACTTGCCCACCTCGGTGCGCTTCTCAGCTTTGATTGTAATGGTCTTCATTTTGTGCTACTCAGAATTAAATGGAACATTAATTCCCCATCACACTGTGGGAATCTCTGCTCTTCGGCAAAGCGGGTGCAAAAATAGTGATTTAATTGATAAACGTGTCACTGATCGACTTAAAATTGTAGACCTTGTCGATCACGTCCGCAAAATGATCCGCTACCGAGATCACCTTCACTTTCCTGCTTTCCCTTTTCAGGGGAATGGTGTCGGTGACGATGAGTTCGTCCAGTTCGGACTGCTCGATTCGCTCGTAGGCCGGGCCGGAAAGCACCGCATGGGTGGCCACGGCCCGGATGCTCAGTGCTCCTTCGCTCTTCATCATACCCGCCGCAAAGGTGATCGTTCCGGCCGTATCCACCATGTCATCCACGATGATCACGTTCTTCCCCTCGATCTCCCCGATGGCCTTGATCTCCTCCACCACATTGGGCTTCTTCCGCAGCTTGTAACAGATGACCATGCTGGCATTGACGAACCTGGAATAGGCATTGGCCCGCTTGGTCCCCCCCATGTCCGGCGCGGCGATGGCCATGTTGTCCAGTTGCAGCGACTTGATGTAAGGAACGAACAGTGCGGAGGCATAGAGGTGGTCCACCGGCACGTCGAAGAATCCCTGCAGCTGGTCGGCATGCAGGTCCATGGTCATGATCCGGTCCACTCCGGATGCGGTCAGCAGATTGGCCACCAGCTTGGCTCCGATGGATGCGCGGGGACGGTCCTTGCGGTCCTGCCGTGCAAATCCGAAATAGGGGATCACCGCCACCACTTTATCAGCCGATGCCCTTTTGGCCGCATCGATCATCATCAGCAGTTCCATCAGGTTGTCACCCGGAGGAAAGGTGGACTGGATGATGAAAACCGTACAGCCCCTGACGCTCTCGTCATAAGCAGGCTGGAATTCTCCGTCACTGAACTGGTAGATGCTGGATCGGCCGAGGTTTGTCCCAAATCTGTTCGCAATTTTTTCGGCCAAATAGGTGGAGGCCCTCCCTGAGAAGAATTTAATGGGTGTCTGTTGATCCATCCCGGTTGCCAGCGGTTAATTGGTTCAATCGTTTCGCAGGCAAAAGTAAGAATTATTTGTAATTAATTCATACGACCCCTGTAGTTCGGAACGATTTCATGACCGTATGAACAAAATGCTGTGAATGATGTTATTTACACAGAATTTAAATAACCTTAACCGCACTTTGCATCATGACCAAAAAACACCCTACCGTACTCCTGGTAGAAAACGACCATGAATTATGCCGGTCAATCAAAGAATACCTGGAGTCCAAAGACTACAGGGTCGATCTGGAATCACGGGGTGACAGGGCTCTGAAACTTTTTCAGGCAGAAAAATATGACATTCTGGTGCTGAATGTGGCCCTTCCCGTCATGAACGGAATGGATCTCACGAAAGAGATCCGGAAAACCGACTACAACACTCCCATCCTGATGCTTTCGACCGGAGGCGACGATAAGGAAAAGATCATGGCTTTCTGCTCGGGAGCGGATGACTACATGGAGAAACCGTTCAGCAGGACCGAACTGGCCCTTCGCATCTACGCGCTTTTAAAACGTTCAAAACCTTCGCTGGTGCAGAACGAGGAGATTGAAATGATCCGTTTCGGAAGATTTATCTTCGATTATCCGAACAGACTGCTCTGCTCACCATCAGAAAAGATCAGCCTTACCAAAAAAGAAGCCGAGGTGCTGCGCATGCTGGCCCTCAACATCAACAACGTGGTCAGGCGCGAGAATGTGCTCACCAACGTCTGGGGAGCGAACGACTACTTCATGGGCCGGAGCATGGATGTGTACATTGCCCGGCTCCGGAAGAAGCTGAGCGAGGACCGTTCGGTGAACATCATCAACGTGCACCGCACGGGTTTCAAGCTGGAAGTGAACGGGGCCATGGTCTCCTGAGGCGGAGTTCCTGAGGCGGCGATCTTCCGAGGCGGCGGTCTTTCGAGGCGGATGCTGACTCCGCTCACGGCTCCCTGATGATCCTGCGCCCGCCCATGGGCTGAA
>JAXGMU010000067.1:0-18244 GCA_040768485.1 Bacteroidales bacterium
ATATTTTCCGGACCTGGAACATGACCAGGACCTCCGGTTCCGCAGGATCCTTGAACTTCTTCCCCTGCTGAACCGGAAGGTGAACGTGATCTCAAGAAAGGATGTGCAACACCTCGAGGAGAGACATATCCTGCACTCCCTGGCCATTGCAAAAACATTTGAATTCCATCCCGGCTGTTACGTGGTGGATGTGGGGACCGGCGGAGGCTTCCCTGGCATCCCCCTGGCGGTGGTGTTCCCGCAGGCCCGGTTCATGCTGGTGGATTCCATCGGTAAAAAAATCGGGATTGTACGGGAACTCATCCGGGAAACGGGACTCAGTAACGCCACAGCCGTCCGGGCCAGGGCGGAGCAGGTGGAAGGAACATTCGACTTCTCCGTGTGCCGTGCGGTGGCCCCGTTTCCCAGACTCTACGCATGGAGCGACAGTCTGATCAGGCCGGGACACGGGGCAAACAGGCCCAACGGAATGATCGTGCTGAAGGGAGGGGAGCTGGATCACGAGCTCGGGGAATTCAGGGACATGGCGGAGATCATCCCCATATCCACGCTTTTCGAAGAGCCTTTTTTTTCCACCAAAAAGATTGTCTATCTAAAAAAATGACTAATTTTGCACTCTCAAACAAAGATCGGTCATGAAGCGAACATTTCAGCCATCCAAAAGAAAAAGAAAGAACAAACACGGCTTCAGGGAAAGGATGTCGACCGTGAGCGGGCGGAATGTGATATCGGGCAGGCGCAGAAAAGGACGCAAGAAGCTGACGGTCTCCGACGAACCGAGGCACAAGGCATAAGATAACGGGGATGTGCTCCCCGCCGAAACCGGCCGTCTCTCATTCATTTGTGAGGCGGCCTGATTATTTGTATTTTGTCAGGGCTTTTTCATGAACAATATCATGGTGAAAGGGGTTCAGCACCGAAAAAGGAAACAAAGGGAAGTGTCCCCGCACCGGAATCAGCCCGCCCTGACCTTCCTGTTCCAGGATCCGGACATCAGCAGGATCACCCCGGCTTACCTGAATGATTTCTCCGCCAAGATCAGGAACGAATTCTCCTCCCGGTTTCACGTGATGGCCATTGGCGGCGACCAGGCCCCTCCTGGAGAACCCGGCGGCAGGATCGAATACCTGTCCCGTGAACGGTTGCACGAGGAAGCGGTGTACTCCCGGTTCAGCGAAGGCTTTGTGGTCATCCTGCACCCGGCACCCCTGGTCAGGGAGATCAATCCCAACGAATTTTTCCAGGTACAGCTCGGGGAGGACACCGATCAAAAATGCTATTTCGAGATCCTGTTCAAAGGCAAGAAAGAGCCGGTCACAGGTGGGCTGATCCTGCCGGCATCTGTTATGCAGTACATTTTCTCGCTCTCACTTTCAGCAGGGGCGCTGGATACCGGGCTTATCAGGGAGGTCCTTAAAAAAATGGATTTCAGCCGGCAGGATGTGGTCATCCACCAGGATGCTCCGTTTGAGGAGCACCCTTCCAGGGCTTCACACCTGCTGGAGCGGGTGAAGCTGGCCCTTGCATGGAACACCACGCTTCCGTTCAGGGAAGCGCGGATCCCCGGCCTGGGGAAATTGTTCTTTATCAGGGAACACCCCCTGTTCAGGACAGCCTTCTTCCTGACCGCACTGGCCATCTTCATCATCCTCCCGGTCCTGAGCCTGGATGCCGGGCTCTCAGGCGATGATGAGAAGCACTATCAGCATGCCGTCAAGGTGTACCGGTACTTTACCGAAGAAGACCCGGCAGCTTTGGACGACCCCCAGCACAAGCTGCATTACTACGGTCAGTCGTTTGACTTTTTCACCTATCTGATCATCCGTATGCTGGATCTGGAGGACAATCCCTACGAGGCCAGGCATGTGATGGTGGCCATTACCGGCGCCGCCGCCATTCTGGTGACGTCCCTTGTGGTGCGTCTGTTCGGGGGCTACGGGGCCGGGTGGCTGGCCCTGTTGCTGATGTTCTTTTCACCCCGCTTCCTGGGACATGCATACAACAATCCCCTGGATGTGCCTTTCGCATTCGGGTACATGTTCACCATCTACCACATCATCCTGTTCCTGAGGAAACTCCCCCGCATCAGCGCCCGTTCCGCCATCTGGATCGCCCTGGGCATCGGATGGACCAACGGGATCAGGATCGGGGGACTGGTGCTGGTTCCCTACCTGTTCATGTTTGCGGGACTCTACCTGCTGCTGCACCGGTGGCCGTGGAAGCACTTCTCGGCCGGCTGGTGGAAATTTGCGCTCAGGGGACTGCTCACGCTGGTAGCCGTTTCGGCAGGAGGATACCTGCTGAGCATCCTCACCTGGCCCTATGCACTTCAGGACTTTGTGAACCATCCCATCCAGGCCTTCAAGGTCATGTCGAACATCCAGGTCTCCCTGCGGGTGATGTATGACGGTGTGGTGCAGTGGTCGGACCGGCTGCCGTGGCACTACATCCCCAAAAACATTTTTCTCACGGTTCCCGTGCTCGTCCTCCTGGGCTGGCTGGCATCAACCTTCACCTGGTATTTTCACAGGAATCAACGGCAGGGTTTCTGGTATTTTCTGCTCTGGTTCAGCGTGGTCTTCCCCGTGGTGTTCATCATCATCAGGCAGTCCAACGTCTACGGGGGCTGGAGACACCTCATGTTCGTCTATCCCCCGATGCTCGCCCTTTCGGCCCTTGCGATCTCCTCCTTTTTCCGCATGAGCCGGAAACGATGGCTTACGGCGGTACTGTGCCTGGTGGTGGCCGCAGGCCTGGCTCATCCGGTCCGGCACCTTCTCCGGAACCACCCCAACACATATATCTATTTCAACGAATGGGCCGGGGGAGTCAATCATGCCTTCGGCACTTACGAGACCGATTACTATATGAACAGCCTCCGGCCGGCATCCGATTATTTCATCAGCCGGATCCTGCCCGAAGCCGGTGAAAGGATTGCCAGGCCCCTGCGGGTGGTCAGCAATGCGGATATCAGCTATTATTTCCGCAATCAGCAGTCCAGGGTGGAGCCATTCTACAGCAGGTATTACGACCGCGGCAGGACTGACTGGGATTATGCGATCCTCTACTGTAACTACATCCATCCCTACCAGCTGAACAACGGACTGTGGCCGCCCATGAACACCATCCACGAAATCCGGGTGGACGATGTGGCGGTTGCCGCCATCGTGGAAAGGAAGAACAGGGACGATTACTTTGGTTCGGAACTGATGACCGAGGGGATCCGTGAAGGGAATCCCGTGAAGCTGAACCGGGCTGTTCCGCTTCTGGAGAGCGCCATTGCATACGATCCCAACAACGAAGCCGCCTACCTGGATCTGACCAATGCCTATGCGGCCATCTACCGTTTTGAAGAGGCCAGGGAGGCGGCGGACAGGCTGCTGGAGATCTACCCGGAATACGACAAGGCGCTGAACGCAAAAGGCTATACCTATCTGCTTGAAGCAGATCTCACAAGGAATCCGGCCCTGGTGGACGAAGCCATCAGGATCATCGGCAAAGCCATCGAGTCCAATTACAAGTTTTCCTCGGGCTATTATAACCTCGGACTCTGCTACGGGCTGAAAGATGACAAAGACAATGCGATCGAGAATTTCAGGCTGGCCATCAAATACAACGGCAGGTTCACCGCTGCCTATGAAAAGCTCGCCCAGGTTTACGAGTATTACGGCGATACCGGGATGGCCGACATGGTCAGGTCACAATTAAGGAACATCAGGTAACGTTTTATGCAAAGATAACGGGCACATGAGGATCGCCGTGATTGGAGCCGGACCGGCCGGGATGACTGCCGCATATGAGATTTCCAAACAGCTGGGTGAAAAAGTCCGCAGCCTTGATCTGTTCGAAAAAAGCGACCGGGTGGGGGGACTTGCCAAGTCCTTCGAGCTTTGGGGCCAGCGGGTGGACCTGGGTCCGCACCGGTTTTTCAGCCACGATGCAAGGATCAATTCCCTCTGGCTCGAAGTGGTGCAGGGACACTATGAGATCGTCAACCGCCAGACCAGGATCTACTACAAGAAAAAATTCTTTGATTATCCCATCCGCCCCTTCAACGCCCTGAAGGGACTGGGCATTTTGGAAGCCGCAAGGTGCCTGCTGAGCTATGTGAACGAGCGGCTTTTCCCCACCAGGGATACCTCCACATTTGAAGGCTGGGTAACAAGCAGGTTCGGAAAAAGGCTTTACCGGATCTTCTTTAAAACCTATTCCGAGAAATTATGGGGGATCCCCTGCACCGAACTGGATTCGGATTTCGCTGCCCAGCGCATCAAGAAGCTCTCACTCCTGGAAGCCATCAAAAATGCGTTCTTCCAGGGGAAGGATAACAAACATGCCACCCTGGTGGATCAGTTTGCCTATCCGACCGGGGGCACAGGATCGGTCTATGAAATGATGCAGCACCAGATTGAAGCGCGGGGAGGGAATGTGATGGCCGGCACCGGGGTCGAGCGGGTGATCACGAAAAACGGGAAGGCCGTCGCGCTGGAACTGGAGAACGGGGAGATCAGGGAGTATGACCACATCGTCTCATCCATGCCCATCTCCCTGCTGGTGCAAAGGCTGCCGGAAGTGCCGGAGCCGGTTGCTGTCCACGCCGGATCATTGAAGTTCAGGAATACGATCCTGGTGTACCTGCGTGTGGAACGCACCGATCTCTTTACGGACCAGTGGCTGTACATCCATGAAAAATCCCTGCAGATGGGCCGGGTCACCAATTTCAGGAACTGGGTCAGGCAGATTTACGGGGACTCCGGTTCCACGATCCTCTGCCTGGAGTACTGGTGCTATTTTGAGGACGAACTCTGGAACCTCGGATCCAATGAGCTCATCTCCATGGCAACAGATGAGATCGCACAGACCGGCCTCGTCGGCCGAGAGGATGTGAAAGAGGGCCATGTGGAAAAACTTCCCCGCTGCTATCCGGTCTACTTCAGGGGTTACAGGGAAACCATGAAACCCGTGGAGGAATATCTCTCCTCCGTTCCACATCTTCATGTGATCGGGAGATACGGGGCATATAAATATAACAACCAGGATCACAGCATATTGATGGGAATGCTGGCCGCAGAGAACATCCTGGAAGATTCCCGGCATGATCTGTGGGCCATCAACACGGATTATGAGGTTTACCAGGAAGCCTCCATCATTACAAAAACCGGCCTGGTGATCAATCAAACCGCAAGGCAATGATCCCGGACCAAACGAACCTAACAACTTTCCCGACATGGATTTCTTCAGATTCCTAGGCACCCGGCAATTCCTCCGGCACCTTTTACTGGCCGCAGCGATCCTAATCATTCTGATCATGGCCACACTGGTCTGGCTGAAGGTATACACCCATCACGGCCAGGCCATCTCGGTCCCCGAACTGACCGGCCTGACGGAACAGGAGGTGTCGGACGTCACCGCTTCCCGTGAACTGCGCTATGAAATAGTGGATTCGGTGTACTCGTCGGAAATGCCGCGGGGCACTGTATTGAAACAGAATCCGCATCCCGGATCCCAGGTGAAGAAAAACCGGAGGATTTTCCTCACCATGAACGCGGTCCACCCCGAAATGGTTTCCATGCCCAGGCTGGTGGGGCTCTCCATCAGGCAGGCCAGACTGGCCCTGCAGAATGCCGGGCTGACACTGGGTGAGATTGAATACCGGCCCGATTACGCCATCAACAACGTACTGCAACAAATGCACAACGACTCCGTTATTACTGCAGGAACCGAGATCAGGAAGGGTTCTGTGATCAATCTGGTACTGGGGATGGGATTGAGCAATGAGACCACCAGGGTGCCGGACCTGGCAGGATTGGATCTTTCCACGGCAAGGGAGATCATCACGGACTACTACCTGAACATCGGAGCCGTTACTTTTGATGAAAGCGTGATGGACGGGGAGGATAGTGCCACGGCGTTCGTCTGGAGACAATATCCTGATTACGAACAGCTCAAAAGGCTGAACCTGGGCATGGAGGTGGACATATGGCTGACCGTGGATTCGACACTGCTGCCCGAACCCGATACCATCGCACTGGATTAGGAAGCGGATGCACTGTATGAGAATCATTTACCATATCTTTTTCGGCTGTTGCGCGATCCTGGCCTTCCCGGCCGCCCTCGGCGGACAGGAAGTGATCACGCCCCTGTTCGGTAAACCCGCCGGTGCAAAAGCAGGCATGCATTTGTCCGGACCGGACCGTGAAAGGGAACTAAAATCAACCGCTTCAGCTCCCCTGGAGCTCCCTTTCCTGGATGATTTCTCCGAATACACGGGCTTTCCCGACACCAGCAGATGGAGCGATGCCCATGTCTTCATCAACCGGAATTATGCGATCGAGCCGGTCTCCCTAGGGGTCGCCACCCTGGATGTGCTGGACGGGGACGGAAGCATTTACCCGGATGCGGAAATCGATCCGGCTACCTTTGTGGCAGACCAGCTGACCAGCCGACCCCTGAAACTGGATCATCCGGCTTCCGACAGCATTTACCTGAGTTTTTTGTATCAGCCGGAGGGAATGGGCGACAGGCCCGAAGCGCAGGATTCGCTGATGGTGGATTTCTTTGACCCCCTTGCGGAGGAGTGGGTCAATGTGTGGCGTGTTCCGGGAGACACCCTCCATCCGTTCAGGCACGCCATGATCCCGGTGACCGGCGAGCGGTTCCTGAAGGAGGGATTCAGGTTCAGGTTCAGGAACCGTGGCAGCCTGCCCCGCAACCAGGACTATCCTGACAAAAGGGCCAGCGTGGACCACTGGAACGTGGACTATGTGAAACTGGACCGCAGCCGCTCCTTTTCGGATACCGTTCTGAGGGATGTGGCCGTTACCGCCCCCATCTCCTCCATCCTGAAGGACCTCACGGCACTTCCCTGGGACCATTTCGAAGCGGCCCACAACACGGTGATGGATGAATCGGTCATCCTCCGCTACAGGAACAACGACACCATCTCCAGGAATGTGACCCGGACCCTGGTCATCCGGGACCTGCTCTTCAATGAGATGTACAACCCGGGCATCCCCACCGCCCAGGACATTCCCCCGGGGAGGGATACCTCCGTATTTTTCGGGAACTTTTATCCGTTCGATTTCGAACGGGGCGATTCGGCCATTTTCAGGATCCAGGCCTCCATCCGCACCGACGAGTTTGATCACAAGGCGAACGACACCGTTTTCCATGACCAGCTCTTCAGCGACTATTATGCATACGATGACGGGACCGCGGAGGCGGGTTACGGGCTGAGGGGACAGGGCACCAGGAACGGGACCGTTGCCATGAGGTATCAGGCGTTTGAACCCGACCTGCTGGGCGGGGTGGATATCTGTTTCAACCAGCTGTACGATTCGGTGAACCTGGATTACTATTTCAAACTGATGGTCTGGTCGGAATCCGGCGGGAAACCCGGACAGCTGGTCTGGGAGGACGCGAATGACCACACCCCGGTCTATCCGGACCGGCTGAACGGCTTCACCAGGTACCGGTTCTCCGAGCCCGTGCCCGTATCCGGAAGGTTTTTCGTGGGATGGATGCAGTACAATGAATTCATGCTGAATGTGGGGCTTGACCTGAACAGCCGGCCCTCAGCAGCGGTCATGTACTACAACTTCAGCGGCACCTGGCAGCAGTCCCTCGCACCCGGTGTGATGATGTTACGGCCTTTCCTGCACAGGGAAATATCAGGTGCAGGTCATCCCGCCCCTCCTGCAAATGCAATGCGCATCTATCCCAATCCCGCTTCCGGCATGATCCGGCTGGGACTGCCGGAAGATGCGGCCGGAATTGAAATCCGCCTGGAGATCTATGACATGACCGGCCGGATGGTCGACGGGGGAGTGACCCGCTCGGGAGGATGGGATGTATCGGAACTGGCCGAAGGCATTTACATCATGAAGGCGGCCGGAGGGGGAACGGAATCCACCGCCAGGCTTCTGATCAACCGGTAAGCATGGAAGGAGACCTTTCTGACAACCACGAACTGTACGAGCACCACCGCTTTTCGGTGGATCCGGGCCAGCACACCGTCCGGATCGACAAATTCCTATTCCAGAAGCTGGAAGGGATTTCCAGAAGCCGCATTCAGGCAGCAGCCAGTGCGGGAAACATCCTGGTGAACGGGGAAGAGGTGAAACCCAGTTACAGGATCAAACCCGGGGAACAGATCAGCATCGTGCTGCCCCACCCTCCCAGGGAATTTGAGCTGATCCCCGAGGACATTCCCCTGGATATCCTGCATGAGGACGACGATGTGATCGTGGTCAACAAGCAGGCGGGGATGGTGGTCCACCCGGGCCACGGCAACTACAGCGGGACGCTGGTGAATGCACTGCTGTTCCGGCTCAGGGACAATCCGCTTTTCGAAAGCGGCGAAGTGCGGCCGGGACTGGTGCACCGCATCGACAAGAACACCTCGGGCCTGCTGGTGGTGGCCAAAAATGAGATGGCCCTCCAGAAACTGGCCAGGCAGTTTTATCATAAAACTGCGGGGAGGACCTACCTGGCACTGGTGTGGGGGGATATGGAGTCAGGCGAAGGGACCATCCAGGGGAACATCGGGCGAAATCCGCGGGACCGGACCCAGATGACCGTTTTTCCGGAAGGGGACCAGGGCAAACCGGCGGTGACCCATTACAGGGTACTGGAGCGGCTCGGTTATGTGAACCTGGTGGAATGCAGCCTGGAAACCGGGCGGACCCACCAGATCAGGGTGCACTTCAGGCACATCGGTCACCCTGTGTTCAATGATCCCGATTACGGGGGCGACCAGATTCTCAGGGGGACCACCTTCACCCGATACAGTCAGTTCGTCCGGAATTGTTTCCGGCTCCTTCCGGGTCAGGCGCTGCATGCGGCGACACTGGAATTCCAGCACCCGGGAACGGGACAAAGGGTGACCTTCAGTGCCCCAATGCCGGATCATTTCGCGAACCTGCTGGAAAAATGGCGCGGATATGTGGGAGACAGGACAACGAAGTGACCTCTGGTTGTTCGATAATCAAAAAAGATCGTACTTTTAAGGTCATGTGCATCATCCTATGAAGATCGCAATTCTTTCAGGCGGGGATTCTTCCGAGCATCTGATCTCGGTGAAGAGCGCCGCCCAGGTGAAGTCCTGGCTGGAAAAAGCAAGCCATACCTGCTATACCGTGGTGGTGAAGAAAAAGGAGTGGACGGTCCTCGAAGGATCCCGGAAGTGGGAACTGGACAGGAACCGGTTCGGTTTCCGGAAAGACCGGGATTTTGTGGCATTTGATTTCGCTTGGAACGTGATCCACGGGACGCCGGGGGAGGACGGCAAACTGCAGGGATACCTGGATATGATGGGCATCCCGTACAACACCTCCAGCCATCTCTCATCCGCCCTGACATTCAACAAATACACATGCAAATCCTTCCTGAAACAACACCAGGTGCTTACCCCTGAGGCCCGCCTGGTCAGAAGGGGAACGGAAACGGATCTGGAAGAGGTGGCGGAGATCGTGGGGATCCCCTGTTTTGTCAAGCCCAACAGTGGAGGCTCCAGTTTCGGGACCTCCAGGGTGATGAGATTCGAGGATCTGGAGAGTGCCATCGAAACGGCCCTGAAAGAGGACCACGAGGTGATCATCGAGCGATACATCAAAGGGACGGAGGTGACGTGCGGACTGATGAAAACCAGGGAGGGATTTACCGTTTTCCCCGTCACGGAGATCGTATCGGGCAATGATTTCTTTGATTACGAGGCAAAGTACACCCTGGGAAAGGCCGATGAGATCACACCTGCACGCATTGATGAGGAAATGACGAAAAAATGCCAGCAGACGGCCTCCATTATCTACGACCTGACCTTTTCATCGGGTATCGTGCGGGTTGATTTTATCATCAAGGGGAACCAGCTTTATTTCCTGGAACTGAATTCCATTCCCGGAATGACACCCGAGAGCATCGTCCCCCAGCAGGTGGCATCCATGGGCATCCCCATGGAAGTGATCCTTCAGCGGGTCATTGACGATGCACTGGTGAGGGGATAGGACGTTCCCGTCCCGTTTACGGTAATTGTATCAGGAATGCGCCCGGTCGCAACTGAAAATCTTCCTTCGGAATATTTGTAGGTCGCTCCCAGGGCATTCCTGATGACATATACCTTAATTCCGTGAGAACTCCAGGTCCAGCCTGATTACCATCTCATCGTGGATGAAGCTGTCCTTCAACCCGGCAAAAAGGGACCTGGACATGTGGTTCACCTCCCACCTGGTCCGGTCGAGTTTGATCTCCCCGCTCCGGACGCTCATCATCATGTCATCCATCGAGATGGAAGCGGGGAAAGAGATCCTGTGGGTATTGCCCCGGATGGTCAGATCGCCGGTGACCACATGGGTGTAATCCTCTTCTGCATCCTGATCACCGTTTGTTGCCGTTTCAATCTCCGTGATCTCAAAATAGGCCTTCGGGTGTTCTTCCACATGGAAAAAATCCTTGGATTTCAGGTGACTGACAAGTCTTTCCCTCATGGCATCGTTCCCGATGTCCTCATTGCGGATGGAGGTGAGGTCAATCTCAAATGATCCTCCCGTGATCTGATCCCCGTCCATTTCGACTTCACCGTCAAGCACTTCAACGGTCCCGTGATGTTTTCCTCCGGGTTTGGATCCCTGCCAGCCAAGGTCACTTTCAGAAGCCACCAGTCTCCAGGTGGTCATGGTCATGGGCATGCTGTTCTTTTCCATATCTGTTTTTGTTTAATTATTTTCTATATTCGTTAAACAAACAACAGGGCGAAAAGTTTGCATGCCGGATGGATTTTCACTCCGGGGAGTTGATTCACTCCCTTCGGATCGACCGGATGAATGCTTCCACATTCCGGTCCGCATATCCCTGCGTCGCAAGCATCCTGATGAAGGCACTCCCGGTAATGGCCCCCTGTGCGTAGCGGCAGGCTGTCGTGAAGGTTTCCCGGTTGGAGATCCCGAATCCGATGAGCCTGGGAGAAGAAAGTTTCATCTCCCCGATGCGTCTGAAATAGTCAATCTGTTCCTGGCTGATGGTGACTTTCGCTCCGGTGGTGGATGCAGCGGCCACCATGTAGATGAATCCCTGCGACCGCTTTGCGATCCTGCGGACCCTTTCCTCCGGTGTCTGGGGAGTGATCAGCAGCACGTGGTGCAGGTGGCGCTTCCTGAACTGCATCATGTAAAGGGATTCGTATTCATCCAGCGGCAGATCGGGAATGATCGCACCGTCAATGCCGCAGGCAACACAATGGTCCAGGAACCGTTCCATTCCGAAACGCAGGATGGGATTGAGATAACCCATGAGGAGGAGCGGGATACGGACCCTTTCCCGGATCCCTGAAAGTTGTTCAAACAGGTATTTAAGCGTCATGCCGTTGGCCAGGGCAACCTGGCTGCTCCGCTGGATAACCGGCCCGTCCGCCAGGGGATCCGAGAAGGGGATCCCGATCTCCAGCAGGTCGGCTCCGTGTGCTTCCAGCGACCTGATGATCGCCGTTGTGTCGTCCAGTTGCGGGAATCCCGCGGTCATGTAAACCGAAAGGATCTCCTCTTTCTTTTCACTGAATAATTGATCGATTCTGTTCACGGCCTGTCCTCCTATATGCCCAGTTCATTGATATACGTTTCCATGTCTTTGTCGCCCCGTCCGGAAAGGTTGACCACCACCACCTCATCCCTCCGGAAGGGGATCATTTCCAGCGCTGCAAGTGCATGGGCGGTCTCCAGTGCCGGAATGATCCCTTCTGTGCGGGCACAGAGCAGTGCCGCGCGGAGTGCCTCCTCATCGGTGGCGGCCAGCACCCTGGCTCTTCCTGTTTTTGCCAGCCACGCGAGCAAAGGTCCCACCCCGGGATAGTCGAGCCCCGCAGAGATGGAATAGGGTTCCCGGATCTGCCCGTCCCCGTCCTGCATGAGCATGGTACGGCTTCCGTGAATGATCCCCGCACTTCCCAGCAGGGATGTGGCCGCTGTGAAACCGCTCCGGACCCCCTTCCCGGCAGCCTCGACCGATACCAGTTTCACTCCTTCCCGGTCCAGGTAGTGGTAGAATGCCCCCGCCGCATTGCTCCCCCCTCCCACGCACGCCAGGACGTAATCGGGTTGATCCCTTCCCTCCTTTTCCCTCAGCTGGTATTTCATCTCCCTGGAGATGACAGACTGGAAGCGGGTCACCATGTCCGGATAGGGATGCGGACCCACCACCGATCCGATGATGTAATGCGTATCCGACGGATGGTTGATCCAGTCCCTGATGGCCTCATTGGTGGCGTCTTTCAGGGTTTGGTTCCCGCTGTGGACGGGGACCACCTCCGCACCGAGCATTTTCATCTTCTTCACATTGTCAGCCTGCCGTTCCACATCCAGCGCACCCATGTAGACAATACATTCCAGTCCCGCCCTCGCACAGACGGTTGCCGTCGCCACGCCATGCTGTCCGGCACCTGTTTCCGCAATGATCCTGCTCTTTCCAAGGTACCCGGCCATCAGGATCTGACCCACTGTATTGTTGATCTTGTGGGCTCCCGTGTGATTCAGATCCTCCCGCTTCAGATAGATCCGGGCCCCGTAATGTCCGGACAGCCGCCGGGCCAGGTATAGCGGGGTGGGTCTGCCTGCAAAATCGCGCAACAGCGATTTGAACTCCTCCTGAAATCCTTCCGAGCGAATGATCTTCAGATAGTTCTCTTCGAGCTCCCTGATATTGGGATACAACATCTCAGGGATATAGGCGCCGCCGTATTCCCCGTAAAATCCTTTCCGGTCCGTTTTGAATTTTATCATGATTCACTGGTTCTGATCGCTGAAATAAAATGTTGCAGCAGGTCGACCTCCTTGATCCCCGGAGAGGACTCAAACCTGCTGTTCAGATCCACCCCGAAGAGCTGCTCATGGTCCGCCTTCCTGACCCGGCCTGCGTCCCCCGGGCCAATCCCTCCGCTCAGGATGAAGGGGAAAGGAAGCGCATACCCCCGGAGCAGGCTCCAGTCGAATTTTTTTCCGCTGCCGCCGTATCCCCTGCCCTGCCGGTCAATCAGGAAACAGACGGCAGTGTCCAGGTAGTCCCCGCTCCGCTCTGGTATTGTAAGCATTTGCGCGACCAGGGACCTGATCACGGGAATCCCGCTCCCGGACAGTTCCCTGCAATATTCCGGGGATTCTTCTCCATGCAGCTGTACCATGTCCAGGTTATATTTTTCAAAGGTCCTCCTCACAAAGGAGCTTTTTTCGTTGACAAAGACACCCACTTTTTTCACAGGTTCCTCCGGGATCCTGAAAATGGCGGGATCGGGACGGGCCCCCACGTACCGCTTTGACCGGGGATAGAAGATATAACCGACAAAATCCGGTTGCAGCCTGCATACCTGTGCTATATTGGCCGGGTCGCGCAGTCCGCATACCTTAATTTTCAAAGGCCGTTCCATTCCCATATTATTCTTCAAGTTCCCTGACCAGTTCCCGGCAGGCTGCCCCCGGATCGCCCGTCCCCATCAGTGCCTGCCCGACCAGGAAAAGGCTGAATCCTGCATCCCGCAGCATCCTGATGTCCCCGATCCGGCTGATCCCGCTTTCCGATACTGCCGTAACCCCTTCGGGTATATGGCGGATAAGCTCCATGCTTTTTGCGCGATCCACCCTGAATGTTCTCAGGTCCCTGTTGTTCACCCCCACAAAGCCGATGGAAGAGTGGTACCTGTCCAGTTCCTCCAGGTCATGCACCTCAAGCAGGACATGCAGGCCGAGTTTCACTGCTTCCGTGGCAAGTTCGGCGACCTGTCCCCTGTCGAGCAGTGCAGCAATCAGCAGGACCATGTCCGCGCCTAAGGCACTGGACTCATGCAGCTGATAAGGGTCAATGATAAAGTCTTTCCTCAGCAGCACCAGGTCGGGATACGCCTGCCTCACCCCCTGCAGATCCCTGAATGAGCCGCCGAAAAATTTTCTGTCGGTCAGAATGCTCACCGCAACCGCCCCGGCATCGCGGTATCCCCCGGCCACCGACACGGGATCCGCAGTCCCGCTGATCAGTCCCGCGGAGGGCGACCGGCGCTTGAACTCGGCGATGATTCCCGCCCTGCCATCCTCCCCCCGCAGTCGGATCCGGTTCGTTTTCCTCCCGTAACAGGCATAGGTTTCCAGGCGGGAGAGGGGGCAATCCCTTTTCCGCTTCAGGATTTCCACCCGCTTGTGCTCCGCAATGGCGTCCAGGATATTCATGTCACTGCTTTTCCAAAAGTTGTTTGAATATTTTCAATGCTGCTCCCGATTCGAGAGAGTCCGACGCCCGCTCCAGGCACCTCTCAATTCCGCGGGATTCATCCATGCAGTAGAGCGCGAAGGCTGCATTGGCAACGACCACATCCCGCTGGGCCTTTGTCCCCCGCCCCTCCAGGACCTTCATGAAAATGGAGGCAGCTTCCTCCACGGAGGTGCCCCCGCCAATATCAGCGGGAGCCACCCCTTCCAGACCCAGGTCACCGGGGCAGAGCAAACGCTCCGACCCGGCACTGACAGCCCTGAATCCGCCTGTCAGAGAGATCTCGTCATACCCGTCCAGGGAATGGATGATACAGTAAGCGATTCCCGATCCCTGGAAGATATAGTGATAGAGCCTTGCCACATCCAGGCTGTACACCCCCACCAGCTGGTTGCGGGGGAAAGCGGGATTGACCATAGGCCCCAGCATGTTGAAAAAGGTCTTGATGCGCAGGCTGCGGCGGACGGGAGCCACATTCTTCATGGCAGGATTGAACAGCGGTGCATGCAGAAAACAAATGTTGCAGCGGTCCATTTCACGCCTGAGCTTGTCCCGGTCGTCCGAGAACCTGTAACCGTAGTATTCCATCAGGTTGGAAGAGCCGCAGGCGGAGGAGACCCCGTAGTTGCCGTGTTTGGCCACCTTTTCCCCGGCGCCGGCCACCACGAAACCGGCCAGGGTGGAAATATTGAATGTATTTTTCCCGTCCCCGCCCGTACCGCATACATCAATGGTGTTGAATTCTGAAAGGTCCACGGGCAGACAGAGCTCAAGGAGGGCATCCCTGAACCCTGAAAGTTCTTCAACGGTGATGCTCCGCATCAAATAGACTGAAATAAAGGCCGCAATTTCGGCATCATTGTATTTCCCCCCGGCCATATTCCTGAGGACCCGCTTGGCATCCTCCTTGTCCAGGGTTTTGTAATCAAACAGGTAGAGCAGCGTATCTTTCATTTGTTCCTGTATTGAATTTTAACCAGTTCAGGATCATCCTGCCTCCGTATTCGGTAAGAACCGACTCGGGATGGAACTGGACCCCCCTCACATCATGGGTCCGGTGCCTGATCGCCATGATGTCCCCTTCTCCGCTTTCGGCGGTGATCTCCAGTTCCGGAGGGAGGCTGCCGGGCCTGACCACCCAGGAATGGTAGCGTCCGGCCTCGAATACCTCCGGGACACCCCTGAACAGGATCTCATCCTCCACGACCTGCCTGATGCTTCCCGTCACACCATGATACACCCTTTCCAGGTTCATGATGCTCCCCCCGTAAGCTTCGGCGATGGCCTGGTGGCCCAGGCAGACACCCAGGATGCTCCGGTCGGGACCATACCGGCGGATCACGTCAAGGGTGATCCCTGCCTCGACTGGGATCCCGGGTCCCGGACTGATCAGGATCTTTTCGTAATCAGCCACTTCTTCCAGGGGGATCCGGTCATTCCTCCTCACATCCACGGGGAAACCGGTGACGCGTTCGATATACTTCACCAGGTTGTATGTGAAAGAATCATAGTTGTCCAGCACCAGGATCTTCATCTGTAGGGTATTAGTGATTCTGATAAATGTGCCGGGCCATGTCGATGGCGGACTTGAGCGCGGCCAGCTTGTTGTTAACCTCCTGTAATTCACCCTCGTCGGTGGATCCGGACACAATCCCCGCTCCGGCCCGGTAATAGAGCACATGGTCGCGGGATAAAAATGAACGGATCATGATGGCATGGTTGATGTCCCCGTTCAAACGGATGAATCCCAGGGTCCCCCCGTAATATCCCCGTCGCTTCCCCTCATACCTGTCAATCAGCTCCATGGCCCTGTATTTGGGGGCACCTGACAGGGTCCCCGCCGGAAATGATTCGGCCATGATCCGGACACTGTTCGCCCCGGGAGGGAGCTCCCCCGAAACCCTCGAAACCATGTGGATCACATGGGAATAGAACTGGATCTCCTGGAATTCCTCCACGGTCACTTTTTTCGTGGTCCTGCTCAGATCATTCCTGGCAAGGTCCACCAGCATGATGTGCTCGGCATTCTCCTTTTCATCCCCGGCAAGTTGCCTGGCAAGTTCCTGGTCCTCGCTGTCTTTCCCCGAGCGCCTGACGGTCCCTGCGATGGGACTGATGTATGCCTTTCCCTTTTTCACCTCGATCTGGGCCTCCGGGGAAGAACCGAAAAGTCTGTAATTCCCGTAATCAAAATAGAAGAGATAGGGAGAGGGATTGATGGACCTCAGGGCGCGGTACACATTGAACTCGTCGCCCGTAAACGGCTGGTAATACTGCCTGGAAAGCACGATCTGGAACACATCCCCCCTTAAACAGTGCTCCTTCCCAAGGCCGACCATCCGGCGGTAGTCCTCATCGGTCAGGTTGGAATGTTCCCTTCCCGATACATCAAATCCGTATGTGGCAATGTTCCGGTTCCGCAGCAGGGCCGAAATTCTTTCGATCTCACCCGGGCCTCCGTTGACAATGTTCTCGAAAAGGACCAGCTCATTGGTATGGTGGTTCACCGACAGGATGAACCTGAAAAACTGATAGCGCATTTCAGGAATTTTCTCACTCCCGGGAAGCTCCGAACGGAAGCTGATGTCTTCGAAATACTGGACTGCATCATACGTGCAGTAACCGAACAAACCGTCGATGACCGATTCCCCGCCACCTTGTGTAAGTTCAAATGCCGAGATAAAACGGTCCAGGTGGTCCGTCACCCGGTTCTCGCCGCCGATCCTGACCAGCTCGGGTTCCGTTCCGGGCCATTTCATCCGGATCAGGCCGTCATCCACCCTGAATTCGGCCAGCGGATCCATGCAGATAAACGAATATGAATTCTCCCTGCTGTGGTAATCGGAGCTCTCCAGAAGCAGGGATCCCGGATATATATCTCTTATTTTCAGGTAGATGCTGACCGGCGTGATGATATCGGCCAGAATCTTCCTCGATTGCACCTCAATGTGAATCTTTTCCATACGCTGCAATTTTTAACAGTAACCGTACCGCGTAAAGCCAAAAAAAAAGGCCCCGCCGGAGCGGGACCTTTTTCTGTATACGATACACAAACTGCGGTCCGAACTATCCTCCGGCTCTGCGGAAACAGCTCAGCCACCACCAGTTTGTGAAATTTGCCATCATTGTGACCATTTACAGGTTGTCAAATTAACGGAAAGATTTTAATTTATCCAAATTTGTTATTTTCGATGTGCCAAAAAGAGATCATGATGCGGAATAAATACCTGAGGAACTTTTCCCTTTTTTTCGGGATCTGGGTCGTTGTGATGGTGATCTATTCCGTTGCCGGCAGGGTCACCGATCCGGAGTACCTGTGGAAGTTCTTTTTGTTGCCGGCCCTCTTCCTGTCGGGCATTGCACTGCTGGCCACGGCGCTCGGGGACCTGTTCCGGGTAAGGAAGGGAATCAACTGGATCTTTCTGATCACCGCCGTAGGCATTGACCAGGGCATCAAGGCCTACCTCTTCTCGCTGGATTGGGAATCCGTCTCGATCCCGCTGATCCCCCCGGTGTTTTACATCGAACCCACCCAGAATACCCTGGGGTCATACCTGTGGGTGCTGCTGGGGCTGAAGAAAGGATCACACCTGCTGAACATCATCCTGTTCAGCACCGTCGGGGTGCTGTTTATCGAGATCTGGCGGTTCTATGTTCACCGGAAAAGGAACAGTTTCTGGATCAACGGCTTCATTCACCTGTTCCTGGCAGGCCTGGCGGCCAATCTGATCGATAACGCTTTCTGGGGAGGGTCGCTGGACTATGTGACCATCAGGCCCTTCTACACTTTCGATCTGAAGGATTTATACATCACCCTGTGCGAGCTGTTTCTGGTAACCGAGCTCGTTGACAACCGGCTGCTCAGGCGTTTTCTGAAAATGCCGAAAGAAGACAGCAAACGGCTGAACAGGGAATTCATCCGTTTCGTGAAGCGGGCTTTCAGGATCGGCACAAAAGATTCCGGGAATTAGCATACGGCAGCAAAAAAAGGGTTCCCGTCCATTAA
>JAXGMU010000068.1:0-2517 GCA_040768485.1 Bacteroidales bacterium
AGCGTACATACTTTCATATATTTGTGATAGATCGACTGCTGGACATGGACCTGAACAGGCCTTTCAGGGAAACTCCATGAACGATGCCACTGCTGCTTTTATCATTCCAGAGTACCAGCTGGGGAAACACATTGACCTGGTATCCGGCTTTTTTGGCCCTGTACGTAAAATCGCTGTCACCGTGATACTGTGGAAATACCTCTGCATCCCAATATCCAATGTTCCGGATCACATTTACCGGGATCAGTGTCCCCATCCCCGGTAACCAGTCGACAGACTTCACGTCCTGAAAAGCTTCTGAATCCGGAAGGTTGTATCCGATCATATACTTTTCACCATTTTTTGGATTAAAGACACCCCCAAATGACCAAATGATCTGGTCCCGGTCCGAGTAAAAAATCTTCGAGCCGGCAATGGTACGGTCATCCAGAATTCCAAGCAGGTGATCCAGCTCATTAAAATAGTCATCCGCCGGAATGATGTCATTGTTCCACAAAAGGATATGATCAACCTTGAGTTGATCAACGGCATGTTTTGCTCCCATATTAATACCCCCGCTCCACCATAAATGTCCGTCCCCTCTTAGAATTATTACCTCTGGAAAATTATCTGCCAGCCACTCATCTGTACCGTCTGTGGACCCATCGTCGATAACAATGGTAAAGAATTCAGCGTTTACAAAGTTTCGCTGGTTAATCAGTTCATCAAGCCGATGCAAGCTCTTCCTTGTGAATTCAAGATGATTAAATACCGGTATGAGGATGGCAACCTTGTTCATCATTTAGATCCTTATTACAAAAAAAGGAATAAAAATGCTTATATATCCAAGTAATCCATATTTTGGAGAAAAATATATAAAGAATCCCATCCTGTTATGAACCGCAGAAAAAGGAAATTCTTGATCAGATCCCTGGGAACACTCATTCTGTTATTAATCACTGCCGGAATATTCTACTTTTCCTCCCTGGACAGGGCAATCAGATTTTTATCATTCAATAAACCGGTAGAAGCAGATTTTCTGATTGTTGAAGGATGGGTTGGAGAGAACGCACTTCTTAAGGCAGTGGAGGAGTTTGAGAAGGGCGGTTATTCTCGTATGATCACAACGGGAAGTGTCATCGATTCTTATTACCTGATGTCGACCGAGGGATTACTGGAATACCATTTTACCGAACACCCCGTTCAACTTGATCCGGGGGACACGGTGGATGTCTGTCTGAAAGGGACTCCCGTGCATGGTATCTATCCGGAATTTACCTTATTCATTAATGACCAGGAAATATCCCGGCATATTTCCTCCGGGGACTGGAATTTATATTCCTTCGTTTTTGATACCGGGATGGTGGTTCATCGCGTGGGAATCACTTTTGACAATGATGAAGTTTACTTTGAACAGGACAGGAACCTGTACGTTGGATCTGTACGATTAAAGGGATCCACCTATCCTGCAAGATCCAGGTACTCATTTCATTACAGGAAAAATGATCCTCTGAAACTGGATCCGGCCCCGACTGACTTTCATTCTCTGGCGGCCATTTGCGCCAGAGAACTCCGGCACCTGGGTGTCCCGGAGGATCAAATCATTATCCTGGAGTCACCTCAATCAGATCAGAACCGAACCCTCACAAGTGCCCTCGTGGTCGAACACTGGATCCAGTCCAATGGGTTTGAAGATTCAGCGGTAAACGTTCTTTCAGAAAGTATCCATTCTCGCAGAACACATATGCTTTACAGGTATGCATTGAAAAAGCACTGCAGGGAAGTTGGCATAGTTTCGGTTCTTCCGGAGGATAACCGGTACCTTGGCAACCGAATAGATCGAAAGGACATTATCCGGGAATTTACAGGGAACCTGTATTACAGGTTTTTATTCAACAAAAGAAAATTCAGAAGAGAATTTTTTTCGCCGGAATAAACCAGCCTGTGGTTAAATAGATCAGACCTCGTCAAGTACTTTCTTATCAGACTTTTTCTTTTCTTTTGCGGACTTCTTGGAGATACCCTTCATGGCGCCTCTTACAAGACCATCCTTTTTATGATTTGTATAATACTTTCCATAGGAACCCTGTTTCGGCGTATCACCATTGATCAGCAGATGAAGGTTCTTGATATCCTTCGATGCGATATCTTCAAGACTGGAGAACATCATCCGCTTTTTCACAAAACCCATCCGTGTGACATATATATTAAGGTCTGCATATTTCATCAGAATAAAAGAATCTGTCAGCAACCCGTAGGGAGGCGTATCCACGATGATGTAATCATACTTCTCACGAAGTTCATTAAATAATTGAGCTGTTCTTTTGCTTGATATTAGTTCAACTGGATTCGGAGGGATCTGTCCGGCCAGAATAATATCCAGATTCTGTACCTCAGTGGATATGGTAATCTCATCCAGGGATGCTTTGTTTATCAGGTATGAACTGACACCTACCAAACCTCTGATTCCGAGTTTCTCATATAGCTCGCTGGGCCGGCGAAGGTCAAACTCGATCAGGGCCGTCCGGTTGTTTGTAA
>JAXGMU010000068.1:2527-17537 GCA_040768485.1 Bacteroidales bacterium
ATCGCAATGCTGCTGGCCAGATTCAACGCTGAAAAGGATTTACCTTCTCCCGCCATGGTAGAGGTGAAAAGGATCACCTGGTTCTGTTTCCCCATCAGGTAATAGATAATATTGCTCCGCAGGGTATGAAATGCCTCCGTGATGATCGAATTGGGCAGGTCCCTGACAACATTAATCGTGGTCCGGCTGTTCTGGGGAATGCTTCCGATCTGATTCAGGTTTGTATAGTGTTTGAGTTCTTCCTTGCTATGGATCTTATTGGTAAAGAACTTCCTGATAAGCACGAATAGAGAGGGAAGTAATAGTCCAAGAAACAAAGCCCCGATCAGTACAATGATTTTCTTTGGCGCGTGCACAGAAGCATAATGCGGAGGTTCGATCACCTCGCAATCGGGTAAGGTGGACGCTTTGATGATCTGTGCCTGGATACGCTGCTCCAGGAGCGACATATATACGTTCTCGCTCAGGTTGAATTTTCTTTCGATACCCAGCAATCTTCTCTGGGTATAAGGCAGGCTTGAGAATTCCCTGTTCAGCTGGCTGATCCTGCCGTTGACATCCCTGAGTTCCGCTCTTGTAGTATTGAGGGAATACTGCAGGTTCTCCCGGATCACACCTTTCAGATTATTGATTGTTATTTCCAGGGTTCTCAGCCTCGGACTCCTAAGCTGGTTATTGTTGATGAGCTGCTGGCGTTCAGTGTTCAAAGTGGATAGCTCCCCGATCAGGTTATTCAACAACGGATCATCAAGTCCCATTGCAGACGGGGCAAAAAATCCCTCCGAATCTTCTTCATTGGCAAAATACTCCTCCATCTGCATCAGATAATTATATCTCCTTTCAATCTCCTCCTTCTGTGTTTCTGCAGTTTGCAACTGGTTGTAGATCTGGCCTGCCTTCTCATCTATATTCATCACGCTGGAACCCCTGCGGATATTCTGGAGTTCCTCCTCAGAACTGCCGAGGGACTCGGATATATCCGCGAGCTGAAAATCAAGGTGCTCGATCGTTCTGTTGGCCAGGTAATTCTTTTCTTCCAGGTTATTCTTTATATATTTATCTATCAGTCCATTCAGGAAGTCGATCCCTTTCTGTACGTTGTCACATTTTAAGGACATTTCCACCATGGTCGCCTCAATATCAGATGTCTCAACAGTGAGAGATTTCTTATACCTGGCAGCCAGACTGTTACTGGAGTTGAACTTGAAGAAAAGGTCTTTCCCCAGATAATTCTCCGCTTTATAATTGGAGTTCAGCAGGATGCGAAAAGAAGTGAAGGTGTTGCTTACTGTTTCTCCGAATTGATAGGTACCTGTGATCTGAAAAGTTGTCGAGGGGACTGCCACTGACTCATCCTTAAAATCAATAATTGTCACATCCTTCCCAGAAGCAGCCATCACGTAACTGTTTTCATCCAGAATCCGAATGTAGATATAGACATCCACCGGTTGAAGATGCTCATTATCCGGGATAACCATAAAAGGCGCTTCACCATAGAGGTCTTTCATGCTGAACTCAACCTCTTTCGGAATTTTATCCTCCTGCAGGTAGTAGGTAACCTGAAGGTCCATTTCCTCCACAACAGATTTTACAAGAGGGGTGGATTTTAGCACATACAACTCATTCTGCAGGTTCTTCTCCTGTTCAATGAGCTCATTGACCCGCATCAGGTTCTCCGAACTCGCTCCAAAAGCATTGGACTTTTCAACATTGATAACAACCGAAGCGGCGACCTTATAGGTTTTTGCAGCCACCTTGATGTAGAAAAGAGCTCCTCCCAGAAAAATGACAAGAGATGCTGCCACCACATACCAGTACTTCACAAGATCGCGAATAAATTCCGACAAATAATTCAATGTCGTATCTTTAGAATTGTCCATTTTTTGCTGAGCCCCTAATTTAGATAATTGATCATGAAGGTGAGGACCACAATGGTAAGGGATGCGATTGACAGCAACAGGTCATAAGGAAAAGTATCCAGTCCCCATTTTTTACTCTTGAGTGGTTCCACATAAATAATATCGTTCGATTTGATCATATAGAATTCAGAGGCGAGTAGTTCGTCGCTTGTCAGGTCCACAAAATGACGGGACCTGTGATCACCCTCCTCCCTTACGATCAAAACATGCTTCCTGTTTCCGAATATGGCTATATCATTGGCATATCCTATCGCCTGAAGAATATTGACGCTTTTATAATTGAAAACGTAGACCCCGGGCCTGTTCACCTCCCCCAGAATTGTCACCTTGTTGTTCACAAAACTGATAAAGACAGTAGGATTGAGCAGATATTGAGATAGTTCTTCCTCAATATAGTCGGATGCCTGCCCCAGTGTCAAGCCTTCTACCCTGACCCTGTTGATGTAGGGTAATTTGATATATCCATTCATATCCACAGTGTGGCTGATCACCGATGGGTCCCGGACTGATTCATACCTGTTCTGGTTGAAATTGGTCTGGGTCTCGTCTGCACTGGTGACCTGAATGTACAATTCATCGCCCTGTCTGATCGTATTGTCCATGGGCTCGTCAATGAAATACATGTTTTCCCTTTGCTGCACTGCCATGTCCCTGCTTTCCTGCACATAGTTTATTTTTCTGTTGGGTACACAGGAGAAGGCAATGGATGCAAGAATTAACAGCACCCAGTATTTCTTTTGATTATTCATTCAGTGTCCTTTATTTTTAAACCTTAAAGATAGAAACAATAAAACACAATAATCAATTGATTTTAACGAAGAAATTGATCGGATGTTACCCGAACTGGCGATGAACCTCACACAATGAATGAATATCAATGTCCTCCTGCTACAAAAAATGTTCGAACCGTTTTGAAGAAAAGACCTACATCCTTTAACAGGTTCCAGTTATCGATATAATGAAGATCCAGTTCCATCCACTCTTCAAAAGAGACATCATGCCTGTCAGGAATAATCTGCCATGAACAGGTGATCCCTGGTTTTACAGAAAGCCGCCTCAACTGCCAGCGCTCATATTGCTTAACCTCATTTTCCAGGGGCGGCCGCGGTCCGACAAGGGACATTTCTCCCCGGATCACATTCAGCAGTTGTGGCAATTCATCCAGTCCCGTTTTCCTGAGGAATTTTCCCACTTTGGTGATCCTCGGATCGTCCTTGATCTTAAAGACCGGTCCGTCTGCTTCATTTCTCTCCCTCAACTTCTTTAACTGCTCCTCGGCATCTACCACCATGGTCCTGAATTTAAAGAGCCTGAACTTCCTGCCTCTCAGACCGATCCGCTCCTGCCTGAAAAACACAGGTCCTTTTGATCCGATCTTTATAATCACTGCTATCAGGAGAAATAAAGGAATTAGTAAAATCACTGCAATAATTGAAAAATAGATATCTCCCATAGACTTTAATATCAGGGAAAGTTTATTCGAAGGAATATCTACAATTGCCAGATCCCCTGACTTATTTAGTGTCTTTAACTGGAAATCTGTGGGATCAAGAGGAGACACAGATGACTGTAATCTGAAAATGATTCCCACCTCAGAACATATTCTGGATACCTGTTTGATCAACTCGATATCCACATCCCTTCTGCAGTAGATTACTTCGTCAATGATCAGGTTGTCGATCACATTTTTGATATTTACCGCTCCCGAAATGATGTTGATCAGTGAACTGTATTTGGCCTTGATCAGCTTTGAATCGGTCAGGATGGATTCGATCTTAAACCCCCATTCCTTCTGGGTTAATAATTTTTCAATCACCCCATCAGAAAATGCATCCGCAATGAGCAGCACATGGTGGGTACTGCGTCCATATGTACGATAGATCTTAAGTGCCCTGTATGCGAGCAACCTGAAAAATAAAGTCAGGATGAACATGGTGATCGAATACACCACGATCAGCACCACAGGCAATGAAGTAAGCCTGAATAAGACCTTTATAAGAAGTAAGCCAAGAAAAACAATGAAAGAAACCCTGGCAAACTGAAAGGCAAGGGTTAGTGTACGCTGGGTTCTGGGAATCTTGGCCATGGCTGTAATCCTTGAAAGGACAAACCATGACATCAGAATAAAAGCGAAAAGCACAATGGCTTCTATGGTATTGACCTCCAATTCAGGTTCAAACAATTTTTTCGTAATCCAGATTGAAGCAGGATATATAAAGCTGACCAGGATCAACTCAAACAGGTCAATGACACCTTTGGCTCTTCCCTTGTTGTTAAGGCGGTAATCTCTTATCTTGTTATACATATTTGTCATCTGTCCGGATGTTTTCTTATAAGACGACAGGTCAAAGGTCTTATAAATTTACCGGATTATACGCAAAAGGAATGTTAACATTATTCACAATTTGACCAAGCAGGATATTGAAAAAATGAACAAGTTGAATCGGGGGACCAGACCTGAAAATTCCCAAAATCCCTGCATTTTTCCATATTCTTCATATCTCACGGGGAGGAGGTATTTTGTCATTAAATTCTCTTGTTTCGTCAATAATTGTTAACTTTCACACCTTACTGATGAACAATGTTTGCTACTTTAGCTAATCGTATTTTGCCGATGATGACAACAAGCTCATATGGAAGACCTGATAATTAAATCCACGGATAAATCCCTTGCTGTGGATATCTCATATGGAAATTTGAATTTCACAGGTCGGTCCATTCTGACGGATCCAAAAGTATTCTTCGAACCTGTCCATACATGGGTGAATAAATACATGAGGAACCCTGCCGAGGAAACAACGGTAAACATCAAACTGGAATACATCGACACCGCTTCCACTCAGGAGCTTTACCAGATCCTGAGGCAGTTGAACCCGGTCAGAAAGAAAGGTTTGAAACTGATAGTCAAATGGCATATCGAAGACGAGGATCCTGAAATGAAGGAACTTGGTGAGATGATCGAACAGAGACTCGGTGTTGATTTCCAGTTCATTTCCTATTGAGTCCCCATCGTTTCTTACTTCTGCATTTCCAGCTTTCCTTAATGCAATGAATTGCAACCTTTTTAAGGATGCAGATTCATTCAAAATTACTGATAAATCATTCCGGAAAGTCACCTCAATTGATTAATTTGTCCTAAATTCGGGCACAGCAATGATCCATCTGAAACAACTGCATCTATGAGAGAAGACCGGAACAAGTTAACGAAGGGTGAACTGGAGGAATTGTGCCTGAAACAGAACATCATCATCGAAAGAGAAGACCCGCTCACCAGATCGAAGATCTATCTTCCCAACATTGAAAAGATCAATAAAATGATCCGGGAATTCGACTTCCTTGTGGATGGTGCCTCGAGGGGCAAAGCGGTGAACGATATCAGCAAAATCGAACGGTTCCTCTATGAGAACGAGGACGACAATGATGTAAAGAGTAAATACCTGGCTGCATATTACTCCGGATCATCCATGTACATTGAAAGCCACAGGGGCTTGCTTGAGGATAAACGGTCAGAGAATTGGAAATATCTGTTCGTGAGCTACTTCAAACTGGAAGATATTTACCATTATTTTAATAAGAAGGTCAGTGCCTCCACATTTTTCAAAAATTATTCCATATTCACAGAGCTGGTGGAACTCACATACCACGTGAAACTGATGGAATACCTGAGAAGCCAGGTCGAACTGGAAATCCCTTTTGAAGATGAAGTTGATATGCCACCCAAAATTGAGGAATTCAACCTGAAAATGGTGATCCTTCATGAACTGGGCATTCTTGATAACCTGAAAAAGAGAAGCAGGGAAAATCCGCTTATGAACGTGGCAAAATTGCTCACAGCGCTGTTCGACGAGGACCCTTCATCCTGGAGGGATGTGATGAAAAAACTGAAAAACATGAATCTGCAGAATGACAAGGATATCCTGACCGAACTGAACCTGAACAAAGCCCACGAGATCCTGTCGGTATTTAATATTGAATTGGATAAAGAGTAATGCTATATTTGTAGTCATATCAACTCACCGTAACAATATCTAGGATGGAAAACATCACCATTGAGCCCACAAAGAAATCCCTGGAGGTGGAATGTTCACCGGGGTATTTTAAGTTGTCAGGAAATTCGATCTTATCAGACCCAAGGAAATTCTTCAAACCCATCGTCGAATGGGTGGAATCATACCTGAAGGAACCGGAGGAGGTAACCACGGTGGATTTGAAACTCGAATATGTGGATACTGCATCCGTACAGAGCGTTTTCGACCTGATGAGAATGTTCAAGGCCCTCCAGGATCAGAAAAAAGAACTGGTCGTAAATTTTTATTTTGAGTTTGATGATCCCGAACTGCTTGAACTGGGTGAGATCATGGAGGGAAGGCTGGGAATCAAATTCAATTTCATCGAGTACCAGTAACCCTGCCACCAGAGGGGGTATTTCCGATTTTAATACACAATAAAACAAATAGTTATGACTCACAATCTTAACCGACGATCTTTTCTCGGCACCACAGGTGCTTTTATTGCAGGCAGTTTGCTTGCTTCCCCCCTTGCCGGCCACGCGCTCTCGAAAGGAAAAAAAATCAGAGTCGCCCTGGTGGGAACCGGTGTCCGGGGAATCTCCTTCTGGGGCCGGACACTGATCAGGAATTACTCTGACATTCTTGAATTCGTGGGCCTGTGCGACATCAACCCCGGGAGGCTGGAATATGCTGCATCGTATATGGGTGTGGACTGTCCGGCATTTACCGATTTTGAGCAAATGATCAGGACGACCACTCCCGACCTGGTCATCGTGACCACCATGGATTCCACCCACCATGAGTTCATTGTCAAAGGACTGGACATGGGTTGCGACGTGCTCACCGAGAAGCCTTTAACCACCGATGAAGTGAAGTGCCAGCAGATCCTGGATGCGGAGCGCAGGTCGAACCGCAAACTCATCGTGGGATTCAACTACAGGTGGGGCCCATATATGACGAAGATCAAGGAATTGCTTCAGCAGGGTTCCGTTGGACGGATCACTTCAGTGGATTTCCACTGGTACCTGAACACCTATCACGGAGCCTCTTATTTCAGGCGGTGGCACGGATTGAGGCAATGCAGCGGAAGTCTTTGGATCCACAAGGCCACACATCATTTCGATCTGCTGAACTGGTGGCTGGACAGTGATCCCGAAGAGGTTTTTGCTTACGGAGATCTTGAACATTATGGTTCAAACGGACCGTTCCGCGGAGAAAAATGCAGGACATGCCCCCACAAAACAGAATGTAAATTCTACTGGGACATTACGCGGGACAAACACCTGATGAACCTCTATGTGAACAATGAGCAGTATGACGGGTATATCCGAGATAACTGTCTGTTCCGTCCCGAAATCAACATCTATGATAAGATGTCCGCCCAGATCAAATACCGTGACAATACCTTTGTCAATTATTCGCTGACCACCTATTCCCCGTTCGAAGGATGGAGAATTGCCTTCAACGGGATGGACGGACGGATCGAAGCCTGGCTGGATATTCCCTGGATGAAGAGCGAGAACATCAGCCAGTCTGAGATGCACAAACTTGAAATGTCCCAGGAGGAAGATGTGCAGGATACCGAACCCATCATCGTCCATAAACTGTGGAAGGATTATGACAAGATCAACGTGAGATTCTCCAAAGGCGGACACGGGGGCGGAGATGTGGAACTGCATAACAAGATTTTCAGATCTCCGGATGAAAAAGATCCGTTTGACCGTGCAGCAGGCGTCAGGGATGGTGCCATGTCCATTTTGATCGGCATTGCAGCGCGGAAAAGCATTGAGGCAGGAGAGAAGATCCGCATCGCCGAGTTAACGGATTTGGAGCCCAGGGCCAGGAGGTTAATCTGATAATTTCCATGATGGTTTCAAGGCGGAAGTTTATCCAGGCCGGGACAGTATCGGCAGTGGGAGCAGCCATGTGGGCCTGCAGTTCAGGGAAAGAGCAGCCTGCTGAAGAAGGTGGTTCTGGAGACATCAGGCACAATCCCATCGGTGTTTCCACCTATTCCTTCTGGCAGTTCAACGGACCGAAGGAAAGCGTACCCATCGAATCCTGTATCGACCATGCCGCAGCCATGGGGTTTGACGGCATCGAACTGCTCCTGATGCAGATGGCTTCAGAGGAGAACGGTTATCTTCAGAAACTGAAAAAAAGGGCTTTCCACAGCGGGCTCGATCTGTGCGGGTTTTCCACCCACCAGGGTTTTTTGAATCCTGATAAAGCATACAGGGATGAAAACATCCGGCTGACAAAACACCAGATCGAACTTGCCTACAGGCTGGGGATCCCAACCATGCGCCTGAATACAGGCAGATGGGGCACCAGCGAATCCTTTGACCACCTGATGGAAAACCGGGGCATTGAACCGGCCATAGAGGGATATACAGAGGAGGATGGGTTTATCTGGGTTATCGATTCCATCAGCAAGTGTCTTTACAAGGCAGAAGAGTGCGGGGTGGTGCTGGGACTGGAGAACCACTGGGGACTGGGCCGGACGGCTGCCGGGGTGCGGCGGATCGTGGATGAGATCAACTCTCCCTGGCTGAAAATCACCATGGACACGGGGAACTTCCTTGAAAATTCCTATGAACAGCTTGAGCAACTCGCCCCGGATACTTATCTGGTCCAGGCAAAAACCTATTACGGAGGGGGGAAGTGGTACACCCTGGACCTGGATTACCGGCGTATCGGGGAGATGATGCGCAAACACAATTACAGGGGTTACATCTCACTTGAATTCGAGGGGAATGAAGATCCCATAACAGCAATCCCGAAAAGCCTGGAACTGTTGAGGGAATCTTTCTATTACAAAACCGGTTTGGAGTAAGATGAAAAAAGCTGCAAGGATCACATCCATTGTTCTTTTGATCCTGCTTGGGATTTCAGCAATATTCGGCGCTTACGGTCTGGTCGGTGATCCTACCGGAAAATCGCTCCAGCTGCCCGAAGGCCTGCTTGCTTCCACTCCTTTTAAAAATTACCTCATCCCGGGCCTTGTCCTGGGTATCTTCAACGGGCTTCTGAGCCTTTCCATTGCCATCCTTGTGATCAGAAGAGCCAGGTTCCATGGTTGGATGGTGATCTTCCAGGGCTGTGTGCTGATCGCCTGGCTCACCGTGGAAGTCCTGATGGGGATATATCTCGCTGTTTTAACTCTACCTCTATATGCTCTGGGAACAGTACTGGTCATGTGCGGAATTGTATTACTGAATCGATGATCCCTGAATATTGCATCTATGATCGAAGCCGATGAGAAAAGAAGACTGGTTTATCGCAGGCAATATCTCATTTCTCCCCGTCATATCGACTGCCCTTTCATCCACAACAAATATGAATTGGATGGATTGGGACTTCTTTATACCCACATCGATCTGAAGGTTACGGAAGTTCGGCTGAACCAGAAGCACCTTATTCTCCTGGGGGACATATTTGATTACAGGGATCCAGGAAAAGACAATACGAAAATTCTGAATGAACTGGCAAAAAATGAGTTACCTAACATCCTGTCAGATTGTTCGTATCTCTGTGGCAGATTTGTGATCATTTACCTGGGCCCCTCCACCAAAGCTATTTTTACAGATGCCACCGCTTCAAGAAAGGTATATTACTTCGCTGATAGATCAGCTTACTGGTGCGCTTCACAACCCCACCTGATTGCGAGGATCCTGGGATTTGAAAGAACAAAGGATCCTTCAAGGAACAAATTTTATGAATCTGAAGATTTTATCAGGCTCTGCTATTCAAATATTGGAAACACTACTCCTTATGACGCCATCAGACAACTGATGCCAAATCATTATATCGATATTGGCCTCAGAAAAGCAGTCCGGTTTTGGCCTGACAAGAAAATTCCTCTGTTGCCTCTGGAGGATGTTGCCGATCAATGCAGTATATTTTTGAAAGGAATCATGGCTGCAATCGCATCCCGTTACCAGGTGATGCTACCGGTCACATCGGGATTTGATTCCCGAATGCTTATGGCAGCTTCAGAAGAATATAAAGACACTGTATATTACTATATTAATAAAGAAAAGAGGCTGACTGACAGGCACAATGATCTTCGGATCCCAGCGAAGATTTTCAAGACGCTCGATGTGGATTTTCACATCCTGGAGTTGAACCGGGAAATTGACAAAGATTTTGAAGAGATCTACCATTTTAATAATCCATACGCAAATCGCGAATACCTTCCCCATGTCTACAACTATTTCATCAACTTTAGCCATAAAGTGAATCTCCCCGGTAACTTTGCTGCTGCCACATGGGGGATCAACAGACTGAAGGAGGAGAAAATCTCAGCTGAAAACCTGGCGTTTCTTTACGAACTATCCTCGTACACTTTTGCAGTGGAATACTACGAGGAATGGCTGAAAGGATGCAGGGATCTCTGTAGTGAAAACCGGATAAATCCAATTACATTGTTTTACTGGGAAGAACGGATTGCCAACTGGGGGACTCAGATCCAAATAGACAAGGACATCGCACAGGAGGACATCAATCCCCTCAACTCAAGGCTGATGATAGAAAATTTCCTTTCGGTAAAGAGAACCTATCATAATGCACCCGATCATATTCTACACAGAAAAATCATTGACATGCTCTGGCCGGCTCTGAACAGTTTCCCGTATAATCCAGGTTTTCAGCGTACCTTTCTCACAATTATGAAAAAGATCGGAATGCTGAATTTTGTGATAAAAGTGAGGTACAAAAACATGAGGTAACAGGGTATCGACCATCCATTCCCGTTTAAATCATTCCCATGTGATGCGTTGCGGTTACACGAATGAAATAAATAACTGTAATAATTACTACATTTGGTTAGCGTTAATAATGAACTACCATGATCGATGTAAGGCAGGCAATTGATAAAGCAAAAGATCACCTTGCTTCATTTTTCCCGGACGCTGAGAATATCCAGCTTGAAGAAGTTGAACTTAACAGTGATAAAACCCACTGGCTTATCACCCTGAGTTATGAGGGCGTATCTGCCACGGTGGCGAGTTCATTGCTTGTGGGAAAATCTGTGATCTACAAACAATTCAAGCTGGATGCCGAGTCAGGCGATGTGATCTCAATGAAGATCCGGGATATCAAATAAGTAGCAACCTGTATATATAAAGTTTCATAAAATTTGTCACAGGGAATACCCTGATAATCACTGCGCATTCCCCTCTCCCTCTACAGATTTTTTCTCTGAGGAATTAACCGATGTTGAAAAATTATTATAACCCTGAAGCCGGATTTACGTAGATTATCAATAAAATCTCGATTATGAAAAGACTTTACTCTTTCTGCAACATGTTGATCCTGTTGCTAATAATGTCCAGTTTAGCAATGGGGCAATATACCGGCAGCAATCCCAACGTTGCATTCGGTAAAACATTGCTGGCCACCGATTCCATCACCGGTTATGAACCGGGAATGGCAGTGGACAGCTCCCTTGTCACATACTGCGCCATCCCCGGTGATGCCCCGGCCTGGCTGCAGATCAATCTGGGAGGATATTATTATATCGATGGGTATGGAATGATTCTCCCGAATGCAGGTGAACTTCCGGGACAATTCATTTTCCAGGTGAGCGAAGACGGCTCAGATTGGACAGATTTGGGAACACAAACAATTGCCTCATCCGGCACTTACAGCTATGATGTCATTTCCCCGGACCCGATCAGGTACGTCAGATTTTACATCACCGCCAAGGATGCACTGGCATCTTTCAGTGAAATCTATGTATTCGGATATCCTGAAACGCCCCCGGATCCGCCGGTCGCACAACCTGCAACCAACATCACTACAAATGGTTTTACCGCCCACTGGAATGCGAGCGACAGAGCTGATGGTTATGTGATCTCGGTTGCCACAGATTTTGGATTCACAAATCTTCTGCCAGGCTATGATAAGTGGGCAGCCGGATACCGTTCATGGAATGTCACGGATCTTGATCCGGGTACGACATATTATTACAGGGTGCGGGCATACAACGTGGCCGGGACCAGTGTTTTTGGAAATAAGATCACAGTCACCACGGAAAAAGCAGAACAGACCATCTCTTTTAGCGACCTGGAGACCCGCACATACGGTGACAGCGGTTTTGAGCTGACGGCCACCACCAGTTCCGGGTTACCGGTCAGTTATAACAGTTCGAATGAGACTGTCGCTACAATTAATGGCAGCACGGTAACCATTCACGGTACCGGCACGACCAGTATTACAGCATCCCAGGAGGGCAATGAACAGTATTTTGCAGCTGTCCCGGTGATTCAGGACCTGGTTGTAAACCGGAAGACCCTGACGGTAAGCGGTGCAACCGCGGAGGACAAAGTGTACGACGGTACAACGGATGCAATAATCAGTGGTGCAAATCTGAACGGTGTTGTCGGTGATGATGATGTGACCCTGATGGATGCTGAAACCGGATTGTTCGCCCAGGCAGATGTCGGGACCGGGATTGCAGTGACTGCATCAATGTCCATAGCCGGAGCGGATACCGCCAATTATTCATTCAACGGACCTGGCGAGCTCACCGCTGATATAATTAAAGCTCCGCTGGTTGTCACCGCTGATAATAAAAGCAGGGAAGAATGTGCATCAAATCCGGATTTCACCGTAAGGTACACAGGTTTTGTCGGAGGGGAGGATGCCAGTGTGATGGATTCAGAGCCTGTGGCAAGCTGTACGGCCGATGAGAACAGTCCGGATGGTGAATATGGGATAACCGTTGCAGGAGGAAGCGCCGCCAATTATTTCATGACTTATATCTCAGGTAAATTGACTGTAACACCAGATGTCACACCTCCCGTACTGGTTGTGCAGAACATCACCGTTCAGTTGGATGAGAGCGATCAGGCAACAATCGCCGCGGAAGATCTGGTTTCCGATGCATCCGACAACTGCGGAATTGCCAGTACCACCCTGAGCCAGTACGCTTTTGATGCCAGCGATATCGGTGAGGTGAATGTGGATGTGACCGTAACCGATGACGCAGGAAATTCAATTACCGAAACGGCTGTGGTCACAGTTCTGGGCCAGACCGGTCTGAAAGAGAGGGAAAACCTGAAAACCAGTTTTTATCCCAATCCCACAGATGGATTGTTGAGATATGAATTCGATGGATTTGCCGATGAGCTGAAGGTTATGGACCTGACAGGAAAGACGGTGATCAGGAAGACAGACCTGGATACGCAGGGTACCCTTGATCTGTCAGAATACCACACCGGCATCTATATCATCCAGGTGATCTTCGGCGATGAGTCATACTACTGCAGGGTGGTGAAGAAATAGTCATCATTCGCCAGGATTGATAAGGCCCCCCATAATTAATAAGATGGGGGGTCTTTTTTTTGGTATAGATGAAACCTGCCACGGTGCAAATAAAACCTCACTCATACTTCAGTATGGTGGCTGAACTGGTCCTGGCTGCCGCAAGGATGTTGTAACTGATGGTTGCCATGGCCACGATGACAATGATCGCGGTACCGGCCAGAAATTCGGACGCCTGCAATCCGTATTTATCCGCTCCAGGCAATTTTTGATATACGAACCAGGCAGCCGCCCAGGATAATACAATACCGAGGGCCATCAGCACCAGGAATTCGCCGACCATGGTCATGTAGAGCCTCCGGACGGAGAATCCCACCACTTTGCGGATGCCGATTTCCTTCATCTTCCTGCGGCAAAAATAGAGCACCAGGCCGAACAATCCCACGGATGAGATCAGGATGGAGAAGCCGGCGAACATAAAGCAGATATTCCTGAATATGCCCCAGATCCGGGTTGCGTTTTCGGCCAGGATATGATTCACGAACGGTTCAAAGTTGAAGGCATCGCCCGGATAGGATTCTTCGAAAACAGACCGGGCGATTGTTTCCGCCTCCTGCTTTTTTCCCGGCAGATAACGGATGCTGTACATCCCTGTCAGCGAAACCGAATCCCCCATCAGCCGGTAGGTGTGCGGTTCTGTCGGATTATGCACCGACTGGGCCACATAGTCATCCACCACCCCGATCACCTCCCAGTCGCCCCAGAAAGAGGTTTTTACTTTCATGCCGACCGGATGATCCCATCCGAAATTCTTTGCAGCAGTTTCGTTGATCAGGCATTTATCCCCGTCCGCGGGATACTCCCTGGAAAATCCCCTTCCCCGGGTGATCCGTATCCTGTAGGTGTCAAAATAATCGTAGCTGATGTTGTAGATCCTCACGAAGGTCTTCTCTTCCGGATGTCCCCCTTCCCAGCTCATATCGTCCCCTCCCGGGAGAAGGAACGGAATATAATCCGTGAAACAGGCATTTTCTATTTCCGGGAAAGCGATGAGCCGCTCCCTGACCTGTTCAAATGAGCCGACCTTGTAAGTCTTTATGTTGGCGGTCAGCAGATGATCCTTATCGAATCCCATTTGCTTGTCAATCATATAACCGGCCTGCCTGAATACAATGAAACTCACAATGACAAGAAAGAGTGAGATGGTGAACTGCATGGTTACCAGTACTTTTTTCAGGGAGATCCCGTTCCGTTCCAGCGTCAGGAAACGCTGCCGCATTGCCCTGACCGGATTGAACCTGGAAATGATGAAAGCGGGGTAAAGCGAAGACAGGAATCCCGTCGCCGCTGCCACCAGCAGAACAAAAATGATCAGCTGGGGGTTGTTGAAGATGCTGAGGCCGAGGTCCTCTCCCAGGACCCGGTGGTAAAAAGGCATCCCGTAATGAACCACCAGGAGCGCGATGAGTGCACAGGCAAGGGATTCCGTGACCGATTCACCCACAAACTGCCACCACAGCTCCCGCTGGCTGTAACCCACGCTTTTCTTGATCCCGATTTCCCTCATTCTGGAGGTGGCATCAGCGATCTGAAGGTTCACATAATTGACGGAGGTCAGGATCAGGATCAGCAGGGCAATGAAGTAAAAGAGTCCAATGGCGATGATCATATCGGGCTGGAAATATGGATTCATATGCACCTTTGAAAGAGGTCTGAGGTAGGGGTAGTGATACTCACGGTAATTTTTCAGTGCACCATGGATCTTTTCGTTCACCTGGTTGAAATCTGCATGCTCCCTGAGCAACACAAAGA
>JAXGMU010000069.1:0-16976 GCA_040768485.1 Bacteroidales bacterium
AATGAACATCTGTGGACCCTGCTGCATTTGAAGTTCACGAAGCATGTCCATGCGGTGGACGGCGAAAGCGGTGGTTCATCCCTGAAGACAGGAGCCGGCGGCAAAGATGCCGTGATCGAGGTTCCCCTCGGGACGCTGGCAAAGGATGCCGATAGCGGTGAACAGATCCTGGAGATCACCAGGCACGGAGAGGAGAAGATCCTGATCAGCGGCGGCCGCGGGGGGCTCGGGAATGATCATTTCAAATCTGCCACCAACCAGACTCCCAGGTACGCCCAGCCAGGCGAACCGGGACAGGAAGGCTGGTTCACCCTCGAACTGAAGCTCCTGGCCGATGTGGGACTGGTGGGATTCCCCAATGCGGGCAAGTCCACCCTTTTGTCGGCCATGTCGGCCGCCAGGCCCAAGATTGCCGATTATCCATTCACCACCCTGGTTCCCAACCTGGGAATTGTGAAATACAGGGAGGACCGCTCCTTTGTCATGGCCGACATCCCGGGCCTCATCGAAGGTGCCGGGGAGGGGAAAGGACTTGGCCACAGGTTCCTGCGGCACATTGAAAGAAATTCAATGCTGATCTTCCTGATCCCAGCCGACAGCAAAGACATCGGAAAGGAATATCAGATCCTGCTGAAGGAACTTGAAAAATATAATCCCGAACTGCTGGATAAAAGGAGGCTGCTGGTGGTTTCCAAATCGGACCTGCTGGATGAGGAACTGAAACAGGAAGTCATCCGGGAAATGCCTGAAGTCGATTATCATTTCATATCCTCCCCTGCCAACCAGGGGCTTGTGAAGCTGAGAGACCTCATCTGGAACATCCTGAATGCCTGATCTTCCCATGGAAGGCCTGCTCACACTTGATACACAACTGTTTTTAGCGATCAACGGATGGCACAGCGGGCAATGGGACCCGGTCATGTGGTGGTGCAGCGGGAAGCTCACGTGGTGGCCGTTCTACCTGCTGCTGCTGCTTTTCCTGGGGTGGAAAAAAGGCTGGCAGCTGCTTCCGCTCCTGCTGTTCACGGTGGTACTGGTCGCACTTACCGACCAAACCTCGGTACACTTGTTTAAAAATGTTTTCCAGCGCCCCAGGCCCTGTCACGAACCTGCCCTGAAAGAGATGGTCCACCTGGTAAACGGCCGTTGCGGCGGGTTGTACGGCTTCATTTCATCCCATGCCGCCAATACGGCAGGGGTGGCCGTGCTTGTATGCATGTGGTTCAGGAGAGCCTGGCTCGCAGGGGTACTGGCGGCATGGGTGTTCCTGGTGGGGTACAGCCGGATCTACCTGGGTGTGCATTATCCCGGCGATGTGCTGGGTGGGTGGCTGTGGGGGATGGTGTGCGGATGGCTGGTATACGGATTGTTCAGGATAACGATGAAACAACTCCCTTCCTCCTGGTGGATCGCTGATAAAAATAACGGGCCCTTTTCCGCATGATGCGCTGTATTATTAGTGAGACCGGGGATCCTTATTTCAACCTTGCTTCCGAGGAGTACCTGTTGAAGGAAAACAGGGAGGATGTGTTCCTGCTTTACCGGAACGATCCCTCCCTGGTGATCGGGAAGCACCAGAATGCGATGGCAGAGATCAACCATGCCTTTGTCAGGGAGAGGCAGATTATGGTGGCGAGACGGATCTCCGGCGGGGGTGCGGTCTATCACGACCGGGGCAACCTCAATTTCACCTTTATCACCACCGGCGAAGAGGGAAAGCTGGTGGATTACGGGACACACGCCCGTCCCGTAATTCAAGCCCTGGGCCATCTGGGAATTGAGGTGCGCGAGGGGAAAAGGCACGAATTGCTGCTGGGGAACAAAAAAATATCCGGAATGGCGAGCCATGTGTTCAAAAACAGGGTGCTGCACCACGGAACCCTCCTTTTCAGGACCGACCTGGAAGAGTTGGAGAATGCACTGACCCCTGAGGCGCGGAATTACGAGGACCGGGCGGTCAGGTCCATCCGGTCCGACGTGACGAATATCGCTGACCACCTTCCAGGTGCAATGGATATAACGGATTTTCAGGACCACCTGCTGGCGCATGTCCTGAACACAATCAACGGTGCGGTGCGTTCCCGCTACAGCCGGGAGGAGATCGATGCGATAAGTCAACTGCGGTTATCCAGGTACAGCACCCGGGAATGGATATACGGGTATTCGCCCCGGTATCGCCTGAGCCGGAAAATCATATGGGGGACCGGGGAGGCCGTATTGCAGCTGCATGTGGAAAAAGGCGTGATCCGTGAGTTCAGCATTGAAGGAGCTTTCGGAGGAAGGACACCGGTCCGGCACCTGGAGGAGGCACTGGTAGGGACCTTCCATGACCACGAAACCATCCGGCAAAGGCTGTCCCCTCTCTTTACAGGCGATCCGGAGGAAGAGCCGGGGCTTGAAGCACTGATGGCAGCTCTATTTTAAAGATCTTCCCGGATCAGCCGCACCAGTCTCTCCGTTTGCAGGTTTGTCCCATCCACCGTAAACCGGGCCCGGAGATAATATGCTTCCCTTTCACCGAGCAGTTTTTCGATGAAGTCAAGCAGTTCGTCTTCTTTCCTGTTCCCAAGCAGCGGGCGCTCGGTCTTTGAATGAACCAGCCGTTCCCTGAGGGCGCGGGGGGAAAGCCTGAGGTAGATGGTACATCCGTGTTCGTTCATGATCCCGATCATGTCGTTGTGACATGGCGCGCCTCCTCCCGTGGATACAACCAGGTGGTCCATCCGGCACAACTCCGTCAGAAGGTCGTACTCCCATTTGCGGAAGGCTTCCTCCCCCTGTTCACTGAAGATCCCGGGAATGGATATTCCTGCCCTCTCCTCGATCAGCCGGTCCATGTCCACGAAACGGTATCCCAGTTTCCTGGCCAGGGCCGATCCCTGCGTGGTTTTTCCGGAACCCATGAACCCGATGAGAAAGATCCTGGATTCCATGTCACCAGTCCAGGGTGAATTGACCGTTGATTTCGGATCTTCCCTTCTTCTTTTCCTTCTCTTCTTCTTTCTGGGGCTGCACAATGACCAGGGGAACATCGTCGGGATTCACCCGGCCCTTCCCGGATCCCGGGGCTTCTCTTTTCCTGCCGGATTTACTTTTCTCTCCGGTGGGTTTCTCTTTATTCTCCTCAGGCTTTTCCTTTTGGGGCTTCTTTTTGTCCGGCTCCTTCGGCTGTTTCTCCACCGGCTTTTTCTGTTCCGGTTGTTTCTCCACCGGCTTTTCCTGCGGGCCGGAGCCGGTTGATGATCCCGGTTTGGATTCTGTCACTGGTTCGGTGGTTGTACCTGTTGCTTCGGGGGTGCCGGGCTCTTCTTCCCCTTCGGAGGGAGACGGACCGACCGGCTGGTGTCCCTCGACCTGTTCCAGGGGCTCCAGCTCCTCGATCACCTTCACCTCGTACCTGGACAGTCGCTTACCCCTGGCCCTGTAGCTTTTCACCCCGATAAAATCGGCCACTTCAATGATCTCCGGATCCCGGTCCTTGTTCTTCCCGCCGAACTTCAGCTCCAGCCGCGGATATTCCACTTCCGTGATCCTTATCAGCCGGGATTCGGGATTGTCACCAATGAACCGGGCGGTTTTTGCGGTGGGTTCAATGAGAAACCGCTTCACGTAGTAGTAATCCTGATCCGCATCGTAATAGGCGGCCGACCATATTTTGTTGGGCCGGAATTTTTCAATGATCCATACATCATCCTCGAAATGGTTGCTCAGATCGAAGCTGGTGGTCCTGAAATGGCCAGATTTGGTGATGACCAGGAGCCTGTCATCGCCCGAGAATTCACCCAGGAACCGGCCCCTGCCATCCACATTCAGCCGCATGACATCCTCATCGAACCAGATCTTCCTTCCGCCCAGGGTGGAAACCCCTTTCTCCTTGATGACGATCTTCTGAACCGCATGTTTGGTGAGGATGTTCCCCATGGCGGCCCTTCCTTTGATGGCCAGGTCGGCAAAATCGTATTCGAAAACAGTGTTTTTCAGGCGGGGCCGGGGTTTCAGGTAGACTTTGATGATCTCTGCCTCCCCGTTGGGATTGGCGCTGAAATAGAGGATTCGGGTATTCTTGTGCTCCCTGGCGATCTGGTAGGTCCTGTCCCGGGTGATCCCCGTCACAGGGGCACGCTTGACCATTACATTGCCCGTATTCCCGTCATAATAGGCCACGTTGTAAATGGTCCGCCTGTCGTTTCTTTTAAAGACGGAGGCATGGATGATGTCCTTCCCGATGAACTGCTTCTCGGAGACCTTGGTGACGATGAAGTTCCCGTCTTTCATGAAAACGACAATATCGTCAATATCCGAACAGTCACAGACATACTCATCCTTTTTGAGGCCTGTTCCGATAAACCCGTCCTTTGCATTCATGTAAAGCTTCTGGTTGGCCGCAACCACCTTGGTGGCTTCAATGTTGGCAAAGTTCCTCAGTTCCGTCTTCCGCTCCTGTCCGCTTCCGTATTTTTTCCGGATCTGCCTGAAGTAGTTGATGGTGTATTCCACCAGGTGGGCCAGGTGGTTCTTCACCTCCTCCATTTCCTTCTCCAGCGACTTGATGTGTTCGTCGGCCCGGAGGACGTCGTACTTGGAAATGCGCTTGATCTTGATCTCTGTCAGCTTGATGATGTCGTCGCGGGTGACCCCTCTGAGCAACAGCTTTTTGTAAGGTTCGAGCCCTTTGTCAATGGTCTCGATCACGCTCTCCCAGGTTTCACATTCTTCGATGTCCCTGTAGATCCGCTTCTCAATAAAAATCTTTTCAAGGGAGGAAAGGTGCCACTCCTCCTGCAGTTCCTCAAGCCTGATCTCCAGTTCCTGTTTGAGCAGCTCCTTGGTATGGTCCGTATTGATCCGCAATACATCGCTGACTCCCACGAACCTGGGTTTGCCGTTTTCGATCACGCAGCAATTGGGCGAGATGGGCACCTCGCAGTCGGTGAAGGCATAGAGCGCATCGATGGTCTTGTCGGAGGACACATTGGGTGCAAGATGCACCACGATCTCCACACGCTCGGCCGTGTTGTCGTCGATCTTCCTGATCTTGATCTTCCCTTTCTCGGTTGCCCTGACAATGGATTCGATCAGATTCAGCGTGGTCCGTCCGTAAGGCAGGTCCCGGATCACCAGGGATTTATTATCCAGTTTTTCAATTTTCGCCCTGACCCTGATGGTGCTTCCGCGCACCCCGTCGTTGTACCTGCTCACCTCGGCCAGTCCCCCGGTAGGAAAATCTGGATACAGCTCGAACGGTTTTCCCTCCAGGTACTTAATAGATGCATCGATCAGTTCATTGAAATTGTGGGGAAGGATTTTTGAAGAGAGGCCCACCGCGATCCCCTCCGCGCCCAATGCAAGCAGGAGGGGGAATTTCACCGGGAGGGTGACCGGCTCCTTGTTCCGGCCGTCGTACGACAGCTTCCACTCGGTGGTCTTCGGGTTGAAGAGCACCTCGTTGGCGAACCTGGAAAGGCGGGCTTCGATGTACCTGGGCGCTGCGGCCCCGTCTCCCGTATAAATGTTTCCCCAGTTCCCCTGGGTGTCGACCAGCAGCTCTTTCTGGCCGAGCTGGACCAGTGCATCCCCGATGGATGCATCGCCGTGTGGATGGAACTGCATGGTGCTTCCGATGATGTTCGCGACCTTGTTGTACCTGCCGTCATCCATCCGTTTCATGGCATGCAGGATGCGCCGCTGGACCGGCTTCAGTCCGTCGATGATGTGCGGAACAGCACGTTCCAGGATCACATAGGATGCATAGTCGATGAAATAGTCCTCATACATCCCGGTGAGATGTGTGATCTTCACCTCCTCTCCGGGATGGTCCAGGTCGCCCGTTGCATCAAAAGCAGTATCGTCGAAATCTGTCATTTATTTCTGCAATGATCCTATAAAATCTGTTATTGAGCGGTTCGCCACCTAGGATCAGGCCACTTCCACCGGATCTTCTTCCACCCGCAGCCTGTCAATGATAAAATCCTGTCTCTGGGGAGAATTTTTACCCATGTAAAAGCTCAGGATGTCGTGCAGGTCATCATCCTTTTTCAGGCGGACGGGCTGCAGGCGGATATCGGGACCGATGAAATGTTTGAATTCGTCGGGAGAAATCTCTCCCAGTCCCTTGAATCGCGTGATCTCCGCATTCTGTCCCAGGGATCTCAGCGCGGCCGCTTTTTCTTCCTCGGAGTAACAGTAGATGGTTTCCTTCTTGTTCCTGACCCTGAACAGCGGGGTCTGGAGGATATGGAGATGACCGTTCCGCACCAGATTGGGAAAGAACTGGAGGAAAAAGGTAAGCAAAAGCAGCCTGATATGCATTCCGTCCACATCCGCATCCGTGGCAACGACCACATTTTTGTAACGCAGTCCGTCCAGCCCGTCCTCGATATTCAGGGCCGCCTGGAGCAGATTGAATTCTTCGTTCTCGTAAACCACTTTTTTTGTCAGCCCGAACGAATTCAACGGTTTGCCTCGAAGACTGAAGACCGCCTGGGTATTCACATCCCGCGACTTGGTGATGGATCCCGATGCCGAATCGCCCTCGGTGATGAACAGGGTGCTCTCATTCTTCCGTTCATCCTTTCCGTTATAATGAATCCGGCAGTCCCTCAGTTTCTTGTTATGAAAATTGGCTTTCCTTGCCCGCTCCCTGGCCAGTTTCTTGATCCCGGATATCGCTTTCCGCTCCTTTTCCGATTCCTGGATCTTCCTGAGCAGGATGTGTGCGGTTTCACCGTGTTTATGCAGGTAATCATCCAGCTTGGAAGTGATGAAATTCATGATGTAGTTCCTTACGGAAGGCCCGCCGGGCCCCATATCCTTGGATCCAAGCTTGGTTTTGGTCTGGGATTCGAACACGGGCTCCTCCACCTTGATGCTGATGGCGGCAATGATGGAGGTCCGGATATCGGATGCATCGAAGTCTTTCCTGAAGAAATCCCTGATCGTCCTGACCAGTGCCTCCTTGAACGCGATCTGGTGGGTTCCGCCCTGCGTGGTATGCTGTCCGTTCACAAAGCTGAAGTACTCCTCCCCGTATTGTTTTCCGTGTGTGATGGCCACTTCGATTTCCCCGTTCTTCAGATGGATGATGGGATACAGGCCTTCGCCGCTCATATTCTCTTCCAGCAGATCCAGCAAGCCGTTCTTTGAAATGAATTTCTCCCCGTTGTAAATAATGGTCAGACCGGTGTTCAGGTAGGTATAGTTGCGGAGCATCGCTTCCACATACTCGTTCATGAAGTTGAACTTCCCGAACATGGTGTGATCGGGCTCAAAGGTGATCTGGGTCCCGTTCTTGCCGGGATCGTTTTTCTGGGGATGGTTCTTCAGCAGGTTGCCTTCACTGAAATCGGCGGATTTGACCTTGCCTTCCCTGAAGGATTCGATGGTGAAGCGGGAGGAAAGGGCATTTACTGCTTTGATCCCCACGCCGTTCAGACCGACGGACTTTTTAAAGACCTTGGAGTCATACTTGGCCCCCGTGTTCATTTTGGAGGCCACATCCACCACCTTCCCCAGGGGGATCCCGCGGCCGTAGTCGCGGATGGTCACCCTGTGCTCATCGATGGTCACTTCGATGGTCTTCCCGAACCCCATCATGTATTCATCGATGGAATTGTCAATGACCTCCTTGAGCAGGAGGTAGATCCCGTCGTCCGGTGAAGAACCGTCGCCCAGCTTCCCGATATACATTCCCGGACGCTTTCTGATGTGTTCCCTCCAGTCAAGTGTCCGGATCGTCTCTTCCGAATAAATCGCTGTCATATCCATCTCTCTGTAAGCCCCCAATGGCAGCACAAATATAACCAAAAGAATGGGGGCGGCATCATTCAATTTTTCAACACCACGGATTTGAGAAACGGTTGAAATCTTGGGGGGTCAGGCCCATTCCACGGCCCGAACCCGCATGCGGGTGCGGTTTCCCGGACGGTAGGTCCTCATGGTGTCAAACTTCCAGTCCCACTGTTCCGACCGGAATCCGGAGGGCAGTTCCGTGTAAAGCAGTCCTCTGATTGACTCGTTTCCCGCGCTGTCCAGATTGAACTCCGTTGTGTCCGTGATCAGGCACCCCGGTTTCCGGGTGATCCATTCCAGGTGGAACGACTGGATCATTTTTCTGAATTCGTCAATGATCTCCTGTTGAAAATGCCCCTCTTTTTTCAGGAAGTCACAGAGCATGATATCCAGCTGGTTCAGGAGGTTCACGGAGATGAATGCGTCCGTCTCAAGATGGGCGAGGGGAGGTTCCAGGGTGATCTCTCCGGGCCATGAAGCACCGGTACGAAGCTTTTTCTGCCGGTGCAGTTCCCACAACTGGCGTACGGCTCCACCGGAAAGATCGGCCGTGACCAGCTCCACCTGCTTCATGTCGCGTACCCTCCTGCGGATCTGCGGGGGATGGTGGATGTCCGCCAGGAACACCCGGTCAAATCTCCGGATGAGATTTTCCAGCGGCACATCCAGCAGCCAGCCGCTGCCCAGGATGGCCACGCTCCCGACGCTTCCCTGCGCAAAGGATGTTTCAATGAAACCGCGTGTCCTCTGGAGGTGCACCTCCCATCCGGAGTGCTCGCGCAGGTAACGGTTCATGATCCCTTCCTGGTCGCGCACAAACCCCATCCTTCTGATGACGTGACGGAGGTCTTTCAATGGTTGTCCCTGCTTTTATGCTCCCTTTCCAGCTCCGCCAGTCCCCTCTCCATGATCTGCCTGATCTTTTCCATGAGTTCTTTCAACTCAGTTTGCTTCACCTCCTCCGGGGGGATCTCGTCCAGTACCCGGATAAAAATATCGGCCCTTCCCTTCAGCACCCATGACCCGCTGTCAAATGTATTTTCGGTGCCGGTGTGAACAATGGGGATGATCCCGCTCCCCGTTTTCTTCGCAAGGACAAAGGCTCCGTCCATAAAAGTCCTCATGCCCCCGGTCAGGGTGCGGGTTCCTTCCGGGAAAATCAGGACGGAAGAGCCCTTTCTCATCTCCTCCTCTGCACGGGAGAGGAACTGCAGTCCGGCACGCGCCGATCCGCGGCGGATCCTCACCGACCTGGTCAGGGAAAGTACCATGCCCACGAAAGGGAGCCTGAAATTCTCCGCTTTGGAGGTCCATTTGAAGGGTCTTCTCAGTTTATACAGGGCCAGGATATCGATCAGCGAGCGGTGGTTGGAGACCAGCACCACCGGGCGTTTCCACGGGATCTTTTCCCTGCCTTCCAGGTGCAGTTTCCAGAAGGGCACGAGCGACTGGTAGTGCCAAGCCCAGAAAGTCCCCATGAAGTGGGCTGCCACCCTTCGCCTGTCCCACCAGAAGGTAAAAACCCACACCAGCAGGAAAAAAGGGGTGATAATGATAGAAGTGATCACCATCGTAACCCAGGTGATGGCAGAATAAACCTTCAGGAAACCCCGGCTCATGGAACTGTGATTGACGGACCGAAAATACGAATATTGGATGAACCATGTCCCATTTGTTTTATAAATTCGGGCATGTTATTTCAGAGATTGCCGCGAAGCGAACGCGCGGTCCGGGTTTTCCTGATCCTGATCATCCTGGCCGGCTGTGTGGAACGCTATGATCCCGGGGAGGAAGTCCTGAAAACCGGCATCCTGGTCATCAATGCCCACCTGACGGACAGGCCGGGCATCCAGCAAATAGAGATCAGCCGCTCCACCTCCCTGCGGCTACCCAAATATGAACCGGTTCAGGGCTGTTACGCAGTGCTGGTCAGGGATGACGGGGCCGACCGGGAGTTTTCGGATGCAGGGAACGGGAAATACGAGAGCCTGCTGGACGGGGATTTCCTGCAGACGGGTATGTCCTACAGGCTGCATATGATCACCCCCGACGGCAATGAATATGAATCCGATTTTGAAATGCTGCGGCCCGTGCCGGGGATCGATTCCGTCTATTACCAGGTGGAGCCAGATCCGGATGCTGAGGAAAATGGGACACGGGACGGATTGGGAGTAAGGTTCTACTGTGACTTCACCTATGACAGCGATGCTTACCGCTACCTGCGTTGGGACATGGTGGAAACATACGAATTCCACAATCCGCCCCTGTACAACGTCAGCGACAGATACGGCCTGCTCCCGGAAGCAAGCAGGTGCAGGGTATGCTGGATCACCAATCAAACCCCTGATATATCGACCCTTTCCCTGGCAAATCTGGAAAAGGGAAGCTATATCCGGAAGCAGCTCAACTTCGTACCCAATATTCCCGCGGAGCAGAAACTGCACTGGGGGTACAGCCTGCTGGTAAGGCAATATTCGTTAAGCGAGGAGGCTTTCAATTACTGGGACGAGCTGAAACATACCTCGCGTGAGTCGGGTGCCTTTTTTGACCGGCAGCCTGCCATCTTACAATCCAATATATGCAATATCCGGAATGGGGATGAGGTGGTGCTGGGCTATTTCAGCATGTCGGGAATGGCCGAAACGCGTGTCTTCGTACAGTATGTGGAAGGAATAGATACAGGACGGGATCCGGATTACTGTGCGGTGCGGATCCCGGGTCCGGGATACAGGCTTTCACCTGACGAGGTATATGCCTGCACCAACATTGACGGTGTGACAAAATGCGGCGTTGTAAAATTACTATGTGTGGATTGCAGGTTATTGAATAGCAGCACAGACATCAGGCCTGATTTCTGGTAATTACATCCAATTATATCATAAATTCGTATATGTTTTTGGGATGACTCCCATGAAATGACCACAGGTACGCTACGGATGAGGGGGCAAATGTATCCGGTCTTAACCGCCATGCTCCTTCTGCTCCTGCCAGGGTGCGTGGAACCTTTTGATCCGGAAGAAGAAGCCTTAAAAGCCGGGACCCTTGTCATAAATGCCCACCTGACGGATATGGCCGGGGTGCAGCAGATTGAGATCAGCCGGTCAACCACGCTGCACGATCCCGTATATGAACCTGAGACAGGATGTTATGCTACACTTCTCAGGGAAGACGGGGCAAGCCGGGAATTTTCAGATGCGGGGCACGGAAAATACAGCAGCCTGCTGGACGGAGACTTCCTTCAGACAGGGGCGTCCTACGGGCTGCATGTGATCACGCCGGATGGTAATGAGTATGAGTCCGATTTCGAGATATTGCAACCCGTACCGGAGATCGATTCCGTCTATTTCCAGGTGGAGCCCGATCCCGACGCTGAAAAAAATGGATCGCGGGACGGATTGGGGATCCGGTTCTACTGCGATTTCACTTACGACAGCGATGCATACCGTTACCTGCGGTGGGACATGGTGGAAACCTATGAATTTCACAATCCCCCCCTTTATCTGGCAGTTCCCGGATCAATTCCCGATTCCAGCCGGTGGAGGAGATGCTGGATCACCAATGAGGTCCCTGATATATCAACCCTGTCACTCGACAATCTTGAAAAGGGAAGCTGTATCAGAAAAAAGCTCAATTACGTGCCCAATATTCCCGGGGATCAGAAACTACACTGGAGGTACAGCCTGATGGTAAGGCAATATGCACTAAACGAGGACGCCTTCCGTTACTGGGACGAGCTGAGAACAACTTCCCGGGAACTGGGCACCTTCTTTGACCGGCAGCCGGCTATTTTAAAGTCCAATATATGCAATATCCGGAATGGGGATGAGGTGGTACTGGGTTATTTCAGCATGTCGGGAGTGAGGGAACAGCGTTTCTTCGCCCAGTATATAAAAGGGATTAATACAGAACGGGATCGGGAATATTGTGCAGTGAGAACGGGTGCTAATGGTGACATAGGTGTTTGCACAAGGATTGACGGTGAAGAGATATGTGGAGGAGTACCCCTTTACTGCGTGGATTGCAGGTTATTGAAGAACAGCACCCACATCAGGCCGGAATTCTGGTAATTGGAATGTTTTTTGATTAAATTCGAAGCTTTCTCTAACATGGGTATGGGATGAGGATCAATCTGGATATTTGGATATCGTGCCTGGCAGCAGTCGTATGCTTTTCAGGATTCCAGCCGCTCTGGTCTCAGGACCGTTCCCTCGCCGTACAGATGGAAGAATACGATCAGAAATACGGGAATGATCCCCGCCTGGTCAACGGTGAGAAATACTATTATCCTTACAGGCTGTCAGGTGGGGATCCTTTCCTGGAGTCATCCGCGCGGAAGTCCACTTTGCATATCGGGGGAAATGTTTTCGAGGATCAGGCGATCAGGTACGATATCTATAACCAGTTGCTGGTCCTCGAATATGAAGACGTCTACGGTGCGACTTCCAGCCTGGTATTGCCCAATTCCCGGGTGGAGGCTTTCAGTGATGACCGGCGCAGTTTCATAAAAATGAAGGGACCGGAAGGTAAAGAAGACTTCTTCCAGGTAGTGTATGAAGGCCCGGTCTCTTGTTATTATGCATGGAAGAAAGAATACAGGCTGGACGCCACCTCCGGTTCAGGGGAATATTATTTTACCGAACCGGTCAGAGAAGCATACCTGGTGAGGAGCCGTGCGTTTTACAACTTCAGCGGCAACCGGAGTTTCAGCCGGGTATTTGGCGCGGAGGGCAAGAAACTGATAAGGAAGTACATGCGCCAGCACCATATCAACGTGAGGAGCGCATCCGAAAGCCGGATGAGATCCCTGATGGAATATTGTAATTCGATTGCAGATGAGGCACAGTAAGCTTGCGATCATATTGTTGCTATTCACATGGAACGGGTTGCTGTCCCAGGAACCGGCCGGGAAGTTCAGCCTTGACCTGTCCCGTGCAAGTTTTGAGGAGTTTGTTGATCAGTTTGAAACCCGGACGGGGATCCGGGTGTACTTTCAGCCGGACTGGTTCGGGGAGATGAGGGTGGATTACAGGACCGACTCGGTCACCCCTGAGGAGGCCATCCGGGAGGTGTTGAAAGGGACGGGACTGCATTATGGTTTTATATCCCCATCGGCCATTGTCATCCTGCCTGAGCGAAGGCTCAATACCAGTCTCCCGGAAATACTGTCGGTGGAGTCGTCGCAGGGAAGTTCCGGTGCGGAAAAAGAATACATGGGTATCAACGGCTCGCAGTATATACAGGGTACACGCCCGGAACAGATCACCAGGACCATTACCGTGGGCGATCCCTCTTCCCGGACCTCCAGGTCCGTGGCCCGGGTGAAAGGGAAGCTGGTTCATGTGGAGACCGGCGAGCCGGTGGCTGGTGCCACCATGGTGATCCTGGAATCCGGTAAAGGAAGCATCTCGGACCAGTACGGTAATGTGACCATGGCGCTTGCACCCGGAAGGTATTCCGCTCAGTTCAGCTTTATCGGCATGGAAAAATTGAATGCGGCGCTGGAGGTTTATTCTGACGGAGAATTCCAGCTGGAGATGAGACCTGCGGTCATCGCGCTGAACGAGGTCCAGATCCTGGGAGAGCAGTACAGGGACATCAGCAGTACGGATATCGGGGTGGAGCGTTTCAGTATGAAATCCCTGAAACAGCTTCCCGTGTTTATGGGTGAACGGGATGTGATCAAGATATCCAAACTCCTCCCCGGGATCACAAGTGCAGGGGAGGCTTCAACGGGTGTGAATGTCAGGGGAGGGAACGTGGACCAGAATATATTCTACATCAACAGGCTGCCGGTATACAATACCTCCCATCTCTTCGGGTTCTTCTCGGCCTTCAATTCGGATATCATCAGGGACTTTTCCGTCTACAAGGGCAATGTGCCCGTCAATTACGGAGGGCGGCTCTCCTCGGTTTTCAACATCCTTACCCGGAAAGGGAACAACAAAATATATACCGCCCATGCAGGGATCAGTCCGGTCTCCGCGCACCTGACATTCGAGGGGCCTCTCCGGAAGGATCGTTCTTCCTTCATTGTGAGCGGACGGTCCTCCTATTCTGACTGGATCCTGAGACGGATCGAAGATCCGGATATAAGCAACAGCGATGCTTTTTTCTATGATGTGGCCGCATCCATGAATTTTGAGCCCGGAACGAAAAACACGCTCCAGCTCTTCTATTACCAGAGCTTCGATGATTTCAAATACGCGGAACTTACCGATTATGAATATGCCAATCGTGGAGGCTCTCTGAACTGGAGCCGGAACATTTCACCGGCGCTTACTTCGAAAGTTACCGCCACCGCATCTGTTTATCGTTTTCTGAATGCGGACAAGAGTGAAATCTCCAGGGCCTATTCCCACGAATACCTGTTAAACCACAACGAGATCCTTGCTGATTTCACCTGGGTGCCGGCGATCAGGCACAGTGTGGAGTTCGGCTCAAACCTGATCTATTACAGGCTTGACCGTGGCGTGGTGGAACCGTACGGGCCGACTTCCATCAGAAAAGAACTGGATCTTGGATTTGAACATGGGGTGGAAGGGAGTCTTTTCATCAGCGACGATATGAGCCTGCTCTCCTGGCTGAACCTTTACGGGGGTTTCAGGTACAGTTACTATTCCAAGCTGGGACCGGAAACGGTGATGCTGTACGAATCCGGAAAACCAAAGACTGAAAACACCATTGCGGATTCGCTTTCATTCGGGAAATTCAGCCCCATCCGGTTCAACTCGGGGCCGGAATTCAGGGTTGCCATGAATATGAAGGGAGGACAAAATACTTCTTTTAAGCTGGCTTTCAACCAGATGCGGCAATACCTCTTCATGCTCAGCAACACGGTCACCATTTCCCCCACGGACCAGTGGAAATTATCGGATTACCATATCGATCCGCAGACCGGTTACCAGTTTTCGGCGGGGGCATATCATATTTTCCCGGGCATCGGAGTCTCCGGATCCATAGAGCTTTATTACAAGTATTCAAAAGACATTGTGGAATACAAGGACGGGGCTGACTTTGTCAACATTCCCCTGACCGAGACCCAGGTACTGCAGGGATTCCAGAATGCATACGGGGCAGAGCTGATGTTGCAGAAAACTTCGGGGAGACTGAACGGCTGGATCAACTATACCCTGTCCCGATCCGAGATGCTGGTGGCCGGCGACACAGAATACGAAAGCATTAACCACGGGAATCCTTATCCCTCGAATTACGACCGCCCCCATGTCCTCAATCTGGTGGCCAACTATCATGTGAACCGGAGATTTTCTGTGGCCTCAAATGTTGTTTATATGTCGGGACGGCCTGTCACTTTCCCTGCATCGCTTTATTATATCAGAGAGGTAGCCTATATTGATTATTACGCCCGCAACGAGTTCAGGGTGCCCGACTATTTCAGGGTCGACCTGTCCCTGACAGTGGAGGGCAATCTGAAGGCAGATAAGCTGATGCACTCCACGTGGAGCATCAATGTTTACAATCTGCTGGGAAGGAAGAACCCGCAGTCGATCTTTTTCAGGTCCGAGGATTTCTTTGTGAGGGGTTATGCGTTTTCAGTGATCGGGGTCCCCGTGTTCACCCTGTCCTGGAACGTAAAACTGGGAAATTATGAAAGCAACTAGGAAGGCATGGATTTACATGGTGCTGGCCGCCTTCCTTACGGCCTGTGTGGAGAGGTATTATCCGGAGGATGCAGATTCTTTTGCGGGAATCCTGGTGGTAAATGCACATCTGACAGGTGGACCGGGCACCCAGACCGTCAATCTTTCCCGGAGTGACGGTCTCATCTATCCTGAATACAAGCCCGAATCGGGAGCTGTGGTGCAGGTGGAAAATGAAAGGGGCGACATGATCCATTTCGCCGAATCGGGTAATGGCGATTACCTGGGCGATATTCCGGATGATTTTCTTCAGGAAGGCGGCAGCTACCGTTTATTGCTGATCACTTCTAACGGGCACAGGTATGAATCTGAGTTCGCAACCCTGCATCCGGCATTGACCATCGATTCGGTTTACTACAGGATTGAAACTGCTCCGGGCGATGATCCGGGTACGACAGTGGAGGGCCTCAGGTTCTATATGGATTTCATTGTTGATCCGGAATCCGACCGGTTCCTCATGTGGGAAGTAATCGAAACGTATGAGTTCCACAATCCCCCCTATGAAGGATTTATTTATGACCTGGACCGTGTGCTGAAGCCGCTGCCGGACAACATGTCAGACCGGCAGTGCTGGATCACCCGGCATATTCCGGAGATCTTCACGCAGGAAACAGGGAATCTTACAGCGGGGCGCTACTCCATGAAGCCACTGCATTTCGTATCCAGCCAGACCCAGCGGCTGAGGTACGGATACAGCCTGCTGGTCAGGCAGCTATCCCTGGATGAGTCCGCTTTCAGGTACTGGGATAACCTGAAGAAGAACGTTCAGGAGGCAGGTGCGCTGTTTGACACCCAGCCATCCATTACCCCGGGAAATATCTGCAGTTGTGACGATCCGGAAGAGAAGGTACTCGGCTTTTTCAGTGTTTCGGCGGTATCTGAAAAGCGGATCTTTGTCAGGGATGTGGAAGGATTGGAAGTACCCGACCGTATCTTCTGTTTCCCGAGTTTCCATTTTCCCAGGTTAAACTTCTTCCGCCTCCAGGATCTCCCGATCTATTTATCCAGGGCCACCTGGCCGGAAACGGGAGAGATCATTACCGGAGAAACCGACCAGGAGTGCCTGGATTGCCGCCTGTACCGGGGCAGCTCGGGAGAACCCCCTGATTTCTGGCCACAATGATGACAAGCAACCGGTTCCATATCGTCTTCCGTATCCTCTGGACCGCCCTGTTTGCGCAGGGCATCTTTCCTGTACTGCACAGTGCGCCAGTACAAGGAGAAGCATTTGTGCTGATGACCGACCGGAGCATCTATATTTCCGGGGAGACAATCCGGTTCCGGATCTTCAACCAGAGCAGTGAACCGGTGCGATCGCTTCCCTGGAGCAATGTCCTTCACGTGGAGTTGATCACCCCCACCGGAATGGCACTGGCAAGGGAAAAAATCTCGATAGGGCCTTCCGGCGGTACGGGAGTGGTCACCATTCCGCAGGATATCGCTTCGGGTACACACTATCTGAGAGCTTATACCAGCTGGATGCGAAACTGTGGCCCGGAATCATTCACATACCTCCCCCTCCGGATCATC
>JAXGMU010000070.1:0-16800 GCA_040768485.1 Bacteroidales bacterium
ATACCCAGGATGGGCTTCAGGGCCAGTCCCCCGGCCGCCTCCACCAGCAGGGCCCCCACGATGGGACCGGTGCAGGAGAAGGAGACCAGCACGGTGGTGAGGGCCATGAAAAATGCTCCTCCGAACCCTCCTCTGTCAGCCCGGCTGTCCGCCTTGTTCACCCAGGAAGAAGGGAGCACCAGCTCGAACATGCCGAAAAACGAGAAGGCGAACAGTACGAAAAGGGCAAAGAAGATCAGGTTGGGGATCCAGTGGGTGCTCAGTGCGTTGGCCGCATTGGGCCCCACGTTGGAAATGCTGACGATCACTCCCAGCAGTGTGTAGATGGCCACGATGGACAATCCGAAGAGCAATCCCCTGAAAATCCCCCTCGTGCGCCGCTCGCTTCCCTGCATGAAGAAGCTGACGGTCATGGGGATCATTGGAAATACGCAGGGGGTCAGCAAAGCCAGCAGTCCCAGTCCGAATGCCAGCCAGAAGAAACCCCACAGGGATCGTTCTTCCTCCATGGCGGGCACCCCGGCGATGGCTCCGGCATCACCGGATTCGGCGGCACGCTGGGCACCGGCTTCTGTGGCGGCGGCGGTTTCAGCTCCGGTTGGCAAGGCGGCGGTCCCGGCATCACCGGATTCGGCGGCGGCGCGTTCTCCGGGGGTACCGGTTGACGCGCGCTCTGCGGCAGTCTCGATGGTGGTGCGTTCTGCGGGAGCCTCGGCAGCTCCGGACGGACGGCCCGCGCTGCTTTCAGAGACAGCTCCGGAAGGACGGCCCGCATCTCTTTCAGAAGTGGCTTCCCCGGGCAGGGAGACGGTGATGGAGAACGGCTCCAATTTGGGTGGCAGGCAGGTCACATCGTCGCACACCTGGAATTCCACCTCACCGCTGACGGTATGGGGACCGGCTCCTTCCAGCCGTACCTTCTGCCTCAGTTCTGCCCTTCCCGACAGGGTGCCCAGTTCCATCTGAAATCCCTCATCGAATTTGATCTTCGGCCTGGTCACCTCCACGATCTTCCCCACGGGGGTAAAGGCATCGCTCTGTTCAAAATGAACCTGTGTGGCGATGGGTCCCCCTTCCGGAAGGTAGGCGGAATAAAGGTGCCAGGGAGGATCGATCGTGGCCTTGAAGATCAGGTCAGCTTCCTGACGGCCGGTCACTTCATAGGAAAAGGTCCATTTCACCGGATCGGCGATCTGGGCAGCCAGCTGAAGCGAGGTCCACAGGATGAGGCCAAAGATTGTGAGATGTCGGATCATAGGTCTGTTATTTGTTTCCGGATTGTGTTTTCTTCTTGGAATAACACCCGTGGCCGCGAAAGGTTTATGGGCATCGCCCGATGGGGCGCGGATGCCCGGGATTGTCCGGATGCCCGGGGTTGCCCGGTCAGTGGCGTTTGCGGTGGAGCTCCTTGCCTTCCGTGTCGAGCACCCTGTATTCCAGCAAATGCAGCTCCTCGGAAGGGTGGATCTTCACACGGCAGCCCAATTCCCTTCTCCATTTCTTCTCCTCGGAATGAATGCCTTTCTTCAGGTAGCAGGCCACAAATGGATGCAGCTGGACCTGTATCCTGGAGAGCTGCTGCTCCTTGACCAGGACGGAGAGCTCGTTCTTGACCATCTCCGGGAACAGGATGGGCGGCTGCACCTTGCCGCTTCCACGGCAGGTGGGACAGGTCTCCGAGGTGTCGATGTGCATCTCGGGGCGAACCCGCTGGCGGGTAATCTGCATCAGACCGAATTTGCTCAGCGGCAAAATGTTATGCTTGGTCTTATCCTTCGCCATGGCTTCCTTCATCCGGTCATACACCTGCTGCCTGTGTTCGTTTTTGTGCATGTCGATGAAGTCCACCACAATGATCCCCCCCATGTCGCGCAGCCGCAACTGCCTGGCGATCTCGTCGGCCGCCGCCAGGTTCACCTCCAGCGCATTGGTCTCCTGGTCGCTGGCCGACCTGGACCGGTTTCCGCTGTTCACATCGATCACGTGCAGCGCCTCGGTATGCTCGATGATCAGGTAGGCGCCGTGTTTGAAGGAGACGGTCTTGCCGAAGGAAGCCTTGATCTGCTTGATGATGCCCAGGCTGTCAAAAATGGGTGTCTTACCCGAATAGAGCTTCACGATCCGCTCTTTCTCGGGAGCCACTTCCCGGATATAATCCTTGATCTCCTGGAATACCTTTTCGTCGCTGATGTGGATCCCGTCGAAGTTCATGTTCATGTGATCCCGCACCACGGCCGATTCCCGGCTCAGTTCGCTGATCACCAGGCAGGGCACATTTTTGGGGTTCAGCTTTTCAAAGGCCGTTTCCCATTTCTTCACCAGACCGCGCAGTTCTGCATCCAGCTCCGCCACCTTCTTCCCTTCCGCAACGGTTCGCACGATGATGCCGAAGTTCTGGGGCCGGATGGCCTGCAGCAGGTTTTTCAGGCGGTCTTTCTCGGCCTGGGAGGATATTTTGGAGGAGACGGAGATCTTGTCGGAGAAGGGCATCAACACCAGGTTCCTGCCCGCGATGGAGATCTCGGATGTGAGCCTCGGACCTTTGGTGGAGATGGGTTCCTTGGCGATCTGCACAAGGATGTGCTGCCCCTGCTTGAGCACCTCACCGACCTTTCCGTGTTTGTTGATATCGGGCAGCCGTTTGAATTTGCTGATGGGCTGGGGCCTGCCCTTCCTGGAAAGGGCCTGGTTCAGGTATTTGTTCAATGAGCTGAACTGCGGCCCCAGGTCAAGGTAATGCAGGAAGGCATCCTTCTCATACCCCACGTTCACGAATGCGGCATTGAGCCCCGGCATGATCTTCTTCACCCTTGCCAGGTAGATATCCCCTACTGAAAATTGCTGCTTAAGCGATGATTCGTTTAGTTCAACAAGTCTTCCGTCTTCAAGTAGTGCAATCGAAACCCGCTCTTTCGTGGAGTTGATTACCAGTTCACTGCTCACTCTGTCCTCATTTTCGAAGATTAAGCTGAATTCCAGATTCTGTAAGGGATTGATGGGATCCCGCCCTTGCGGCCGGGCGGGTCAACCCTATACAGAAATAAACCTAAAGCCCGGCGCAGGTGCTTTAGGTTTATTACAAGAGAAATGATATGTTTATTTCTTCTTCTTGTGCCTGTTCTTCCGCAAACGCTTCTTGCGCTTGTGGGTTGCCATCTTATGTCTTTTCCTTTTCTTTCCGCTCGGCATAACAGGTACAAATTACTTGACGTTGGTCTTCACTTTGCTGACAAATGTCTTGGCAGGCTTGAATGCAGGAATGGAATGCTCGGGAATGATGATCGTCGTGTTCTTGGAAATGTTCCTTGCGGTTTTTTTAGCCCTTTTCTTCACGATAAAGCTGCCGAACCCCCTCAGGTACACATTTTTGTTGTTGCTGAGTGAATCTTTCACAGTTTCCATGAAAGCTTCGACTGTTTTCTGAACAGTCACCTTTTCAATTCCCGTGTTCTTGGAAATCTCGTTTACAATATCTGCTTTTGTCATCTTAAAAAACCTTTAATTATCAATGATTTACAATAACGTATTCAATGGATGTGCAAATATATATACTTTTGCGTGAATATGAAATTGATTTGTATAAATTTTTATTTTAGTGGCCTTAATATAAGAACATTATAAATAATGTGCCGGCGAAGATAATGAAAATAAGTGAGATATTGGTTGCCTGGTATGAAAAAAATAAGCGGGATCTTCCATGGCGCTATTCAATTGATCCATACCGGATATGGCTCTCCGAGGTGATCCTCCAGCAAACCAGGATCAGCCAGGGACTCGATTATTACCTCGCATTCGCAGAGGCGTTCCCGGACATCCGTTCGCTGGCAGGGGCTCCGGAGGAAAGCGTGATGAAGCTCTGGCAGGGGCTCGGATACTATTCCCGTGCCCGGTATATGCATGCAACCGCCAGGCATGTGGTGGAGCAGCTGGGAGGGGAAATGCCACAGACCTATGAGGGACTGCTGAAGCTGAAGGGGGTTGGGAACTACACGGCGGCGGCCATTGCCTCCATCTGTTTCAATGAACCCAGGGCGGTGGTGGACGGGAACGTGGCGCGGGTGATCAGCAGGCTCTTCGGCGTGGAGGAGGCCGTGAACGGTCCCAACGGCCGGAAGATCATCGCCTCACTGGCAGAGGAGCTGCTGGACAGGGAGCAGCCGGGCCTGCACAACCAGGCCATCATGGAATTCGGTTCGCTGCAGTGCGTTCCGGACAGACCCGTTTGTGAGGGGTGCCCGCTCTCCGGCCACTGCGCGGCATGGAAACATGACCGGGTGGATCAGTTCCCGGTGAAGCTCCCCAAAAAGAAACCCACGGCGCGGTGGATGTACTTTTTCATCTTCCGCCACGGGAAGGAGGTCATCCTCATGAAACGGGACGGGAATGACATCTGGAAATCCCTCTACCAGTTTCCCGTGCTGGAGTCCGACGGTCCGGAGGAGGACGGGGAACTACTGGTCCGCATGGAGCAGGAATTGCTGCCGGGCGTGGCGGAGCTGACCCTGGAGCGGGTCTCCCCGCCCGTCAGGCACCAGCTGACGCACCGGACCATCCATGCGAAATTTTTCCACATCCGGACCGGCCGGTGGCCCGATCCCATGCCGGATACATGGGTGCGGGTTCCGGCCGGACAGCTGGATGATTATCCCGTCCCCCGCATCATTCACCGGTACTTGCAAGTGGCCAATTTTTAGTATCTTTACGTCCGGAACCAAAATGCAGAAGAACGAATGTCAGTAAATAAAGTTATCCTTGTGGGAAATGTGGGCAAAGACCCTGAAACGCGGTACCTGGACGAGGGGACGGCCATCACCAAGTTCCCCATGGCCACCAGCGAGACCTACCGGAACAGGGACGGTGAAAAGATCACGAACACCGAGTGGCACAATGTGGTGCTGTGGAGGGGACTGGCACAGGTGGCGGAGAAATATGTGAAGAAAGGGACGCAGCTTTACATCGAGGGAAGGATCAAGACCCGGTCGTACGACGACAGCGAGGGTAACAGGAAATATATCACTGAAATCGTGGGGGACCAGATGCAGTTGCTCGGGAGAAGGCCCGATGACGAAGGGGACCAGGAAGAGCGTCCCCAGGCGTCCGGATCCCGGCCCGCAACTGCACAGCAGGACGGATCCCGGCCGGCCGGTGCACAGCAGGGCGGATCCCGGCAGACCGGCCCGCAGGATAAAAGCCCGCAGGATACAAGCCCGCAGAAGGATACGGGAAGACAGCGCGCCGCTGACAAGCAGGAAGAGTTCCCGGGAGACGACCGGGAGGATCCTTTCAGCGGAGAGGATGAAGGTCCGGATGATCTGCCTTTCTGAACCACTTTAAACGACAGCGTCTCAATTGGAACCGTCACTACTGTTCATCTTTCTTCAGAGTACAACCATTCCGATGACAACGGGGACCGTCATCGGGGTCGTGGTGGTGGTGGTCCTGCTCTACTGCTCCGCCATGATCTCGGGATCGGAAGTGGCCTTTTTCAGCCTCTCTCCCCACCACATCAACGACCTGAAGGAAATCCCCACCAGACGGGGCAACCTGGTCCTGGCCCACCTGGAAACCCCCGAGCGGCTGCTTGCCAGCATTCTGATCGCCAATAACTTCATTAATGTCGGCGTTGTGATAATCTCCGCATTCGTGATGGAGAGGCTGTTCAATTTCGACGTCAGCCCGGTCCTGGAGTTCCTGATCCAGGTGGTCGTGATCACCTTTTTGCTGCTGCTCTTCGGGGAAATCATCCCCAAGGTGTATGCCAACCGTTCCGCTCCCCGCTTTGCACTGCGAATGGCCATCCCCCTCCGGGTCCTTGAAAAGGTATTCAGTCCGCTGATCAACCTGCTGGTCAGATCCACCCGGCTGGTGAACCGGAGGATGTCCCGCAAAGGGCATCAGATCTCCATGGAGGACATCTCGGAGGCACTGGACCTGACCAGCGATGTGGTGCAGGATGAGAAAAAGATGCTGGAGGGGATCGTCAAGTTCGGGAACCTGGAGGTGTCGGAGATCATGAAACCGAGGATGGATGTGACCGCTGTGGATATCCACACCGACCTGAAGAGCCTGGTGAAGGTGATCATTGATTCGGGCTATTCCCGGATCCCGGTGTATGAAGAGACCTCCGACAACGTGAGGGGGATCCTGTACGTGAAGGATCTGCTGCCGCATATCTATAAACAGGAGAAGTTCCCCTGGCAGAAACTGATCCGGGATCCGTTTTTCGTTCCCGTCACCAAGAAAATCAACGATCTGCTGAAGGAATTCCAGGAGAAGAAGATCCACCTGGCCATCGTGGTGGATGAATACGGGGGTACCGAGGGGGTCGTGACCATGGAGGATATCCTGGAGGAAGTGGTGGGCGAGATCACCGACGAGTCCGATGAAGCAGAGGAATTCTACAGGAAGGTGGATGCGAGGACCACCATCTTTGACGGAAAGACACAGCTGAACGACTTTTATAAGATCACCGAACTGGAGGATGACCTGTTCGATGATGTGAAGGGAGATGCGGAGACCGTGGCCGGTCTGCTTCTGGAATTAAAGGGAGAATTCCCCCAGGTCAACGACATCATCATCTGCAAAAACGTGGAATTCACCGTCCTGGCCATGGATAAGCGCCGGATCAGGGAGGTGAAGGTCCGGATAAAAGATTGAGTTACGTTGATCAGGGTATCAGTGATAGGAGGTTTGATGGCTGTACTGCTGTGGTGCTTGCCGGTGGCATGCCACCGTTCATCCACCCCCAAACCCGAAGGGTACGCAAGGATCGACTTCCCCGAAAAAGCCTACCGGCTGTACGACCGGCAGGATCAGTACCGGTTCGAGATCCCGGTCTATTCGGAGGTGGTGGCCGACAGCAGCCGGATGGCCGAGCCAGGATGGATCAATGTGGTGTTCCCCCCGCTGAACGGGACGGTCCACCTGAGTTACAAGCCGGTGAAGGACAACCTGGAAGATTACATCACCGATGCCCGGACCCTTGTTTACAAGCACACCGTGAGGGCGGAGGGCATCGAGGAGACACCCTTCTACCAGCGGGATCAGCGCAGGTTCGGTATTGTTTACGATTTGAAAGGCAATGTGGCCTCGGCGGTCCAGTTTTTCATCACCGACAGCACTCATCATTTTCTGAGAGGGTCGCTTTACTTCAATTCCAGGCCCAACAGGGACTCGCTCAATCCTGTCATCACCTTCCTCCGGGAGGATATCATGCATATGATAGAAACCACAGAATGGAAGTATTAATCAAAATTGCTTAACTTAGTGCCCCCGTTCACAGGGAAGCTGAATTGAAAGATCGTGGGAGTATTTTTGAAGACAGAAATATTGCCTGATTGCATTCTGGGCGTGTGGGAGATTACGGAGGATTACGATTCGCTGTACAGGATGGTCGATCTCGCAACGGTCGAAAAGACCAAGCTGGAAAGCTTCAAGAATATCAGCAGAAAGATCGAATGGCTCAGCGTCCGGGCCCTGGTTAAAAACATGCTGGGCAAAGATACCCGGATCCTTTACAGCGTGGAGAACAAACCGTTTGTGCGCGGCAACACCCACCGGATCAGCATCTCCCATTCCAACAACCTGACAGCCGTGCTCATCAGCAAGGACAAGAAGGTGGGCATCGACCTGGAGTACATGTCCGGGAAGATCAGCAAGGTGGCCGACAAGTTCATCAATGAAAAAGAGATGATCACAAGCGATCCCGAGCTGAAGAAATACCACCTCTACCTGCACTGGTGCGCAAAGGAGGCCATGTACAAGATCTGCGACAAGCAGGACATCAATTTCAGGGACGGACTCACCATCTTCCCCTTCAATCCGGAAGATCACGGTTTCATGAAAGGAACCGTGGTGAACGGGAGCGGTGAAGAACGCCTGGAACTGGAATACCTGCAACACGATAACTATGCACTGGTCTGGTGCGTGAAGGAATGAAAGTTTTTTACGAACATCTGAAGGACAGAAGCAGGAAACGCTTTGCGGTGCTTGTCGACCCCGACAAGTACGATGACGATTCCCTGGAGCACCTGATGAAGCTGATCAACAAGTGCAAACCGGATTTGCTGCTGGTGGGAGGCAGTATTCTGTTCAATCCAATTGAGATCACCATCACCTCCCTGAAGCTGGGCACGCATGTGCCGGTGTTCATTTTTCCGGGGAGCGCCATGCAGCTGAGCGACCGTGCCGACGGCATCTTTTTTCTTTCCCTGATCTCGGGACGGAATCCGGATTTCCTGATCGGGAATCACGTGCTGGCCGCACCCCATGTGGACCGTGCCGGGATCGAGGTGATCCCCACCGGTTACATGCTGATGGAGAACGGAAGGAGCTCTTCGGTCGAATACATGAGCGCCACCACCCCGATCCCCCTGGGGAAAACGGACATCGCCGTGGCCACGGCCATGGCAGGGGAAATGCTGGGACTGAAGTGCATTTACCTGGAAGCCGGGAGCGGTGCGGAACATACGGTGGATACGGGCATGATCAGGGCCATCCGCCGGAAACTTTCCCTTCCCCTGATCGTGGGGGGCGGGATCACCACGGTGAAACAGGCCGATGAGATCTACAGGGCCGGTGCCGATATGATCGTGGTGGGCACCGCCATCGAAAAAAATCCGGAAGCGATCATGGATTTTTGCGCCCTGCGCAAGCGCCTGAATGGTCCCGCTTCGGGAGACCGGTCCCGGGGATCACAATGACACCGGTGTGTCCCGGCAAGGGGCACGGGTATATCCCGGCGTGGGCACCGGGGCACCCTCTCCTTCTTACTTCACCAGATCGGGGATGACCTGTCCGGATGCGTTTTCAGGCATGGAGATCTCCAGGAAATAGGCAACGGTGGCTGCAATGTCCGTCAGCGCCACCTGGTGCGGGATGGTGATGCGGTTGATCTTCCAGCCGTAAAAGATCAGCGGCACGTGGGAGCTGAACCGGAAATCTTCGTAACCGTTCCGGTCCATGTTGCTGTGCTCGACCCAGCCGGGGATCAGCGAGATGATCACGTCGCCCGACCGCTGCTGGTGGTAGCTTTGCTGCATCCGCTCGAACACCCCCTGGGTGAAATTGTTCCGCTGGAGCACGTAGGACTGTAGGGCGTTGGACACCCCTGAGATCTGGATCATGAACCGCGCCACCCGGTCCTGCACCTCCTCCAGTGAAAGCCTGGAGTCTTCGATGAGCTGGTGGTTCAGGTAGATCTGGTGGGCATAGTAGAATGTCACCCAGTCCCCCTGTCCGTAAACGGCATTCAGGTAGGACCGGAGCAGGGAGATGCTGGTCCTGTAATTGAAAAACCCCGAAGGGATCCTGCTTTCTGCCAGGTAGCGGGGATCGTCGGCCAGTGCATTGTCGGCCGTGAGGTAGATCAGCACATTTTCCAGCCCCAGCTGTTCATCCAGAAATTCCAGCAGGTGGGCAATGTCCCTGTCCAGCCGCAGGTACATGTCCTCCATTTCCACCGACCAGGTGGAATACCGGGGCGCCAGGTGCCTGGTGGCATTGAACCCGATGTGGATCCAGTCGGTCACCCCCCGCTGTCCCATCTCCTCATTCACGATGGCTGCGATGGCCATGTCCTTGGTGTAGGTGTTCCCCCACGGAGTGGCCATGAGCAGGCTGTAATCCTTCTCCCTGCGGTTCTTCATGCTGAGCCTGGAGAGATCGTAGGGAAAGGTGATCTGTCCCCCGAACCCGGTCTCATACGGATTGTTGTCCAGCATGCTGGCGTTGTATTCGCCGATGGGCAGCAGCGGTTCCCAGAGGCGGTCCAGGTAGATGTCCTGGTATGCTTTCCCGTTGAAATCCCTGACCCATTGGGGAAGGGAATCCACGTAAAAGCTGCTGGAGATCCACCGGGCGGTGGCCGGATCCAGCCAGTAGGCCCCCGTGGCGGTGTGTCCCGCCATGAGTACCGCTGCCTGTGGATCCATGGAAATCCCGACGGATTTCGCATTGAAATGACTGATCACCCGCAGCTCGTCGGAAATGGTCCGGCTGTAGAGTGCGGCCGGGGAGAACCGGCCTGCATCAATGGATCCTTCGACGGTGGTCTGTTCCCCGTCTTCGATGCTGCTCCGGATCTGGTTGGTGGCCCGCTCATACCAGTAATCCGACACGATCCCGTGGGAGGCAGGCCGGGCCCCCGTGGCGATGGTGGCATACCCCACCGACGGTTCGGTGATCAGGTACCCGTACCTGGCATTTTTGCAATTGGCCCCGGTGGTGGCCATCTTCCTGAAGCCGCCCTCGGAGAACCTGTCCCAGTAAACGGTCAGGTAATCATACCGCATCCCCGATACGGTAATGCCCACCACCAGTTTTGGTTTCTGGGACGGGATCCGCTGACCCGGGGTCGTGGTCCGCTGACCCTGGACCGTCATCCACCCCGCCGCCAGCAACAGCACAAAAACAATCTTCCTCACACGCATCTGTCACATTCCAAGTAATCCGATCACCTGCTCATATACATTCTCTCCCGTGAATCCCAGCTTCTCGTCCAGCACCTTGTAAGGAGCCGAGAATCCGAAACTCTCCATCCCGAACACCTTGCCCCGGTCTCCCACCAGTCCCTGCAGGGTGACCGGCAATCCGGCCGTCAGTCCGAATACCGGAACCCCTGAAGGAAGGACCATGTCCTGGTATTCGCGGTCCTGGTCCCTGAAGATCCCTTCGGAAATGACCGAGACGATCCTGGTTTTCATTCCGCGCCGCTCCTCCAGCCTGTCGGCTCCTTCGAACAGGGTGGAGACTTCCGAACCGGAGGCCAGCAATATCACATCGGGTGTCCCCCGGCTGTCCCGCACGATATAGGCACCCAGGACCGCCTGGAGGGCATCGCTGTACCTGTCGGACCCTGCCCGGGCGGGCAGATCCCTGATGCCCTGCCGGGAAAGGATCAGGGCGGTGGGCGATGAGTGGTTTTCCAGGGCCATCTTCCAGGCCACCGATGTCTCCGCCGCATCTGCGGGACGGAGCACCATCATGGCGCGTTTGCCCTGGTGATTCTTCAGATGCTCGAGCAGCCTGATCTGGGCTTCCTGCTCCACGGGCTGGTGAGTGGGTCCGTCCTCTCCCACCCGGAAAGCGTCATGGGTCCACACATACTTCACAGGCAGCTCCATCAGCGCCGCCAGCCGCACGGCCGGCTTCATGAAATCGCTGAACACGAAGAAGGTCCCGACCACCGGGATCACCCCCCCGTGAAGGGCCATCCCGTTGGCAACGGCCGCCATGGTGAGCTCGCTGACGCCCGCCTGCAGGAATGAACCGCTGAAATTGCCCCGGGTAAAGGCGGTGGTCTTTTTCAAAAATCCGTCGGTCTTGTCGCTGTTGGACAGATCGGCCGATGCGACGATCATGTTCTCCACCTTTCCGTGGAGGTGGGACAAGACCACCCCCGATGCGCCGCGGGTGGGGGAACCCGGTTTGTGTTCGATGGCCGAAAAGTCGATCTCCGGCAGTCCCCCCTCCAGGAACTGCCTGTATTTAGCGGCCATTTCAGGATGGTCCTTCTCCCAGGCCGCCTGCATTTCTTTTTTCTCTGCCGCCTTCGTCCGCTTCCGTTCCAGCAGCTCCCTGTATGCCTTTTCCACTTCCGGGAAAACGGCAAAGGGATTCCCTGGGTCACCTCCCAGGTTTGCCACGGTCTTTTCGAAGGAGCCCCCGGCAGCGGAAAGGGGCATTCCGTGGGTGGAGGTCTGCCGCTCGAAACTGTTGCCGTTCTCATCCAGCGCCCCCTTCCCCATGGTGGTCTTCCCGATGATCAGCGTGGGACGCTCCGTCTCTTTGTGCGCCTTCTCCAGGGCATCCAGGATCTGCCGCGGATCGTTCCCATCGATGGTGATCACGTACCAGTTCCATGCCTCGTATTTTTTTGCCGTGTTCTCGTCCGTCACCGCCGAGGTCTCCGATGAGAGCTGGATGTCGTTGGAATCATAGAACAGGATCAGGTTGCTCAGGCCCAGGTATCCGGCCATCCGCCCGGCTCCCTGGGAGATCTCTTCCTGGATCCCCCCGTCAGATACGAAGGCATAGGTCCGGTGCGCCATCCATTCCCCGAAACGGGCCACCAGGAAACGCTCTGCAATGGCAGCCCCCACCGCATTCGTATGTCCCTGTCCCAGCGGTCCCGACGTGTTCTCGATCCCGCGGTTCACATCCAGCTCGGGGTGTCCCGGCGTACAGCTCCCCCACTGGCGGAAATTTTTCAGATCGTCCATGGTATAGTGGCCCGTCAGGGTAAGCATGCTGTAGATCATGGGCGACATATGACCGGGGTCCAGAAAGAACCGGTCCCGCAGCGGCCAGGCCATGTCGTCGGGATCGAAGGTGAGGTACTCGGAATAGAGGATCTCCAGGTAATCGGCTCCCCCCATGGCACCCCCGGGGTGTCCCGATTTGGCTTTCTCGACCATGGCAGCCGAAAGGATCCTGATGTTGTCGGCAGCACGTTGATGAATCTTGATATCCATTGATGAAAAATGATTTGAATGAAAAGTCCGTTGAAATCCCTCGAAATTTGAAGTCCAAAAATACCGATTTCCATCGGTGTCTCAAAATATATATATCAACGGCGGGATACCGATTTTAGGAGAATAATTAGTAGTTTAACGCTGGATAACGGAAAACAGGCAATCCATGGGTTTAAAATGCGGGATCATCGGGGTGGCCAACGTGGGGAAATCGACCCTGTTCAACTGCATGTCCACCACCCGGGTGGAAACTTCCAGTGCTGCATTCACCTCCACCCGCTCCAACCTGGGCGTGGTGGCGGTCCCCGATCCGCGTCTGTACCAGCTGGAAAAATTCCAGTCCACCGAGAAGGTGACCCCCGCCACGGTGGACATCGTCGATATACCCGGACTGGCCAGGGGATCCAGTCACGGCGAGGGTGTGGGGAACAAATTCCTGTCGGACATCCGCAACACCGATGCGCTGATCCATGTGCTGCGTTGCTTCGACGACAACCGGCTGTCCCACATCGACGGGTCTGTGGACCCGGTGAGGGATATCCAGACCATCGACCTGGAGCTGCAGGTGAAGGACCTGGAGTCGGTGGAGAAAAAGCTGGAGCGGCTGGCCAAAGTGGCCAGGGCGGGGGACAAGGATGCCAGGGCGGGAATGCAGGTGCTGGAGAAATACAGGGCACACCTGGAGGATTTCCGGAACATCCGGACCCTGGAGGTGGATGCCTCGGAGAAAAAGCATGTGGAGGATTTGTTCCTGCTTACCGGCAAACCGGTGCTGTACGTCTGCAATGTGGAGGATGAAGCGGCCCTGACGGGAAACCACCACACGGAGCGGGTAAAAGCATACCTGGCCGGGGAGGGTAAAGAGGTCCTGGTGCTGGCCGCAAGGCTGGAGTCGGAGATTGCCGAACTGGAGGAGGAGGCGGACCGGAAAGCCTTCCTGGCGGATGCGGGACTGGAGGAACCGGGGGTGAACAAGCTCATCCGCTCGGCTTACGCGCTGCTGGACCTGATCTCGTTTTTCACCATGGGGCCCAAGGAGATCCGGGCGTGGACCATCCGCAAAGGGGCACTGGCCCCCGAGGCGGCCGGGGCGATCCACAGCGATCTCCAGCGGGGATTCATCCGCGCGGAAGTGATCAGGTACGAAGACATGGTTGCCCTGGGTTCGGAGCAGGCATGCCGGAACGCGGGGAAACAGATGGTGGAAGGGAAGAATTACCTGGTCCGGGACGGGGACATCCTGCACATCCGTTTCAATGTATGACCATGCGGCCTCCCCTGAGACTTCTCCTGCTCCTGACGGGTTTCCTGATGTGCGCCGTCCTTCCGGCACAATGGCTGCAGGGGGAGATCGATGAAGATGACATGGCCGGGGACCTGGCCGAGGCACGCACATTTCTCAAATATCCCACCTACACGCAGTACCTGCAGATGATGCAGGGCTTTGCGGCGGATCATCCCGGGATTTGCCGGCTGGACACCTTCGGGGTATCGGTGGAGGGACGCCTTTTGCTGGCGCTGAAGATCAGCGACCGGGCCGGGGAAGATGAACCCGAGGCGGCGTTCTTCTATACCTCCACCATGCACGGGGACGAACTGGTGGGATACGTGCTGCTGCTCAGGCTGGCGGACTACCTGCTGCAGGGGTACGGGACCGACGGGGAGGTGACCTCCCTGGTGGACAGCCTCTCCATCTGGATCAATCCCCTTTCCAATCCGGACGGGACCTATGGCCCGGACCACAGCGAGTCGGTTGCCGGCAGCGTGCGGGAGAACGCCAACGGGGTCAACCTGAACAGGGATTTTCCCGATCCCGCCGTCCCCGAGCCCAATGATACCGCGGGCAGGGAGCCGGAAACCAGGCACATGATGCAGTTCCTGGAAGACCGCGGATTCACCCTGTCTGCCAACATCCACAGCGGGGCGGAGGTGGTAAATTATCCGTGGGACCACACCTTCGACCTGCATGCCGACGATCCCTGGTTCCGGCTCGTCTCCGGGGAATATGCCGATGAGGCCCGGGCAGTGGATCCGGGTTACATGGGACTGTTCGAGAGCGGGATCACCAACGGGGCGGTGTGGTACACCATCTACGGCGGGAGACAGGATTATGTGAATTATTACCTGGGGGGACGGGAGGTCACCCTGGAACTGTCCGACGAGAAACAGCTGGAATCGGAACTCCTGGACCAATTCTGGCAGAAGAACAGAAGATCCCTGCTCAACTATATGGCGCAGTGCACATACGGCATCAGGGGAAGGGTGCGGGGAAAGCCGGATGGGGGGCCCCTCTCCGCCCGCGTACTGATCCCCGGACATGACAGTGCCTGTTCGGTGGTGACCTCCTCCCCGGAGCACGGGGACTTCTACCGGCTGATCAGGGAAGGGACCTACGATGTGGTGTTCTCGGCCGGAGGGTACCTGAACGATACGGTGCGGGGGGTGGGGGTGACCGATTTCAGCGCCACCTGGCTGGATGTTCTGCTGGATCCGGTTCCGAAGGGCACCGGTCCCGGATCATCGCAGCCCGCTGCGGAGCTTTACCCGAATCCCGCCTCCGGAACCCTGTTCCTTCAGCCCGCACGTATGAGAAACGGACCGGTGCAGGTGGGGATCATGACCCTGGAAGGAAGGCCCGTTTTCCGGCAATCGTTTTATTACAGCGGGCATCCCCTGGAGATCTCCCTGCAGGGTGTCCCGGACGGACTGCTCATTCTGCAGCTTTCATCCGGGGAGACCCTTCAAACCCTGAAATTCCTGAAACATTGAGATTCCTGAAACATTGAGATTCCTGAAACACTGAGATTCTTGAAACACCCAAAAAACAGCTTATTTTTGTATTTTTAGCTGACTGCCAACATTGAAGAGACAACTTTTGGCCGATTTAAACGTAAAGCCTGTTAAAACATAATGCCTGTTTAATGAACAGCCGGCTGAAAATAACACATGTCCTTCCGCTGCTCCTATGCGCGGGGGCATTCTGCCTGAACTCCCGTGCCCAGCAGGTGACCGCCGGGTACCAGCCCAAAACCAGGCTCCTGTTTATCATGGACGCATCCAACAGCATGGCCGGACAGTGGGAAGGGGGCAGGAAATTCGACATTGCCAGGAACATCCTGATGGACATGGTGGACAGCCTGGAGGGCAATCCCAACGTGGAAATGGCCCTGCGCATTTACGGCCACCAGAGTCCGGTTCCCCCGCAGGACTGCAACGACACGAAGCTGGAGGTGCCTTTCGCCCCCAACAACGCCTCCAGGATCAGGCAGAAGCTCAGGTTCATCAATCCCAAGGGCACCACCCCCATTGCCCATTCCCTGGAACTGGCTCCCGGCGATTTTCCGCCCTGCAGCAACTGCCGGAACATCATCCTGCTGATCACCGACGGGATCGAAGCGTGCGACGGGGACCCCTGCGAGGTTTCCCACAGGCTGCAGAAAGCGGGGATCATCCTCAGGCCCTTCGTGATCGGGATCGGCAACGACCCCGGGTTCAGGGAAACCTTCAACTGCATCGGGGAGTATTACGATGCCCCCGGCAGGGTCCAGTTCAAGGAGGCACTCAGCGTGGTCATCACCCAGGCACTCAATGAGACCAGCGCACAGGTGAACCTGCTGGACTCGGACCAGCGGCCGAAGGAGACCGATGTGAACCTGGTTTTCTACGACACCTTCTCAGGGGTGATCCGGTACAACATGATCCATACCCTCAACGGCAAGGGCAATCCCGACACCCTTGCGCTGGACCACCTGAGTACTTACCGCGTGGTGGCACAGACCATCCCGCCGGTGAGTGCGGACAATGTGAAGCTGGTCACCGGCCGTCACAACACCATCGGGCTGGATGCACCCCAGGGGTACCTGATGGTGAAGACCAGCAGGGGACAGGCCTACGACAATGAGAAGATCCTGGTGAAAAAAGCCGGCGATTCCTCCACCATCAACGTGCAGAAAATGGGTCAGCTGAACCGGTACATCGTGGGAAGGTACGATCTGGAGATCCCCATCTACCCGCTGATGATCGTGAGAGATGTGGAGATCCGGCAGAGCTACACCACCACCGTGGAGATCCCCGCTCCGGGATTCGTGACATTCCGGGCGCCCCAGCACGGAGCCGGCGCGATTTACCAGGTCACACCCGAGGGCGAGCAGCGCTGGGTGGTCAACCTGGGCGAACAGTCAAACAGCCAGGGTTACTACCTGCAACCGGGCTCCTACAGGGTAATCTTCCGCCGAAGCGACATGAAATCCTCCTCCAACAGCCAGGTGAGGGAATTCGAAGTGAATCCCGGCTCATCTGCAACCATCGAATTCAATTGAAACCCGAA
>JAXGMU010000071.1:0-16769 GCA_040768485.1 Bacteroidales bacterium
CGGACCGAAGAAAGTTAAACAGGATCCATTACACTGCCAGGAGCAGGATAGAATTGAGAGACACGTTATTACGGGCGGCAGGGAGTGTCATGGTCCCGAGCCGGGATCCGTTCAGGGAACACCATATCACGGACCGGCGGGAATCAGATGAAGCCCGTTCCTGTGCCAGGATCATAACGCACAGCAGGGTCAGCGATATAACGTACTGGCCGGCGTGTCCGGAAAAAGAGAAAGAATAATCACCTGTTGCGTGATACGGTAAATTCAACCAGGTCTTTCAGTGAATCCCTGGCAGGGGAAGGAGGGAACGACTCAAGGGCATCAATGGCCAGCTTTTTGAATTCCTGCATCTTCTCCTCGGCGTAACTGATCCCGCCCAGATCAGTAACAAATCGGATCACTTCACGGACCACCGATGCGTTTCGATTTCCGCTGCTGATCTTTCGGATCATGGCTCTTCGCAGGCCGGGATCTGCCTGGTTAAGCGCATAGATCAGGGGGAGGGTGAATTTCTTCTCCTTGATGTCATTCCCTCTGGGTTTACCGATCAAACCGGATGACTGATAATCAAACAGATCATCCTTGATCTGAAAGGCCATACCGATTTGGATACCGATCTCATGAATCTGGTTCACCACCTCCTGTTCGGCTCCTGCAGCGCTTGCACCGCTTGCGACACATGAGGCGATCAGTGCGGCGGTTTTCTTCCGGATCACCTCGTAATAGGTTTCAATATCGATATTCAGGTTCCTCGATTTCTGTATCTGAAGCAGTTCTCCCTCGCTCATTTCTCTCGAGGCATCGGAAACGATCTCAAGCAGGGTGTACTCCCGGTGGCGAATCGCAAGTAAAAGACCCCTTGCCAGCAGGTAATCACCGAGGAGCACGGCCACCTTTGACTTCCAGATGGCGTTGATGGAAAAAACCCCTCTTCGCTCATTGGATTCATCAACCACATCATCATGGACCAGGGTGGCGGTGTGCATCAGCTCGATCAGGGAGGCCGCCGTATGGGTCGATTCGGTGATTTCTCCGATCATCTTCGAAGTCAGGAATACAAATAGCGGACGCATCTGCTTGCCTTTTCTGCGAAGCAGATACCTGGTGACCATGTTAAGCAAAGGGATATCGGATGAAACTGCTTCTTTGAAACGCTTGTTAAATTCGACCATTTCCTGCTGGACAGGTTTCCGTATCTCCTCCAGTGTGATCATTGGTTCAAAATTGCATATTTATCCTTCAATTCTGAATTTTTTACATGAAAAAGTTAGAAAAGCCGGTAAGACTGGCCATGTGTCAAATAACATAATATTGATATATTTGTATTTGTTCAATGAGATCACTCGTAGCAAAATTCAATCCATGGAATTCAAAGATTTAAAACCTGAGGACGTGGAAAGGGCCGCCAGTATGATGAAAGCCATTTCTCATCCCATGCGGCTTGCGATCCTGGGACACCTGAAGGAAGGGGTCAGGCTGAATGTGACCGAAATTCACCGGTTACTGGATGTGGAACAATCCACCGCATCCCACCACCTCGGTATCCTGAAGGATAAGGGGATCCTGGCCTCCAGCAGGCAGGGTAAGAACACGATCTATTACCTGAAACAGAAGAACCTGAGCGAGCTTGTCCGCTGCATCAGTGAATGTGTCTGTAACCAGTAACCATCAAGAGGAGGATGTCAAGTATCAGGATCACCAGGGAATTTGATTTTGAGATGGCTCATGCGCTGTGGAATTATGATGGCGACTGCAGGAACATCCATGGCCATTCTTATAAACTGTTTGTAACGGTCATCGGTGAACCGTGCCCTGATCCGGATCATCCGAAATTTGGGATGGTTATGGATTTCAGGGACCTGAAAGAATGTGTTAAAAAACCGGTTGTGGACTTCCTGGATCATTCACTGGTGGTATACCGAGCGTCTGACGGCGAGGCACTATCCGGGGTAAAAAGCCTCTATCAAAAAGTACATGTGTTTGATTTTCAACCAACATGTGAAAACCTGGTACTGTTTATTGTCGAAAAGATCCGGAACTTGCTCAGGCCGGGTGTGGAATTACAGGCAGTAAAACTGTACGAGACCGCAACCTCATATGCGGAGTGGATCGCTGACGAGAACAATTGAAATCGTATGGAGCGGGAAAAGACTTTGTTCCTTCTTGATGCTTATGCTTTGATTTTCAGGGCATATTACGCTTTTATTTCCAATCCGATGACCAATTCGAAGGGGATGCATACCTCAACGGTATTCGGATTCGCACTGGCATTGGAAGAGGTCCTGAGAAAAGAAAATCCCTCGCACATTGCGGTTGTTTTCGATCCGCCCGGTCCAACTTTCAGAAAGGAAATGTTCGCGGATTACAAGGCAAACAGGGAAGCAACACCCGAGGATATCAAATTATCCATTCCCTATGTGAAAAAACTCATAGAGGGATTCGGGATACCGATCCTTGAAGAGCCCGGTTATGAAGCGGATGATGTGATCGGCACCATTGCCAAGAAAGCCGAACGGGAAGGATATACCGTGTACATGATGACCCCGGACAAAGACTTTGCGCAGCTTGTATCGGACAGGATTTTCATGTATAAACCCGCAAGGTCGGGGGCTTCTCATGAAATCCTTGGAACCGGCGAAATCAGGGAAAAGTTCCTCGTGGAACATCCTTCACAGGTAATCGATATCCTTGCACTGTGGGGAGATACCTCCGACAACATCCCGGGAGTTGCCGGGATCGGGGAAAAAACAGCCAAAAAGCTGATCAGCCAGTACGGAACTGTCGAAAAGGTCTATGAAAACCTGGATCAGCTGAAGGGGAAGCAAAGAGAAAACCTGGAACTTTCAAAAGAACAGGTTGCCCTTTCAAAAAAACTGGCGACCATCCTCCAGGATGCCCCTGTGAAACTGGAGATGGATCAGATGGTCCGCGGATCCATCAACCGGCCCATGCTTGTGCAATTATTTGACGAACTTGAATTCAAAAATTTATCCCAGAGGATTCTGGGAGAGGATATCACTGCTTCAAGGGTATCACCGGGAAATCCGCAGGGGTCTTTATTTGAAGAGGAAGTAACTTCTGGAACCGGTGCAGATGAGAACAAGTTCGCCTCCATCAGCACGGTGGAACATCATTATGAACTGGTGAATGATCTCAGGGGGGTCAGGTTACTGGCTGAGAAGCTATCTGAACAGAAAGCTTTTTGTTTCGATACGGAGACCACGGGTCTGGAATTCATGGATGCGAAGCTGGTGGGGATCGCTTTCAGCTGGGAAGCGCACAGGGCTTATTATGTGGCTTTCGGGCAGGACGACGAAAAAATCCACAGCTGGCTGGGAATTCTGGAAGCACCCCTGAAGGACAAACGGATCGGCAAGATCGGCCAGAACCTGAAGTATGACCTGCACATTTTAAGGAATTATGACATAGAAGTTCAGGGGAGCTTATTTGATACAATGATTGCACATTTTATCCTCCAGCCTGAACAGAAACACAACCTGAATATACTGGCGGAACAGTACCTGGGATATTCAATGGTGAAGATCGAAGAGCTGATCGGGGAGAAAGGCAAAGGGCAGGTTTCATTTGGTACGGTGCCTGTGGAAAAAGCAAAAGAGTATGCTGGAGAGGATGCGGATATCACCTTCCAGCTGGCGGCCATATTGAACAAAAAGCTGAAGGAGGAAGGATTTTCCAGGTTGTCGGATCAGATTGAAATGCCGCTGGTCCGTGTGCTGATGAAGATGGAGCACGCAGGTGTTCGGCTTGATGTGGGTGCGTTGAAGACTTTCGCAGAAGAACTGGAGAATGAGATCGAAGCCACGGAAAAAGAGATTTACAATATTGCGGAAACCCCGTTCAATATAGGCTCTCCAAAACAACTGGGAGAAATACTGTTTGAAAAGCTGAAGATCGTATCGGATCCCAGGAAGACCAAGACAAAACAGTATGCCACCGGTGAGGAAGTTTTGTTACAGCTGACGGATAAACATCCTATTGTAAATAAAGTATTGGAATACAGGTCGCTGAAAAAATTGCTGTCTACTTATGTGGATGCCCTTCCAAAGCTGGTGAATCAGAGAACGGGGAAGATCCACACCTCATTCAACCAGGCCCAGGTGACCACGGGGCGTCTTTCATCCACCAATCCCAATCTGCAGAACATTCCGGTCAGGGAAGAACGGGGGAGGGAGATCAGAAAAGCATTCCTGCCCTCCGGAGAAGACCATGTCTTCCTCTCGGCCGACTACTCCCAGATAGAACTGAGGCTGATGGCTCATCTGAGCGGCGATGGCCAGATGATAGAAGCATTCGTTAACAATGAGGATATCCATACAGCAACTGCCTCGAAAATATTCAAGGTCAGAGCCGGGGAGGTAACCCGGGAAATGCGCAGCAAAGCCAAGACTGCAAATTTTGGGATCATCTACGGGATCTCCGCTTTCGGTCTGGCGCAGCGGATGCATATCTCCAGAACCGAGGCAAAGGAATTGATTGACGGCTATTTTTCCACATACCCTGGGGTCAGAAGATACATGGATCACTGTATCAAAATGGCCAGGGAAAAAGGTTATGTGGAAACCATGTATGGCCGGCGCCGCTACCTGCCTGATATCCTGTCAAAAAATTCAGTGGTTCGGGGCAATGCGGAACGAAATGCGATCAATACACCCATTCAGGGATCAGCAGCCGATGTGATCAAAATTGCCATGGTGCACATTCAGGAAACACTGGATGAAGAAATGCTGCAGAGCCGGATGATCCTTCAGGTGCACGATGAACTGAATTTTGATGTGCTCCCCGGTGAGCTGGAACGGGTCATGAAGATCGTGAAAGACAGGATGGAAAACGCTATGGAGCTGAAGGTTCCCCTGACTGTGGAGATGGGATACGGCTCAAACTGGCTGGAGGCGCACTGAGGTTCCCCGTGAGGATCTCTTCCAGAGAACCCGGATCGTGAAGGATTTCCAGAGCTTTGTCCAGTTGCTCATCCTCCCGGATCTGTGCCCTGATCCGGCCTGACTGGTAATAATACCGGTTCACGATCTCCTCATCGAGGATCTGTCTGATCTCATCGCCGAAAGTTTCCAGGTCTTTCAGGTTGTTGTGGGCCAGCTTTTCTTCAAGCCGGGTGAACTCATCACGGGCGATTTCATAATATTTTTCACGATGGGCGGTACGGACCAGGCTGTCAAAGATCCTTTCGCTGGCTGTCTGAAACTCAAAATCCTGCGTCTCCACAAAATCTTTAAATGCTTCGTATTCCTCATCAGTGATCCCGAACGATTCCGGAGTGGCAATCTCCTCATGGGTAGATCTGTACCTGGTGGCATAATCGAAGATCAGGTTCTGCGCATACAGCTGAATCGCGATCTCGGAAAGATCCTCGGGAACGCTTTCAATGTCCGGCCGGATTCCCCCACCATCATAGACCACCCTGCCGTTCCTGGTCTCATATGCAGAGATCAGCGAATCGGGAACATGGCCCACGCTGCCATCCTCATTCCTGTGTGCGTAATCCAGGGCCTGGATACACCGGCCACTGGGAATGTAGTATTTGGCAGTGGTCACCTTAAGCTGTGCGTTATACTTCAGAGGGCGCGTAGTCTGTACAAGTCCTTTCCCGAATGTCCTCTGTCCGACGATCACCGCCCGGTCAAGGTCCTGAAGTGCTCCGGCAACTATTTCGGCAGCCGAGGCGGATCCTCGGTTGATCAATACCACCAGGGGGATCTCCGTGTCCAGGGGTTCTTTCTGGGTGGTATAATCCGAATCCCATTGTTTGACCTTCCCACGGGTGCTCACGATGAGTTCTCCCTTTTCCACGAAGAGATTGCAGATGCGAACAGCTTCGATCAGCAGTCCGCCCGGATTGCTTCGCAAATCAAGGATCAGCGCATCCAGGTCAGGATTTCTCTTCAGCATCTTCACGGCCTCTTCTGTCTCTTTTCCTGCACCGGAAGTGAAGTTTGTGATCCGGATGTATCCAGTGCGGGAATCAACCATTCCGAAGTAGGGGACATTGGGGATTGAGATCTGCTCGCGGGTCAGGGTGAATTCCAGCGGTTTCTCATTTGTGAGGCGCTCGATCGACATGCGGATCTCGGTTCCGGGTTTTCCTTTCAGCCGTTCACTGATCGATTCGATGGGCTGGTGGTCCGTTGGAATACCATCTATTTTCAGGATCACATCGCCAGCACGCAGTCCTGCCCGGGCTGCCGGGAATCCTTCATATGGCTCAGCGATGATCACGTGATCGCCCGATCTCCGGATCAGCGATCCGATTCCGCCGTATTCTCCGGTGGTCTGGAACTGAAAGTCATCCATGCCCGATTCCGGAATATAAGTTGTGTAAGGGTCAAGCGATGCAAGCATGGCATCAATGCTGGTAGTCACAAGCTGTTCGGGGTCTGTTTCATCCACATAAAACATATTCAGTTCCCGGAACAGGGTGTAATAGATATCCAGATTTTTTACCAGTTCAAGGTCTTTGTTCCCGAGGGTTGTAAACCCGGCACCCAGAATCATGATGATCAGTCCGGCCAGATAAATTCTTCGTTTCATACACAGGTGTTTTATTGATCATAATAAAGGGACTACAAATATACCTGAAAAAATAGTGTAAGCGTGTTCATTCTGGAGAGACTCTGTTATATATCTTTGCAAAAAAAGACATCAAATGTGGGGCCAGGATTCAGTGACGGCATCGGTATTCAGGATTTCCCAGGTCACGGAAGGTGTTGTATCTCCGGGTAGCGGACTTGCTGCGGCCGAGCAAATCCAGATGGTCCAGCCTGTCTGGTTCTTTTTTTTGATTTTCGCCCTGTCCGGATTCCTTGCCTGGATCATTTCTTATTACGGTTCTGCAGTCATGCAGGCAGCCCAGGCCTCTACCAACTATAATATTACCTATCGGATGTTCGGGGACAACAGTGTCCTTCAGAAACAGATGGACCAGGTCCTTTATCTTTTCTATTTTTTGAGCATGGCATTCTTGCTCCTGTTGTTTGAAGAGCGGTATCATCTTCATCCTTATACACTTGAAGGTATCACACTTTTTATTTTTAATTTCCTGTTGCTGGTGGGGATCTTTTTTGCGAGGATCGTACTGCTCAACATGGCCGGTTTCCTCTTCGGCAGGATCAATTTGTTCCGTGAGTATCTCTATCACATATTCTTATACAACAAAATAGCAGGTATCTGCATATTGCCCCTGCTTGCCCTGATGGCCTACACCGGGGGATGGATCAGGGAGTTCTTTTACTGGTTCGCGCTGGTGCTGATTCTACTCGTTGTGCTGCTGAGAGTTGCGAGGAGCATCGTTTTTTCTTTCAGGAAAGATGTTTCGATATTCTATATGTTTTTGTATCTTTGTGCCCTTGAAACAGTACCTCTTATACTGTTATATAGATGGTTAGAGGGCACCCTGTAAGTTGAGATTAAAGAAACAACGTCTATGGGAAGAATTAGGAAGATTCTCGTATCTCAGCCGGAGCCTGAGAATAACAAATCCCCTTACTTTGATTTAGCCACCAAACATAATCTGAAAATCGACTTTCGTCCGTTCATTCACGTGGAGGGGGTAAGTGCCAAGGAATTCAGGCAGGAAAAGATTGATCTGAGCGCTCATACCGCGGTGATTTTTACGAGCAAGACCGCCATCGATCATTATTTCAGAATGGCCGAAGAGACGCGGACACACATCACCGATACGATGAAATATTTCTGTATTTCGGAAGCCACGGCCTATTACCTTCAGAAATACATCGTTTACCGCAAACGGAAAATATTTTTCGGAAAAGGCATGATCGAGGATCTGGTCGATATCATGTTGAAGCACCGTGATGAGAAATTCCTGTTGCCGCTTTCTGCCGCCCACAAGGAGGAAATTCCCCTTCTGCTGAAGAAGAACAATTTTAATTTTACAAAGGCCATCCTGTACCGTACCGAGTGCAGTGACCTTTCAGACCTGGCGGATGTGAACTATGACATCCTTGTTTTTTACAGTCCTTCAGGCATTAAATCCCTTTTTCAGAATTTTCCCGATTTCAAGCAAAACAACACAAAAATCGCCTCCTTCGGCGAAAAAACCGCAAAGGCAGTTGAAGAAGCCGGACTCAGGCTTGATATCATGGCCCCCCAGCCACAGGCACCTTCCATGACCATGGCACTGGAAAATTTCATCAACGAGTACAACAAGAATAATGGAAAAGGCTGACCTTGTCCGGTTATTCATTTAAAAAGGGGGAGCGGATCACAAGCAGGAAAATCCTGTCTTCCCTGTTCACCAGGGGGGAATCCGTTTATGTTCATCCATTGAGAATCCTCTACCGGGTTTCATCGGGGGACCGGTATCCGGCAGCGTTTGCCGTTTCAGTTCCCAAAAGACTTTTCAGAAAAGCGGTGGACAGGAATCTGCTGAAAAGAAGGATCCGGGAAGCGTACAGGATGAGAAAACCTGATTTCTATTCCGGCCTCCATGCGATGGGCCGTCAGGTCCAGCTGGTCGTTTTATATCAGGATCAGAAAAAATTTGATTACTTTTCCATAGAGGATGCGCTCCGCAAAGGATTGGAAAAACTCCTTCAGGAGATATCCGGAGTTCATTAATTTTGTTCATGTTACCATTATTCTTCATCCATGAAATCCAGGATCGTTTTGGCTGCAATCCTGCTTGCAGCTTTTTTCTCCGCGCGCCAGTGTGACCGCACTTCCGGCGCCGGCGCACTGACAGTGCCCGAATACAACCCGATGGTATCCGCGTTCACGAGCGGATTGATATCCGCTGAGTCGGGAATCCGCATTCAATTTGCCGAGGAATTTGCAGATTCGGTGAGCCCGAACGCGCCCGTCAGGACAAAGGCCATCTCCTTCACCCCGGATGTGGAAGGAACACTTGTTTACCTGGACCGGCGTTCCGTTGAATTCCGACCAGCTCAGAAACTTCCGGGAGGGACCACCTTCCGGGCAAGGTTGAGGCTGGACAGGCTCTTTCCGGGGATCTCCGGGGAAAAAAGCTTCGAATTTGAGTTCCACACCATTGCACAGCACCTCCAGATCCAGGTCGATGAATTCAGGCCCTATGACGATCATACCCCGGAGAATAACTATATCACGGGGACCCTGCTGACCGCAGATGTGGCGGATGCCGAAGCGGTCGAAAACCTCCTCTATGCGGTCCAGCACAATGCAAAGCTGCCTGTGGACTGGGATCATGACCCGGGAGGAAAAGAGCACCGGTTCCTGATCGACAGTGTATCCAGGTCCGATGATAATACGGAGGTGCTGATCCATTATGATGGTTCGGTGATCGACGCCACCCAGAAGGGAGTGGAAAAGTTTACGGTTCCGTCCCTCGGCACATTCGGACTGATCACCCACAGGGTCGTTCAGTATCCCGAGCAGCATGTGGTGCTCAGTTTTTCGGATCCCATACGGAGGGATCAGAACCTTCAGGGACTCGTCCACCTGGAAACGGACACGGACCTGAGATTTTCAGTGGCAGGGAACAACATCCTGGTCTATCCCGTCGTCAGACAGAACGGAACCGTTAAATTGTTCATCGAACAGGGGATCAGAAATGCAGCCGGGAAGGCTTTGAGGACCAGGCAAAGTATTTCAGTCCAGTTCCAGGCGCTTTACCCGGCGGTTGAGCTTCTGGGTGAGGGAGTGATCATTCCCCAGTCGGATGAGGTGCTTCTGCCCTTCAAAGCGGTGAACCTGAAAGCCGTGGATGTGCGGATCATACAGATCTACGAGGATAACATCGCCCAGTTCCTGCAGGTGAATCAGCTTTCGGGCAGCCGTGAACTGAAACGGGCAGGAAGGCTGATCCTGGACAAACAGGTGGAACTGCGATCGGACAAGTCCATCAATTACGGGGCGTGGAACACCTTTTCGCTGAACCTGACAGAACTGGTCAATACAGATCCCGGAGCCATCTACCGCGTGGAGATCGGGTTCCGCCGGCAGCACTCGCTTTTCCCTTGTGAAGGAACGGACCCGGCCGGTCTGAATGAACAAAAAGCAGAGCTGACCACAGCTGGGGACGAGGATGAAATGTCCTACTGGGATTCCTATGAAGATTATTATTCATCCTATGATTATTACGATTACGAGGGATACGAATGGGAGGACCGTGAAGATCCCTGCAAACCTGCATATTATGGAAGCAGGCGCAGCGTGAGCCGGAACATCCTTTCAAGCAACCTGGGGATCATCGCCAAAAAAGGAACCGGGGGAGAGGTACTGGTCACCGTGACGGACCTTCTGGAGGCAAAGCCACTCCAGAGTGCCATGGTCAGGCTCTACAATTTCCAGCAGCAGCTGATGCAGGAAGCAACCACCGATGCGCAGGGATCAGCCAGATTCTCATGCGAGGGATCCCCTTTCCTGGTCGTGGCGGAATCGGGAGCGCATAAAGGATATCTGAAACTGAACGAAGGATCTGCCCTTTCGCTGAGCATGTTCGATGTATCGGGAAGTGTTGTGCGGAACGGTCTGAAAGGTTTCATTTACGGGGAGAGAGGTGTCTGGCGTCCGGGCGATTCACTCTTTCTCAATCTGATCCTGAACGATGAAGGCAATCCGCTTCCCGCCGCCCACCCGGTGGTCTTTGAACTGAAGGACCCCATGGGAAGACAGGTGGCAGGGGAGGTGCGCCAGGGGGATGGATCCGGATTTTTCCCCTTCCATACCGTGACGGAACCCGGAGCACCCACGGGGCATTATACACTGACCGCCCATGTGGGGGGTACGCAGTTCACAAAACTGATCCGCGTGGAGTCCATCAAACCGAACCGCCTGAAAATCGACCTTGGCTTCAGGCGCGATACGCTCTATCCGGATCGGGGACCGGTTAGCGGCACCTTGTTCAGCAAGTGGCTGACCGGGGCGACCGCGAGAAACCTGAAAGCCGAAGTGGAAGTGCTCCTCAAGCCGGCCCGGACTTCTTTCGACGGATACGGGGATTTCGTTTTTGAAGATCCCTCCCGTCAGCTGGTTTCCTACCCCATGCAGCTCTTTTCCGGAACCCTTGACGAATCGGGATATTCTACTTTCACCAAATCCCTTGATATTTCCGGGGATGCTCCGGGGATGCTGCAGGCCCTCTTTACAACCAGGGTTTTTGAACGTTCGGGCGATTTCAGCATTGACCAGAAAAGCGTGGTCTGCTCGCCCTATAAAACCTATGTGGGGATCAAAACTCCTCCGGGCGATGAAAGGGGGATCCTGCTCACCGATACCCTGCACGAGGTCCGGGTGGTGACCCTGGATGCATCGGGCAGACCCGTTTCGAGGGTTGGATTGCAGGTTCGCATGTACAAACTGGACTGGAGATGGTGGTGGCAATCCTCTTCGGAGGACCTTTCCTCCTATATGGGGAACAATTACCTGCAGCCTGTATTTTCGACCAGCCTGTCCACCAGGAACGGAGAGGGGTCATTCACCTTCCGTATCGATTATCCAGAATGGGGCAGGTACCTGGTGCGGGTAAGCAACGGAACCGAAGGTCATGCTGCAGCTGCTGTTGTGTATGTGGACTGGCCCGGATGGGCGGGCCGGTCCGAAAGGCGAGATCCGGAGGCGGCAGCTATTTTAACTTTCAGTTCAGATAAAACATCATATCATGTTGGTGAAGAGGCGGTGGTGACCATACCGGTTTCCATGAAAGGGAACCTGCTGATCAGCATGGAAAACGGATCAAAGGTGTTGAAACAGGAGTGGATTACAGCGGGGGGCGGGGAGATCCGCTACCGGTTCAGGGTCACTCCGGAGATGACCCCCAATATATATCTCTATGCCACACTGATCCAGCCTCATGCCGGTACGGAAAACGATCTTCCCATCAGGCTGTACGGGGTCATCCCCATCCGGGTGGAAGATCCCGGCACAAAATTACGGCCGGTAATAGAAATGGATGACGAGCTCACTCCCAACAGTATTGCCAGAATTACCGTATCTGAAGCTTCAAGGAAAAAAATGACCTATACCCTGGCCATTGTGGATGAGGGTCTCCTCGACCTGACACGGTTTTCCACTCCCGATCCATGGACCACCTTCTATGCAAGGGAGGCCCTGGGGGTGATGACCTGGGACATGTTCGAATATGTGCTCGGGGCATACGGGGGACGGATGGACGGGGTGTACAGTGTCGGGGGGGATGAGGAAGCACAGGGAATCGGGGCGAGCGAGGCCCGGAGGTTTCCGCCCATGGTGAAATTTATTGGTCCGTTTACCCTGGAGGGAAAGAGCCACACGCACAGGGTGGCCATTCCGAATTATGTCGGGTCTGTCAGGACCATGGTGGTGGCCGCACATGACGGATCATATGGAATGGCGGAAAAAACCACCCCGGTGAGGCAACCCCTGATGGTCCTGGCAACCCTTCCCAGGGTCCTGGGACCGGGCGAAACGGTTTCCCTGCCGGTGAATGTATTTGCCATGGACGAAAGGATCAGGCAGGTGGAAATTTCCCTGGAGACCAATGAGCTGTTCATTGCCGGGGAGCAGAAGAAAAGAATTGATTTCCAGGGAACGGGCGACAGGATCGTGGATTTTGAATTGAAGACTCTGGAAAGAACCGGCGTGGCGAAGATCCGGGTGACAGCCACCTCCGGACGGGAGACGGCCAGCCATGAGATCGAGTTGAACGTGCGGTCGTCGAACCCGCCCGTGACCAGGTACCGGACCACGGTACTCGATCCGGGGGAGTCCATGGACGAAAAGGTCGAATATGTAGGAATGCCGGGCACGAATGAGCTTGCACTGGAGGTGTCAAATATTCCGCCCGTTGATTTCGGAAGGAGACTTAAATTTCTGACCGCTTACCCGCACGGATGTATCGAGCAGGTCACATCGGCCGTATTTCCTCAACTGTACCTGCCGGAGGTGGTGGATGTGGGGGATCAACTCCGGAAGAAAACGGTTGCCAACGTGGAAGCCGGGATCCGGGGACTGTCCGCTTTTCAGCTGCCGGACGGTTCATTTGCCTACTGGCCGGGAGGCGGAACCCCCTCCGTCTGGGGGACCTCCTATGCCGGTCATTTCCTGATCGAGGCGGGACAGAAAGGTTTTGATGTCCCGTCGGCCCTGCTGAACCCGTGGAAAAAATACCAGCGAAAAGCAGCGAGGAGCTGGTCACCTTCTGGAAGAAGAACGGATTTCGAACAGAGGCAGGAGCAGTTGTTGCAGGCATACCGGCTGTTCACACTCTCACTGGCGGGCGAGCCCGAGCTGGGTGCCATGAACAGGCTGAGGGAACGATCCGACCTTTCAGGTGAATGTAAATGGCGCCTGGCGGCTGCATATTCGCTGGCGGGCCAGAATGAAACAGCCAGGGAGCTGGCCGGAAATGCCTCCACGGAAACGGAAGACTACAATGGGTACGGGATTACATTCGGATCGGGAACCCGTGACATGGCCATGATCCTGGAAACAATGGTGCTGATGGGCATGCGCGATGAAGCGGTACCGATTGTGGAGGCCCTCTCTTCCAGGCTGTCCGGCGAACAGTGGATGAGTACCCAGACCACCGCATATGCCCTGGTCGCCATGTCCAAATTCACAGGCGGACGGAAAGGAGGAGGGAAGCTGAAATTCTCCTATGCCTTTGACCGCTCGGGGAACATCCAGGCCGAGACCGGCATGTCCGTCGCCCATGTCGACCTGGAGCCGGGAAATGCTGTGGCAGGGGACCTGAAGGTCAATAACCGGAGCGAGGGGATCCTGTATGTACGGATCATCAACAGGGGGACGCCCGTGCCGGGCGGAGAAATGCCCATCAGCCAGAATCTTGCGGTATCGGTGGATTATACAGATATGCAGGGGAATCCCGTAAACCTGGCGGACCTGTACCAGGGAGCGGATTTCAACGCGGTCTACACCATCTATAATCCGGGCACGGCAGGGCACCTTGATCAGCTGGCACTGACGACCATTTTTCCTTCAGGGTGGGAGATCCACCACGAACGGATGTTCCAGACCACGGGCGAGTCGGATCCATTTGAATACAGAGATTACCGGGATGACCGGGTGATGACCTATTTCAGCCTTGCCCCCGGACGTTCGGTCACCTATACGGTCCGTCTGAATGCAGCTTACAGGGGAAGGTTCTACCTGCCATCGGTCCAGGCAGAAGAATTGTACAGAAATGATATCCAGGCACTTATTCCCGGAAGGTGGATCCAGATCGAGAGCATGGAATAAATACGGACAGTGCCCGGTTGCATCCGGGAGGGCAGTGGATGGTCCTGTTGATGACCATCCTGGCGGGGGTCCTGTTCTGGATCATCCTGCCCGATCCCCTGTTCGATGATCCGCTTTCGACAGTCGTTTATGACAGGAACGGGAATCTTCTGGGTGCAAGGATCGCGGGGGACGGACAGTGGAGGTTCCCGCCGGCCGATTCGTTGCCCGGGAAATACATCCAGGCCGTGACCCGGTATGAGGACCGGCATTTCTACAATCATCCGGGGATCTATCCCCCCAGCATCCTCAGGGCATTGTACCAGAATATCAGGGAGGGAGAAGTGGTCAGCGGGGGAAGCACCCTGACCATGCAGGTCATCCGGCTGTCGAGGAAGAACAGGGACAGGAATTTCATTCAGAAAATGATCGAGTCCGTTCTGGCTGTGCGGCTGGAGCTGACTGCCGGGAAGGATGAGATCTTCCGCATGTATGCATCCAATGCGCCCTTCGGCGGAAATGTGGTGGGACTGGAGGCAGCTTCGTGGCGTTACTTCGGCACCGGTCCCCACAACCTCTCCTGGGCTGAATCGGCGCTCCTGGCCGTCCTCCCCAATTCCCCTTCCCTGATCCATCCCGGGAGGAACAGGGAGCAGTTGAAAATGAAAAGGGACCGGCTGCTTGCGGAACTTCAGCGGGAAGGTCTGATCGACAGCCTTACCTGTGAGCTGGCAAAAAGGGAACCGCTGCCCGAAAAGCCATATCCGCTGCCCGATGATGCGGTCCACCTCACGGATCATTTCATGGTGCATGATCCGGGTAAAAAAATTACCACCACACTTCAGGCGGATCTTCAGGCACATGCTGTCGAGCTGGCCTTGATCCACCATGAGAAACTGAGCCGCAACCAGGTACATAACCTTGCCTGCATGGTCATGGAGGTGGAGTCGGGGAATGTACTGGCATATGTGGGAAATTCGGCCCCTGAAGGGGATCAATTTCATGAGAACCATGTGGATGTGATCAGGGCCGGGAGAAGCACGGGCAGCATCCTGAAGCCTTTCCTTTTTGCGGGGATGCTCGATATGGGGCTCATCCTGCCGGGGACGCTCATCCCCGATATCCCCGTTCAGTACGGCGGTTATTCCCCGAAGAACTATGAGCGGGGATACGAAGGGGCGGTCCCCGCCTACCAGGCGCTGGAAAGGTCACTGAACATTCCGGCCGTGGTCATGCTTGAGAGATACGGGGTCCGGCTGTTTCTCGATTTGCTCGGGCGACTCGGATTTACCACCTTCCGGGAGACGGCTTCCCATTACGGTCTTTCGCTGATCCTGGGTGGCGGGGAGGCCACCCTCTGGGAACTGGCCGGTGCCTACGGCTCCATGGCCCGGATCCTGAATCATTACAATGCTGGCGGCGGACGATATGATCCTTCCGATCTCCACATGCCCCTACTCCGCACAGAAGCACACAGGGGAATGAAAAGAGAGGGACTTCAGGAAACAGGCGTCCTTTCCGCCGGATCCATCTACCTGACTTTTGAAGCATTGCTTGAGGTAAACAGGCCGAATGAATTATTTCAATGGTATTTGATGGATTCTTCGTCTCCCATTGCCTGGAAAACGGGAACCAGTTACGGATTCAGGGACGCCTGGGCCGTGGGGGTCACTCCCGAATACCTGGTCGCGGTCTGGGCGGGAAATGCGGACGGGGAAGGGAGAACGGGACTGACCGGACTATCCGCCGCCGCCCCCCTGATGTTCGATTTGTTCGACCTGCTGCCGCGAACCACATGGTTTCGAAAACCCCTCGATGATCTGCGCAGGGTGGTGGTCTGCCGTAAAAGCGGATACCTGGCGGGACCCCATTGTCCGGAGACAGATACCCTGGAAGTGAACCCGGCAGGGATGCATTCTGCTGTGTGTCCGTTCCACAGGCTGGTGCATCTGTCGGGGGACAGGGCTTTCCGGGTGAACAGCAGTTGTACGGACCCGGAGCAGATCCAAACGGAGTCCTGGTTTGTACTTCCTCCCCTGATGGAATGGTACTACCGGAAAAAGGACCCGTCCTACAGGGTATTACCGCCTGTCATGCCGGGATGCAGCAGCGAGGGGATCCGTGAAATGGAGATCGTTTACCCGGCGGAAGGAAGCATGATCGTCATTCCAAGGGAACTGGACGGCACCACGGGAAGGCTGGTCATGGAAGTGGCCCACCGGATGCAGGGATCGGCTGTATTCTGGCATATGGATGACAGGTACATGGGACAAACAGAGCGGATCCATTCCATGGCGGTGGAGCTGGATGCGGGCCTCCACAGGCTGACCGTGGTGGATCAGTGGGGCAACAGGGAGATGGTACGGTTTGAGATCCTTGAAAAACGGACTAATGAATGATCGTCCGTCCGCCCAGTCCCGATGACAGCGCCTTTTTTACCTGCTCCAGGCTCCGGAGGCGGATGATGATCTCTTTCTGATCTTCCGCGCTCATGGAGCGACCGGGATCCTCCAGTTCTTTTCTCAAACCGGACAAGGCTTTTTCAACCACGGTCATCTTATAGGAAAGCAACGATTTGGGCA
>JAXGMU010000072.1:0-16668 GCA_040768485.1 Bacteroidales bacterium
CGTCGTACATGATTATGGAGATACCTGTCCGGCCCTCACGAATTCCATTGTAATAGGTAGCGGATTTTGAAGGTCTCACAATACAGTTCGTAACCAGAATATTGCGGAACCCCCCGGCTGAACTCTGTCCGAATTTGATGGCATTGCAGTGACTTGATGCGATGCAATTGGCAATGGTGATGTTTTCATTGATCGCAGTACGGCTTTTCAAACAAATCGCGTCATCGTCAGAATCTATGATGCAATCCGACATCACCAAATTTCTGCACCCGTTGATGTCGATTCCGTCATTGTTGTAATTGCCATGATTATAAACCTTTATTGAATGGATATAAACGTATTCACAATTCACATAATTCTGCATCCATCTGGCAGAGTTTACCATGGTTACATCCTGTATGCGGACATTCCGGCAATTGAAGAAATTGATGGTATTGGGCCTGTCGGGACTGTTATTCCCTTTACTGAAATCACTTCCCGATAAGCCGTTTCCATCAATCGTCCCAAAGCCGGTAAGTTTGATGTTTTGTTTATCGCGTGCCAGGAGCAGGGAATGAATCGGATAATAATCCGGGTGATCGGTTTTTATATAGTCATTAATATTTCCACTTCCCAACAGTGTGGCTCCCGATGATATATGAAGGTCCACATTGTCTTTAAGTTCGATGGTGCCTGTAAGAAAAACACCTGTGGGAATAATTACTCTGCCCCCTCCGGATTCGGAACATTGATCAATCGCATTTTGAATAGCAACTGTATTTGAAGTTTTTCCATCCCCCACTGCTCCATATTTCAATACATTCAAATCGGACGCTAAGATGTTTATGGAACACAGAAATGTTAGACAAAAAGCAAAGATTTTCATATTGCTGCAATTTATGTTGATGAAAGATAAACCACTATTTTCTTTTAGTGGGTAATATAAATCTGAATTAATGTATGTTTATTCTGATCAGGCAGGATCTCAGATACAGGTCCGGATCCTGCCTGGGTACCTGCCGGTTTCGTAATGGGGGTTTATTTCATTCTTGAATGTATTGCTCTTTTTACATGGATTTAGCAAAAGGCAGATGATATAATTCCATGGGATTTTAAGTGTCGTAACCCTGTACCAGATGAACGAGAAGAGACAATCAGAAAAATCGTACATCATTTCAAACGCAGATTACCCTCGAGCAGAAGAATATGTATCAATTTGCAGATGATATTACACAGTTTCAGCTAATAACACGATGAAAAACAGAACTGCCAACTGGAGGAAATTACAAAAAACAATCCTGCTTTCCCTTGTAATAGATGTTTTCTTAATGGTCAATACTTCCGGCATTCCTGCCGTGGAGATCAGCGAAAAAACCATCATAACTTCAACGGTCCCATCATGTTACCAGGTGAACAATCAATATTCGATGAGGGTGAAACCTGTGGGTGGATCGAATTGGACGGATGTCCCGCTGATTAACCATGCCCCAAGAGGAGTACTGAACTGTACCTACGGGAACTTTTTCTTCGCGGACACGGTCATGATTGAGATCTTCAAAACCACCTCGATTGGTACCTATTCAATTAGTCCGAAAAGTAGGGGAATTGTGGCCAACATCCAGGACACTGTTCTTTCCTTTAGCCTCACATCTCCGGAATACCTGATGGTAACAATCGATGATACCGATATCCTGGTCTTGGCTGAACCATATATCGCAGATCCACCACCCGTTTCAGGTCCCGGAATATTCAATGTTACCGCGGCCCCCTATCATGCCGATACAACGGGTGCATACATCGTTACGGAACAAATCCAGATGGCCATTGATGATGCTTCCGCATATTCCGGGGGCACAGGTATCGTATATATACCGGCCGGGGTATACAGCATTACACGACTCAATGCGAAAAGCAACCTGGAGATATACCTTGACGGAGGTGCTGTCCTGCTCGGGACGGGCAACCCGGAAGACTATGATGAATATGTTCCCGGCGGAAGTACGGATTATACCTACTGCATCCATGCTGAAGACCAGGAAAACATCCGGATCTGGGGACCCGGTACCATCGATGCGAATGGGGTTAATCTTACGGGTCTTACCGGGCCTGATACCCAGCCGTCCGACATTTCGGAAGCTACCATGAAGATCCGCGTGCTTAGCATCCATAATTGCAGCAATCTCACGGTTTCAAACATCATCGCACGGGAAGGATCATCGTGGACGGTTAGCTTTTACGATAGTGACCACATCGATGTGGACCGGACCAAAGTAATCAATGAAAGGATTCTAAAACACAATGATGGTATCGATCTGAGCGCTTGTCAGCATGGACGGGTGAAGGACTGCTTCGTTTTGACCTCCGATGACGCCATATGTGCAAAGGGAACCGATGACAACAACGAAGACTGTTATGACATTCGATTTGAAGATATGGTTGTTTATTCCAACACCAGGGGGGCGAAATGCGGAATGCAGGCATACAACCATATGTATGATATATGGTTTAAAAATATTGACATCCTGAACGCACGCTACGGAATCGATTTGCTCCACCAGGATGGAATCGGAGTTTGGGAAGATATTCACTTCATCGACATCAGAACGGAGAACCTCCAATATTTCGTTCCCTCTTCCCCGGCTCCTGTCACCGCATCAGTCAGTACGGGCGGCCCCATCAGAAATGTGGAGATTACCAACTGCTCGTTTGAAGAATGGGGAGACAGGAACAGTAATATCAAGGGAAATATCAACGGAATGATAAGCAATATTATTTTCACAAATCTTAAGATTGAGGGTGAGTTGATGTACAATGCCACCCAGGCCCGCATGGATCTGAATCCATTCACGGAGAACATTCTTTTCCAGGTGGGGGATATTGATACAATTATCTTTCCTCCCATTGACACATCAGAGGCGATAGAAGAATGCTACTCCTTCGAACCCGAGGATTTTTCCGATCAGGAATTCTTCGCTCCCTTTACAATTGGGAAAAGTACAGATGCATGTCATGGATCTTTCATTGAAATCCCTGAAACCAGGAATGAACCCGGGGAGGATGGCAGGATAATATATCCGTTTAATGTTTCTGAAGAGGATTGGTTCGTCATCTGGTTCAGGGTGATCGCCGCAGATGATACGGACGATTCCTTTTGGATCAGAATGGATGGCGAATTGCATCGATTTAATAATATCCAGCAAAGCACGGATTGGATCTGGGACCTTGTGAAAGACTCAGATACAGGTACGGATCCCCTGGTTTTCGATCTGCTGCCTGGCGAACATACCCTGGAAATCCTCGGACGTGAAAGCCACACGAAACTGGACAAAGTATATATAACAAACCTGTTAACCACCACACCCACTGGTTGTGGGGATTGCACTGTAAGCAGTAGTTCTCCCGCAAATGACCGGTACCTGCTCAAATCCGGGGGATTCGTCGTGACTCAGAACCCTGCCAGCGGTTACCTGGATCTCCATGCCGATCTTGGTCTTCCAGGTGAATTGCGGGTATTTAATATGCAGGGCAAGCTTATGCTGCTAATGGAAATAGATGGTCACACCAAACCGGATGTATCCATGTTGGAGAGAGGGAGCTATCTCCTGGACTACCGGACAGGGTCGGACCGAAAAAGACAAAAAGTGATCCTGAGATGATCGACAAAAAAATATTACATGATTTCAAATTCAATTTACACGTGAATTGGCATCATGCATCTATATTGCTCCTTAATAAAACCACCCTTATGAAGAAGCTGTTCCTTTCATTATTGGTGATTGCAATTGCTTCCCTTGCAACGGCCCAGGAAGGCATAAAAATAGACGGCACCATCATCGACAATGCGGGTGTTCCGCTGCCGGGGGTGACCATTCGTATCAAAGGTGCTAATGCAGGTACGATCACCGATGTTTATGGCAGATATCAATTATCTGTACCATCGGAAAGCACCGTATTGGTATTTTCTTATATCGGTTATGAAACGCAGGAAAGGTTGGTTGGGGACAGCCGGAACTTCGATATTACCCTGTTTCCTTCCACCACAGCCATTGATGAAGTCGTCGTAATCGGATACGGGGAACAGAAACGGGAAAGTGTGGTGGCGGCCATTTCTCAGGTTCGTGGATCGGACCTCCAGAAAATGGGGGTTCCTAATGTATCCAGCGCATTGAGCGGGACCACTCCCGGTTTAAACGTTATCTCCAGCTCCGGTATGCCCGGGGAGGAAACCGCTGATATCTATATCCGGGGGAGGTCCTCTTTGAATAACTCCCAGGCACTCATACTGGTTGACGGGGTAGAGATCACTGGCGATTTTTCCAATATCGATCCCAATGAGATAGAGTCCATCTCCATCCTCAAAGATGCCAGTGCAACAGCGGTTTACGGAGTGAAGGGGGCCAATGGGGTGATTATCATTACCACCAAGCGGGGTAGAGTATCCAAACCCTTGATGAGTTTTATGGGAGAGACCACCATTAAGGAGCCCACCCGTTTTCCAGCACTGTTGGGCTCCTACGGTGCGCTGGAACTTTCCAATGTAGCGTACAAAAATGATGAGCGCTGGGTACAGGTGGTACCGGAAGAAGAGCTGCTTAAATATAAAAATAATGTCAATCCTTACCTGTACCCCAATGTGAACTGGTATGATGAAGCAGTAAAAAACTTTGCCCTGAGTGAACGTGCCAATTTTACAATCCAGGGCGGGACAGAATTCATCAAGTACTTCGGCGCATTGAATTATTTGAACGAAGGGGACATCTTTGAAACGGAAAAAGTGGCCGACTATGACCCGGGATTCAATTTTAAAAGGTATAATTTCAGGACAAATCTTGATTTCAATATTTCAAAGACCACTACTTTTTCCGTAAACCTGTCCGGACGCCTTGAAAGAAGAAGACGTCCGAATCAGACCGATGAACAACAACAACGAAGGATTTTTGACCTGTTGTATACACTTCCCCCGCATTATTTCCCGGTAAGCTACCCCGCCGATATTTATGAGGACTTTCCAGACCCGGACCACCCGGATGACATTGGGGAGCGGATGGCTGATATCAATCTGGTGGAGATCTGGAATCCCATACAGAGACTGAATCAGATCGGCTATATACAGGAGACAGGTTCATTGATTACGGCCGATTTCGTATTGGACCAGGACCTGTCGATGATAACCGAAGGACTTTCCTTCCTGGGTCGATTCTCTTACAGTTCTGATTTCAGCTATTTCAGGGATTACGATTACTCAGTGGTTTCTTACCACCTGCACAAGGATGGCACCTGGGAGATTATTGGAGATCCCGACAGTCAGGATAATGTGCTGAGGGTTTATGACAATGAGAGCCTTTCAGGATTTAACCATTCGATTTATTACCGACTTCAACTGGGGTATAACAGGGATTTCGGGAACCACAGTGTTTCTGCCATGGGACTTGCAAGCAGGAGAAACCTTCAGTGGGGTTCTGCATCAGGCTTAAATTTCCCCAGGTACCAGGAAGACTGGGTTGTCCGGGTTACCTATAATTTTGGCAACCGGTATTTTCTGGAGGGTAACGGAGCCTACAACGGTTCGGAACGGTTTGCTCCCGGAAAGCGATTCGGGTTCTTTCCATCTGGAGCCATCGGTTGGAATATCGCCAATGAGCAGTTCCTAAATGATGTGGCACCATGGATCGATTTGCTGAAAGTTCGGTATTCCCTGGGGCAGGTTGGCAGCGAGGCAGGAGCCGACCGGTGGATGTACGAAGGTGAGTATACGAACGGAACAAAATTCTACCAATTTGGTGTCAATTTCTATGATCAGGGAGGGACCCTGGTTGAATCAAAAATTGCGAATCCCGCAGCCACCTGGGAAACTGCCACAAAAGAAAATGTGGGATTTGAACTCGGGGTATTCGACAACATGATCAATGCAACTGTGGATCTTTACAGGGAGAATAGAGACGGGATTTTTATCAGTCCGAGAAAGATCCCCCCCTACTTTGGAAGTTCTGTGGATCCTCCAAAGGCCAATATTGCAGCGACCAAATCAAAAGGAATTGAAGTGACTTTGAACTTCAGCAATACCATTGGAACCGATTTTCGTTATTTTCTTAAGGGAGGATTCAGTTTCAATGATACCCGGGTAACTTACCAGGACGATCCCGACCTGCTGGATGAGCACCTAAAGAGGGCTGGAAAGCCCATCGGGGTGAACCAGGTCTATCTCACCGATGGGATGTATCAGAATATCGATGAGGTAGTAAACTCGCCAAATACCATCTTCCCCGCATCGACAACGGGAGATCTGCGGTATGTAGATTACAACGCAGATGGGACGATCGATCAACAGGATCAGATTTTCTACGGTTATTCCTCGGTCCCCAGGAAGGAGTTCTCATTTCAGATCGGTGGAAATTACCAAGGTTTCAATTTTCAGTTCCTAATCTCAGGGGCAAGGGACTATATGGCAGAATCAAGTAGCGGAGGATCCCTTTATATATTTCCTTTTTTCAGAGGATATGAAAATGCAAGACCGGAACATTATGATTACTGGACTGCAGACAATCCGGATGCACAGTTTCCAACCCTGCATATCGATTTAAATAATGCCAACAACACCTCCAACTCATATACATTGCAGGACCTATCCTACATCAGACTGAAGAATGTCGATGTTGGATATGCGTTCACCAGCCGTATACTGGAAAAGGTAGGCATCCGAAGTTTCAGGGCGTATGTGAGTGGCAATAATCTGCTGACGTTTTCCAAGCTTCAGTTCGGAGATCCCGAAGGAGGCAATACAGGAGGATCCGGACATGCAAGCTACCCTCTGCTCCGAAGATATAATATTGGATTCAATATTACTTTCTAATCACTTTCGGCCATGAAAAGACCAATCCTATACTTCACGCTTTTTTTTCTGCTTCTGAACGGTTGTGAAGATTATCTGGACAAGTCACCCGATAAGGATGTACTCACTGACGCCGAGATATTCTCTCAATATGAGAATTACAGGAAGTTTTCAGACGAGATGTACGATAAGATCTATGATGAGTACCGCTTGTTCGACACCCAGCCCAAAAACTACTCCCCTTCATGCATTCGATCAGATGAGGCACACCCCGGCAGATTGCGGGGAGATAGCTATAATCACTACCACAGTGGTAATTATGTCGCAATATGGAGCCAGGGTGCCATCGGAAATGGGACCACAGAGTTCAGTTGGGGCTGGCCGATGTGCTGGGAAGGGATCCGCATTGCCAATTTTACGATCCAGAACATTGATTTGCTGGAAGATGCAACCGAAGAGCAAAAACACCAGTTGCTTGGACAGGCCTATGCCCTGAGAGCTCTGTTCCATTTTGAATTAATTAAGAGGTGGGGGGGCATGCCATACATAACCGAAGTTCTCAGCCTGGATGAAGACCTGGAAAGACCCAGGTTGTCATTTGATGAATCGGTAAGCCACATCGTAGAGGACTGCGACCTGGCGTTCGAATTCCTGCCCATGCAATGGGACGATGCCAATGTGGGAAGAGTTACAAAAGGAATGGCCCTGGCATTAAAATCACGCGCTTTGCTTTACAACGCCAGTCCGACCTTTAATCCGGGAAATGATATTACCAGATGGGAAGATGCAGCTCAGGCATCCTGGGATGTGATCGCCTATGCCCAAGAGACAGGATTGTACAGGTTGATCGATGCATCCAACGCCATACTCATGGATGTAAGTACGGTCCAGGGATCTGATTATGCCAAGGGCAGTATAGAGGAACTGCAAAACTACAGGGAGATCTTCTATGGAAAACACATCAATGTCGAGACCATATTCAATCGGCACAGGAGCCCATTGGTATCAGGAGTCGACATGGTCTCTCCCAGGCAATTATGGATGCCTTATGATATGAGTGGTCATAGTCATACCATCAGTGCTTCACCTCTTCAGAACCTGGTGGATAAATTTGAGATGAGCAATGGCTGGCCTATCGATGATCCCGCATCGGGATACGATCCTCAAAATCCGTATGTCGCACGCGATCCCCGATTCTACAACAACATACTATTTAATGGTATAAAGTGGGCTCCGGCCCAGGACAGAGGTGTAAGTTCCCTGGAACTTTTCGACGGGGGAAAATACCGTAGTTTTTCAAATTCAAATCAGGCATCATCCACTGGTTACCTGGTTCGTAAATTCTGGCCGGAAGATTTCATGAGGAGCAACCTGTATGATCATCAGCAACCCTGGATATTTTTCCGGCTCGCGGAGGCGTATTTGAATTACGCAGAAGCGGTGAATGAGGTCAGTGGTCCGGAAGGCTCTGTCTCGGGATCATCATTGACTGCTGTTGAAGCTATAAACATAATCCGCAACAGAGTCGGCATGCCCGAAGTACATTCCGAGCTTACGGCTGATAAGGCATCGTTCAGGGAGCGGATCCGGAACGAGAGGACTGTCGAGCTTTGTTTCGAAGGTCATCGCTGGTGGGACATCAGAAGGTGGCACATAGCCCATTTACCGGAAAACCGGACACCACGGACGGTTCACATGTTTCCTGAATCTGACCTGTCCAGTTACCCAACCGGATACCGATTCGAAATAAAAGACGATGTCTATCCTGTCAGGGTATTTGAGGAAAGACATTACCTGTACCCGCTAAGATTGGAGGATGTCAGTATTTTCAAAGGTTTCTACCAAAATCCCGGCTGGTAATAAAAAACAGAAGAATAATGAATATCTGCAGATCCATGAGGTACAGAATTGGCATAAGTATAGTTTTTATTCTGTTTTACGGAGGAATCGCATCCGCACAGGAATCTGAAACCAGGAGCACAGGCACCATGACAGGAACCCTGGTTGATCAAAGGGGGATCCCTGTAAGCGGCGTTCTTGTAAAGTCTTATATCTCCGGGAACAAAACCTGGTCCGGCAAAGATGGCACTTTCCATCTTGTTACCGCGAGGAAGGATTACCTATACTTCAATAAAGAAGGTTATAACGATGTCTCACTGAACAGTGAGGAGTCTGACCGTATGGATACCATCGTTATGACCAATTCCCAGGGAATCCAAAATCATTCCTTGAACCCTGTGAATTTTGATATTACCTCGGCCGTGCAAACCACGGGATCGGTATTCCGTGTATCGGGGGAGGATCTGAGAAGAAATCCAACCAACGACCTGATGCTGGCTCTCAGTGGTCTTGTTCCCGGTTTCTTTTCAGTCCAGACTTCCAATACGCCAGGTTCCGTAAATTACGACAACCACTTAAGGGGAGAATCGCCTGTAATTCTGCTGGACGGTGTGCCCAGGGATATTGTAATTGATTTACAGGAAATCTCCGAGGTGCTCATTTATAAGGATCACGCGGCCGCTGCCATGTATGGAAACCTGGGGGCAAACGGGATTATCAACATTATTACCCGGAAAGGACATACAAATACGAAGGTTGTTGAGGCAGATTATCAAGTTGGTTTGCACCTACCCCTTGCTCTTCCTGATTTTTTGGATGCCTATCAAAATGCTTTGCTCCAGAATAAGGCCCGCCAGAATGACGGCCTGGATCCGCAATTCGGTCCGGACCAGCTTCAGGCTTTCCAGAACGGATCAGATCCATTGCGTTATCCAGACATAGATTACTTCGACAGATTCATGCGTGCCAATACCAATTCACATCAACTTACCACCACTTTTCTGGGAGGCGACAGCACTATCCAGTATTATCTGCACGGCGGATATCTGTCTAACCGGGGTCTGGAGAGTATAGGCGAGCGGATCAATTTTGACCAGATTCTATTGAGAAGTGATCTGCGGGTGCAGTTGAATGAGATCATCCGAATGGACCTGGGAATCACCGGGTGGATGGATATCAGTAGATTTCCCCGGATGGGCAGGGATGGGATGTTCGGGATCATGTCCTCCTATCCCGCTTATGCAACCCCGCTGATGATGGGCGATTCCATATTTATTGTGAACCGGGATTACCCTCACAGAGTACCAGGCGTACGCTCAATTTTAATCTGGGGCTTACCTTCAATTTAGACAAACTGGTCAGGGGGTTGTCCATGAAACATTACGTATCCCTGGACCTTTATAATGAACTGGTAAGGGGAACAGGAGGAAATCCAAATCTATACGAACCCCTGTTCACAGTGAATGATGCAGGCGAGGATACCACCATATTGAACATTTATACCCATGAATTCCAGGACTTGGACATCGGGCATATGGATGATGATATCACACGCCACTACACCTACTATTTCAACCTTGATTATGACAGGGAGATCGGAGATGGCCACTTCCTGAATACGGATCTGCTTTACTTCCAGAACGCCCTTGAAAGAAGGGGAAAAACGGGTGATGAGAAGAACCAGATGCTTAACGGAAAGATTAATTACAGTTTTCGGAACAGATACATCATAGACCTGTTCATGGCATACAACGGTACTCAGAAATTATCAGGCAGCAATCAATTTCGTTTCTTTCCAGGCTTCGGTGTGGCCTGGATCGCCAGCTCGGAATCTTTTCTCAGGAACTCACCCATAGTGAGCTTCCTGAAACTCAGAGCCTCCTATGGGGAGAGTGGATACTTTAATATTTCTGAGTATTATGTTTACCGGGATACTTGGTATTCAAGTGGTTCAAACGTTATATTCGGAACCAAGGATAAATATTCTGATTATCCCGCATACGAGCTTACCCAAACAGGAAATCCGGATGCAGACTGGCCGGTTGTAAAGAAACTTAATGCAGGAATAGATGCTTCTTTCCTGAAAAACTCATTGAGTCTGGCAATGGATGTCTACCAGAACAGTTACTCGGGACTGCTTGACAGACTGATTGCTTATCATCCTGGAATCGAAGGCGATACAAGGTTTATTCCTTACGAAAACTACAATGCAACTGAGAGGCGGGGTATAGAGGCGGGGATCAGTTACCACAACCGGGCCGGCGAATTCGGGTACATGGCAGGTGGCACTTTTGCCTGGTCGAAGGAGCGGTACACCCGGATTGCGGAACTGGACTACCCCGACAGTTACCGGACCATGGAGGGTAAGCGGACCGATGCCATCTGGGGTCTGGAGTCCAATGGCTTGTTCCTGGATCAGGAGGATATAGCATCCTCTGCCACGCAGATGTTCGGACCTGTTTATCCGGGAGATATCAAGTACACCGATCAGAATGGAGACGGCCTCCTGGATGAACGGGACGAGGTAATCATCGGTTATTCCTCTCCCACAGTGAACATCGGGATCCATTGCAGATTGGTATATAAGAATTTTTCTTTGTTCTTGCAGGGCGCAGGAACCTTCGGATCTGACCTGGTCCTTAATAATCCATATTACCGTAATTATGGTAAGGATACTTATTCAGCGTTCATGCTCAATGATTACCCCAGGTTGACAACGTATGGGAGTTCCAATAATTTAAGGCTTTCAGATTATTGGATGTCAGACGGGGCTTTTTTCAGGTTGAAGATGGTGGAATTCTCTTACAGTTTGCCTGCAAACACTTTGAACGCATTGCAGACCGGACTCAGGATCTTTGTGAGAGGCAACAACCTCCTCACATTCTCCGGAATGGAGGATCTGGATCCGGAAAATATTGATGCCGGGGTCACCATGTATCCGCTTTACAAGACTTGGGCCGTCGGAATCTCCATAGCCTTATAATGATCATGCTCGTACTATGAAAAGGATTGCAATACTTATTACTACAGGGATGATGCTGATGATCGCGGGATCCTGCGAATTCCTCGAGCCCAAACCCATGGGATGGCTGGATGAGGAAGATGTACTCAATCATCACGACTGGACGCCCGGAATCCTGAACCAGATCTACTATAACATGTATGAAGAGTTCATCCATGGCAATGCCCAGGGCTGGACGGATCACCTGGGTATTTCACTGGATTATACAACAGATAATGCGGTCGCGAATAACAGGATTTCACGGATAGCCGGCGGCGGCTGGACTGCGGAAAATGACCTGCATGATACCTGGACATTTGCCTACTCCAATATCCGCATTATCAATTATTTCCTCGAAAAGGGTCTGGATACTTGGTATGCAAGAGATAGCCTTCGGAATGCCGAGTTGAAAAAGAGATACCTTGGGGAAGCTTATTTTCTAAGGGCATGGATGCAGTGGATCCTTCTGAGAGACTATGCAGGTCCGGCGGATGCTTCCGGTCAGGAGATGCTGGGATTTCCTATTGTCACGGACATTCCCGCCACGGAGGATCTCAATCTTCTACCCCGGAATACCTATAGTGAATGTGTTCAACAAATCGTTGATGATTGTGACAGTGCCTTTGCAAGGTTACCGGTACTTTACAACACACAGGATGCGGTCACAGGCCTGATCAATAATGGAAGAGCTTCCGGTGCAGCGGCCCTTTCCCTTAAATCGAGGGTCTATCTGTTTGCTGCAAGTCCTGCATTCAATAAAGAACAGGATATCAAACTATGGGAAAGAGCTGCTCAGGCAGCCTATGACGCCATCGAGGCCACAGGTGGATTGACAAAATTGAATCCCTTTGGTGAGTTCAACAATACGGACAATTCAGATCACATCTGGAGATCAGAGTTTTTAATCACCAACGCGATTGAAAATGCACATTTTCCCCCTTCACTATTCGGAAACGGGGAGTGCAATCCTTCACAAAATCTGGTCGATGCGTTTCCAATGATCACCGGGTGGCCCATCAGTGAATCAATTTCCGGTTACGACAGTATTTCTCCATACCGGAACCGTGACAAGAGATTTTACAGTTTTATATGGCACAACGGCATAAATAAACTGGGCACGGAGGATATTGAGATCGCAACATTCGAAGGGGGGAGAGATGCGGACGGAGGTGCCAGGCAATATGGAACCAGAACCGGCTATTACATGAAGAAATTCACTTCCAACATAAATATAGATCCCGGAGAAACAACCGTACAATCGAGTACAGAGAAATTCGTTGTCTTCATCAGAAAAGCTGAATTGTATCTGAACTTTGCTGAATCCGCAAACCACGCTTATGGAAATCCTTCGGCGAACGCACCGGGATTTTCATTCTCCGCAGCTGAGGCTTTAAAAAGGGTCAGGGAACGGGGTGGCATTTATCCCGGTACGGATTTTTATACGGATATGATGGCTGCAGATCCTGTCACTTTTGATGAACATGTTCAGATTGAGAGGCGGATTGAATTTTGTTTCGAAGGATTCAGGTTCTATGATATTCGCAGATTGCTGCTGGACATGAACAAGGAGGTAAGCGGGGTCCGGATCGTCCGGCAGGATTCAGCAAATTTTCTGCATTCTTTCAAGGTAGTGGAAGAAAGGAACTTCGAGCCCCATATGATTTATGGGCCCATACCCTACGAGGAAATACTCAAGAACAGCAATCTGGTTCAAAACTATGGATGGGAATAAACTATGGAATTCATGAATATAAAAAAAACCTTGCTCCTGGCAGTCCTGGTCCTCTCGATGATAGGTTGTGGATATGACGATTTTGTGTTGGATTACGAGTACACAGCCGTGTACTTCCCACATGCACTGATCGACCGAACAGTTATTGTTGGCGAATACATGGATATCGGAGTAGGTGTTTATCTGGGTGGCAGGGTGGAAAACTACAGCGAAGAATGGGCATCCTTTGAGATCGACAACGGAATTCTTGATACATTGTATGTGCCGCTCCCCGAAGAATATTATTCTCTGGAAGAACCCTGGAGGTTCATCATACCTGAAGGAAGTTTTCAGGGGTTGACGAAGGTTACCATCGATCCCGACCTGTTTTGTGCGGACTCACTCGCACTGACACCGACCTATGCCCTGGGCTTCAGATTGCTGGATACATCAGTCGATTCGATCCTTTCTGAGATGAACACTACCATTATCACTTTTAAGTATACAAACACCTACCATGGTATCTATTATCACAGAGGAGGGGCCGTAGGATATTCCGGAAGTACGGCTGTTGATACGGTCACTTATCCCACGGACGATGTCTGGGAACTAAAGACTTATTCAGTGGATGGAGTCACTGCTCCCGAAATGGCGAACTTCTCAGGTGGGGAATTTTACATGGACCTGGCTGTATCTTCGGACAACACAGTGAATATCATGAGCAATCCGGTCGCGACTGTTGATGTCACCGGAGATGGAAGCTTTGACCCCGTTACCAGAACCTTCATTCTTGAATACAGTTTTCAATACAATGAATTAACCTATACTGCCAGAGATACCCTGATCTTCAGGAACAGGATCGTGGATGGTATCAACCAGTGGGACCTTTAAGTCACGACAATTATTTTAAACAGGATCAACATGAATTACAGAATCATTGCAGCAAGTATTATTATCATCAGTATGGTTGCATGCAACCACAGTGAAGTTGTTCGTCTTCAACCGGGATTCACGATATACCTGAACGATACAGCATCAGCAGCTGTGATGAATGCAGTTGATATCCTGCAGAGGGACCTTGCTGGTGTTCTGGGAGAAAAAGCACAGATCAGTACGGAATCTTACAATCCCGGCAAAATAAAGAATTCGCTAATCATTATATGCCCGGGGGGTGACCAGAATAACACGGTTAGTCCGCTGGAAGGATTCGAAAGGCACAGGATCTTTACTCAAAACGGGAACCTTGTGCTTCAGGGATCTGATACAAGGGGGACCATCTACGCTATTTTTACCTTCAGTGAGAAAATTCTTAACATTAAACCTCTGTGGTTCTGGGCGCTCCATGAACCTTCGAAGCAAGAACATTTAACCATAGCATCCGACTTCTCTTATGATTCCGGCGAGCCCTATGTGAAATACAGGGCTTGGTTTCCCAACGATACGGACATGTTCACCCCCTGGAGAAGGGAATCCAAGGAAAACAGCAGGGTCTGGCTCGAGACAATGCTTCGTTTGAAGCTGAATACCGTCGAAACAGGCAGTTCATCGGACTACAGCGAACCGTATGCAATTTCAGATTACACGAAACTGATCCATCAGTTCGGGTTGAAGATCACCTACCACCATGTTTCGGCTTTAAACTCTCCCTACAGCAATTGGGATGATTATTGGGAGGATCATCGAAAGATGCCTTCTCCGAAGCTCCTGCTTGCCAACCAGGACGAACTCGAAGAATTCTGGAGGTATAATGTCAGAAGCGTGGTACAGAGTGGAATAGACCCTATATGGGTGGTCAATTTCAGGGGGGACAGGGATATACCGTTCTGGGAGACCTTCCCGGATGCGCCTGAAAGAATGGAGGAAAGAGCAGAAGTAATCAATATGATGGTGAGGATACAAATGAAGATCTTAAAGGAGGAAACGCAGAATAATGCTCCCACTGCCAGAATGATATTTTACAACGAATTATCAGATCTCCTGGCAGCGGGATTGCTGAAACCGCCTGAAGAGGAGAACCTGATCTGGAATTTCGTTGCGGCACGAAGAGATCATTATCCCAATGACGATATCAGGTCTATTTCTCTGCCAGCGAATGCCAAGTTGGGTTATTATATGAATTTACAATTTACATCAACAGGGTCGCATCTGGCCCAGGCCGAGGGACCCTGGAAAATGGAAAGGAATTACAGGTTCGTGGATTCCAGGACTGAGGCTCCTATTTTCTATTCCGTCATGAACGCCGGAAACATAAGGGAGCATTTGATGACACTCTCCGCTAATGCTTCATTATTATGGAACTGGGAGAAATTTGATTCCGATGGATTTCTGATCGATTTTTGCAGCAATTACTATGGGGAACAGCATGCCCATTCAATTGCCGGACTTTACAGGGATTTCTTCTACGCCTATTGGAATCAGAAAAAAAGCGATATGGAGGGTTTTGAACGCCAGTATATTTTTCATGATCTCCGGTATAAACAGGCTATCCGGCAATTGTCAGAATGCTTTTTCGAAAAGACCGACCTGAATCCCCTGAAAGACTATGATTCGGAACAGGTCCCCAACCGGACCTTCAGGATCGTACCGGAGGATAACGGCAAAGAAACCCAGATAGAAGCTATCATCCAGGGAACCAAGGAATCATATATCCGGTTCAGTGACGTAACTCGACAAGCTGATTCAATATATAATCTGCTGGACGAAAAGTCAAGGTCATTCTTTAACGACAACCTCAGAATCCCTTCAGAATTCATGATGTACCTGAATGAATCACTCTTTAATTACTGTATAGCATATATGAGTGCACCCGGGACTGAAAGGCAGCAGCATCTTAAAAAGTCCCTGAGTGCTGCTATGGACGCCCGGGAAAGTATTTACGCCAGTGCCCACGGACAATTTGTAAACTGGTATTCAAGAGAAAGGATTTTTGACCTCGGAGATTACGTCAACCGGATCGATCAAACCCTTATAACTTGTCTTCAGACGCAACCATGACAAAAGAAATGTCAGAATCATAAAATAGTTACATCTATTCAAAAAACAGAAACTGTATAATCCCGGAACAGAAAATAAATTTGATAACAATCTTTTGTATTAACTAAAAACTGACTATGATGAGAAAACATTTACAATTATTTGGTATTGTTTTTTCGGTACTGATGCTTCCATGTGTTAACCTGGGGGCCCAGGAACCGACCCTTATTGTCTTTGCCGGCTTTGATGAAACTCCCTTCAGTCCGTTGCAGATCACCGTACTGGACGATCAGGGATATTCAACCAGCGATGATTTTGTGGTGGACGGTATGATCT
>JAXGMU010000073.1:0-16272 GCA_040768485.1 Bacteroidales bacterium
AAGGTCACAACCAGCCGGGATTTGTGAAATTCACCTTCTGGCATATCCTGTTTTTCAGCTGGTTTGGCAACATGGCATGGCATATCGGGATGGGGGACCTGACCATTTTCCGTTATGCAAAAAAAGCCTCTTACGGATTTGCCTCCGTTTCGGGGATGTTCCTCGGGCACTACATCGCATGGATCTGTGCCGGCATGCTGTATGCCGTTCAGCTTCAGGCCGATCCGTCCAACACGACCGTCACGCCGGGTCCCATGGCAAGCAGTACCATGGGGTTTGCAGGGGTGTTGCTGGTGCTGATCTCCGGCTGGACCACCGCCAATCCCATCATCTACCGGTCGGGCCTGGCTTTCCAGTCGGTTAACAGCAGGTGGTCCAGGTACAGGGTCACCCTCGTGGCCGGTGGAGTGGCCAGTTTCATCGCCATCTTCCCCGGACTTTCCATGCGGTTCCTGGATCTGGCCGCCTTGTACGGTCTCATCCTGATGCCCATGGGGGCGGTCATCTTTGCGGATCATTACCTGATGAAGCCCCTGGGCATGGTTCCGTTCTTTGCCGAAAGGAAGAACATCAGGTTTTACCTTCCGCCGACCATCGCCTGGATCCTCACCCTCGGTTTCTGCCTGGTGCTGAATCTCTATTCCGGGGTGCAGGTATTCTTCCTCGGACTGCCGGGATGGTTTATGGCGGTTGCGCTCTATCTGTTGTTCAGCATGTATTATCAGCGTAAAATCAATCGATCATGAATACGGTGACCATCCTCCGCAGCCTGGCTGTATCGGGACTTGTAATGATCTTCGCGGTGAGTGTCCTGTATGCAGCGGGAAACATCGGGCGGGACCTGTTTTTGTACCTGCTGGTGGCCGGAACGGCGCTCTGGTTTGCGGGGATCCTCCTTGCCAGGCGGACAGCCGGCAGGTCTGCATCTGAAGCCCCACACGAACATCAAAACTGAAGCAACATGAGACAGACAATCCGTACCATTCTGAAGTGTGCCCTGCCGGCGCTTTTCATACTTACCCTGGTCAGGGGGTGTACATCCGGGGATCCCGGAGCGGGACAGGAGCGCTGGACCACAGCGAAGGCCTGGTCCTGGTATGAGGAAACGGGATGGGTGAGCGGATGCAATTTTCAGCCGAGCACCGCCGTGAACCAGCTGGAGATGTGGCAGGAAGAGACGTTCGATCCGGAGACCATCGACAGGGAGCTGGGATGGGCGGAGGATCTGGGATTCAACATCATGAGGGTTTACCTGCACAGTTATGCCTGGAAACAGGATCCGGAAGGATTCAAAGGCCGGGTCGGTCAGTACCTGTCCATCGCAGAAAAGCACGGGATGGGGACCGTGTTCGTTTTTTTCGATGATTGCTGGAACCCGGTTGCCCGGCCGGGAAAACAGCCGGAGCCGGTAACGGGGGTCCATAATTCGGGGTGGGTCCAGGATCCCAGCTGCGATCTGAGGGAGGACACGGTGACGCTGTTCCCGTGGCTGGAAACCTATGTGAAGGATATGCTGAACACCTTCGGGACGGACAGGCGCGTGTGTATCTGGGATCTCTACAACGAGCCCGGCAACTCCTATCATGGTACGGCATCGCTTCCGCTTCTGAAGAATGTGTTCAGGTGGGCACGGGAAGCGCAGCCCGGACAGCCGCTGACAAGCGGGATTTATAACCTTGATCTGGATTCCCTCAACATGTTCCAGGCACAGCATTCGGACATCATCACCTATCACAATTACCTGGACCCGGAAGTGCACCGCACCTGGCTCAAATTACTGAAGACCCACGGACGTCCCATGATCTGTACCGAATACATGGCCAGGCACTTCAACAGCAGGTTCACCAATGTGCTGCCCATGCTCAGGGAAGAGAACGTCGGGGCGATCAACTGGGGACTTGTCTCCGGAAAGACGAACACCATTTATAAATGGAGCACCCCCATGCCCGGGGGAGGGGAACCCGACATATGGTTCACGGACATCTTCAGAAAAGACGGAACCCCGTTCAGCGAGGAGGAGATCGCTGTCATCAGACAGGTGAACGGGACCACCCCCGGGGCGGTGTAATCAAACATATTCCCCATACCCGGAGGAATCCCGCGAAGATGTATATTTGCTGTATGGGGTTCGATGAAAAAACATTGCTGAACAGGATCAGGGAGGGTGACCGGGAAGGGTTCAGGCATTTATTCGACCTCTATTATAAAAGACTCTGCCTGTACCTGTCCCACACCCTGGAGGACTCCGATACCGCTGAAGATCTTGTCCAGGAAGTATTCCTATACCTCTGGAAGAACAGGGGCAGGATCCGGATCACCTCCTCCCTTTCCGGCTACCTGTTCACCTCCGCCCACCACCGTTGCATCGAACACATCAGGAAGCTCCGGCTGAAAGAATCTTACCGCAGGGAAATGGAGATGAAAATCAGGGAATCCGAGATCATGTTGAAGCATGCATCGGATTTTTCGTTTGACTCGCTGGATCTGAAAGAGGTCCAGGCAGTTATCGAAAATACTGTGGCCGGACTTCCTGAGAAAACAAGGGAAATTTTCCTGATGAGCAGGCGCGAATTCCTGTCCCATGCGGAAATCGCGGCAAAGCTGGATGTTTCGGTTAAGACGGTTGAGTATCACATTACCAGTGCATTAAAGAAGCTGAGGACCGCACTGGTTTCCGGCTGAATGAAAATTTTTTTCACCCTCCTTTAGGGATTCGCCCTTTTCATCCGCCATCATTAATACGTACACCTATGGCTATGATGGATCGGACCAATATTGAATCTGTAATCTTCAGGTACCTGTCAGGAGATGCATCCCGGGAAGAGAAAGACCTTCTGCACAGCTGGCTGAATGATTCTGTTGAAAATGAGAAGGAATTTGCCTTCCTGAAGAAATTGTACGTGGAACTCGGAACCCGGTACGATGATTCCATAGACACTGAGGCTGCATTCGGGAGGTTCCGGGAGCGTACCTTTGAGGATAGAAACAGTCCCGCAGCAGAGAACGACCCCGCAGAAGAGAACCACCCCGCTAAAGAGAGCGGTCCCGGTAAAGCAAAGATACGGCGGGTGATCCTGTTCCGCAGGTATGCCGCTGCATTCCTGCTGCTGCTGGCCACTGCGGTTTCGGCTTTCCTGGTCGGCAGGCGCACTCCGGCAGACAGCGGGCCGACCGCATTCGAGGTGCGTGTCCCCTTCGGCGGGAAATCTTCGGTCATCCTCCCGGACGGGTCCAGTGTCTGGCTCAATGCCGGGAGTCACCTCACCTACAGACCGGACGCCGGGTCGGGGACGAGGGATGCTTTTCTGGAAGGGGAGGGGCTCTTTACCATTGAAAAGGACAGGCATCCGTTCATCGTGCACACATCCCACCTGGACATCCATGTGACGGGCACCCGGTTCAATGTGAAATCCTATCCGGACGATGAAAGGATCGAGACCACCCTGCTCGAGGGGGAGATCCGCATTGAGGCGGAATCGGAAAGGTCGCCCATTTATATCAGGCCCCATCAGACGCTGAGCTACCAGAAGAACCTGAAGGAAGCCCGGATCGTTCCGCGGAAAGAGGATGTGCCCGAAAAGAAAGAAGCCCCGGTAACCACTTCCGCTCACACCATCGAAGTGATCTCGAATGTGGATGTGCAGGAGGCCGTTTCCTGGCAGACGGGCATCATGCATATTGAAGGCGAGGACCTGGAAAGCCTGACCAAAAAACTGGCGAGAAAATACGATGTCAACTTTGTTTTCGAGGACGACCATCTGAAAACTTATTCCTATTCCGGGACCATCCTGGATTTCCCCCTGGGCCAGGTCCTGGAAGCACTGAAACTGACATCCCCGGTGGACTACCAGATCAGGGAGAAGACGGTGAGGCTCTATCTGAACAAGGACTTTTCATCATCCAAAACCAACCCATACTAAATCTATTATTATGAAACGAATTTACCTGTGCTGTCTCCTGGGGGTCCTCCTGTTCCCTGGATATCTGCTCTCGCAGCCCCGGCTGCTGGATGTCCGGGTAGAGAACATGCGCCTGAGGGACGTGTTCCGCGAGATTGAGAAAAGCAGCGGTTATGCGTTTTTCTTCAGTGACCAGTATGCCGGACTGGAGGAACCGGTGACGCTGGACATTGAAGACCAGACCATCGGGTATATCATGGACCGGATGCTGGAGTCGTCCGGACTGGATTACAGGATCCTGGATGACAATTTCATCGTGATCACTCCGAAGGACAGCGAAAGCCAGCAGGACAGGATGATTTCGGGTACGGTTACCGACGCCTTCACAGGGGAAGCCCTCATCGGCGCCAATGTGGTCATCGAAGGAACGACCTCGGGTGTGATCACCGATCTGGACGGCAAATTTTCCATCACCTTGCCCGAGCAGGGAGGAGCACTGGTTATTTCCTATGTGGGCTACATTCCGCAGCGGATCCAGGTGACCGATCAGGGGATCCTCAGCGTCGAGCTCGTCCCCGATGTGCAGAAGCTGGAGGAGGTGGTGGTCACCGGTTACGGGATCCAGAAGAAAAGGGACCTGACCGGTGCGGTGTCGGTGGTGGATGTGGATGAGATGAACAAGGTGACCGTGACGGGCGTGGGTGATGCGATCCAGGGTCAGGCCGCGGGGATCTCGGTTTTCAGTTCCGGGGATCCCGGAAGCATGGGCCAGGTCAGGATCCGCGGGGTGGGCTCCTTTTCCACGGTGGGTCCTTTGTATGTGATCGACGGACTGATCCTGAACGACGCAAATCACTTGAATGTAAACGATATTGAGTCCATCCAGGTACTCAAAGATGCTTCCGCGGCTGCGATCTACGGAGCGAGGGGCGCCAACGGGGTGATCATCATCACCACCCGGAAGGGTTCTGAAGGTCCCGCCAGGGTGGACTTCTCGGCCACTTACGGGATGGAGGAGCTGGCCAGGAAAATTGAGATGATGGAGACCCTGGAGTACCTCTATTACAACCAGCTCAGTTTTCTCAACGGCGGATCCGAATGGATGGGGAGGCCCGAGATCGGACAGGAGATCCCCAACACCGACTGGCAGAAGGCGATCTTTGAGCGGGGGAACATCCAGGATTACAATTTCTCCGTCTCGGGCGGCGGGGCCAACAGCAATTATATGGTGGGTGCTGGGTACCTGACCCAGGACGGGGTGCTGGAAGGTCCCTGGTACGACCGGTATGCCTTCCGGGTGAACACCGAGGGCAAACAGGGTCCCATCACCTTCGGGGAGAACCTGACCTACAGCCATACGGAGCGGAAGCTGACCAATACGGGGGCCAGCTCGTTCTCCAATGCCCTCAGCATGCCGCCGGTGATCCCGGTGTACGATCCCGATGAGATCAGCGGGCGGGGCGGGTACGGCTACGGATCGGTGAAATACCCCACCTACAGCACCAACCCGGTGGCACAGCAGGAGTCCATCGACGACCGCACCTCGGCCAACCGCCTGGTGGGAAATGTTTACGGGATCTGGGAGATCATCAGGGGACTGACCTACAAGGCCAATTTCGGACTGGATTTCTGGTATTCAAGGCGGAAGAGCATCGATCTGGGGGCCACCAAGAGGTATCTTTCGGTGGAGACCCGCTGGGACGACAAGCTCTGGCAGAACAGCGATGAAAGGCTGGGCCTTCTGATGGAACATACCCTGACCTATGATCTGACGGTGGACCGGCACCAGCTCACGGCCCTGCTGGGGTACACCGCACAGAAGAACAATTACAAATACCTCTCCGCCGAAGGGTACGACCAGCTGGTGGAGGGACTCTGGCAGATCGATCTGGCCAGCGTGCAGAACAACATGTGGGGCAGCGAACAGGCCAATTCCATGATCTCGTACCTGGGACGGGTGGACTATAATTTCGACAACCGGTATCTGTTTCAGTTCAACATCCGCAGGGACGGCTCATCCAAGTTCGGTCCGGCCAACCGCTGGGGAACGTTCCCTTCCGCCTCATTCGGATGGCGGGTGGGGAACGAAAGCTTCATGGAGCCTGTTAAAGAGGTCCTCAGCGATCTGAAGTTCAGGATCAGTTACGGAAAGCTGGGCGATATGCAGGCCCTGGGGAATTACGATTACCAGGCGACCATCAACTACAGCGGTCCCTATGAAGGATTCTACGCCGTGCTGGGAGCCGACCAGACGGTCCGGGAGGGAGGGCTCCAGAGCAACCGGGTCAACCCGAACCTGGGATGGGAGACCAAGACCACCCTGAACATCGGGGCCGATTTCGGACTGTGGCGCAACAAAATGTACGGGACCGTCGAATGGTTCAATTCCAAATCCACCGACCTGCTTGTCACCCTTCCCCTGGCCATGGCCACGGGGGTCGGGGTGGACCAGTACCTGGGGGATGCCAATGAGTGGACCAATTACGGGGAGATGCGGAACAGGGGGTTCGAGGTCACCCTCGGGTGGCGGGACCAGATGGGCGATTTTAAATACAATGTGAACACCAACTGGACCACCATCGAGAACACGGTGCTCAGACTGGGGGCATCCGAGGGATACAGGGAAGGGTGGTACAACCAGGTGAACAGGACCGAGGAAGGCAGGTCCATCGCCGATTTCTTCCTGATCGAAACGGACGGCATCTTCCAGTCCATGGATGAGGTGTTCGAGCATACCACCGTTGTGTACGATGAGGATTCGGATGCATATGAGACCGTGCTGGTGCAGCCCAATGCCAAACCGGGGGATATCCGTTATGTTGATTTTAACGAGGACGGGAAAATTGACCTGGATGACCGGCAGTGGCTGGGGAGCCCCTTCCCCGATTTTGAGTTCGGCCTGAACCTGACGGCCGAATACAGGGGATTCGACCTGACCATGTTCTGGCTGGGAGTTTACGGAAACGAGATCTTCAACGGGCTGCGGCTGGGGATCGAAAGCATGGATTCGCCCAACAACATTCCGGGGGACATCGATCCGTGGACCTGGGACAATCCCTCCCCGGATACGCCACGACCCTATTTCGGGACCACCGACAATGCAAAGGCGCAGTCGGACAGGTGGCTGGAGGACGGTTCCTTCCTGAGGCTGAAGAACCTGCAGATCGGCTACAGCCTGAGCGAACAGCTACTGGCCCGCACAAAGTTCATGGACCGGCTCAGGGTGTACGTGAGCGGGCAGAACCTGCTCACCTTCACCCGGTACAAGGGCTACGACCCGGAGGTAAGGGCGGCCGACGTGTTCGTGCAGGGATGCGACCTGGGGGCCTATCCCCCGGTCCGCACCTTCCTGGCGGGACTCCAGCTTTCCTTTTAATGAACCAGAAAAAAAACGCCATCGATATGAAAAAGCATCTGCTGATAATCATCTGCGCGGGGATCATGCTCCTGATGCCCTGCTGCTCGGAGGATTTCCTGGATTTGAAAGATCCCAACAGGGAATCTTCGGACACCTACTGGAGAAAGGAGAAGGATTTTGACCTGGGTCTGAATGCCGCCTATTCGGTGTTCAGGATCCCCGGCTTCTTCAGCCGCTGGTTTCACGTGCTGATGATCTCCCGGAGCGATGAAGGCTGGAGTGAAAGCCCCAATCCTTATTTCCAGGCCTATTCCAACTTCAATATCATCAGTTACAACGACAACAACGCCGAGGGGATCATCTGGCCCTGGCAGGCCATCTTCCGCCAGATCTTCTATGCCAACCAGGTGATCGACAACATGGAGCTGACCGGCTATGACCTTTTTGAGGACCGGGAGGCGGCCGACCGGATCGTGGGACAGGCGTATTTTATCCGGGGGGTCGATTTCTGGTTCCTGGGCGGCTCCTTCGGGCGTGGACCCCTGATGGTCTCCTCCACCGAGAACGGCGAGGTGGTCGACCAGCTGGAGATCTACGAACAGGCCCTGAGCGATTTTCAGACAGCCGAAGGGTTACTGCCGGACAGCTGGAGCGGGGAGGACCTGGGCCGGGTGACCCGGGGAGGTGCAAAGGGAATGGTTGCCAGGCTCGCCATGCAGCTGGCGGGTTACTACAAGCGGCCTGGGGTCAACGATCCCGCCAAAGCACAGGAATACTGGACGCTGGCCAGGACCAAGATCGAAGAGATATTTGCCATGAACCTCTACAGCCTGGTACCGGTATACAAGGACAATTTCACCATGGATTACGAGAACAATCCGGAATCCCTTTTCGAAGTGCAGTTCGCCGAGGGCCTTTACAACGGAAAGGAACTGGGGGCACACAGGCCCAAATTCTTCGGGCTCGTGGTGGATGGCGGTGCCTGGGCGGATGCCTATCCCAGGGAATGGCTGCTGGATGCGTTCCGGACGGAGACCACGGCCGACGGACAGGAGGACCCGCGGCTGGCGGTGACGCTCTTTTACGAGAAGCCCGGCGATACCGAACTGCTTTACGGAAAGACCTGGGATGAGTGGATGGCCACGGAGGATTATACCCTCACCCAGCCCTGTTACTGGAGGAAATATACACGGGTGGACACCCATACGTCGGAGGATTACAGCTCGGGGATCAATTTCAGGGTCCTGAGGCTTGCGGATGTCTACCTGATGTATGCCGAAGTGCTCAATGAGCTGAACGGGGACAGGTCCCTGGCGGTGGAGTACATCAACAAGGTGAGAAGAAGGGTGGGAATGGATGACCTGGATCCTGCGTTTTTTGCCGATTACGGATCCCTGCACGACCAGATCATGCACGAGCGGCTGGTGGAACTTTGCGGAGAAAGCACCCGTTGGTACGACCTGGACAGGTGGGGGATCCTGCATGACCAGACGCAGGTCAACATGCTGGCCAGCTCCCGGGATGCCGAATTTGCCAACTACAAGATGGGGATCAGCCACCTGTTCCCCATTCCCAACAGGGAGCTTTCCCTCTACCCGGGACTGACCCAGAACCCCGGATTCTGATCAGATGAATGCCATGATACCCATCGAAAAAAAATACGAGATGAAAAACTTCATATTCACTGCACTGGTAACCCTGATGGTCTTCGGATGCTTGTCCTGCACGGACATCCAGGGGGACGGAATCGATACGGTGATCTGGGAAGGAAGCCAGCTGCCCAACGAGACCAGCTTCCGCAATCCCGTCTGGGAACCGGACCTCGGCAGACCGAGTGTTTTCAGGGGAGCCACCCAGTTCTATGCCTTCGGGCAGGAGAAGGAATGGTCGGAAGGACTGAACTACCTGGTCCCTGTGCTCCGGTCCGGCGATCTGATGAGCTGGAATTTCAACGGCGAGGCATTTGCGTCCGCTCCGGAGTGGGGAGAGGGAAAGATCACTTCCGTGGGGGTGGAATTCTCAAAGACCCTGGGAACCTACTATCTTTTCTATTCCCTGGGCAATGCAGGCATCGGGGTGGCCTATTCAAAGGCTCCCCAGGGGCCCTATGTGGACTACGGCAAGTTGTTTGACGCCGATTCACTCGGCTATCAGTATGTGCGTGAACCTTTCTTCATTCAATCGGGTCTTGACTTTTACCTCTTCTTCGAAACGGAACAGGGGGTATATGGGATCGAACTGGATATCAGGCGTAATATGAAGCCCTTGCTGAATGGGGACGCGTTCAGGATCGCGGGGACCGAATACACGGGGATCTTCATCTTCCGCATGAGCGGGAACGATTTTTACTGCTTCGGGACTGTCGGGAATGAAGTGACCTCAGAGGTGTACATGGGGAGAGCGACCGGCATCGAGGGCCCTTACCTGGACAAGGAGGGGAACGATCTGGTCAACAACGCGGGAACACTTCTGATCAGGGAAGGAGATGATCTGAAATCGCCCGGCCACGTCGGGGGGGTGTTCACCGACAGGGACGGAAAGCACTGGATCATGTTCGGGGCAACAGATATCAACAAACCCGAGCTTAACTCGGGAGATGAACGCAGGCCATTGATCCTGCATCAGATCGACTGGGATGAAAACGGATGGCCGGCGGCCGTGATCGAAGCCAACACCGGGTGGACAACACCCAGGTTTGTGCTTAACTGACCAGGTATGTGGTTAACTGACCAGATATGTGCTTAACCAGAGGCGGATGATGGGAAAGAGGAAGCTGGAGCTGTGTATGTTATTCATGACAATGGTGTTCAATGCGCTATACGGACAACCTGAGTTCGGCTCCCTGGATCTGGGAGACCTGAACGGGGACGGCCAACTGGACCTGTTGTTCTGTAACAATGCCGGCGACGGGATCGCCGGCATCGGTGAGAACGATGGCCAGGGCAGGTTTTTGATGACCGGACAGCCGGCATATCCTCTGGCCACTTCGGTGGGATGGGCCGATCTGAACAACGACGGCTGGCTGGATTATTACATGTTCGGTTCGGGACCGGGTGCCTGCCACCTTTATATGAACAACGGAGGGGACGGGACATTTGTGAGATCAGGGCAGTTTGAGGAGAGGGACTGGCTCGATCCGGATGTGACGGTGGTGGACGACGACAACGACGGAGACAGGGACCTGTTTGTCACCGGCTGGGATGTGGCTGCGGCGAGGAGGTATTCGAAGATCTTCCGGAACGACGGGAAGGGGATCTTTACGGAAACGGACCTGAACCTGATCCAGAAGGGATTTGGATCGGCCTCCTGGGCCGACGTGGATCACAACGGCACCCTGGACCTGCTGCTGAACGGTGACGGGGATGCTTACGGGGACGGGGGCTCTTATGACATCTACCGGCTGTACATCAACCAGGGAGACGGCGTGTTCACCCGTAAACAGGAGTTCGGCAATTACAGGCAGATCAGCGTGGGCGACGGCAGCCGGTTTGCGGACTGGGACAATGACGGGGATTTTGATATCATCCTCACCGGCTGGAGCAATACCGAGAACAGACAGGCCACGTGCCTGTTTCTTAACGACGGGACCGGCACTTTTTCGCGGAGCCCGGAAAGCGATCTCATCCCGGGGGTATCGGAGAGTTCCATCGAGGTGGCGGACCTGAACAGGGACTGCAGGATCGATTTGCTGCTCACCGGGTACAGCGGTGACTATGGCAGACAGGTGGCCCTGATCTACCTCAATGATACGGAACATTCAAATACCCGGCCCGAACCTCCGGTGAACCTTCAGACGGAAGCCGGTACCGATTCGGTGACATTTGCCTGGGAACAGGGATCTGATCCGGAAACCCCGGCAGATGCACTCACTTACCATTTTTACCTGAAAGACATCACCAATGATCGCTGGATCATCCATCCCGGTGCTGAAACGGGTCCGGAAAACAACGGAAGGAGAATGGTCTCGGGAATGGGGAATGCATGCCTCAACCGGACCTGGATGATCCGAGATTTGCCCGAAGGAAAGTATGCATGGAGCGTGCAGACCGTGGATGCAGCCTATGCCGGTTCAGCCTTTCCGGCCGAAGTGGTCTTCGCCGTGAAGGACACAGCCCTGCTCCGTGACCTGGTCAGGCAGGCAGAAGATCTTGTGCAGAATGCGGATGAGGGTACGGGAGTAGGCCAGTACCCGCCGGGTGCCATGGAAAAACTGCAGGATACCATCGACAGGGTGGAACCCCTGATCGATTCCATGTCCGTGACCCGGGAGGAGATCGAATTCCCGCTCCTGGCAGCCCTCGAGGAGTTTAACGGGTCGCGTACAGGGGTCGATGTCTCGGCCCTTGAGGCCGTCATCCGGGAAGCGGTCGCCATCACCGATACGGTGGCGGCGGGGGAGAGGCACGGGGAATACCCGGGATCCGCACTGGATACCCTGCTTGCAGCCGTCAGTCACGCGGAATCGGTTGTGTCGGAGGCCGGAGACATCACCGGGGTGGATGAAATAGAACCCATGCAGGCGGTGGTGGACGGTGAAGCGTTACGCCTCGGGGAGGCCATCGGGGATTTCCTCGGACAAAGGATCAGCATTGATTTCTCCCTGCTGGAAAATGCGATCGATTCGGCCATCCGGGTCTATGATGTTTCCCAGTCAGGATATGAAAACGGGTTGTACCCCCCGGAGGCAAAACTGGAACTGGCACTGTCCATCGAAGCGGGCGTGGCGCTCAGAACCTCGAATCCTTCCCTGCAGCAGGTGGATGCCGGGATCAACGCCCTGTATGAGGCCATTGCGGATTTCCTGGCCAAAGTGGTCGTGGTGGATTTCGAAACCCTGGGTGCCCTGATCGATTCCGCCACTGTCATCCACGACACGGCCGATGTGGCCGGTTATCTCCCCGGAGCGAAATTCGATCTGAAGATGGCCATCACCCGGGCCGAACAGGTGTACGGGAATCCTTCCGCCACCCGGCAGGAGGTGGAGGATGCCATCGGCATGCTGAAAACCGCCATCACTGAATTCCTGGCATCCCGGCTGACCTCGGCCGGCGATACGGCAGATCGTGGAATCATGGTGTATCCGAACCCGGCTACAAGCCACCTGATTATTGACGGGCTTGCGAAGGAGGACAGGGTCGAGATCCTGGGCGCATCCGGAAGAGGGATGGTGTCATCCGTTTCGAAGGGCAGCCGCATCTTCCTGGACCTGTCCGGTCTGAAAGCCGGTCTCTATCTGGTCCGGATGACAGGGACCACGGGTGAGCAGCATTCCCGGAAAATACTCATTCAATCAACGGGCAGAAGATGAAGATAAATCTGATATACACACTGATCGCTATTCTGCTGGTGTTTCCTGCTTCCCGGACCGGTGCACAGGGACACATCATCGACCTGGGACTTCAGGTGCAGCATGCCGATATTGCCGTGGGGGACATCAACGGCAATGGTCTCCCGGATGTCCTGATCACAGGCGAGGGAGGGAGTGCCGTTCTGCTGAACAACGGGGACAGCACGTTTGCCGTGGCGGGTGAATCGACGCTGACCACCTATTCCAATCCGGTTTTTGAACCTGATCTGGCCGACCCGACGATCATCAGGGCGGAGGACGGATGGTTCTATGCATACGGGACAGAGAACACCTGGCCCGGGGGACACCGGGTGACACCCATCGTCAAGTCCAGGGACCTGGTCAACTGGGAATATGTGGGCCAGGCATTTGCCGTCAAACCCGACTGGAAACCAGGCTACATCTGGGCGCCCAGCATCCATCGCCTGAACGGTCTCTATTATCTCTATTATTCAAATTCAACCTGGGGTGATGAGAATCCGGGGATCGGACTGGCCCTTGCGGAAAATCCGGAAGGCCCTTTCACGGACAGGGGAATGCTGCTGGATACCAGGAGCACGGGTGTGATCAATTCCATCGATCCTTACCTGTTCAGCGAGGGAGGTGAGAACCACCTGTTCTGGGGAAGCCTGGGAGGGGGCATTTACGGGATCCGCCTCAGTTCAGACGGAATGCGGATCACCGGCGAGAAGTTCCAGGTGGCCGGCAACTCCTTTGAGGGAGTCTATATCCATAAACGGGAAGGCTTCTATTACATTTTCCTCTCCACCGGATCATGCTGTGATGGGGCCTCGAGCACCTACCGGGTGGTCGCGGGGAGAAGCCAAAATCTGGAAGGTCCCTATCTCACAAAAAACGGATCTGACCTGATGAACTACAACGACATGTGGTGGGCTCCGATGGTGGACAACATCGACGGGGTGATCATCAAAAGCAATGACCATGTGGCCGGTCCGGGCCACAATGCCCAGATCGTAGCCGATGACAGGGGCGATGACTGGTTCATCTATCACGGGATTGTAAAATCGAATCCGTTGCTTCCCAACGGAGCCACCCGGCGGCCCCTGTTTATCGAACGGATTGCATGGAAGAACGGCTGGCCGGAAATAAACCGGGGGACCGGACCCGGAGTGCAGGAGCAGCAGGCACCATTTTTTAAACAATAAATATTTTCAGTTCTATCATTATTCACTAAAAACCAAATGTTATGAAAAGAACCTTTTACATGATTGTGTTGGCCCTGATCGGATTCGGGGCGTATTCCCAGACCCATGAAGTCCACACAGAGTATGGACAGGCATGGGGAGGAGGTGCTGTCGTTGACGTGGACAATGACGGCGACATGGATATCTACATCACGGGACGGAAGAATCCCGGTGGGGAGGAGACTAGGTGGAACCAGATGCTCTTTTACAATGACGGGACAGGGGAGTATGACAGTGTGGGGACCGACCTGGCGGTGATTGAGAGGGCTAACCTGGACTGGGCCGATATTGACGGCGACGGGTATGTGGACCTGTTGGGTACGGAGCATAGCTTTGATAATTATCATGGCGGTGTTTACAAAAACAACGGGGACGGTACCTTTACCCTGCTTGACTGGCCCATTCCGGAGCGTACCCATGCGGCCGCCTTTGGTGATTTCAACAACGACGGCTGGATGGATTATGTCTGCATCAGCAATGCGGCCGATAATTCATGCGTGATGATCAACAATGGCGACAATACCTTCGAAAAAACCAACGCGGATGTATTCGACGGACTCTTCTTCGGACTTGGTTATGTGGAAGTTATTGACTACAACAACGATGGGTTCATGGACTTCTTCATGTGCGCCAACGTGGACAATGAGGATAAGAGTGCGGCGGACAATGCCAGGGTACTCGCCGATGTCTTTATCAATTATAACGAGGAACCGGGGAATTTCTACCGTGCCTATCTGGGCATTACGGAGAACAATCCGGCAGGCTCCATCAGGATGAAGGCCAACGGAGGTGTTGATTTTGCCGATTACAACAGCGACGGCTGGATCGATTTGGTCCTCAACGGAGAAGGTGGAGCGGGGACAGGCGAACCCGGGGCCGGGGAAGACGAATGGAAATGCGTGACCCATGTCTATCTGAATGCCAAGGACGGGACCTTCACGGATAAGGCCCAGACGGCATTCCAGCCTGACCTGCGTCCGCTCGGGAGCAGTGGCGTGGGAACGGGCGCCATCGACTGGAACCTCGACGGGCATTATGACCTGGTCATGACCGGCTGGAATCCCCCCACGGTCAACACCCAGGCCGGATACCTCTACCACGGCGATGGTGCGGGCAATTTCACGGAAGTGGGACGTGTCCCCGGAGCCTCCGAGACCGTGCTTCTTTTCAGCGACTGGAACGGGGACGGCCTGTATGATTACCTGGTATCGGGACACTCCTGGGATGCGATGTGGTATGCCGATCCCGAAGAAGTGGGAAGGACCGCGGCGGTCTATTTCAATACAAACACCGGCACGACCAATGCACCGCCGGCTGCACCCGGCAATCTTGCTGCCGAAGTGACCGACGCGAACGTGGAACTCTCATGGGACGCTGCAACGGATGACCTGACCCCCGCCGCTGCTTTGAGCTACGAGTACTTCCTGCAGGACGGTGCAGGCAATTACCTGATTGCACCGGCTTCTTTCGTGGGAGGAGACAACGACGGGCAGAGGAAGATCATGAAGATGGGGAATGCCTGTCTGAACACCTTTGTCAAACTGAGAGGACTGGAACCGGGCGATTATACATGGGGTGTGCAGGCCATTGATGCCTCCTATGCGGGGGGCGCATTTGCCACAGGCACATTCAAGATCAGCGGTGTATCGGTGGAGGAGATGAAGAACCCGACTCTGGCGGACATCTATTCATATGATAACTTGCTGGTTGTGAGAAGCAAGGGATATGACATGGCATCCGTGGAGGTTTTCAACCTGGTGGGTCAGAAAGTGGTCTCCGAAAACGTGGATTCCTACTATACCACAAGGCTGCCGCAGGGCGTCTACGTGGTGAAGGTCAGCACCGGGAACCATGTCCAGCTGGGCAAGGTGATGATCCGTTAAAACTCAGAAATAAGAGAGGCAGTCTCAAAAGGTTTGTCTTTCATTGGTCAGGTATACCCCATCGTCGCTGAAAACCCTTGTAAAAACAAGTATTTGTAGGCTTCCTCAGGGGTATGCCTGACTCTTAAAAAGATACGATAACGACCTTTTGAGACAACCTCTCTTCTTTATGTAGTTCAATTATATCCGATCCGGTCATGCAGATGAAACCACCCTCCAACCATTTAAGACAGACTGCTTTGAAATTCATTCCATCACTGGCGCTGGTCTTCTGTTTTGTCGTGGCGGGGGGACAGGAGATCAACATCAATGTCTCCCTCTCACAGCCAAGGCTCCTGGAAGTGGATGCAGGTCCCGACATCCGGAATCATACCGGTGAAGCGGTAATCCTGGGGGAGGAGGTGGTCGTAACCGGCGGAACCCCTGATTTTTTTTACCGCTGGGAAGACCCATCGGGTCATGTATTGGACGGGGAGGTGGTTACCGTTGAGGAGTACGGGAATTATATGCTGACAGTCACCGATGCGAACAGCTGTTCGGCCGCGGATGAAATTGCCGTGATCAATGCGGTCTCGGCAGT
>JAXGMU010000074.1:0-15991 GCA_040768485.1 Bacteroidales bacterium
AGGTGGATGTGCTGTACAGGGGACTGGACACACCCCTGGATCCGGACGCAAATTTCGGGGCGCTTGCGGCACTGAGGGATTTCAGGGACGGCACCAACATCACCGGGATGAATCCGGATAATGAACAGCTGATCAGGCATATCGGCTTTTCGGGCCACCTCAACTCTCCGGCCATGATGGAAATGATCCAGCGGGATCAGTACGGGGTCCTGGACGGAATGCTGGTGGCCATCAATCCCAATGACAAGCGGTATCTGAACCATCAGTACAATGTGATCCCGGTGGCCAGGGCCAAAAAGATGGGGATCATTGCCATGAAGGTGTTTGCCGACGGGGCCATGTACACCAAGGAAGTCCGCTGGTCCCGCGCACCCGGCGATGTGGTGCGGACCGTGGGCAGCGAGGAGCTTCCCAGCAAACCCCTGGTGGAGTACGCACTGACCACCCCGGGGATCCACACCGCCATCATCGGCATCGGCCAGATCTCGGAGGACCACCTGCTCTGCCAGCTGGTACAGAACTATTATGCGGCCCAGATCGGGCCGGACGGACTGGATGAACAGCAGCGGCTGGAAATGGAGGAGCGGACCGGCCATGTGAAAGAGGGAATGACCAACTATTTCCAGCTGCCGAAAGAGGATCTCACCCCTCCCCGTAATTTCAGGATCATTCCGGGGGAACAGGTGGAACTCGCTTGGGACACCGCCTATGCTTCCGACGCCCCCCTGCTGCATTATGAAGTGTGGAGGGACGGGGAACTGGTGGGTACCTTGCCCCACAAACCGCAGACCACCCGGGAACCCTTTACATTCCGCGACCAGGTCAACGGCGAAACGTACCGGCTGGTAACGGTGGACGGGGCCGGCCGGAGGGCGGAAGGTGAGGTATTGAAAGTCTGACGGGATCAGTGTGCCTTGAACCCTTTCCGTTCCATGGTGCCCCAGGTGTTCCTGTTCAGCAGCTTGTCCAGGTTCCCCTTGATGATCATCAGCATCACCACGGGGTGGTAAAAGATGGGCTCCAGGAAGGCCATGCCGATCAGTTTCAGCACATCCCTCCGTTTTTCGTACTTGTGGAATGTGATTTCCTCGAAGAGAACAGACCAGATGGAAAGGGAGACGGCGAAGAAATAGACGAATCCAAGCAGCAGCAGGAAAAAAGGCCAGTTCAGCCTTCCGGTGATGACCAGGAAGAGGAACCAGAGGATCCCCAGGAATTCGATGATGGGCGCCAGGTATTCAAAGATCAGCCAGTATGGATAGCCCAGCATGCCCAGTTTCTTGTATTTCCTGTTCAGGAAAAGCTTCCTGTGTGTGATCAGGGTCTCCAGCGTGCCCCGGGTCCACCTGCTGCGCTGCCTTGCCAGCACCTTCAGGGACGAGGGCACTTCCGTCCAGCACAACGGATCCGGGATGTAGACCACATCATAGGCTTCGTTGTGATCCGCCATGTAACGCCTGATCCGCACCACCAGTTCCATATCCTCTCCCACCGTATCGGTCCGGTACCCCCCTGCCTTGATGACGATCTCCCGGTCGAACATGCCCAGGGCGCCTGAAATGAGCAGGAGTCCGTCCAGCTCGCTCCAGGCCATCCTCCCCATCAGAAAGGCCCGGGTGTATTCCATCACCTGTGCCCTGGGGAGGAATTTTTTGGGAAGATGGATCTTCTGGATGTGTCCGCCGGATATCTCGCAGGAATTGGCGATGCGGATCACCCCCCCTGCTCCGATCACCCTTTTTTCCTTTGCCTCCAGGAAGGGTTTTACCAGTTTCAGAAGGGCATCCGGCTCCATGATCGAATCCGCGTCGATGCTCACCACCAGATCATTTTTACAGACATTGAGGCCCGCATTCAGGGAATCGGCCTTGCCCCCGTTCACCTTGTCGATCACGGTCAGCTTTTTAAAAGACCTGTTGCGTGACTTGTACACCGCGCGGATCCGCTTGCAGGGTAGCCTGTAATCGAAATAGTAATTCACCTTCTCCAGTTCATAGGCTTCCATGATCTTTTCCAGTGAATCGTCCGAGCTCCCGTCGTTTACCACGACCACCTCATAGTTATTATAATAAAGGGATAGCAGTGTCCGGATGTTGTCAACGATGGTCTGGCTTTCGTTGTAGGCAGGGGCGATCACCGACAGTGACGGGGCAAGCGGGGAGGAGATGATTGAGTTGTAATCCACGTAACTGTTCTTGCGCAGGTATTTGCGCAGGGAGACGGCAGAAAAGATGGTCAGCATGAGATAGGTGCTGAAGATCAGCGCGGTGATAATGAATATCGCATGAAGGACCAGAAATTTCAGTATGTCAACAGCCTGTTCCATATCAGTAGATCCGACCATCCAGTACGTGCCTGATAATGATCTGGTAGTTTTTATATTCCGATTTAGACTTCATGAGTTTGATCAGCATGGAGATTCCCGGTTCATCCGTGTTTTCCATGGCCTTGGTGGCCTGGATCTGCAGCTGGACATCCTCCTCGGTATCCAGCACGGATTTTAAAAAGTCGAGGTAACTTGCGTTTGGTATCTTCGCGAATGTACGCAGGATCTCCAGCTTGTTCCGGTAGGTCTCCCCGGGATAAATATTCTTCAGCACCGGCAATCCATACTTCAGATCCAGTTCGCCGCAAACCCTGATGGCAGTGTACCTCACCTCCTCATCTTCGTGCTGGAGCAGCTTGATGACCCCCTCCCCGGCTCCTGTCTGCCTGAACCATGCGACCATTTCCAGCGCGAAAATCACGACCGACAGGTTTTCTGATCTGAACCACTGCCTGAATTCAGGCACTTTCAGATTATGCTGGATCAGGAGCTCGTGCAGGGTGATCTGCTCCCATTTGGAAAGCGGCCTTTTCATGTAATCCAGAAAGTGGTAGGGATTGTCGTCGGAAAGCCTCACCAGAGCGATCTGTGCCTCCATCCTGAGGATCTCGTTCCCCGAGTTCAGGCTTTCCAGGATCCTGTTATTGGCCTCCCTGATATTCATGTAGGCCAGTTCCCTGAAGCCCTTCACGTTCTCATGCCATTTGCGGCTGTATGCCTTGTTCAGCGAATCCTGCTTGAGCCCGAGGATCAGGTAGAGGTCCCTGACCAGGTTCTTGATCTGTCCTTTCAGATTGATGCTCAAATCGATCATCTGGTCGATCAGGATCTGGCGGTCGTACCGGCTGGAGGCGATCTCCAGCAGTTCGCTGACGGACCGGTCCCTGCTGCTTTCATCAAACAGGTAATTCATGATCCGCTGCTGGTACTCCTCCTTCAGATATTCCCGCTGCTCCGCCTCCCTGCTCATCCGTTTCCGGTTAAGAAGAATAATGATCAGCAGGGTGATGAGGGTGACGATGGAATAGAGGATCACCACGTACAGGATCGTCACAAACAGGGGTGATTTATGGAACCTGTTCACCATGCTTCTGGCATACCGGACCAGGAAGTATTCATCCGCCGGCGGCTCGTTTTCTGCCGTCACAACGGTATCCTCCTGTGTTGAGCGGAATGCCGGACCTGCCATAGCCCGGCCCGGGGGAAAGGACCATTCACGCACCAGCGCAAACGAGCTGGCCACGAATAACCAGTAGCAAAATATGATCAGGATATATCTGCCCGCTTTTCTCATTCCCCGAGCCTGATAAAAAGTCCTGCATTCATCTGCACCCGGTGGCGGTATTCCCGGTCGGCATGTTCCTCGTATGCATAACCCGCCGAGGCCTCCAGCCTCAGGTTGAACCTTATCTGCCGGGAGAAGCCCAGTCTGAAGGAAACGGCACTCAGTCTGTCCAGATCGGAAGCCACCAGCAGGGGTTCATCCGGAGCGGTCCCGTACCCCAGGGTGGCCGTGAGGTAATTGTACCGGTCCGAAAAGTACCTTCTTGCCGTTGCGTAATAGGATCCCGATACCCCGTAATCCTTGAAGAATAAATAATTGCGCAGGGAGAACCACCAGTTCCCCGCATATTTCTCACCCGAGAAGGTCAAAAAGGTAAAGTGACGGTCCCAGTAGAAATACCGGGCCCCGGCCGAGAGGCCGAATCCTGCCGGAAGCACCTGCCACAGCTCCAGGGCAGCCCGGTGGTTGGGAAGATACATGGCTCCCTGCCCGGGAGAAATTCCATACCCGGCAAGGAGGTAATTCAAACGGCCCAGGAGGAGGTACGCATCCAGGTTCAGCTGGTAGTCGGCGGGCGGATCAGCGCCGGCCAGGAAACCTCCGTTGACATGCGGAATGAGGGTACCCGCCCGGAAAGGGATCCTTGCCCCTGCTGAAATCATGTGCCAGTTCCGCGTATATGGTCTGCTGAAATGATCATACAGATAGGAGACAAAAACCTCCGGACGGTCCTGACCGGTGGAGAGGTTGTACCGTGCCAGCGCGAGCTTTTCCCTGTACACAGCCGAATCGGGCATGACCCTCAGGGCCTCCTGTGCATACACCGCCATGTTCGCCCAGTCATTTTCCCAGTATGCCAGATCGACCCTCACGGCATGCGCTTCCTGATGAAGGGGATCATCCGCCAGGACCAGGTTCACCATGGCATGGGCCGAATCGAATTCCCCCTGCCATCCGTGGATCCTGGCCAGGTACAGCGCGATGTCATGGTCCTTTGGATACGCTTCGTGCAGGCTGTAGCCGATCTTTTTTGCCGCTTCATACTTCTCCGCCCCGGCAAGCTCCCGCATCAGGTCAAATTGCTGTCCGGGGGTCGGCAAAGGCTGACCGCCCTCCTGCGCCACCAGGATGCCGGTAAAGCAGATAAAGCATGCCAGGAAGCAGGCGGTTACTGGATGGGTCGGCTTCATTTCTTTTCAGCAGCTGATTGAACGAGTTTAAGCAGCGTTCCGGGATCAAAGGGCTTGGTCAGATAACCGAACGCTCCCAGTTCCATCGCATGCTGTTTTGTTTCCTCCAGGTTGATAATGGAAATGATGATCACGGGGATCTTCGCATTCAGGCTTTTGTTCACGTACCTTATCAGCTCAAGACCCTTCGTATAAGGCATGTTGATATCCGAGATTACCAGGTCGATCTCTTTTTCATTCAGCATCCGGATCGCCTGTTCACCATCCACGGCCACGATCACCTCGTGCCCCTCCTTCTTCAGGGTGTACTCGATGGTCCTCAGGGTCATCGGATTATCCTCACACACAAGTATCTTCATGGGACTTCTGGATATTCAAGGACAAAATTAACGGAATTATTATCCCGGCCTATTTAATTATGAACAATGATCTGATGAACTTCATATGCCTGGTCCTCCCCGATCCTTAAAATATAGAGTCCCGGCTGCACATGCTCCAGGTGAAGGATGCTTTCAGTCTTCACCAGCCGGAGGACCTCGATTTCTCTTCCCAAAAGATCCGTCACCACTAACTGCGCCTCGCCGAAAGGTACCCTGGCCCTGATATGGAACACTCCCCTGCCGGGATTTGGCCAGATCTCAAAACGATCGCCCGAATCCGTTGAACCCGTCGCACCAATTGCCACCGGAAAACCAACCCGGATGGTCACCGGCACAAGGGAGGAAAAGGAATACCCGTCATCCAGATAATACATGAAAAAATCCTCCCCGCTGAAACCCGGATCGGGATTGTAGCTGAATCCACCGTCGGGATGCAGGAAGAGATCACCGTGTGCAGTTCCGTTGCCCCCTGCCAGCACCGATGTCATCCTGTTCCCGTCGATGTCAAAATCATTGGCCATCAGTCCCTCTTCCGCGCCTTTTACAAGGTGACCGGATGGCCATACGCCGAAGGTGTCCGCAAAACCCACAGGTGCCGAATTGAAAAGCGGCAATTTTTGCTTCAGATAATGGTAGGAGGCTTTCCTTCGTTCGATGGGCGGATCGGCCAGGATTTTTTCATTATCCCAGAAATCCCACGCATATCTTTCCCCCCGGAAGATCTCATCCCCGAGGGAAAGGGTAAGGGCGATCCCGTCTGAAAGTGAATCCTGCTGCAAGATCACCACTCCATCCCCATCGTCACGGGAAAGATAATGCATCACCCGCCTGATGTTCGGGGCTGTGAAGTTGATCAGGGTCCACGGGATCCGCACCTCCAGGCTGTCCCTGAACAGGGTTACCGCATTCAGAAAATGGTAGGGGTCTTCCTCTCCCGAGACGTGCAGTTCCCCGATGTACTGGGTCAGGTTGTATAAATAATTGGTCTTCCACCGGACCAGGTTCCAGGCCCCGTCATCGCTTTTGAGGGATGTAACCGTATCCAGGCGGACGAGCCGTCTGATCCCGTACACATCATAGGAAGGGATCACATACAGGTTTGCCCGTTTTCCCGAAAGCGGAATGCCGAGTGCGAATTCCGCACGGAGCGTATCCTCGCTGTCTCCGATGGAGACCCCGTTGGGGAGGACCGACTCACCCAGCCCCTTTTCATAGGTGTCAAGCGCGATCCACAGGGTGTCGCCGGCATGCCGTCCGGGCTCCATATACATCCGTATCCTGAAAAAGGTATAATCCGAAGCCACCCTGATCCCTGAAACAGCCTTTCCCGGGAAGGAGGCCGATTCGGTGTACGGAAAGGGAGGCGGCACGAAGCTCAGGATACCGAAATTCTCCTCGGGAGAGGTGATGTTGTGCCATAAATGCCTGTATTGCCTGTCCGAATAAGGATTTGTGATCCAGGTCTGCTTGAACCATTCATCCATGAGCGAGAACTGGATGCCACCGGCACATCCTGCTTCCCGGATGTTGTCAAGCATCCGGATGGCAAATTTTCCCTGGTCCTCCTCGGAGAGTCCCCCGTGATGCATTCCCGAAGGGGACAGGTGCCCGCTGCCCCAGCTTGAGGGAACGCCGAATTCGGCGATCAGCAGGGGGATCCCTTCATAGTGCCGTTTCAGGTCCTTCAGATATCCCAGGTACGAATTGGGTCCGGCCCAATCTGCTTCCACGGCATACAGGGGATCCTGCACGATGAAATCGGGATAATAGGGATAGGCATGGTAACTGATAAAAAAACCTGCCGAGGAGTCCGTCCCGGTAAGCCCTGAAAGATCGATCTTCTCATCGTCCTCGTTGCTGTCGGACAGCACCTGTTCGGTGGGATGGGTGAGGGGATCCAGGGTGGGCCACGAGGAAAATCCCACCGGCCTGACAGATCCGTATCCTCTCTTCTCGAACATCATCAGGCTGTCCAGCCGCTGCGCCACCCAGACTTCCGCCGGGTCACTCCCTCCGGGTAATCTGAAGTATGCCCCGCTGTAACCTGTTTCCCCGGGATGTCCCGCATTGGTCAGGGCCACCTCATCCGGGAACACCTCCCTGCCTATCAGGTACCCGGCCACCCACCGGGAGATGTCCGCCGAAAATGTGCCTGAAGCTTTACCGGGACGCTCCGGGATGGTGATATCCCCGTGCACCGCGCTGACCACCTCCCTGATCTCCCGGCTGAACGCGGGGGTCATGCCGAAAAGATCTGCATAAGGCTCCTGTTCCTCCAGCCAGATCCCCTGCATCACCAGCAGGGGTTCCGAAGGATTTTCCAGGTTGAAAAGTTCCAGCTCCTGGTAGAACCTGGGATAGTGAAGGGTATAGATCCGGATGGTGTTGTATCCTGCCTCCCGGATCAACCGGAACCACCGCCTGTAATCCTCCCGGGTGGCTGCCAGATTTCCGGGCTGGGTCCCCGGGACGGATATCCCCAGATTGATCCCCTTGATGAAGAGGGGGACATATTCCCTTCCGTTCCAGATGGCAAACTGCTCGTCCGTGATGGTGAACCGGTTGCGGATCTCCTCCTGGGCCCGGCCCTCGGAGCAGGTCAGGATGATGAACGTGGTCAGCAGGAGCAGGCGGGTGCCCATTCTCGTCATGCAGGTGATTATTCTGTTTGTTGTGGTGCATTGCCCGCCCGCGTTCCGGACACAGGATGCACTTCAAAAGTAAGGAAAGTGAAAACTTGCAACAACTTAAGTTATCAACCCAGGTCCCTGACCAGAAGCTGAATATTCTGGACTCCCCGCTGCTCCAGGATCAGTTCCTTGTTGATCATGACACGGTCGATGGTGGACTGGTCGAAATAACGGATGGTGACCAGCTCCAGGCCTGTCTGGTAGGCCACCCTGTAATTCTCCTCCAGGGCATCCACCACGAGGCGGACTTTTCTTTTGTCGTTGTTCACGATCATCAGAAAGCTTACCGCCGAATTCTGCATCAAATTGATGCGCATCCCGTGGGTGTGGAGGATCCTGAAGATCTCCTCCAGGTTGTCCTCCGAGATAAAGGAGAAATCACGGGGAGAAGTGCGGATCAGCACCTGGTCCATTTTGAAGATGAAAGAAGGGGTGAGTTTGTCATACACCACATTCCCGATGAGCGTCCCCGGGGCCTCATGGTTGATGAAGGATTTCACGTGCAGGTTGATGTTCTTGTTCTGCAGGGGTTTGATTGTTTTGGGATGGATCACCCCGGTGCCGAAATAAGCCAGTTCAATGGCATCCAGGTAAGAGAGCCTCTCGATCAGCACCGTATCGTCAAAATATTTGGGATCCGCGTTGAGCACCCCGGGTACATCTTTCCAGATGGTCACGCTTTCGGCATTCAGCATGTGGGCAAGCAGCGCGGCGGTGTAGTCCGATCCCTCCCTTCCCAGGGAAGAGGACTGGTTGTTGATGGTGGAGGCAATAAAACCCTGCGTGATAAGGATCCGGGTTCCCTCCTCAAACCTGAAATGCTCCCTGACCAGCCGGGTGGAAAGCTCCCAGTCCACCCTCGCTTCGCGCCAGTTGTTGTCCGATTTGAGCGAGCGGCGGATATCCATCCAGCGGGTCTTCAATCCTGCGTGGTTCAGATAATGACCGATGATCCGGGAGGAGATAAGCTCGCCGTAACAGATGATCCGGTCGTAATCGTAATTATAATTGAGTGTGGGTTCTTCTGAAAGCAGTTCGGAAAGTTCTCCGAAAAGCTCCCCGATCTCGCTGAAAGCGGGATGCTCCTTCTCATCGAACAAACCCTCCAGGATCCGGAAATGAGATGTTTTCAGCGCTTCGAATTCCTTTGTCCATCCCTGCCGGTCCCCGCTGCTGAAATGGTCGATGACCCGTTCCAGCGCATTGGTGGTTTTTCCCATGGCCGAGACCACCACCAGGATCTCATCGCCAGGGTATTTCCCCAGGATCTCGACGATGTTCCTCACCGCCTCTGCACTTTTTACCGATGCACCCCCGAATTTGAAAACGAACATGCCGTTTTGTTTAATATTTCGTAAATTCAGGGATAAAAATAGCAATCAACCGGATTTATCTCATACGATGATGAAAATTATTATCCGTTTTGCGACCTATGAAGTCGAAGCCGAGCTCTACGATACTCCCACCGGCAGAGCGATCTACCAGATGCTGCCCGTTCAGCAGAACGTGAACACCTGGGGAGAGGAAATCTATTTCCCCGTCCCGGTGGACCCGTCGCTTGAGCCAGATGCTTCTGCAGAGGTAACTGTGGGCGACCTGGCCTACTGGCCCAAACTTCCCGCATTTTGCATCTTTTTCGGTCCCACTCCCGCCAGTACGGATGAAAAACCGGTTGCGGCAAGTGCCGTGAATATCTTCGGCAGGCTGAGTACCATTGAAACGGACAAACTGAAGAAGATCCACATCGGGGAAAACGTGAAGGTCGTGAAGGCCGACCAGCCCTGAAGTCCGGTCAGCACCGGATGCTGAGTGTCCTGGCAATCCTTTCCCCGGTACGTTCCACCATCTCGCGGGCATGACGCAGTGCCTGTTCCAGTGTCATCGGGCGCTCGATCACGGGAAAAACAGCGGTGATCCCTTCCGTGTATAGTCCCTCTGAACCGGATTCCATGCTGCCTGTCACCGCGATCACCGGTTTGTGGGCTCCGGCAGCGAGCCTGGCCACGCCGAAGGGGACCTTCCCGAACCGGGTTTGTCTGTCTATTTTTCCTTCCCCTGTGATCACCAGATCGGCCCTGCGGATCTTTTCTTCCAGCCCGACCATACCGGCCACCAGGTCAAATCCCTTCTCCAGCTTTGCGTCTAAAAAAGCGATCAGCCCCGCGCCCAGTCCCCCGGCAGCCCCGGCTCCCGGAACATGTTCGATCTCCCTGCCCGTCTGCTCCCGGATCTTCCCTGCAAAATGCCGCAGGCCGGCATCCAGTTTCCGGACCATCTGCCTGTCGGCTCCTTTCTGGGGACCGTACACCGCAGAGGCTCCCTCCGGACCTGTAAGGGGATTGGCCACATCGCAGGCCACAAGGATCTCCGTGCTTCCCACCCCGGGATGCAGACCGGTCAAATCGATCTGCTCCACCCTGCCCAGTGCACCTCCTCCCTTTCCCGCAGGTTCTCCTGCACTGTCCAGGAACCTCACCCCGAGGGCCTCTGCCATTCCCGCGCCGCAATCGTTGGTCGCACTTCCGCCGATCCCCATCAGGATACGTCCGCAACCACGGTCAATGGCAGCTGCGATGAGCTGTCCGGTACCGTATGTGGAGGTGATCCAGGGATTCCGCTCCGGGGAAGCCAGTTTCTCCAGGCCCGAAGCAGCAGCCATTTCGATGACAGCCGTCCTTCCGTCCCCCGTGATCCCGAAAAAAGCATCCGTTTCCCGCATCAGCGGATCCATCACCCTCATCGGGATCCTTCGTCCCCCCGTGGCATCCATCAAGGCGTCCACCGTACCCTCCCCGCCGTCGGCCAGGGGCAGGATCTCAACGGTGTGACCGGGGCTTCCCCTCAGAAAACCTATTTTCAGTGCCAGGGCCACCTCCCTTGCCGTCAGGCAGTCCTTGAAGGAGTCTGTTGCAATCAGAATTTTCATGCGAAACCCGGTGATTTGAGACCGCGCGTCATTTGAGACCTCTAAAAATAGGATAATTTTCCCTGAACCGGATTCGGTCGACGGATTGTTTTTTCAGCCCGTGCACCAGCCTGTCAGGAATCCCCGTATGCGGGCATTCCCACTTTTCCGATAAAAAGGATTGCGCCCGTTGAGTTTTCCTTGATCAGGTATATAAAGGGCCTGTCCGCCCTGAAAATGAGCGGCGTCGGCATGGACACCTCCCTCATCTCCACGATTGTGGCCGCCGCTGCCTCGGTCCCTTCTTCCTGCACATCGATAAAGGTCTGATGGATCACCCGGGAAATATAAATGCCGCCGCCTGGTGTGATCCCCGAAAAGTCGGCACCTCCCGAGAAAGCCACTCCCAGTCCAAGGTTGATCAGGGGATCGTTCAGCAGTTTTTTGAATCCGTATTTGAATTTGGGCAGCTCCACCTGGATGTTTTCCATCCACGATGTCCCGAACCAGCTGTCCCACTGCTCCAGGTCCATCTCTTCAACCAGCTCCCCTGCCGTTTTTCCCGCTGCCGGCAACATCACCACCATGCTGAAAGTGCTGTCGCCGTAAGGTAGCTCCACCGCAGAGAAATCGTCACTTACCGTGTAATTGAATGCCCCGTTCACCTTCATGAAATCGGCCTGCCCGATGGATCCGTTCTCCCTGTAGAAGGTCCCCTGCTGCGTGCTTTCCGGATCGAATTCGTACCTCCATTTCGCATTGAAATAGATGGCATTGACCAGGTACATCACCGCATCGGAAGGGATGTAATCCAGCATATCCCGGATCTTGTCGTTTGTCTTTTCCTCGATCCAGTCGTTGATGGTCTCTTTGGCCTGCGGGTCGGAGAAATCAAGCTCGCTTACCATCGCATCGAAATAGGTCTGGTTGGCCGTAATAAACTCCTCAAGAACCTGGTATCCAAGCCTGTACCAGATGCTGTTTGCGATGGAGAACTCCACCAGCTCATCCAGGTGGATCAGCTGGTCCATCAGGTCCTGGTAGCTTTCGTTCACCTCCTGGTTGGTCAGATCCCCGAAATGCAGCACATCGCAGAACGCATCCCGGGTGGTCCCCGCCGCTCCGTTGAAGGTCATCCCCAGCGCATAGGAAACACTCAGGGGGGAGACCATGATGTTCTCCTCATCGCTCAGTGTGCAGACCTCCCTGAACAGCTCGAATGTGAACTGCCTGTCGGCCTCCACGATCTCGGCCGCTTTTTTCCGCAGCACTACCTGGTTGGGCTCTTTTTCCGCAGGATCGGATTTCTCGCATGCTGGAAAAAGGAACAGTGCCGCCAGGGTGATCGCTGTGTAATGTGCATACCGGTTCATTGTCTTTTCGTATTGATTCCATTCAAAAGACGCATAAACCCTTCAGGAGGTTGCGGCCGCGAAAAAGTTCCGCCGATTGCCCTTATATTTGCACCAGAAAAACATGATCGCTAATCCGTACAGAGACCATCCCCATGTGCGGGGAATCGCAGGGGAGTTACGGGACGGGAAGACGCGGATCCAGTCACTCGTGGGACTTTCCGGTTCGTCCCCTGAAGCCCTGATCCATGCATGCCTGTCCGAGCTGAAAGGCCCTCACCTGATCATTCTCCAGGACAGGGAGGAAGCAGCCTATTTCTATACCGACCTGGTGACCCTGGAGGGGACTCCCGACCGGACCCTCTTCTTCCCTTCGTCCTATAAAAGGTCCGTCCAGTACGGACAGCCCGATGAAGCCAACATCATTACCCGGACCCAGACTATGAGGCGGCTGGCGGAAAAGCGCGCGGCCAGCTTCATCGTGTCCCATGCGGAGGCGCTGGTGGAAACGGTGGTGACAAAAAAACACCTGGAGGAAAGCACCCTGGAGGTGAGGGTGGGAGAAAAGATTGACAGGGATTTCATGGAGGAGGTCCTGCAATCCTGCCATTTCCGTCTGGTGGATTTTGTATATGAGCCGGGACAGTATGCCATCAGGGGCGGGATCGTGGATGTCTTCTCCTATGCATCCAGTCATCCCTGCCGCATCGATTTTTTCGGCAATGAGGTGGATTCGATCCGCCTGTTCGATACCGACAACCAGCGTTCGGTGGAAAACCTGAAAAAGGTGAGCATCATTCCCAACGTTCAATGGGAAAAGGAAATGGACCGGCAGCGGATCTCCTTTCTGGAATATATTCCCTCAAACACCGTTCTGTGGATGGACCACCCGGGACTGATCGCCGGCCAGGTGCAGTCACTCTTCGAAAAGACCGAGCTCGGGTCGGGAGCGGAGGGATCGATTGACAAATCAAAATTCCTTAGATCCGGAGAAGAGATCGCCGGGCAGATGGACCGGTTCAGAAGGGTGGTCTTCGCAGATCCCGAAACGGCACGGGATGCGAAGGTGTGGAACTTTGAGACCTCTCCCCAGCCTGCCTTCCGGAAGAATTTCGAGCTCCTCGCCGCACACCTGAAAGAGCGCTGTGCGGACGGGTACACCTGTTACCTGCTCTCAGAAAATGAGAAACAGTTCGAAAGGCTCCGGGCCATCTTTGACGAGATCGATCCCGAACTGCAGTACCGGACCATCCCGGAGACCCTTCACGGGGGATTCAGCGACCACGGGCTGAAGGTCGCTTTCTACACCGACCACCAGATCTTCGAGCGGTACCACAGGTTCAGGCTTCATGACAGGTTCAGCAGGAAGGAATCGCTGTCGGTGAAAGAACTGGTTGGATTGAATCCGGGCGACTACGTGGTCCATGTGGATCATGGCATCGGGATTTTCGGGGGACTGGAAAAGATTGATGTGAACGGCCGTACCCAGGAAGCCATCAAGCTGGTTTACAGGGACAAGGACGTGCTCTACGTGAACATCCATTCCATGCACCGGATTTCCAGGTACAAGGGGAAGGAGGGAGAGCCTCCCAGGATCTACAAGCTCGGGAGCGGGGCGTGGCAGAAGCTGAAAAGCAATACGAAAAAGAAGGTGCAGGACATTGCCAGGGACCTGATCATGCTTTACGCGGGCAGAAGGGAGCAGAAAGGGTTCTCTTTTTCTCCGGACACCTACCTGCAGCAGGAACTGGAATCATCCTTCATATACGAGGACACTCCCGACCAGCTGAAAGCCACGGCGGATGTGAAAGCAGGCATGGAGGCCGGATTTCCCATGGACCGGCTGGTGTGCGGGGATGTGGGATTCGGTAAAACGGAAGTGGCCATCCGTGCGGCGTTCAAGGCGGTGGCCGACAGCAAACAGGTGGCCGTGCTGGTGCCCACCACCATCCTGGCTTTTCAGCATTTCAACACATTCAGCGACCGGCTGAAGGATTTCCCTGCCAGTGTGGACTATCTCAGCCGGTTCCGGAGTTATGCCGATCAGAAAAGGATCATTTCCATGCTGAAGGAAGGGCGGATCGATATCATCATCGGGACCCACAAGCTGGTGGGACCGGAGGTCGCTTTCAAAGACCTGGGACTGCTGATCATCGATGAGGAGCAGAAGTTCGGGGTGGGCGTGAAGGAAAAGCTGAAGAAGCTGAAGCTGAACGTGGACACCCTGACCCTGACGGCAACCCCCATCCCCAGGACCCTCCAGTTCTCCCTCATGGGCGCGAGGGATCTGTCGGTCATCAACACCCCGCCTCCCAACCGGCACCCCATCATCACCGAACTTCATACCTTCAACGAGGAGATCATCCGGGAAGCCATCGCGTATGAGGTGAGCCGCGGGGGACAGGTATTCTTTATCCACAACCGGGTGCAGAACATCATGAAGATCAAGGAGATCGTGGACAGGCTGCTGCCCGGGATCAGGTCGGTGGTCGCACACGGGCAGATGGAAGGGAAAAAGCTCGAATCGCTGATGCTGGACTTCATGCAGGGAGGGTACGATGTGCTGATCGCCACCACGATCATCGAATCGGGCCTGGACATTCCCAATGCGAATACAATAATTATCAACAACGCGCAGCACTTCGGACTGAGCGATCTTCACCAGCTCCGGGGAAGGGTCGGACGCTCCAATAAAAAGGCTTTCTGTTACCTGTTTGCACCTCCGGTGACCCTTCTTTCCGCGGAGGCAACGAGGAGACTGAAGGCAGTGGAAGAGTTTTCGGCACTGGGAAGCGGTTTTCAGATCGCGCTGCAGGATCTGGACATCCGGGGCGCGGGGAACCTGCTCGGCGCCGAACAAAGCGGGTTCATTGCAGATATCGGCTTTGAGACCTACAACCAGATCCTGAACGAGGCCATCATGGAGCTGAAGGAGGGTGAATTCAAAGGCCTTTACCAGGATTCGGGGGAAAGTCCCGCCGAAAAAACCACGTTCTATACGGACTGCCACGTGGATACGGATCTGGAACTCCTGTTGCCGGACAGCTATGTTTCCCATATCAGTGAAAGGGTTGATCTATACAGGAGGCTGGATTCCATCCGGACGGAGAACGAGCTGGAAGATTTCCGTGGTATGCTGTGCGACCGGTTCGGTCCGCTTCCCCCTCCCACGGAAGAATTGCTGAATGTGGTCAGGCTCCGGTGGATCGCCCAGCGGAATGGTGTTGAAAAAATTGTTTTGAAAAAGAGTACGCTGATCACGTATTTTGTAAGCAATCCTGAATCCCCCTTCTACAAAAGTGAAAAATTCGGGGAGGTGATCAGGAACATTCAGGCCAGCCCGGGGATCTTCCACATGAGGGAGGAACAGGATAAACTGAGCCTGCGGGTCGACCGTGTGGAGAATGTGAATGAAGCCATCGGGATCCTGGAGAAAATGAGCAACGGACCGCATTCATGAACCTGGTACTTGATCTGGGAAATACCTTCGGGAAGATCGCTGTGTGCGAGGGAACCGGCGTGATCGAAAGTGCCGGGTATGAAAAGGTGACCAGCAGGGAGATCGCCTATTTCCTCTCCAGGTACCCGACCCTGAAGGGGGTGATCGTTTCTTCCGTGGTGAATCATTCCAGGGAGATCATCGACTACCTCATCAACCTGTTCAGCAGCTGCATCGAGTTGAACCACACCACCCCCATCCCCCTTGAAAACAGGTACCAGACTCCCGATACCCTGGGGTATGACAGGATTGCAGCAGCGGTCGGGGCCAATACGCTGCACCCGGGGGAAAATGTGCTGATCATCGATGCCGGAACAGCCGTTACCTATGACATCGTCACCTCCGGGGGAGCATTCATCGGGGG
>JAXGMU010000075.1:0-15677 GCA_040768485.1 Bacteroidales bacterium
GCTGGTTAATTCCTGCCGAAAAGAACCGGTCCTCTGGGCGGGTCCGCAACTGACCCAACCCCGGACTCAGCTGACCGTTGAGCAATTGCTTGGGGAGCGCAGTTACCCGCTCATCGACATGAGCTTTTTCGCCAGACCTGATTGGGCACAACCGGCTACACTCGATTTTTCCGGAGCCATCTCATTCGAAGATACGGAACTGATATTTCCTATTGAAAGAACATATTATCCCGGGGAAAATATCTTTCCGGGTATCACCCTGGATTTTATCAGCAACGGGGAAGAATTGATCGCCGTCCGGAATGAAATCCTGGTTAGCGGTCTTTCAACCAATAGCTCCTGGAACGTGATCGTTGGAACCGGGAAGATCTGGTATGAAGCAGAAGACGGCGCCTGGAACCGGGCATCATTCCCCCTGTCCTTAACCGATAGCTATATCGGTCAGGTCAGGAACTGCGTGGCTACTTTTGTTTACAAAGAGGATACCGTCAGTAATGTCTGCGTACAATGCAGCCAGGAGACGGCAGATCTGAATGATCATCAGGTAGGTGATATCCGGGTCATGTTGCCTGCCCGATATCAATCCCGGACATTCACCGACTCGCTCTCGGTGACCGAAAAACGAAACCGTCTCAAATCGGAAAGGCTCCCTGTGTATCCATTGTCTTCGATTGACGCCGATCATGATCTTGCCGGTTATTTTGGAAAATCGCTGTACACCAGTGCTCCGACAAGTCTGGGAGCCGTATTAATGGACGAAAAACTTTACCTGCATCCACCCGAAACCCGTCACGGACCATACCCTTATCCGGATGAAATGCGGCACGCCGTGTATTCTGTCACCAAAAGCATGACCGGGGCACTCGCCTTGTTCTATTTCGCCGGGCGCTATGGTGAAGAGATATTTGATGCGCTGATCACCGATCATGTGCCGGCACTGGCAGACCACCCTGCGTGGCAGGGGGTGACATTTTCACACACCCTGAACATGGTAACGGGTACCGAAGGGGGCGAGGATGCCGTGCATCTGTATGAAATTCTCGTCAAGGCACGAACTGCCGAAGAATCCATACGAAACATTGCGAATCTCGGTGATTACCCGGGCGGCCCCGGAGAATCATTCAATTATGCCTCTACAAACCTTTTTGTGCTGTCCTATGCCCTGCAGAATTATGTAGAGGAAAAAGAAGGCGCGGGATTCTCTTATTGGGATCTGGTTCACGAAAACGTGCTGGTACCATTAGGAGCGGATGACTTTACCTTTCTGCGCACCGTGGAACCAGACGGTTCGGAAGGACTCCCCATACTGGCGTACGGCGCATGGCCCACCCTTGATCATGCAGCCAAAATAGCCCTGTTGTTTTCACGGGAAGGAAATTACAAAGGACAACAACTGCTGCACAGGGAAAAATGCCGCGAAGCGCTTGGCCGTGCGGGATGGACCGGCTACAGTACCGGCAATGATTCCCGGGGCAAGCGATACCGGCATTCTTTCTGGGCAACAGATGTCAGGGTGAACCGGTGTAATTTGAATGTAACCTATATGTTGGGCTATGGAGGAAATTATATCTGGTTTCTCCCGAGTGGTGTGGTCGCCATTCGGTTCATGGATGAATATGATCTGGATTTCAAAGATCTTGTTCATGGTGTGGAAAAAATAAGGTCTTCGTGTCATTGACACCCTCCATTCCCTGAAGTGAACGGATTTTATATGGATAGCAGGGAGATAATTGAACTGAGATTTTCTTTCAGTTTGATCAGATCATCTGTTTTTAGTTCACTGTCTGATAAGCGTTTTATCAATTCTTCAGGAATTTGCAGGGCTTTTACTTTTAATCCTTCACCTTTTCCGGTTAGCTGAACGAGAACCATTCGTTCATCCTTTTTTGACCGGATTCTGTTGATCAGGCCCTGCTGTTCCATTCGCTTTAGCAAAGGGGTAATGGTGTTGGTGTTGAGAATCAGCTTCCTGGCAATATCATTCACCGGAAGACTGTCATTCTCCCATAATACCATTAAGACCAGATATTGAGGATAGGTTATCCCTAATTTAGCTAGCAGTGGCTGGTACACCCTGGTTATCAATCGTGATGCAGCGTAAACCGGGAAACACAATTGATTCTCTAATTTTAATTTTTCTTCTGCCATGTTCATATGCTCTTTCGGGTATCTGATTCAATTAGTTAAGTGCGTTTAATAATTCATCTTCCAATGGGGAGATGGACGGACCGAAATAATGAGTTAAGATCCCTTCTTCGTTGATGATGTATTTGCTGAAATTCCAGTCAGGTTCATGCTCATTCCAGCCATTCAGGTTCTTATCTGACAGCCATTTGAAGACCTGCTGCTGTTCGGGATTTTTGGCTACTACGCCTTTTAATGCCACTGGAAAGGTCACGCCATAATTTAACTGGCAGAACCGGGCAATTTCATTGTCATCGCTTTCCTCCTGCCCCGCAAAGTCATTAGCGGGAAAAGCAATTATATGAAGTGTATCCCCAAGACGCTCATGCAAAGACTGCAACTCGGAATATTGACCGGTATATCCGCAGTTGGAAGCTGTATTTACCAATAATACCTTTTTCCCTTTAAGTTTTGAGAAGTCGAGTGTATCACCGGTGTTTAAAACCACATGCAAGTCATAAAATGAAGAAACCGGCAATGTTTTTTGTCCATTAATCAACACAGTGCCGTTTTTACCTCTTTTCCCCATTTTTCTGATGATTGGATACATGTTACGCAGAACCTTTTGTTTGAAGGTTTCTTTTTTTTCGTGTGCCGAATCAATTGTTGCCATTCGTCTAATTATTCGTCAGGTAAAGATTCTCATTTGCTTGTGCCTGCCTAAACAAATACCTCGTATAAATCATGCACGATAATATCGTTAGCGATACAAATATACGAACATTTTTTTATATCGCAGGCGATATTCTTTTTTTAACAGAGCAGGGATACCTGAGGAATCACTTCTCAAAAGCGGCATCAAAACCGATCCCCGAAGGAGGGAAATCGATCTTTTTCACGAACTCGCACGCCTCCTTTGCACCATATTCCCGGTCCATTCCGCTGTCCTCCCACTCCACGGAGAGCGGACCGGCATAACCGATGCGGTTGAGGGCGCGGATGATCTCCTCGAATCGGATTTTTCCCCGACCCGGTGATCTGAAATCCCAGTAACGCCCGGGTGCGCCGAATGCTGTATGTCCCCCGAAAACGCCCGCCTCGGCAGGAACATCGGACCATCCCACATCCTTCATGTGCACATGGAAGATCCGGTCGGCAAAGGTATGGATAAAAGCGACATAGTCCACTCCCTGGTAGCCCAGGTGTGAGGGATCATAATTGAAACCGAAGGCCGGATGGTGGTCCAGCGCTTCAAGCGCCCTCCGGGCAGACGCAATATCGAAGGCGATCTCGGTGGGATGCACTTCCAGGGCATACCGCACACCCAGCTTGCTGAATTCATCCAGGATGGGCCTCCACCTGGATGCAAATTCCCTGAATCCTTCCTCGATGGCATCGGGCGGGACCGGGGGAAAACCGTAAAGCAGGTGCCAGATGGGACTCCCGGTAAAACCGTTCACCACGGAAATCCCGAGCCTGGCGGCTGCTTCGCCGGTCCTGATGATCTCCTCGGCTGCCCTTTTCCGGACCCCTTCCGGATCCCCGTCACTCCACACATGGTCCGGAAGGATGCTCCTGTGGCGGTTGTCGATCCGGTCCGCCACGGCCTGGCCCACCAGGTGGGTGGAAATGGAAAAAACCTTCAGACCGTGTTTTTCCAGCAGGGCCAGTTTTTCCCTGCAGTAGGCTTGGTCCGCACGGATCACTTCGAAATGATCTCCCGCGCAGCCCAGTTCAAGTCCGTCGTAACCGAATGATTTTGCTTTTTTGCAGACTGTCTCCAGGGGGAGGTCGGCCCACTGGAGGGTAAAAAGTGTGACAGGTCGGTTCATTTCATTTCCTGGTTTTGTGTCATTTTAAAGTTCCCTGATCCAGATGTTCCGGAAAGAAACCGGGTTGGAGTGCTCCTGGAGTATCAGCGGAAGTTTTTCAGCATGTTTCTCATACCTGGGTTTTCCGATGAAAAGTGTCGGGCCCAGCAATTCCACGTGGTTCTGAATGAGCACCACGTTGTGGACCACCGTAATGAACGCCGGTGAAAGCAGCGATCCCTCTTCCCCGAATTCGGGTGCGGTGAAAAAGATATCATAGGTCTGCCACTTTCCCGGAGGCCTGCAGGCATTGACCAGCGGGATGTGCTGCTTGTAGATTGCCCCGGCCTGTCCGTTGTAATATGTCTCATTCTCGTAGGAGTCCAGTACCTGCACTTCGTACAGCCCCATGAGATAGATCCCGCTGTTGCCGCGTCCCTGTCCTCTGCCCTCGATCACCTCGGGGGTGCGCCATTCCACATGGAGCTGACAATCTCCGAATTGTTGCCTGGTCTGGATATCTGCCGTACCCGGGACCACCGTAAGCACGTCGCCTGCTTCCCATGCCGGTGGACTGCCGTCTATTTGAACCCATTTCTCGATATCCTCCGCGCCTCCGTAAAGGAGAATGGCATCGGAGGGGGGCTGTGTACCTTCGGCGGGAGTAACCACCACCGGTTCCCTGGTCCAGTCCTCGGTATCTTCAGGCCTCTGGCAATTTGCGTTGGATAGCATCATGATGATGATCAGGAGTGAAAAGAGCTGTTTCATTTTTCTGCACAATTTAACAAACTTACGTGAAGAATTCATACAACATGGAGATATCTGCTTCGGCCGCAATGTTATATATTTACGCCAAACGCATGTCCCATGAGAAAGATCGCAGTTCTGTTTGGATGTCTTTTAATCATCGCATTCAAAGGAGTCGCACAGTCTGATACGGTCCCCTCTTTCAGGGATACACTTGAGGCATATGAAGGATTGTTCAGGGATACAGAGCCACTGCACCTGACCCTGGAGTTCGATATTCGGAAATTCCAGCGGACCCGGAGGCATGAGAAGTATCAACCGGTCCGGATGACCTGCCAGGTGAATGATACGTTCAGTGTGGTCCATCCGGCCAGGGTAAAGGCCCGGGGAAGTTACCGGCGTGATAATTGCGTGATGCCGCCATTCTGGCTCAATATCAGGTATTCGGGGATCGAAACCCCGGAGCTGGAAGGGGTCAAAAGAATGAAGATGGTGGTACGGTGCAGGAACTCCTCCCAGTATGATGCCTATATACTTAGGGAATACCTGGTGTACAGGATCTATGAGATCGTATCTCCGTACAGTTTCAGGACCCGGCTGGTCCGGCTGAGGCTGGTGGATACAGGAAGGAAGGGAAGGATTACGGAGGACTGGGCGTTCCTGATCGAACCAGAAGAAATGCTTGCCAGGCGCCTGGGGGGAGAGGCCGTGAAGACCGACCGGCTGGCCATGGCCACGGTCAATCAGGATATCATGGACCTGCTGGCCATGTTCCAGTATATGATCGGGAACGGTGACTATTCGGTGACAGGTAGACAGAACCTGAAGATCATTACACTGACAGGCCCGGGTCCGTCAGGATTCATCCCGGTACCATATGACTTCGATTATACCGGACTGGTGAACACCCATTATGCGATCCCGGGAAAGAACCTCGGGATCAATTCTGTCCGTGAAAGATACTACCTGGGCAGGTGCACATCCCGGGAGCGCTACCTCAATGCGATCGGTGAACTGGAATCATGCAGGGAGGAGATCAACCGGCTGGTCCTTGATTTTGAATTCCTGAATGATGAGGAAAAAATGGACATGGTGGCATTTATCCAGAGTTTTTACAATGAAGCCGGCAGGGAAAAATTTATTGACCGGGAGATCACATCCACCTGCCGCTGATCCATTCACGACAAAACAATTTAATTCTGGTGCGGTTATTGTAGATGGATCAGTATGAGATCCCCAGATTACCCATATATGAAATAGGCAGAACCTCAAATGATGAATCGAATGACCAGAAATCAAATCATATTCCTGATCATGCTCATGGTTGCCGGTTGCATGCCGGAAACGGTAACGGGACAGGACTCTTTACCCGGACGGCCGGTGAACATCATCCTGATGATCGGGGACGGGATGGGAGTGTCTCATCTTTCAGTTCCGTATTACTATCTGGACCGGGAGCCTGTGTTCGACCGTTTCAGATCCATCGGTCTGGCGGGGACTTCCTCCGCCACACATCCGGTCACCCAATCCTCCGCTGCAGCCACAGCCATCTCAACAGGCGTGAAGACATACAATACGGCGGTGGGCGTGGGACCCGACTCCCTCGCCCGGAAAAATATCGTTGAAATTGCTTCCGCCCAAGGTTATCAGACGGGGGTGATCTCCACCTCCTCCATCACCGATGCCACCCCTGCGGGATTCTATGCCCATGTGTCCGACCGGTATATGCAGAGGGAGATTGCCCTGGATTTGCTTGAATCAGAAATTGATTTTTTTGCAGGCGGGGGACTGAAATATTTCATTGACACCACGGGCAGGGATCTTTTCAGGGAGCATGGTGTGACGGTGAACTTTGCGAAACTGCAGAAGATTGAACCGCAGGATCCTGCGCGGCGATACGGATTCCTGCTGGCCATGGACAGGATGCCGGCCATGCTGGAGGGGAGGGGGGGCTTCCTGGAGGATGCCTCCGGGATCGCAACAGATTTCCTCTCCCGGAGTGACAGCGGCTTTTTCCTGATGGTGGAAGGTTCCCAGATCGACTGGGCGGGTCACGGGAACAATGCCGATTATTTGATCTCGGAAATGATTGACTTTGAGAATGCGGTAAAGCGTTTGCTTGAATTTGCGGAGGGGGACGGGAATACGCTGGTCATTGTCACAGCGGACCACGAAACAGGTGGCTTTACCCTTGCCGCCGCCGGGGATTACCAGACGGGTACGGACTATGGGACCATTGTTCCTGCCTTTTCGACGACCAACCATTCGGCATCGCTGGTCCCCGTACTGGCCTTCGGTCCCGGTGCGGACCTTTTTGCAGGCATCTACGAGAATACTGAACTCTTCAGAAAAATGGTGTCGTTGATCGATTCCGGATTCTAGAGATTTGCAGCCAGCCAGGTACCCACTTCCGAAGTTTTGAAAGCTTTCCCGGTGGCAATATCCTCCGTAACGATCCCCTCTTCCATGGACCGGGCTGCCACGGCCCGCACAGCCGCAGCTTCTTCGGTGAGTTTGAGCGATATTTCCAGGAGCATGGCAGCCGACAGCACGGTGGCCAGCGGATTGGCGATATCCTTTCCGGCAGCCTGGGGATAGGAGCCATGGATGGGCTCGAATACGGAAGTGTGGATCCCCACGGAGGCCGAAGGCAGCAATCCGAGCGATCCTGTGATCACGCTGGCCTCGTCTGAAAGAATGTCCCCGAACATGTTTTCAGTGACCAGTACATCGAATTTCTTCGGCCACTGGATGATCTGCATGGCAGCGTTGTCCACGAACATATAATCCACCACGATTTCCGGGTGGTAAGGTTCCATTTCCTGGATGGTCTCTCTCCACAGCCTTGAGGTAGCCAGCACATTGGCTTTGTCCACCACGGTCAGCCGTTTGTCCCTCCGGGCCGCATATTCGAAACCGAGATCGGCTATGCGTCGGACCTCCTCCCTGGTGTACACCGAGGTGTCATATGCTTTTTCCAGGTCCTCCGACCTGCCCCTGGGTTCCCCGAAGTAGATGCCCCCCGTCAGTTCCCGAACCACGACAAAATCGGCTCCCTCCACCAGATCGGGGCGGAGGGGGGACTTGTGGATCAGGGATCTGAAAGTGGTCACCGGCCGGATATTGGCATACAGTCCCAGTTCCCGGCGCATGGCCAGCAATCCCTGTTCCGGTCTGACTTTTGCTTTCGGGTCATTGTCAAACCTGGGATCACCGATGGCCCCGAAGAGCACCGCATCGGCATCCATGCAAAGCCGGAGGGTCTCATCCGGAAATGCATTTCCCCTGGCATCGATGGCAGCCGCTCCCACAAGGCCTTCTGAGAATTCAAAATGATGGCCAAATTTGTTTCCTGCGGCTTTCAGCACTTTCACAGCCTGTGTTACGATCTCGGGACCGATCCCGTCCCCCGGCAATAGCGCAATTTTATAATCCATGAAAAAATAATTTCTAACTAACCTCTAACATCACTAACTTTTCTAACAGACTTTTGGACAAAAGGAACTATTGTCCAAAAGTCTCTATAATATTCAACATCCTTGTGGTACACTTGATGGCTGCCACCGTCTGGTCCGGATCCAGTCCCCGGGTCTTGAACACATGACCTTCGTGGTTCCATGTGATCATACATTCCACGAGTGCATCGGTCTTACCCCCGGGCGGGATGGTCACCACGTAATCGGTCAGTACCGGATGACTTTTATTCAGCCGGTCGTAGATCTTCCACAGGGCTTTCATGAACGCATCATATTGTCCGTCCCCCGATGAAGTCTCCTCATGAACCTGGGAATCGATCTCGATGGCAACCGTGGCCACCGACCTGAGCCCGTTGGCGACGGACAGGGAAAAATTCCTGATCCTGATCTTTTCTTCAGCCCGTTTACTCCTCAGCACATCTGAAATGATATAGGGGAGGTCCTCCTTGGTGATGATCTCCTTCCTGTCCCCCAGTTCGATGACCCGTTCGGTCACCTGTTTCATCTCATCCGGATCCAGTTTGATCCCCAGTTCTTCCAGGTTTTTCATGATGCTGGCCCTGCCGGACATTTTACCCAGGGCATAGGTCCTTTTCCTGCCGAACCGCTCCGGAAGAAGGTCATTGAAATAAAGGTCATCCTTATGGTCGCCGTCGGCGTGGATGCCGCTTGTCTGGGTAAATACATTTTCCCCGATCAACGGTTTGTTGTGGGGGATCCTCACACCCGAGAAAGATTCAATAAGCTTGCTCACTTTGTAGAGCCTGTCCTCCCGGACCGACATCTCATACCTGAAATGGTCCCTCACCAGCCCGATCACACTTGAAATGGGCACATTCCCGGCCCGTTCGCCGAGTCCGTTCACCGTGGTGTGGATACAGCTGATCCCTGCCTGGATGGCGGCAAATACATTGGCGGTGGCCAGGTCATAATCATTGTGGGCGTGAAAATCGAAATTGAGTTGCGGATAGCGTGTTCGCATGTCCGTGCAGAAATCGAAGGTCTCCCTGTGATTCAGGATCCCCAGGGTATCAGGCAGCATGAAGTGATCCACCTGTTCGTCTATAAGGGCATCAAGGACCTGGTACACATACTCCGGTGAGTTGCGCATCCCGTTGGACCAGTCCTCGAAATACACATTCACCCTGATCCCCATTTCTTCCGCGTGCCGGATCACGGTGCGCGCATCCGCGATGTGTTCTTCGGGGGTTTTCCGGAGCTGGTTGCGGCAATGTTTCAGGGAGCCTTTCATCAGCATGTTGATCACCCTGCCCCCGGCATTCGCGATCCATTTCAGGGACACGTCCCCGTCCACGAATCCGAGCACCTCCACCCTGTCCAGGTGACCGTGTATCCTGGCCCAGTCAAATATCAGTTTCGCACCCCGGAATTCTCCCTCGGAGACCCTGGCCGATGCCACCTCGATCCGGTCCACATTCAGATCATCCAGCAGAAGCCGGGCAATGTTCAGCTTTTCCGATGCGGTAAAGGATACACCGGAAGTCTGCTCCCCGTCCCGGAGCGTGGTATCCATGATGGTGATTCTCATGAGCGGACCCTATTTATTCCTCTGTGCTTCGAACTCCCCGATCTTGTCCCTGATGCTCAGCAGGTAGTCGATATCGTCATACCCGTTGAGAAGACAGGCTTTCTTGTAAGGATTGATGTCAAATTGCTCCTTCTCCCCGGCAGGCTGCAGGCTGATCTCCTGTTTCTCCAGATCCACCCTGAGCCGTGTGCCCGGATCCATTTCGATTGCCCTGAAGATCCGGGCAAGATAGTTGCCGGACACCTGTACGGGCAGCAGCCCGTTATTCAGCGCATTGTTCCTGAAGATATCTGCGAAGAAGCTGGATACCACCACCCGGAATCCGTAATCCAGCAGGGCCCATGCCGCGTGTTCCCTGCTTGAGCCGCTGCCGAAATTCCTGCCGGCCACCAGGATGGACCCTTTGTAAAGCGGATCGTTCAGGATAAAATCAACCCGTGGTCCGCCGTTCTTACCGAACCTCCAGTCCCTGAACAGGTTTTCTCCGAAGCCCTCCCGGGTGGTGGCTTTCAGGAACCTGGCCGGAATGATCTGGTCGGTGTCGATGTTCTCAATGGGCAGTGGAACTGCCGTTGAGGTAAGGGTGGTGAATTTCTGAATGGACATTCGCTTCTGTTTATATGTTCCTGTTACAACCGGCGGGGATCTACGACCTTCCCCGCTACTGCCGCAGCAGCGGCGGTGAGGGGACTGGCCAGCATGGTCCTGGCGCCCGGGCCCTGGCGGCCTTCGAAGTTCCTGTTGGAGGTGGATACGGCCAGCTTTCCTTCCGGGATCTTGTCATCGTTCATGGCCAGGCATGCGGAGCATCCGGGTTGACGCAGCCTGAAACCCGCCTCCAGCAGCACATCGGTGATCCCCTCCTCGTATGCCTGTTTTTCCACCTGCCTGGATCCGGGAACGATCCATGCGGTGACATGCTCCGCTTTTTTCCGTCCCCTCACAAATTCGGCCACACTCCTCAGATCCTCGATCCTCCCGTTGGTGCAGCTTCCCACGAACACGTAGTCCACGGTCCTTCCCGTAATGGGCGCCCCCGGTTCGAATCCCATGTAGGAAAGCGACCTGGAGAAGGAGGCCCGCTCCGACTCGGCGATGTCTTTGAGGGCCGGAATGGAATCTCCGATCTTCGCTCCCATTCCGGGATTGGTCCCGTATGTGATCATGGGCTCGATGTCGGAGGCGTCAAAACGGATTTCCTGGTCGAATACCGCATCCGGATCGCTTTTCAGCAGGCTCCACTGTTTGACGGCATGCCGGAAATCTTCTCCCCTGGGGGCGAACTCTTTACCCTTCACGTAGTTGAATGTGGTCTCGTCCGGAGCGATCAGTCCCCCCCTCGCACCGCTTTCGATGCTCATGTTGCAGATGGTCATCCGTCCCTCCATGGAGAGGTTCCTGATGACACTCCCCGCGTACTCGATGAAATAACCCGTGCCCCCGCTGGCCGTGATCCTGGAGATGATGTAAAGGATCACATCCTTTGCGGTCACTCCCTCGGAAAGGATCCCATCGACGGTGATGCGCATCTTTTTTGGCTTCGGCTGCATGATGCATTGCGAGGCGAGGACCATGGCCACCTCGCTGGTGCCGATCCCGAATGCCACACTTCCGAAAGCCCCGTGGGTGGAGGTGTGGCTGTCTCCGCACACGATGGTCATCCCCGGCCTGGTGAGGCCCAGTTCCGGACCGATCACATGGACGATCCCCTGGTAGGGATGGTTCAGCCCGTAAAGGGTGATCCCATGCTTTTCGCAGTTTTCGGTGAGTTTGTTCACCTGGAAGCGGGACAACTCGTCCCTGATGGGAAGATGCTGATCAATGGTGGGGACATTGTGGTCGGCCGTGGCCACCGTGTTCCCGGGACGGAATACTTTGAGCCCCCTCCGGTCGATTTCCGAGAAGGCCTGGGGGCTTGTCACTTCATGGATCAGATGCCTGTCAATGTAGAGAACGGACGGTCCTCCATCGATTTCCTCAACCACATGGGCATCCCAGATCTTGTCAAATAGTGTCTTTCCTGCCAATGTCCGAGATCTTTAATATGAACGGCAAATGTAAGAAACTTATCAAACAAATTAACAAAATAACAGTGCAGATGATATTAGATTAACACGAATTACAATTATTTTGTTATGGTTTGATCGTCACAGGGCTTTTTTTGCCTTTTTCCTGAATTTCTGCCTGAACGAATGCTTTGACGTCCATGAACAATTTCCCATCCCGGGACCCGGTCCGTATGAGGGGGGCTCGGGTTTCCCTTTCCTGTCCCTCGGACACCCCAGCATCAGGTTGAAACCCGCGCGCAGATTGATCGTCCTGGTGTCAAAGGGAAAAAAGAATCCCGGCAGGTTATCGCTCACCAGGTGAAACTGGAAACCCCTCCCATGGTACGCGACGACGGCCCCCACGTTGGCGATGCTGTTGTTCATGAGCGACCAGCTGACCCCTGCCAGGAACCTGCCTGCAAGGTCTGCATAGGCCGTCAGGGTCAATGAGGCATGCAACTTGCTCTGGTAGATCACATTCCGGTTCACCGCTCCCAGGGTCACCCGGTCACCCATCCTGTAGCTTCCCCCCAGGAACAGCTGGACAGGGAGGATGGAATGATAAGGCAGCCGGGTTACCGCCACATCGACAGCCCCGAGCACCGAATCCCTCATTTCCCTGAGGAAGTCCACCGAAACGACCTCCGTATCTGGATCAATTCCCTCAAACCTGAAGGATCCGGTGGCCCGGATGTTGTGAAGGTCCGTATTCCAGCGTACCAGTCCCAGATCCAGCAGGCTGGCCGAGAAGGTGACCCTGTCGTTGTAGCGGTAAATCGCGCCCAGGTCGATGGCAAATCCGGGATTTCCGCGGTTCATCAGGATCCGGGCTGCATTTATCTCATTGAGGGTGATGTCACTGATATTTCCTTCCCCATCCTGGGAAATGGTGATGGGCAGGGAACTGTGAAGGGTGTAATCCCCCTCCAGCAGCAGTCTGAAACCATCTTCTTCCGTGGTCAGTCCGGATTGGGAGCGGCCGGTATGCACACTTCCCTTCCCGAAAAGCACGCTTGCCCGTAATCCTGCCGTCCAGTAGGGTCCCAGCACCCTGGAGACCCCGAACGCATATTCCCTGAGATAGTATGCGTTGGGCCTTAGGGCATTGTATTCAGCTGTTTCCCCCACAAAGGGAACGTTGCCGCGCAATGCGGTCACTGCCAGGTCCCCGGGAACGGTCGGGTATGCAAGTGCCCTGTCCGAAACGTTGAAAGTGAAGTAGGTCCCCCCGTGCCTGTAGCCGATGGAGAGAGGGTATACCTCTGCTTCCGCGGAGACCAGGTCCCGCCTGTGCGTTTGTTCCAGAACCCCGTACAGGTTCCATTCGGACCCCGGGGCCAGATCGTTCCAGGTGAAGGCCGTGTTGTGATAGGCAGCATGGACGGAGGAGATAGCGGGGATCCCCACATACCATTTACACTGCAGTTGCACGGCAGGATTCAGCAGGTTTGCCTGGGGCACCTGGTGAAGCAGGTACAGGGTATTGCTCTGTGCCCTGGCAACGGATGGGACCAGTAACAGGATACCGGCCAGGATCAGAACAACCATATGGGATCCGGATCTGTTCAAAACTGTATGGTCACATCGATCATGGCGCCAAGCCGGACAGTAAAATGATATAACGGATAATGAGGGATCAGTGCGGGATCGGGATCGGGGTTCATGATCCGTGCGCGCAGCATGATCTCCGCGGCTTCCTGCAGGGCTTCGGCCCGGTCCCGCTCGAACAGGGCATCCCTGCGCGCAGAAGCGGGAACGACCGTTTCCCCGTCGCCCTGAACGGTGCCCGGGGAAACCGTCATGGGTCCGTCTGAAAATAGAGAGTCGACCGGGTTTCCGGCGGCATCCATAAAGTATGCCTGGGTCAGCAATTGGTCGGGGAATCCGTTCTCGATGCTGATCCGGATCAGCATCCAGTTCATATGATCCAGGTTGTCATCGATGGCTGAAAGATCAAAGTCGATGGTCCCCCGGAGGAGCAGCGAGGCTTCATCCACCCAGCCGGGAAGCCCGGTGAGGGTATCCGGTGCAAGCAGCAGGGTATCGAATCCGCTTTCAGCGTCCAGTCCGAGGCTTTTTTCCCCGACAGGAAAGGCCAGCCCGGGATTCCATTCAAATGATCCGGGCAGTCGGTCCGGGGCATCCTTCATGCAGGAAGGCAACACCGCGGCTGCCAGGAGAAGGAGTGCCGCGGCGAGAGGCCATCTGCATTGCTCTCGGAATGGTTGTCTCATCGGATACCGGGATCGGTCTGAAGGGTAAACAATCAGGAAAAGATAACGTTCAAATTTATACGGGCAAAAAATTATCTCTTATTTTTGACGACATGAACAACGGAAAGGATGATGCTAACAGTTCATAAGATCGGCGGGACTTCCATGTCCAGCTTCGGTGATGTGCTCCGGAACATCATCATTGGTCATTACCCGGGAGAGGAGCTGTACAACAGGATCTTCGTGGTATCGGCTTACAACAACGTGACCAACTGGCTGCTTGAACATAAAAAGACCGGCGAGCCCGGGATCTATAACCTGTTTGCGCAGGGGGAACAATACCACAGGGGACTGGACGATCTGCTTGTAAGGCTGGTCGGGATCAACCACGGAATGCAGGAGTTGAAGCTGGACCTGGGGAAGGCGGATGGGTTTATCTCGGAACGCGTGGAGCAGGCCAGGAACTACCTGGTCAGCCTGGAAGAGGTCATGGCCTCGGGTTACGTGAGCAGGCAGGACATCCTGCTTGCGGCCAGGGAGATCCTGGCTTCCATCGGGGAAGCGCACTCGGCATTCAATTCTGTCAATATCCTGGAAAATCAGGGGATCAACGCCACTTTCGTGGATCTCTGCGGGTTCAGCGATACAGAGTACCTGACCATTGACCAGCGGATCCACAGGGCATTCGTGGGACTTGACTTTTCGGTAACCATCCCCGTGGCGACAGGATATACGAAGGGGACGGAAGGGATCATGAGGGAATTTGACCGGGGTTATTCGGAAGTGACATTCAGCAAGATCGCCATCGAAGTGGGTGCAACGGAGGCGGTCATCCACAAGGAATTTCATCTTTCAAGTGCTGATCCGGCCATCGTGGGACTTGAATATTCAAGACCGGTTGGAGCCACCAACTTCAACGTGGCGGACCAGCTGGCGGACATCGGGATGGAAGCCATTCATCCGAGGGCATCCAAGCCCCTTGAACTGGCAGGGATCAGGATCCGCATCAAGAACACCTTCGAACCCGGCCACCCGGGTACGCTGATCTCGAAGGATTACAGCGGGGACGAATCCAGGGTGGAGATCATATCGGGGACCGACCGTGTGGTTGCCTTCGAGGTCCATGATCCCTTCATGGTGGGACAGGTGGGATATGACATGAACCTGATGAAGGTGCTCCAGCGGCACAACATCTCCTATATCCTGAAAGCCACCAATGCCAACAGCATCACCATGGTTGTCTGGGAAAAGGATATGTCGGATGGTCTGCTGGAGGAGCTCAGGGGGCTCTATTACCAGGTGAGGTCCAAAAAAGCCGCGCTGGTTTGTGCGCTGGGCACGAACATCGCCCGTCCCGGTTCACTGGCCAGGGCGGCCACAGCCCTGGCAGAGAAGAAGATTAACATTGAAGCTGTCTCCCAGTCGCTGATGCAGGTGAACATGCAGTTCGTCATCCGCCGTGAAGATTACCGCGAAGCCATCATCGCGCTGAACCATGCGCTGTGTTATGAAAGTTGAGATTGAAGCTCCCCGGAGCTTGCTTCGGGGAACCGGTCCTGCGGTCCCGGCGCAGTCAGAACGCAGGCAGGATTCACAAACCGTAGCTATTTGAGGCTGGCAAATCATATGGGGAAGGGGGACGGGGGCCTGACAAGGGCGCTGGGATACTATTCCCTTACGAACATCGTGGTTGCCAACATGATCGG
>JAXGMU010000076.1:0-10561 GCA_040768485.1 Bacteroidales bacterium
TACCTTATCTTTTCCGAGATCTGACATATGTGTGTTGAATAATAACCACGTTTCACCTTAATGAGCAATACCCAGGCAAAAAGACCCGGGGAAAAACCGGAAAAATGTCTATCGCAGAGAAAAAAAATTTTAAAATCCCCGGTATCAGGACTTTATATCGGAGCGCATTCTATTCAGCGCCTCATAGGTGAGGTTCTTGACCGTCTTATATGAAATATCCAGCACTTCGGCGATCCCTTCATAACTGAGACCGTTATAAAATCTCAAGTAGATGATCTCCTTCTGTCGCGGGGGAAGGCGGTTCAGACACCTTGACACGATCTCTCCCCGTTCACTGGAAATCTCTTCTGTGATGAGCAACTCCTCGTGTGAGAATTCAAGTTCGGGATCTGCCGGTCCGGTTTCCTGACGACCGGAAGCCGGCCGGACCTCCCTCAGCAGGTTATTCCGGATGCTCCTGTAGAGGTAAGAGTCCAATTTTTTCACAGATGAAAGCATCTTTTTATCCCCCAGGAACCGGATGAACAGTTCCTGGATGGCATCCTTTGTCATGTCGGGAGAACCGGAGATCTTCAGGCCATAGCGGTACAGTCCAGAATAATGCTTTCTGTATATTCTGTTCACTTCCTCTCGATACTGTAAATCAGACGCATTCATGTCCAATTCATCATGTATCATCCCGGCATCCTGATGCGCCAGTCTGATCCGGGTTTATAAGATATACAAAGATAGATTTATCTGTGAGAATCAAAATTTGATTGTTCCTCGCAGCCTGTCCTGACGAGAATCATCTCAGTGAATGAATAAACTGAGAATATCAACTCAACTGTTCTGAAAAATCTGTCCAACTAATAGGGAGTTGGTACACTATTAGTTCTTCACATTATATTTCTGTTGCCGGCTCATTGAGGGTGGAGGCTCATAAGTAACATCCTGGATTGGCTCTGGTCCCATTTCCAGCACCAGTTCTGCTCCCTGTAACAGTATATTACGGTCGATCCAGAGCTTCTCCAGTGGTTTTCCGTTAAGGGTAGCCGACTGAATGTAAATATTATCCGTGGAATTGTTTATTGTTTTTATGATAAGTTCCCTGCCTTCATAATATTCGGGATCCAACCTGACGGTTATCTGATCGAACAGGGGACTCCCCAACTGGAAGGTGGGTTCTTTAAATGCATGCCCGGACAGGTCGAACAAACCCATGCTTGCCATAACATACCAGGCACCCAGTTGTCCCTGGTCTTCATCCTGGCCAAAACCGTAACCATGCAATGGTTCCGTACCGTAAAACTCATCACAGATAATCCGGGTCCATTTTTGGGTTAGCCAGGGTTTTCCGGAATAATTAAACAACCAGGCATTATGCAGACAGGGCTGGTTCCCATGATTGTAAAGTTTCTCCAGTCCCGAAAAGCTATGGATGTTTTTACCTCCCCCGAAAATACTTTTTCTTGCTTCCGTAAACATCATTTCAAGTCGGGAATTGAACCGATCGATCCCAATAAGGTCTATCATGCCTGCAGGGTCATGGGGCACATACCACGTATATTGAAAAGCATTTCCTTCCTGGAATCCCCTCCATGGCATCAGTGAATCAAAGTCCACGATGAATGTTCCATCCAAGTTTCGAGGTCGGATAAACCCAGTTTCCTGATCGAACAGCACTTGATAGGCCTGTGCCTGTTTAAATAGTGTATCGTATTCTCCCTCCTTGCCCAGTGATTCTGCAAATTCTGACACAGCAAATGAACTGAAACAATACTCCAGGGTATGAGAAGTACCAAAGTCAAATGTCCATTCATTTGTAATGGCAGTATCATATGAATGGATAAAACCGTTATTCACGAAATGGACCAGGTCGTATTTCCCGGAACCGAAATCTCTGTTTCTGTACTCAGTTTCATTCTTATATGCAGCTGAAAAGGCTTTCTCAATATCATAATCCCTGATACCGCAATGATATGCTGCTGCCAGCATTAAGCCATTATAATTGGTCAGTACCCCGTTTGAATATGCACCGGCAGCAACTCCGTCATGCAGCCAGCCTGTTTCACTATAGAAATCGAGATTGGATTGCATGAATGAGCTTAAATAATCCGGATATGCAAGCGCCCAGAGCTGTCCCAGGTTCCAGAATGCACCCCAGATGCCATCCGTATTGTAATGATGATACTTCGGAATCCCTTTCTCATCCAGCGGGATCTGACCAATAGATCCATCATTGCGGGGATACTGGCCGTTTATATCACTGGCAAGTCCTCTTCCGAGAAGGGCATGATAAAGTCCTGTGTAAAACTTTACCCTGTCCTCTTTCCTTCCGCCTTCGATTTCAATAGCGGACAGCCTCTCTTTCCACATGTCATAGGAGTCTTCCCTGACCTCGCTGAAACTCCTTCCGGAGAGTTCCACAGCAAGATTCTGCCTGGCATTCTCTATGCTGGTATACGATAGACCCACTCTCAAAATGATTTCTTCTCCTTCCCGGGTCGAAAATGAAAGGTACATCCCGTTACCGGTCCCCCTGGACTCTGAATTCCCTTTCTGAATAGAGTCATCTACAAAAGTCCCCCACTGCCCGGGTGTTTTATCAAGCTGAATTACGAAATACATTTTTACCAGTTTGCCGGGATCACAGAATTTAATGTATTCCGGGCTTGTAAAGATATAACCTTCGAGTTCTGATGTGCCTGTTTTACTGATGAATGCCTCCGTTACATCACTGCTTTCGCCTTGCCTGTGTCCTATGTCAATAATAAGGTGGGCATCATCAGAATAAGGGTAGGTATATCTGTGAATTCCTGCCCTCTGGCTTGCAGTTAATTCTGCCCTGATTTGATAGTCATCAAGCAAAACAGAATAGTAACCCGGAACTGCGGTTTCATTCATTTTTGAAAACCTCGATCTGTATCCTGAATCCGGATCTTCCAGGGTACCAGGTACTGTCTTTAGGGGCCCGGTAACAGGCATGATCACCAATCCACCGATCTGGAATTCATGAAAATGTCCGAATCCCTCAATGGATCCATGCCTGTCGTCATATCCACATGGATACCAGCTTCCCGGACTTCCATAGGCATTGGTATGTGGGGCAAGTTTTGCCATTCCAAAGGGCACCGCGGCAGGAGTATAAAAAAACCATCGCCCGTGAACCGAACCAATCTGCGGATCCACGTACCCTACCGGATCAAATTCATTCCTGGTCGCACAGGAACAAGTAAACAACAGGCCTAATGCTATCAGGCAGCGAAGTTTATTCATCAGCATTTTAGTCATTCTATGATAATTTTCCCTGATCTCACACAGGATCCCTGAAGAACTGTTAGTATATAGATCCCGGGGGTATGGTTCATCAATGTGATGGTTGGCTGGACAGAAGGTAGCTTCAATTCATGTTGCACAATCTGACCATCCACAGAATATATTGTGACAATCATCTCATCTTGCGAAGATCCGGCCATCATTAGTCTTATTTCCTCCCCACTTCGAGCCCTGGACGGAAAGATCACCAGGTTTGCGGAATTTCTTTGCTCCCTGAAATTATTCGTACCCACCACCGGATCATTTTCAACTGCATATGCAGTTCGCAGAATAGCTGAAGCAGCAGCAGCCTGGCCCATCATCAGTACGGTTTCGGGTATGATATCCCGGCGATCAAGGTCCCAGTTCCCAAGATTGTCATTATAATCACCCGGATAGTAACCAAGCTGGTCTTTTCCGAATTCGATAAGGAAATCGATAATATTTTTTGAAATTTCCAAGTATTTTTCCTCGCCTGTTATATAATACATATCCAGAAGCGCATCAATCATATCATCACCACCCCAGAACGCATTTTCATTAAGTCCGTTGTTCTCACGATACCAGTAGACAATGGCTTTATCAAGCATTAATCCGGCATCAGCAAGATACTGATGTTGACCCGTTAGTCGATAAAGCAGTATAGCTAACTGGACCACATGTGTAGTCTGGTATGCCCTGAATCCGGCACCACTTCTGGGCTCTCCGTTAATTGTTCCGCTAAGGCTCCATTCACCGCCCTGGTAGAATGTGTATTGGTGGAACAGGCTGTTGACGGGATCCTTGAGTAGTACCTGGGGATTGTTAAGCTGCTGGTAATAGGTTTCTGCTTCTTCCAGGTATACAGATTCATGCGTTATTGCATATAAAAGTGCCGCCCCTAGTCCGGTCTGATTAACCGCCATTGAATAGAACATCCCCTGTCCCAATTCATCTTCATGCTGGGGAATACCCCAGTTGGAGTCCCTGTCATGATTGCAGAAATCATACGCCCATCGTGCTCTTTGAAGCATTCTCTCATCTGCGATTAGTGAATATATTTCTGCAAACTGGATGATCATTAATCCGTTGTCATCATAAAACCGTTTTTGATCGCCCGGGTAAGCAGCATATCCGAATTTCCCACCGGCATCCGAAAGGTACTTGTCCAGAGATATCGCGTAGCTCCTGAGGGGCTGAAAATATTTCTCCGGATTCTGTCGGTATCCATTCTTGAAGGCCCTTAGAAGATGACTGGCCGGCCAGAGATAACTCACCGGTTTGAGGAAGTCGCCGTTTGCCGTGATTTCCTCTGCATATAACCCATACTGTCCATTAAAAAAATCTTGCTTAATCTTATCCAGAAGTCTCTCACCTTCGTACTGGTATGGATTCGTGTAGTTACTGACTGTGACAGAGCAACCTGCTTTATATCCTGAACTTAACTCAGCTGCGATAGCGATGGTATCCGTGGAGGGGCCGTCACCCAGCGGTGAGTAGATGACAAAAACCTTACCGCCGGGGAGTTCCCTCAATCTTGCAGTTCCTGCGGTTCCCTGCTTTTCAATGATCCATCGATTCACAATATCGTTTTTAACTTCCAGCCTGAATGAATCGGTATAGGGAATCAAGATATGGACTTCATTCGCCCCTTCAATGACTGGATCGATCCCTGAGGCCCACACCTGCAGGGAGACAAACAACAAAAGGAAAACTGCATTGGCTACTTTCACAAATATATTTGTTCTCTTCCTCATGGGCCTTTAATGATTACGGTTTTTATTTCAAAGGGTTCAAGAAGCACCCCGTTTGAGATCTCAATGGAATTCTTTTCTGCAGGTTTGCCCGTGAAAATCCTGCTTCCCTGCTTAACCAGAATGGTTCCCCCTGCAGGAGAAGGTGACAGGTTAAACAGGCGGACCTCGTATTCCTCCTCAGTGCCAGCAGGCCTGCAGGCTGTAGCAATAATGCTTTCCGATGCAATCCCCAGGAGAGGGAATTCCCGCCGGATTTTTTGAGAAGAGAGGACCATCAGTGGCTGATATACTTCCAGTCCCAGTTTTCCCGCGGCAATGAGATCCCTTTCTTCCTGGCTCCTTATATAATAGCGGAAACAAAGTGGTCCCTGTTGCGAAGCTCTGAAATTCACATGCCAGTAATTGTCAATTAGAACAGATTCCAGGGTAGTTTTCTGCGTGGATCGCTGCACGCGCATAATAGGTGCATCCAGGCTGACAAAAACATAGCCATGGTGGTCATCCCTTAGTTCCAGGAATCGCTGTATTGTCAGATACGAGTGATTGGATCCCGGCAGGATATCGGTTTCCCTGTTCACTACTCCTCCTGGTATCTCATATGCTATACGTGCATTATCCGCAACCAGGGGGAAATTAAGAGATCCCCTTTCCTTGGACCTCACTTCCAGTTTGTTTGCCCTGTTAATTATTTCTATATAATCCTCCATGTATCTTAACCTGACTTCAACACTGAATTCCTGAAATCCGGGTGCATCATAGCTCAATTGATACGATGCCAGTAAAGGGCCGGATTCAAGCTTGTTGATGGAAGTGAGTGTGGCATAACTTGTATCCTGAATGGATCCGCTATGACTAACATACCTGTAAAGACTGTCATTTTTCGAGAAGACAGGATCGAGCAGAATATTTCCTTTTTTATCCTTTATTATCAATTTGGTCCCGTCGGTTTCAGAAAGACTGTAATAGCCGTTTGATATAATCTCACAATTATTCCCATGGAAACCTTCTGATACATGAGCTGCACCAGGTAAAACCAGGAATGATCTCGTCCCGAATGCCGGTATTCCTTCCGCATAAATAGCCAGTTCTCCTGTAGTTAACCGTTGTGAAACAATGGTGTCACCCTCCTTATTGATAACTAGGTTACCCTGCCTGGATAAATGCTCCGGGATCAAGGCGATCTCCGATCTCTCCCAGGATTGGGTGTTGACCACAGTAATCCCATCACCTGTCTGGAAGGCAGCTTCCAGTGAATCGAGCACTCGGTCAGCAGTTTTTGCAAACCCGCTTTTTTTCTCCCATTGAGAAATCACTTCAGGATCATCAGGTTTGGAAATACTCAGATGTGATCCCCAGGTATGTTCAGTGAACAGCAATATATTATCCCATATTTCGGTAAATAGCTCAGGATCATATTCCTCCGGTCTGAACATCGAATACAGCGTTTCCATCTGAAGTATTCTTTCGCTGTTATTCCGGTTCATTGATGTTTCGCTGGCTCCGGAAGCAACACCATCTGTCCAGTATTCTGTGTAGTCCCCTGTCAGTTGAGGCAGGACATCTCCGTAAGATTCTTCAAATCTTTGAAAAAACTTCCGGGTTGTACTTATGGTGACTTTTGGATTGGAATATTTAGAATTCCAGCTCCGGACAACGTACGGAAGGTCCGGATCCGGTGGTGAATTATCTGTCATGATCCATGCCAGGGGAATGATTCCATAGCTGTATCCCTTCCCTTTTAATTGTTCCAGGAAGTTGAATATAAATGGATTCAAAAATAAGTCCTCCGGGTTTTCTGCATGATAGGGCTTACTATTTCCCGTTAAATAGTTGGGAATATATCTTCCTTTCAGGTGGTAACCCAGGTTGTAATAATAGGTCTCAAAATGCAGTATTTTTTCCTTTCCTGAAGGTGAAACCCAGTAAAACGGGTAGTTCTCCAGGCTTTCATCTTCCACGATATTGGGCATATTCAGCATATAGTTAACACCGCTTTGAACCATGGGGGCAACTATTCCCCAGCTCATGCCCGGGATATCCACCTGTTGAGCTGTATTTATCTGAATTCCAATATCTCTTTCAAGTTTTTCAGCGAAATGAAACAGGCGGTATAGTTGTTCTGTATTGGCTAGACTGGTGTTGATATGCACGAAAGTGGCATCCAGGTTAATCCATCCTTTCCTGATCGCTCTGACCAGTTGCTCTTTTTCCGCGGGTTTTTTCTCCTTGAGATAGCTTTTTACCGCCCACAATACTTCGGTATTCCAGACAAATTGCGCACCCTCGGGAAAATCTTTGGTTTTTTCAGCAAGGTGTATGGCATATTCTATGAATTTGTGATGAAGTTCTTTCACTTCATCCTGTGTATGAGTATAACCGATATCCACGTGAGATTGGGGAAGTAAATGAATTTCCCACTTTCTCGGAGGATCTAACAAAAACTCAGGATTATCCCCTGTCGAGTGGATTTCCACGGAAACCCGCTGCTCCTGTGTGAAATCTCCATAAAAAGGCAGATATATTTCAACGTTATGAAAGGCCTCCTCCGTTGCGTTGATCCCAATGGTCACGGTATTACCGGCAGCTCGAAAGGTAATAGTGTCCGAACCGTAACCGATCCCGTTATCCAGTACCAACCTGCATTTCCTGCAGGCTGATCCATTTCGGTTTTCAATAATATCAGTCCCCTTTAATGAAAGCAGATCCTGAATTTCCTGTTTTTCATTCTTAATAAAACGAATTTCACTTAATCCGAAATAATCATCACCATAGTTTCCTTCCTCTCTGTCTGCTGTGATGACTACATACTTAACCCTGTATCCCCTGAAATCCACTATCAGGGAAGGTTGGATCCCGTTTTTACCGGAGGCTTCAGGGATAATCCAATAGGAAGAGTCTTTGTCGGATAATGTATTCCATGAAATGCCGTCAAGAGAAAATTCTATGTAGATTTTCCGTAATCCACGTGAAGTATAATCAGGCTGATTATGGTTCCATATCCACAGTTCTTTTATTTCTTCCGCTGATTCAAACGATGCGCTGATCCATACACTTCCGGTTCTTGTAGATGGGAAAGCCTGCGAAGAGGTGGGCCTGCCGGATGAATGCCACATTGTGTACGCAGACATATCATTATCATGTGTGATTCCTGATAAACCTGAACCGTTTATCAGGTTATCCGGCTTACAGGAAGAGGAATATGAATCTGATGCCTTAATGCGGACTGAATCACCGGGTATAAATTCATATGCATTTATTTGTGCATTGCCTGCATATCGGGCACAAATAAGAATAAGCAGGATCTGATAGAAATGATAGTATTTCACGAAACCTAATATAAAGCCCGGAGCAGTAATGCCCCGGGCAATTAACCAAAAACTACTAGTTTTTAAGCAATTTTTCTACCTGTGTCCTGCCTGAATTCTCAAAACGAAGTAAATATATTCCATTGCTCAGGTAAGAAAGATCGATGCTTCTGTTCTCTCCCGGCTCAAGAATCCGCGAGTAGAGCAATTTTCCGGTAATGTCAATCAGGTCAACAGTGGTAATAGACCTGTTGTTGTTCTTCAGAGTTACATGACTGTTTACAGGATTGGGAAAGAAGGATCCGATGTCGGAATTAGAATATCGGGGTACTCCGGTGGCCGAAAGAGAATACCATTTCACTCCTTCCTGAATTGAACCGGGATAATTTCCTGTTGCATCATTTAAAGTAGTCCCTGTTCCTTCATCCATTTTCCAGTTTGCTACAAGTCCTGTTTCATTACCGCTCAGGAAGGAGTACATGGTTGACTGGATCTCATCTTCTGATCTGGCAATATTCCATAGCCGTACATCAAACAATTTGCCATCCAGGTGGCGTCCTCTCCATGTTGCCCCTTCACCAAGTATAAGGTTTGAAGTTGAGGCCAGCATTGGACCTGCTACATCCTGATCCAGCATGAATTCTCCATTTACATAAACCTTCATGGTTGTGCCATCGAAAGTGCAGGCCACATGCTGCCATTGCAGTGAATCAAATGTATCATATCCGGAAGAAACCACACCCCATTGATTCTGACCGAGACCCAGTACATATTCTGCCCCGATATCAGGATATAACCTGATAGCATAGCCCATGGGGCCTGTCTCTTCTGTCCAATTTTCGGTAGCTAAAATATAGTTTCCACCTCCAACCCAGGAATCAACATAAACCCAGGCTTCCAGTGTATGACTTTCAGGAAACAGACCTGCATTAAAACCACAATCGACATAACTGGATTGGGCAGTATCAAACTCCAGGGCCCAGTCTGCGTATGTCGGCTCAGGAGTACTTCCTGCACGTTCAAACCATTTTACCCCTGTTTGAATTGCACCCGGGTAATTCCCGGTTGCATCATGTAAAGTAGTCCCTGTTCCTTCATCCATTTTCCAGTTGGCTACAAGCCCAGCTTCATCGCCGTTCAGGAAGGAGTTCATTGTTGACAGTATCTCTTCTTCTGTTCTGGCAACATTCCACAACCTGACATCGTATAGTTTTCCATCCAAATGTCGCCCTCTCCAGGTAGAGCCTTCCCCGAGGATCAAATTAGCAGTTGAAGCAAGCATTGGACCTGTAACATCCTGATCCAGCATGAATACTCCGTTTACATAAACCTTCATGGTTGTGCCGTCGAAAGTGCAGGCCACATGCTGCCATTGAAGCGAATCAAAGGTATCGTATCCGGATGAAACGACTCCCCACTGATTTTCACCCAGGCCAAGCACAAATTCAGCTCCGATATCAGGATAGAGGCGTATTGCATACCCCATCGGGCCTGTTTCTTCCGTCCAGTTTTCGGTGGCCAGAATGTAATTACCGCCACCCACCCAGGCATCGACATACACCCAGGCCTCGATTGTAAGGTTTTCAGGGAATAAATTCGCATCGAATCCACAGTCAACATAACTTGACTGTGCAGTGTCAAAATCCAGCGCCCACTCCTGACCTGTGGCCTTCCCATTGACAAAAAGGAGCAGTGCTGCAACAACCAGTGTAAAGAGTTTTTTCATAATTGTGAATTTTACGTTTAGAAAAAGGAGTTAAAATATTAATATCCTGGATTTTGTGACATATTCTCGTTTACGTCAATCTCCCTCTGGGGAATAGGAAACAACTTATGTTTTTCCTCCATGCTCTTTCCATTGGCCGTCATTACCTGGATCAGCCGTCCTGTTCGAACCAGGTCAAACCATTTTTTACATTCAGCTACGAACTCATGCCTGCGCTCTTCATAGACAGCCGTTCTGAATGAATCCTGCGAAAGGCCCGAAAGGGGCTCAAGTCCCGCCCGTTGTCTCACCTGATTAATGGCAGAATATGCTCTTTCCGTGGGTCCGGCATCTTCATTCTCTGCTTCCGCAAAAATCAACAATACCTCTGCATATCTTATGATGGGAAAATTGTTGCTCGCTTTCGGTATTTGTTGGTCATCATATGCTTCCTGATCAAAATATTTCCATATATGAGCAGGAAATTTTATAATTCTCCCATCTTTTTGTCTTGGAAA
>JAXGMU010000076.1:10583-15531 GCA_040768485.1 Bacteroidales bacterium
TTATCATTCGGCTCGAAACTGCTCATCAGTGTTTCACTTGGGAGATACAATCCTAACCCGTTCCCGAGGCCAATATTCCTTGGCCAGTGTAACCACATGGCTATCGATTCTCTATCCTGGATATTTCTGTCGAATTGAACATCAAAGATGTGCTCAATGCCGTTTTTCTTTTGCGGATCAAAAACATCCGCAAAATCAGTAAACAGGTCATAGTTCATATTCATAACCTCCTCGGCCTTATCCCGGGCCAGTGTGAAATAGGCGATATTCAGTTTAAGTGGATCCCCTGCCATTGTAAGGTAGACACTTGACAACAAGGCTTTTGCAGCCCCCATTGAAGCTCTGCCCGCTTCCGGGGCTTCCACAGGCAGGTTTTGCTCAGCAAACTGGAGATCCGGTATAATTAATTCTTCATAGATCTCCAAAAGTGGTGACCTGGGGATTTTCAAGTTCTCAAGGGATGTTATTTCATGATCGACCTTGGGAAGATCGCCAAACATCCGGGCTGCATAGAAATAATAGAGGGCTCTTAAAAAGCGCGCTTCCGCAACAAATAAAGACTTTTTCTCCTCATCTATTTCCATCTGTGGAATTCTGTCAATTACAGCATTCGCATCCTTGATGCCAAAAAAGCATCCGTTGTATTGTGCAGTCGGTCTGTCGGCATCCGATGGCCCGAACTTGTAGTTTTCCAGCAATACCAGATCCGGGGTGAGTTCTCCGGGTCTCAGATCAATATCATCTGTGATCATGTCTATTGTTGGAAACATATGATTGTTAAACAATTCATATGAATTTAGCTGGCTGTATGCTGCAATTGTCGCTGCATAAGCATCCGCTTCACTCAGATAGAAATTCTCAGGAGTAAGAAAAGAGTCCGGCACTTCCGAAAGAAATTCCTCACATGATTGTAAGGCCGCTACTGAAACTAGAAGCATCGCTGAGAGAAATCCAGAACCTTTCAAAGTCATGACGAAATGAGATTAGAATGAAAATTTTATTCCGAAATAATAATTCTTAGTAGAAGGATAGGAACCCCAATCATAACCGCTTACCAGATAGTTTTTGCCGAAATAGCTAACCTCCGGATCATACCCTGTGTAATTGGTCCATGTAAATAAGTTTTCAGCAGTGAAATAGAGCTTCAATGCTTCCACCCGGTTTACTTTAATGATGTTCTGAAGATCATAGGATATGGTGATTGTTTTCACCCTCAGGTATGATCCGTCTTCAACGAATCGATCCATTTCAAATGCATCCTGCATAAAAGCCGAAGCCCTGGGCACGCTTGCATCTGGATTCTCAGGTGTCCATCTGTCAAGAACTGTAGTAAACTGATTATACAATCCGTTGGGGTACTCGTGGGAAAGTAAGTTGCCGTTCCAGATATCATTCCCAAATGTACCCTGTAGAAAAACGATCAGATCGAATCCTTTATAACTAAAAGTATTTGTAATACCTCCAAAAAATTTTGGTTCTGTCATCCCGATCAATTGACGATCATCCATGTTGATCATCCCATCATTATTATAATCGATGTATTTTATGTCTCCCGGTTTTGCCCCCGGTTGAGCCGATTCGGCAATTTCCTCATCAGACTGGAAAAGTCCATCTGTTTTCAGGCCGTAAAACAAACCAATGGGTTTGCCGACAACCAGCCAACCCGGATCAAGTTGGTTGATCCGGCTCGGAATCGACATTGATTCCTCTCCAGCCAGGTCGACAACTTCATTCCTGTTCAGGGCAATATTAAAATCGGTAGTCCAACTTATCCCACCTACAAGGTTTCTTGAACTGAAGCCGAATTCAAATCCTTGGTTTTTAACTTCTCCAATGTTTTGCAGGGCTGTCGTGAATCCGGAGGATATGGGAAGATTAACATACAGCAGAAGATCGTTGGTATACTTGTAATAGTAATCCGAAGTTATCTGTATCCTGCTTTCAAAAAAAGATATATCCACACCCGCATTAAACTGTTTCGTGGTTTCCCACTTTAAATCCGGATTGGCAATTTGAATGGGTTTATACCCTACGATCTTATTGGTTTCAATTGGGTAAGAAGTAACTCCGAGTACTGCTAAGGACTGATAACCGGCAATATCCTGATTCCCTGTAACACCATAACTCACCCTGACTTTCAGCTGGTTCATTCTCTCAAAGTTTGACATGAACTCTTCTTCGGAGATCTTCCAGGCCAATGCGAACGATGGAAAGAAACCATATTTGTTATCTGCACCGAACTTTGATGATCCGTCATACCTGGCATTTAGGGATACCAGGTACTTGTTGTACAGATTGTAATTGATCCGTCCAAGGTAGGAGAGCATGGACCACCTGGAGACATATGAAAATGGAAAAGAAGAAATGTCCGAAGCAGCATTGAGGCCGTTATATTTCAGAATATCCTCGGAAAACCCTTCCACTGCCACCCTGTTGACTTCGTTCCTGGATGTCTGGGCCGTAACCCCAAGTAGTACATTTACCACATGATTTGCATTAATTTCCCTTACATAATTCAGTGTGTTTTCATTTAGCAGGCTATAGTTATACAAATTCCCGATCCCGCCATTTCCATTACTATCGTACCCTGCCAGAATATAACTCGGATAATAGAAATACTCCTTGTTGAAACCTGCATCAACACCAACAGTGGATTTAAAGTGGAGCCCGTTTAAAATCTTAAAGTCAAATGCCAGATTCGTGATTACCCTGGTCGTGTTGGATTTGCTGTCGGCCTCCTTGGCAAGAGCAACAGGATTCCCGGTAAATATTGTCCTGTCATTCATTAACGTATAGTTGCCTTCGTCATCCTTTACCGGCAACATGGGATTAAACATCAGGGCAGTATTTACCACACCCCATTCGGATGTCTCTATATTATTTGATTGAACGTTACTCACATTCAAGTTTGCTGTTAGCAACAGCCAGGATTTTACATCCATATCGATTCCTGACCGGATCGCAATGCGGTTCAAATCCGTATTATGAATAATGCCTTCCTGGTTAAAGTAATTAGTACTTAAGAAGTACCGGAGGTTTTCCCGGCCGCCGCTAAAAGAAATATTCAGATCATTACTTACAGCTGTACGAAAAAGTTCATCCTGCCAATCTGTCCCCTCACCAAGAGAATCCAGGTCCGTATATTCGGGAGTCAATCCTTCATTCTCTCTTGCTTCATTAACAAGCTCTGCGAACTGGATGGCATTCAATAAATCTAGTTTTTTTCTGATTTGTTGAATCCCTGCACTATAGTTTAGATGGATCTTTCCCTCTCCGGATTTACCTCTCTTTGTAGTAATCAGAACAACACCATTGGTTGCCCTGGCACCATAGATTGCTGTGGCCGACGCATCTTTAAGTATTTCGATAGATTCAATGTCGTTTGGATTAAGAGTTGCCAGCGGGTTGATCGGCCCTCCACTTGTCATATTCGAACTTAATTCATACTCATTGCTTGAAATGGGGAATCCATCAATCACATACAAAGGTTCATTGCCGGCATTGATGGAATTGTTACCTCTTATTTTCACAGAAATTGATCCTCCGGGTTTCGAGGAAGTTTTTGTGATGAGTACCCCGGCAGCTCTTCCCTGCATAAGTTGTTCCAGAGAACTCAACTGATTGTTTTCCAGCTCATCTACACTGACCGAGGAGACGCTGCCGGTCAGGTCGGATTTTTTCACTGTGCCGTATCCGATAACCATAACCTCCTCCAGCGCCTGAATGTCCTCCACCATAGAAACATTTATTACATTCTGATCTCCTACCCTCTCCTCCACCGTCTTGTAACCTAAATATGAAAAGACCAGGATTTGCGAAGTATCCTCAATTTCCAGGGAATAAACACCCTCCAGGTTGGTAATGGACCCTCTTGAGGTGTTTTTTATTATTACATTAACACCAGGCAAAGGAATGCCGTACACATCGGTAACTTTTCCAGTAATCACAAAAGGAGGTAACCCGGATTTACTGCCGGTAATATATTCTTTTGGGGATAAAAGAATTTGATGGTCCTGTACCATGTAATCTACATCCGAATCTGAAAAAATTGAAGTGAGGATGTTAACCAGCGATTCATTCTCAACCCTTATATCAATTTTTTTACTTACATCAATGAGTCTGTAATTGTACACGAAGTTATAATTACTCCTGTCTTCAATCGCATTCAGTACATCTTCAATGCTGGTGTTCTGAAAGTTAAGTGTCAATCTGTTATCCTGTGAATACGCACTGATCGCAAAAACCTGCAGGATCGGGAGAAACAATAAAATCAGTGAATTTCTCATGGTTATCCGGATTTTCAGTTCTTATTTTTCTGCTCACTATTTCTATAATACATTTCGATCGTTCTTTTTCCGTAAGTTCCATCAGGAAACTTTTCCCGCCCCAGTTCCTTGAAATAAATTGGAGAAGTATACTGGAATATCTTCAGCAGTTCATCCAGCGTTTCATCCACGAAAGTGGCGCGGTAGGAAAATTCCTCCAATCGGCTGTCTTTAATTATGATATCCACGTTATACCACCGGTTGATCTTTTTGACGATTTCGGTCATAGAATCATTGCGCAGAACCAGCCTGCCTTCTTTCCATGCCGTGTACCGATCAGTATTAACTGTCTCCTTATGAAAGATGCCTGATTGATTTGATAAAATACATCTTTCACCGGGACTCATGATTCCAATCGAATTTTCTCTGCCCGATTCAGCTTTTCCTATGATTTCAATTTCACCGGTTTCCAATGTAATTTCAGTGAAGAGATCATCGTCATAGGACATCACATTGAATGATGTCCCAAGAACCTTTATTTTTAAATTTTCTGTATCTACTATCATTGGTCTTTTCGGATTCTTTATCACATTAAAATAGCCTTCTCCACTTAGCTCCACGAACCGGCTGAATATTCCGGAGTATAGTGTACAATTGAATCCGGTCTATAGTGTACAATCCGA
>JAXGMU010000077.1:0-15446 GCA_040768485.1 Bacteroidales bacterium
CGAAACTCAAACCACCCCTGGTCCAGGATGGATCTGTTCAATCCCGACTTGGCCCTGACACCCCTGCCCGGTTCTTCGATCGTACCCCTGGCCGATGCACTCATGTTTTTGATCTGTAACTTTTCTACATACACCCTGGCTTGGTTATCGCTTATCCGGGTACTCAGCTTATGCAGAAAGTCACTCCTTACATTAGAGATATGATGATGCAACCGCGATATTTTACTTTTTTGTTTCTTCCAGTTGTTGGATCCTTTCTTTTTATGTGCAAGTTTTCTCTGTTCCCTGGCCAGTCTCTCCTGATGCCTTCTGAAGCTGTGCACCCCATCCACCATCGTCCCGTCCGAAAAGGCGGCAAAACACATGATCCCGGCATCGATCCCGATCTCTGAAACGGAAGGATGAACGCCGATGGTTACCTCCTGCTCCACCTGGACCGAAATGTACCACTTTCCTGCCCTGAATGAAACCGTGATGTTCTTCACCTTACCGCTGATGGGCCGGCTCTTGTAAAAGCCAATCCAGCCTATCTTTGGCAGAAAGATCCTCCGGTTATCTATCTGAACCCCCTGTGGAAAACGGATCCCGTCCCCCCGGCCTTTCTTTTTGAACACAGGAAGCCGTTTCAGCGACTGGCTCCTGTCAAAGCCATCCCTGAAAGCCCTGTCCAGGTCCATGAGCTTCTGCTGGAGAACCTGGGAGGGACATTCTTTCAAAAACCCGTACTCCGCGGAGCGTTTCCAGAGGGTCAGCCAGAAGGCCATCTCATTATACCACAGGATCGGTTGTTTTTTCTCCAGCCGGTCCATGTTCATGGCAAGGCACTTGTTCCATACAAATCTTGCAGAACCACAGATACGCACTAGCCGGGATTCAATTTCCCCATTGGTCTTTAATTGAAATCGATATGCTTTTCGTATCTTGGCCATTGCTTATTCAATTTACGAAATACATATCAATTATGCAATCTTCAGAAGAAGAATTACGCACAAAAAGACATGTTGTTCACCACCTTTACCTGCATTTGGTCTTTGTGACAAAATACCGAAAAAAGGTCTTCTCGGAGAAAATGTATGAGCGGTTGCATTTTCACTTTGACAGGGTATGTAATGAGTTCGGGTGCACATTTGTGGAGTGTAGTGGAGAGAGTGACCATGTACACCTGCTGGTTGAACCGCTTCCCCAGACCACACCATCACGGCTGGTCAATAGCCTGAAGGGTGTTTCATCCAGGTTATTAAGAAAAGAATTCCCTGAATTAGAGAGTTCCTACTGGAAAGGAGGGCTATGGTCGCCGAGTTATTTCATAGCCTCCTGCGGGGGTGCTTCTTTGGATATGTTGAAAGAATATATCAAGAATCAATGATTTGGTGCTTATATTCCGTCCCTGAAGAGAACGGATTTTACGCACCAGGGGGATAAAAAAAACTATCTATTCCCCCCGGAACTCGTATTTTTACCCTGTCATGCCCCGGTCCGATAAAAAATACCTCCGGTCGCTCATTGACGAAGGGGAGCACCAGGAACTTGACTTCAAGTTCGAGATCAGCGACGCCCGCAAGATCGCCAGGACCCTTTCCGCATTTTCCAACACCGACGGAGGACGGCTCCTGATCGGGGTTAAGGACAACGGGCGCATCAGCGGGATCCGGTCGGAGGAGGAATATTACATGGTCGAATCGGCGGCATCCCTTTACTGCAGGCCCGAGGTCCGCTTCGACAGCCGGAACCATGCCATCGAGGGAAAAAACGTGCTGGAGATCTACATCCCCCCTTCGGGAAACAAGCCGGTCTATGCCAGGGATGAGCACAACCGCTGGATGGCCTACATCCGGGTAGGCGACCAGAACATGCTGGCCAGCGTGATCCAGCTGGAGGTCTGGAAGAACGAGCACGTGCCCCGCGGAAAACTGCTGAAATTCACCCGCAGCGAAAAACTCCTGCTCGGTCACCTGGGCAGGGCGCCGGTCACCACCCTTTCAGCGCTGCAGAAGGATACGGGGTTCCGGAGGAAAGAGCTGGTGTCCATCCTGGTCAAGCTGGTGCTGTTCGACGTGGTGGGGATGGACTACAGCGAAGGGGATGTTTCCTTCAGACTGATCGAGCGTCCCGGTGAGGGAGATCAGCAGGGAGGAAATCAGCAAGAAAAGGATCAGAGGTAGTTGATCAGGGAACTGAAGATCTCCTTCCCGTCGTTTTTTCCGCCCATGGCGAAGACAGCCCGCTCGGGCTGGGGGATCAAACCGAACACATTCTTTTTTTCATTGCACACCCCGGCAATGTTATCCACCGATCCGGTCACGTTGATCTCCTCCGAGATCCTGCCGTCGGCATCACAGTACCGGAAAAGTATCTGCTCCTGGTGCCGCATCCGGATCAGCGTGTCATCCTTCGCGGTGAACCTGCCGTACCCGGTGGCGATGGGGATCTGGTAAGCACGGCTGTTCGAGAGCTTGTTGGTGATCGCCGTATAGTCGTTGTCCGGCTTGATGAAGGTGTTCTTGCAGATATACCGCTGGGACCTGTTCATCCGGATCTCGCCCGGCAGGAGCCCGGTCTCGCACAATGCCCTGAAACCGTTCCCGATGCCCACCAGGACCTTCCCCTGCCGGGCATATTCGACCATGGAATTGATCACGGGCGAATCGTTCAGACAGGAGGTGGATGTGGAGGACCCTTTGCAGGGGAACCCCCCCGGTATGAAGAGCACATCGATGCCGTCGAGGCTGGTCTCCCGGTTCCATACCACCCTGACCTTCTGCCCGAAACCGTCCCTGACCACCCTGACAAGTTCCTTGTCGCCGTGAGCGCCGGGAAATATGAGAATACCGAAGGTCATATCACGACATGTTGAGCTTCCCAAAGTTAACCACAAAAGGGATTTATCCAAATTTGGAGGTAATTATTAAAATATTAGATTTACATGCACGTTGATTGCATATGTTGATGGCCCGGAAGCCTTATGGAGCTTGATGAAAAGGATATACGCAGATTCCAGAACACCCTTCGCGACCACTCCGAATATGACTTTACCGAGTATTCCCTCACATGCCTGAGGAGAAGACTGACCAGGATCTTGCTGGAGTACGAAAAAAGCATGGAGGAGATCATGGACGCCATGCGATCGGACAGGAGGTTCCTGGACGAGGTCGTGAAAAAGATCACCGTCCACACCACCGAACTGTTCAGGGATCCGGAGGTTTGGAAGAGGCTGCGTCAGGATGTGCTGCCGTCCTACCGCGACCGCCCAGTGATCCGGATCTGGCATCCCGGCTGCTCCACCGGACAGGAAGTTTACTCCATGATGATGCTGCTGAGCGAAATGGGGATGCTGGAGCAGAGCCGGATCTTCGCCAGCGACATCAATCCGGATGTGATGGAGATAGCCAGGGAGGGAACTTACAAATACCATTTCAACCAGAGTTACCTGGAGAACTTCCATAAGGTCCTGTTCGGCGAAACCGAAGCGCACCATTCCAGTCTCAGACAGCACTGGAAGAAATATTTCCACATCGATGAAACCCGCGATATGATCCGGATGAGGGATTTTCTGCGGGATAAACCGGTGTATAAGAAACTTGATCTGGTGAAAGATCCTAACTTCTTTTTGGTTAAATTCGATCTGATCGTTTGCAGGAATGTGATCATTTATTTCAATGATGAACTGCAGAACAGGGTGTTCCGTTTGTTCTGGGACAACATGGAGGAAGGCGGCACCCTGGTGCTCGGTGTGCACGAGTCCATCCTGGGCCCCTGTTCAAAGTGTTTCCTGAAGAAGGATTCTTTTTACCAGAAAAAGCCGGCATGAACCGACACAGAGCTCTCACCATCCGATCCGGGCTGCTGCTGCTCACTGGAGCGGTCCTGCTCCTCTGGGTGCTGATCGGCCTGCTGTACATGGATGCCGACAACCGGCTGGAGGAGCAACAGGAACTGTTTCATATGCAGGCCGGACTGCAGGCGGATTATTTCTCGTTGCGGGAGACTATTCACCGGCTGGAGACCGGACAGGAGGCCGGAGCGGGGGCCGATGTTATCCGGCTGGCACACAGCATGGAGGACAGGCTGCAGGAGATCAGCCGGCACCCGTCCGCCGACGGCGCCGAAGAGGTCCTGGAGAATGCGGACCGGCTCATGGCCGTACTGAACGGTTTCACGGGCCGACCCGGCATAACAGCGGGGCAGGACCACATTTCCCGCACCGATCTGCTGGTCATGGGCGACCTGATGGAAGCGCTGGACGGGGCGCTCACGGATCACCGGCAGCAACTGCGGAAGAACCGCCACCTGCAGGTCTCGCTGGCCCTGGTGCTGGGTTTCTTTGCCATCGGATCCATCCTGATGTTCTTTTCATACCGCATCAACAACGCTCTCGGCAAACTGAAGATCTTCAGCAGTCACCTGGACCGCGGCGGCATCCCCCCTCCCCTGGAACTGTCAGGCAATGACGAGTTCGGGGAGATCGCCTCCGGTCTGAACAGCCATGTGTCGGAGCTCAGGAAAAAGATCCGTTTCATCTCCTCCTACGCCGGCGGGGATTCCCCTCCTCCGCTGGAACCATCAGAGCAGGATGAGCTGGGGAACGCACTGGTGGTCCTGTCCGATTATATGGGAAAAAAGGTAATGGAAGAGGCCGCCAGGAACAGGAAGGACAGGAAGCAGAACTGGATCTCCGAGGGGCACGCGGAAATGGGAGAGATCCTCCGGTCGGAACGGGACAACCTGCATGAGCTCTGCTTCAACATCATCCAGCGGATGGTGACCTACATGCGGGTGGAGATGGGATCGGTTTTCGTGACCAACGACCGCGACCCGGAGCAGCCTACCCTGGAAATGGCCGCCTGCTATGCATACGACCGCAGGAAGTACCTGGAGCGCACCCTGGCCTGGGGCGAGGGACTGCCCGGGGCCTGTGCCATGGAGAAAGAACGGATCCTCCTGACGGAGGTCCCCCCGGATTACTTCGAGATCACCTCCGGGGTCGGTGCGGCAAAACCAAACTGCATCCTGCTGGTCCCCCTCAAGATCGGGGACCAGGTACACGGGGTCGTCGAACTGGCCACGGTGAGGCTCCTGCGTCCATTCGAGATCGAATTCGCGGAGTCCCTTTCCGAAAGCATCGCCTCCAGCCTGCTGGCGGTGCGCAACAGCCAGAAAACAGCGGAACTGCTGGAACAGTCCCGTGCCCAGGCGGATGCACTGAAGATCCAGGAAGCCGCCATGCTTCAGAACATGAAGCAGCTGGAACTGGTCCACGAGGAATCCCGGCAGAGGGAATCGGAAATCGCCGGGATCCTGAACGCCGTGAACCGCTCCTCCCCCGTGGCCGAATTCTCCCCCGGCGGGCGTTTCTCGGGCATCAACGACCAGTTCCTGATGCTCCTGGAGACTGAAAAAGAGCAGGTGGTGGGAAAACACCACAGCGAATTCGCCCAGGTGGATGCCTACTCCGACGGGTACAAAAAATTCTGGGAGACCCTCAGGGAAGGGACCCCGATTTCCAACACGGAAAAGTACAGGCTCTTTTCAGGCAAGGAGATCTGGCTGGAGCAGACCTTCACCCCCGTTGTGAACAGTGAAGGGAAGGTGGACCGGATCCTGAACATTGCCCGGGACATCACCGAGACACTTCTGCTGAGGCAGCAGCTGGAAACGACCGAGTCGGAGGTTACGCGGAGGACGCTGGACATGCAGACGCTGAATATGGCGGTGAATGCATCGCTGATCAGGTGCGAGCTCGACCCGGACGGGATCATTATGGAGGTGAATGACAATTACACGGGCGTGACCGGCTACAGCAGGAAGGAGCTGCTGGGAAGGAACTACAGGCTCTTTTTGAAGGAGGCGGAGAAGGAACAGTTCGAAAAGATCTGGGAACAGGTTTCCATGAACAAGCTGTACGAAGGGGTGATGCGGCGGACCAGGCCCACCGGTGAGGAGGTATGGATTGCCTCCATTTTCTCGCCGGTGAAGGATGAGGCAGGAAAGATCTATAAAGTGTACGGCCTGGGCCTGGACATCACCGAGAAGAAACTGAAATACCAGCTGCTGGAAGACGCGAACAGGGAGGTTGAAAGACTGAAGGAAAGGCTGAAGGAACATGAAGGTTAAACTGCATTAAGATGACCCGGAGCAGATGGCGGTACATTTTTACCTGGATCGCGCTGGCCCTTTTGCTGGCGGGATCCGTCATGCTGCTCGTCCTCTCCTGGAACCGGCTCTTTCCCGATCCCCCTTCCCCTGCACTGATGATCCTCTCCTGGGCGGTGATCGCGGCCTCGGGGATCTTTCTCTTCATGCTGGCGGTGAAAAAAGCACACAGGCAGTGGATCGATGAGAGCAGGGCGCAGGAGGCGCAGCGGCTGGCAATGCTGGAAAGGCGCGCAGAGAGGAAGGAAAAAACGGATGATCCCCGCAAGCTGGATTTCGTGGCCCTGGCAGCAAAGCTGGTCAGGCGCATCCCGGAGGGAACCTCCGTGGAGGAGACGGGCAAACTGCTGCTCCGGCACCTTGCCCGGGAGGTGGAGATCATGTCCGGGATCTTCTACATGAAAAAGAAGGACCTCTTTCATGCCCTGTCCACATACGCCCTCCCGACGCCCGAAGAACCCGCTCCCTTCGCGGAAGGGGAAGGGCTGACCGGACAGGCGGCCAGGAACAGGCATGTAACGGTCATGACCCGCCTTCCGGAGGCATACCTGGAGGTCTGTTCCGGGCTGGGAAAGGCCCAACCGGCATACCTGGCCATCGTACCCCTTGTGAGGAAGAACCGGACGGTGGCGGTCCTCGAGTTCTCAGGCTACCGCCACGAACCGCACGATATTGAAAACATGTGCCGGATCCTGGCAAGGGACCTGATACAGAAACTGAATCCGAAAACTCCATGAGCAGCAGCGGGAACGGACCAGAAAAGCAACCCCGAAGGGGAAACGCCAGGCGTGACCCGGTCATCATCAGGCGCCTGAACTACCGGAAGGTGGTGCTGGTGACCGTGATCAGCGCCCTGCTGGTGTTGCTCATTCTGTTCACCTTCCTGATGGGAAGCCACCGCCCCCTCACCCCGGAGCACCTGATCCAGCTTCACCGCGATCATCCTTCCCTGATCCTGGTGGACCTGCTTCCCCTGTTTGTCTACCTCTTCCTGATGCCCATGCACCGGACCATGAACAGGGCCATCGAGGAATACGAGGAACGGGTGAAGGAATCCCGGCAGTTGCTGGAACGCAACACCCGCTTTGCCACGGAGCTTTCAGGGGGAGATGAGCCGGAACCCTGGGAGGAGATGATCGAAACCGACCTGGGCAAGGCGCTCAGGCTGATCCAGATCAACATCAAATCCAACCGCAGGAAGGAACGGGAGCAGACCTGGATCGCCGAAGGGAAGGACATTGTCTCCCGGATCCTGCGGGAGCATCTGGACATCGAAGAACTTAATTACCATATCCTGGAGGCGATCAACAGCTACATCGGATCCACCCAGGGAGCCTTCTACCTGTATGATGAGGAGCAGCAGCTCCTGACCCATACGGCCACCTATGCTTACAACAGGAGGAAATTCCTGCAGCAGCAGTTCCGTATCGGTGAGGGACTGGTGGGACAGTGCGCCTATGAGATGGATTACATCTACCGGACGGAGATCCCGGAGGATTACGTGACGATCACCTCGGGGATCCTGGGCGACCAGAAGCCGGGAAGCATCCTGCTGGTGCCCCTGATCACCAACGAGCAGCTCCAGGCAGTGATGGAATTCGCCTTCATCAATCCCCGCGTTCCCAAACTGACCATCCAGTTCCTGCTGGAGCTGGGAGAGATCATCGCCCGCACCCTGCTCAATCTGAAGATGAACCTGCGGACCCGCCTACTCCTGGAAGAATCCCGGAAAATGACCGGGGAGCTCCAGCGGAATGAGAAACAGCTGCAGGAAAATGCAAGGGAGATGGCCTCGGCCCAGGAAAGCCTGCGCAGTGCGAACATCCAGCTGGAGGAAAAGATCGAGGAGGCGCAGAACGCCCGCCACCGGCTCCACCTGCTGCTGGAATACGCCTCGGAGATCATCGCCATCTATGACGAGAACATACAGCTCACCTACATCAGTCCCTCGGTGATCAACATCTTCGGTTACACCATCGAGGAGATGATGGCCGGAAAGGACATGGAGCGCATCGGGCGGGACGAGGCCGTGCGGCTGCGGCGTACCCTGGACAGCCTGAAGGAGCTTCCCGACCAGGTGCGCACCCTCGAGTACACCTTTATTAAGAAGAACGGGGAACACATCTTCCTCAGGACCCACTGCCGGAACATGCTCTCCGATCCTTCCGTCAGGGGATTCGTGCTGAACACCCGGGACATCACCGAATCCAGGCGCGCCGAGAAGGAGCAGCGGCTGAAGACCCGGATGCAGTCGCTTTCCGAGAACTCGCTGGACCTGATCCTGCGCATGGGCACTTCGGGGACCATTCACTATGCGAACCCGGTGGTGGAGGACTACACCGATATTGCCCCCCATACCATGATCAGCCGCAACAAGGATGAGATCCCCTTCCGGCAGGCGTTTGCGAATCTGCTGAACGGGATCCTGGGAAAGATGGACCAGAAGCCGGTGAAAATGAACCTGCAGGTCACCATCCCCCTGCAGATGGGCACCTACAAAACCGAACGGATCCTGAATGTGGACGCCATCCCCGAATTCCAGGACGGGGAGCTGGAGACCATCCTGATCGTGGGACACGACATAACGGAAACAAAACGCATCGAAAAGGAGATGCAGGTGCAGCATGTGAAGATCCAGGACAGCATCAATTACGCCGAACGGATCCAGTCCTCCGTCCTCCCGGAGATCAGCCGCATCAGAAAGGCCTTCCCCCGAAGCTTTGTCTTCTACAAACCCAGGGATGTGATCTCGGGCGACTTCCCCTGGTTCTTCGAAACCCCCGAGGCATGGTACATTGCGGCGGCCGACTGCACGGGGCACGGTGTGCCCGGGGCCTTGCTCTCGCTGGTCGGGCTCCTGCTCATGAACAACATCACCGGGCTGAACCCGAAGATCGCAGCGGGCGAACTGTGCGAGCTGCTCCACGGGGAGGTCCGCAAGACGCTGAAGCAGGACCGGGAGCAGATCGAGACCAGCGACGGGATGGATATCGCGCTGTGCAAGTTCCACAGGAGAAAACCGCTGGTGGAGTTCGCCGGGGCCCACCGTCCCCTGCTGGTGCTCAGCGAGGGTGAGATCACCGAGTACAAAGGCGACCGGAAGGCCATCGGGGGACGGAGGCACCCCAAAAAGCAGGAGCAGCCATTCACGAACCACGAGATTGCATGGCATCCGGGCGACAAATTCTTTTTTTACACCGACGGGCTCACCGACCAGCTGGGTGGACCCGACGGGATGAAGTACGGCACACCGAGGGTGCGGCAGGTACTGCTCGAACAGGCGGGTTTCACCATGCCCCAGTTCGAGGAGTTCTTCCGGGAAGATTTTGAAAGGTGGACGGGGAGGGACCCGCAGCTGGATGATCTGTTAATGATCGGAATTGAAGTTTGACGGATAATCGTTATATTTAATATGGAATCCGGCCGAAAAGAACAACCCATGACATACCCGGGCAACAACAAGGGGTTCATCAATTACTTGTATGACAGGTACAGGGACCTGTCCATGAAAGAGATCTGCATTGCGTTCGAGGGACAGATCACGCACCAGGTGATGAAGGTGCTGACGGGACTGATGGAGGAGCAGCTGGAAGGCATGAATGAAAAGCGGGTGCTCCGGAGGGTGTACCACGTGATGGTGGAGTCGCTGCAGAACATCAACCGGCACGCGGAGACGTTCGAAGACGAGGGAGGCCCCTGCCCGTCGAGGGGACTGGTCCTTGTGACCAGGAACGAAAACCATTACCAGATCACCACCGGGAACATCATCGGGAACGGCAACATTGAGGAAATCTCCATGTTTTTGGGGCGACTGAACAACATGGAGCCCGACGCGCTGGACGAGCTTTACAGGAACCAGATGCGCGACGGGGTCATGTCGGCCAAGGGGGGAGCGGGACTCGGCTTTATCGACATCCGCAGGAAGACCGGCAACCCGCTGGACTACGACTTTATCTCCGTCGACAGGGATTCCTCCTTTTTCATATTCACGGCAACCATACCCAGAAAGCAATTATGAATACACTACGGATCGAATCCACGGACGACAGTCCACAGGTCATTCTGGACAAAGAGAACAGCGTTTTTGAGATCTCCGGGAAATCGCTTCCGGAGAATGTGGTGGAATTCTACCGGCCGGTGATGGACTGGCTGCAGGAATACCGGAAAGATCCCGGTCCGAAGACCGGACTCACCCTGAAGCTCATCTATTTCAACACCGCCTCCTCCAAGATGATCCTGGACATTCTGATGGTCCTGGAGGAGATGGCAGAGGCGGGACACGAAGTGACGGTCAGGTGGATGTCCCTCAAATCGGACGAGGACATGCAGGAGGCCGGAAAGGAGTACGAAGAGATGGTGGATGTGCCTTTCGAGCACCTCACCTATGAAATGTAGCCGGAGATGAGCGAGGAGATCCTGCGTGCACTGATGCAGCTGTTCGCCCTGATCACCAAGCAGGACGGGGGGATCGGACAGAAGGAGATCGCCTATGTGGACAATTTCCTGGTGCAGCAGATCGGCGTGGAATCCTCCCGCGAGTACATGAAGCTTTACCGGGAAACCGCCAGGGACGACACCATCCCTGCAAAGTCCGCCGGGGCCCCCGCAGAGAAGACCGGCACCCGCGCAGATAAATCAGCAACCACCCCCGAACCTTCCGGGAAAAAGGGTAAACCCACAGAGGCCCCGGGTAAACCCACTGGGGCCCCCGAAAAGAAACTCACCTCGGTCCTGGATTCCGTCCGCGTCCTCAAACTCTGCAAGCAGATCAGCCGCACCATCAACCAGCGCCAGAAAGTGGTGGTGCTGGTCCGCATCCTGGAGCTCATCAACGCCGAGTACAACCTCACCGAACAGCGGCTGGGGATCGTGAAGACGGTGGCCGATATCTTCCGCATCGGCCGGCAGGAATACGATGACATCTTCACTTTCGTCACCTCCGGGAAAGTGGATGCCTTCACCCACAAGAACCACCTGGTGGTCTGCGATTACATGTCCCCCTCGTCGCGCCAGTACCGCCTGGAAGGGGTGGACACCCCCATCTTCTTCCTCCGGGTGCCCTCGGTGGAACTCTACTTCCTGAAATACACCGGACAGAAGGAGGTGTTCCTGAACGGGCTGAACGTGCGTCCCGGGATGATCTACCTGTTCGCCTCGGGGAGCTCGCTGCGGCTTCCCATGGGACAGCCCATCCATTACAGCGACATCGCATCCCATTTCATGGCCGACCGCTCCCAGGAGAAGATCACCCTGGAGGCCGACAGCCTTTCCTACCGGTTCCCGGGAGGGGTGACGGGACTGCACGAGGTGAGCTTTTCCGCAAAGCAGGGAAGCCTGGTGGGGATCATGGGATCCAGCGGCTCGGGCAAGACCACATTGCTGAACGTCCTATCGGGGATGAACCGGCCGTCATCGGGACACATCCGGATCAACGGGCTGGACCTGGTGGAGGATGAGGAAAAGCTCAGGGGCGTATCGGGCTATGTGCCGCAGGACGACCTGCTCATCGAGGAGCTGACCATCTTCGAGAACCTCTACTACAGCGCCAGGCTATGCTTCGGGAACCTGACCGGCAAGGAGGTGCGGAAAAAGGTGATGGACACCCTCACCAGCCTGGGACTGAAGGAAAAACAGAACCTGAAGGTGGGATCGGTGATGAACAAGACCATCAGCGGGGGACAACGAAAGCGGCTGAACATTGCCCTGGAGTTGATCCGCGAGCCTTCGATCCTCTTCCTGGACGAGCCCACCTCCGGGCTCTCCTCCAGGGATTCGGAAAACGTGATGGACCTGCTCCGGGAGCTCACCCTGAAGGGGAAACTGGTCTTCGTGGTGATCCACCAGCCCTCCTCGGAGCTGTTCAAGATGTTCGACCGGGTTGTGATCCTGGACGAAGGGGGACGCATGGTCTATTACGGCAATCCCGTCGAGGCGGTGATCCATTTCAAGAAGACGGACAAACAGGTGAATGCCGGCGTGGGCGAATGCCCGGTCTGCGGGAACGTGAACCCGGAACTGATCTTCAACATCCTGGAGGCCCGGCAGGTGGATGAGTACGGTCATTACACCGACCAGCGGAAGATCAGTCCCCCCGCCTGGGAGGAGATCTACCGGGAAAAGAAACCAAGGGAGAAAGTACCCAAAACCACCTCCCCTCCCCCCGCCACCCTCCATGTCCCCGGCAGGATGTGGCAATTCTTCCATTACCTGAAACGGGATGTGAAGACCAAGACCGGCAACCGGCAGTACCTGCTCCTGACCCTCCTGGTGAGCCCCATCCTGGCCTTCATCCTGGCCTATATTATCCGGTATACGGCCGATCCGTCAGGCGGCACCTACATTTTCAGGGAGAACGAGAACATCCCCATCTACATCTTCATGGCCCTGATCGTGGCGCTGTTCCTGGGACTGATCGTCAGTGCCGAGGAGATCTTCAGGGACCGGAAGATCCTGCGGCGGGAAAAATTCCTCCACCTGAGCCGCTCCTCCTACCTGCTGGCCAAGATCGGCAACCTTGTGGTCATCTCCGCCATCCAGTCCATCGCCTTCGTGCTGATCGCCAACGGGACCCTAGAGATAAAGGCGATGACCCCGGCCTACTGGCTGGCCCTTTTCTCCACCGCCGTCTGCGCCAACATGATCGGGCTGGTGATCTCCTCGGCCTTCAATTCGGCCGTGACCATCTACATCGTGATCCCCCTGGTGATGATCCCCATGATGGTCCTCAGCGGGGCCATGTTCTCCTTCGAGAAACTGAACCGGAGCATTACCACGGTGGACAAGGTGCCGCTGATCGCCGAGCTGATGCCCACCAAATGGTCCTACGAGGCCCTCATGGTGCACCAGTTCAAGGACAACGAGTTCGAGAAGAATTTTTACGATTACGAAAAGCGGATCAGCTACAACAACTTCCGCGCCGCCTACCTGGTCCCCGAACTGGAGGACCGCCTGAACATTTGTATCCAGGAGTTCAGGGAGAAGGGCACCATCGAAGAGAACCGCGATGCCCTGGAGGTATTGCGGAACGAGATCAGGGAGAGGCAGGGACTGGTGAAGGACATCATTTTCAGGGAAGGGGAGCTCACTCCGGGCAGGTTCAACGAATCCACCCTCGTGAAAACCTCCCGGTTCCTGGCGGCCCTGAAAAAACATTACATCGACCAGTTCTCCATCGCCAGCAGGGAAAAGGAGAGGCACCTGGCCAAACTGATGAAGGACCGCCGCTCGCTCTACTTCAGCATGCTGGACCGCTACCACAACGAGAGCGTGGCAGACCATGTTAAAAAGATCTACGAAAAGAACCCCATCGTGGAATACGAAGGCCGCCTTTACCAGCAGATCGACCCCATCTTCCTGGACCCGCAGCCTTCCGGCTTCATCGGCATTCGCTCCCACTTCTTCGCCCCCCGCAAGTACTTCCTGGGCGGCTACTACGACACCTACAGTTTCAACATCGCCTTCATCTGGTTCCTTACCATCCTCTTCTACATCATCCTCTACTACGACCTCCTGGGCAAACTGGTCAACAGCCGCCTCTTCCGCCGCCATCCGCCGGAAACAGCGTCGTAGGGATTCAAAGCCGGCCTCTCACTCCTCCCGTATCTCTCTCCCGATCATCTCTCCTGGCATTTCCATGGCCTGATACCGGGTATGGCTCTACGACATGCCTTCCCCACCTGTTTATAACAGGCTGACAACCTCTTAAAGATTTTACATCATAATGTGTAATTTTAACAATTGAACATTTGAACGAATTGCCACAAAAAGAATCAACACCATGGCCAGAAACCTGATACTGTTTATCACCGCCGTCCTTGTCCTCTGGGCCTGCGGACAGCGCCCCAAGGATAACCTGGAAGTGGATATGGAAGATGTGGAAGCGGGCGAACTCCAAATCGCATCGGAGACCATGAGCGAGATCATCCAGAACATCGCCTCCCCCATCGAGGTGGCCGCACTGATCAACTCGCTGAACATCCCCTTCTCCATGTCCTACCTGGCGAACCCGGAAAAACTGTCCACCAGCACCACCAGCTTCGAAATGGCTTACAGCCTAGGGACCCTCAGCGCAGACCTGGGATACCTCAACATGTACGAGAAGACCGGCAGTGCGGTGAATTACCTGTCAACCATCAACAAACTGGCCGACGCGCTCCAGATCGGGCAGTTCTTTGATTTCAACACCATCAAGCGGCTGGCTACCAGCGGATCCAACCTGGACTCCCTGATGTTCATCTCGGTGAACAGTTTCAACAACATGGACGATTACCTGCGGGAGACCGGTCGCAGCAACCTGAGCGCACTGATGATCTCCGGTGTCTGGATGGAAGGACTCTACCTGGCCACCCAGGTGGCCTCCCGGAACAGCAACGAGGAGCTGAAGTCCATGATCGGGGAGCAGAAAATGATCCTCAACAACCTGCTGCTCATCCTGGAAAATTACAAAAACGAGGAGGTGATCCGGAACTACATCGACGATTTCAGGACCATCAAAGAAGTCTATAACGACGTGAAGATCACCATCGAGGTGGGCGAACCGGAAACCATTGAAAAGGACGGCATGCTGATGGTCGTCCAGAGCGAAACCGCACATGTGAACATGAGCGATAAAACCCTGCAGAAGATCATCGACACCACCGCAGAGGTCCGCAACCGGCACATGAATATCTGACCGAACCTGAAACCGTGCTGTAGATGCTTTACAAACACCCCACATCCACGAAGCAATCCAGGATCACCGGCAAACCGCGCAAATCAGTATATAAAAGTGAAAATCAATATAAGATGAAACCTATACTTACCACACTGGCCGCCATCATGCTCATCGCCTCAACCGCCATGTTCCAGTCCGACCGTCAGGAAAGGGTCCAGGCATGTGCCGAAGAAGCCGGCGAAGGCGCCATCTACCTGAAAGAATTCGTGGTCAGCCTCCCCAAAGCAGAAAAAGACCAGCCCCCGCCCGTCTTCCGCCAGTCCGTGATCCTCCGCGGAAACAACATCTACCGGTTCAACCTCTGCAACGACAAGGGCCAGGCCATCATCCGCCTCTACGACAGCTCCACCCAGCTCCTCACCTCCTACGACACCAAAACCAACAAGGAATATAACCCCATCAACTTCCTCTGCCGCAAAACCGGCCAGTACCTGGTCGTCATCTCAGTCAAGGACGGCAAAGCCGGTGAGGCTGTGGGGATTATGAGTCATGTTATGAAATGAAGTTGCCGCCTCTTAGGAATCAATAAGATCATGTAAGAAACCTGAAAGATCGGGAATCTAAAAATGAGGCCGAAAGGTTC
>JAXGMU010000078.1:0-15315 GCA_040768485.1 Bacteroidales bacterium
TGTTTTCCGGAGGACCGGTCATTCCTGTCGGATCGTTTTCCAGGGCTTCCTGAACTGCATAATAGGCCGGTTTGGCTTGATACTCCTCATCAAAGAGTGACGGTGCTTTGTCATTGTTCCATCCATGGCCATCGTCAATATGCCAGGTATTCCAGCCAACTTTCCCGTTGACCCGCTTTTCCACCAAAACTTCCACGATTTTGCCATAGGTTGTGGCCTGGGTTTGAAAAGCCGGTTCTGTGTGCTCTCCGTTAATCCATACACTGGCTTCAGTGACATGGAATTCAAGTTCATTTTCATGGGCCCAGTCAATCAGATCCCTGAGCCGATCCAGATTTGCTGTTGTCGCCCAGCCGTTGTCCACATGCGCCTGCCAGCCGATGCCGTCCACCCGGAGGTCCAGGTTGCGCAAATAACCGATGGTGCTTTTGATCAGGTTCCAGGAAGAAACCGAATTCGGATCTTCATGATGATTGTATATTAATTTCAGATTGGGCGCATACTGATTGGCGATCTCGAATGCATAACGGATATAAAGGGGTGTCCTGTTTGCATCTGTATCGAGTCCAATGATATACCAGGGCATCTCCCAGCCCCCGGTACCGGCCTCGTTCTTTTTCCAGTATCCTCCCTGGACGGTTTCGTTCACCACATCCATCGAGACAATGCCTTCCTTTCCGTCATAACGTTCACAGACAGCCTGCATGAATTCCCGCATCACCTGTTCAAGCTCCTGCGCGGTCCTGGAATCTGTTTGCGCCCAGCTGGAGCATTGGGGACCGATCGGACAATGCATCCGGAGTATCTGACCGTTTTTATCAATGTGACCCAGCCAGGCATCCGGTTGTACCCAGTTCCAGGTATCGGGATCGGGGTGGATATTCCATTGTTTGAAATCATTCTCGGGTGTGACGTAGTTGAACTCCCGGTCCATGATCAATCCTGTACGGGTGCCAAAAGCCCATGCGCCGGTTGTTCCGCCTATCATAATACTGTTGTCCGGATATTTATCCTCCACAATTGTTCTCAGTCTCCGGCCCGATGGCTCAGGCGGTGTCTGTGCCTTCAAGCAATGAGCAATATTGAGATGTAAGGAGATAAACAACAGAAAGATATACTTGATCATTTTTCATTCCTCCATATTTATAAAAGTACCATCAGTTATTATCGATTGATTGGTTCACCATAATCCGGGGAAAAGACGGAAACGAACCCTGCCGGCATATGCGGGATAACCTCTTAATTCTTCATTCAGAACTTTGTCTTCCAGGGAAGTACGAACAACTAATACGATCACGAGAAACACTGCCGGCAGGAATGCCCATGCTGCATCAAGGACTAGAGGTGTGGTCAGATAGGACAGTATCGCTCCTGCATAACCCGGATGGCGCACCCAGCGGTAGGGACCACCCGACACAACATGATGGCCACGCTCACTCTGGATGCGAACCATCCCCGAGAAAAAGCGGTTTTCCACCAGCGCATAGAATCCCAAAGCATATCCGGCCAACAGAATGATGAGCGCAACAATTTTAAGCGGCATATTGAATTCCGGTGACCAGTGTAATAGCTTATCCAATCCGGCAACAAGAGGGATCAGACCACCGCCAAGCGCCATCAAGGGTGCCAGCGCTTTATCCCAGGATTTGACATTCTCATGTTTCATGAATTGAGCGCGTTCTGCGATCAGGTCAGGATGACGCCGGGCAGCCATTAACCGGCTGGCTGCAAAGCCTCCCACGTTGATAAAACCATATACCCACGCCTCCCACCAGTCCCACTGCCCGGAGATGATCAGCGGCAAAAATGGAACGACAACAATGAAAACCAGTAATTGAATGAAAACACACGGAGTAATTATTTTTTTCTGTTTTTCCATGATCGTCAAAATTACCTTAGCAGCTACCGTCCTCCATTAATCCCTGGTGCGAGTGTGTTTAAACTTACGTCAGGAATCAACTCTCTGCTGGTTGAAAAAAGAAATCATTTTCTGAAAATTTTCCGGAATCAGCACCCCGGGCCCGTGCTTTCCTTCCGGAATGATGACAAGCTCACTTTCGGCACCGGTCGATCTCAATTTTTCATGCAGGTATTCACTCTGGCAATGGGGTACCAGTGGGTCTTCATCTCCATGGAAAATCAGAAAAGAAGGCGTTTGAGCATTTGCATACGTCGCAGGATCTGCGAAATAACATTTCTCTCTGTTGGATTGGATCGGGCCTCCTATCAAGGATGACTCGGGAGATTTTTCATCGTTATGGGACATCGTACTCCCGCATTCATCCATTGTTAAAAAGTTCGCTGGCCCAAACCAGTCCACCACTGCATCCACATGGCTGCTCGTTTTTGTGAACCTGCCCAGCTCGCCTTCGATGTCTATCGTCCTTCCATCAAATTCATATGTATCCACGTTGTTGGTCGTACCCGTAAGCGCCGCCAGGTGTCCCCCGGAAGACCACCCGGTAATGCCGATAAACCCGGGGTCCAGGGAAAACATCCCTGCATTTGCCCTGACAAACCGGATGGCGGCCTTTACATCCTGGATCTGCGCGGGAAATTTGGCCTCGTTGCTTGATCGATGATTGATGGTAACGACAGCGTACCCTGTTTCCAACAATGCCTGCCCAATGCCCTCCGAAAAAGTAGCACCTTTAGAATTGTTCGAAAACCATGCGCTTCCATAGATACTGATGATGACCGGGTATCTCTCAAGTTCTTTTTCGGGTAAGTGAATGTCCAGTCTGTGGCCGGTCTGCCCATCACCCACATAATCGAGATCCGTCCAATGCCTCGATGAGCGAATTTCCCCTTTTTCAGAACTTTGCTGAGGAGATTGTGCCCCGGAAGGAACCGGAGCGGCCAGGAAACCGGAAGCGACCAACAGGAATATTTTTAAAAGATTCATTATTAACAGATTATATTATTATGCAAAATACGATTTTTTGACGGAATTTTGACTTTTTGTCAATGGAAGATAATGATGCGAAATGCATCGCCAAATATCAATTAATAGGTCATGGTTTCATCAGTTCAATGTTGATGCTGTCGATGCTGGTACTGATCCTTCCTGCCCGTATTCTTCCGCCCGGTTGATTCAAATCAAGCTGAGCGCTTCGGCATTTCAACGTAAATGTCAGTGATTCTTTTGCCCCCAGCCGTGTGAAATCTTCTTATGTGGTCGTGCAGCAAACAGTATCATCGGTGAACCTGGACAGGTGAGGATCTCTTCCGGGAAAATCAGTCCTGACTAAATATATTCATCGTCGACGAACACGCTGAATTCATTCCGGAACAACCTTCCGGAGTCGGGTTCCTGTTACAACAGATATTTTTTCCCTCCAGGAACAGGATACAGGGTACCAAAAATGTTCTTATTAAAGCATGCATGATCGTTTCCAGGATCTATGTAAAGATGCCATTCTCTTCACTGATTTTCGACCCTCGGTGACGGAACAGATTTCAGCCCCGTAGCCCCGGCCTTATTCAAGGAATGAGTCATCCAGAACCAGGGGTCCGGGAGGTTTCATTGGTGATGCTCCCGATATACCACTTGCTTTGGTACTCATGGCTTGCCTCTGGTCCATCACATGAAGACGAAGGATTTCCCACCAGCCAACTCAACGCTGCAGGACCATGCTCCGGCCGATAGAAAAACCATCCGTCATTATCCTGCAAAGATAAATGCCACCGGGAAGATATCTGCCGCTGTGATCCGTGCCAGTCCACATGGTTCTATGCTTCCCTGCCGGCTGTATTTCATCAACCAGTACAGAAACGAGTCGTCCGTGCAGATCATATACCGTAATGGTGACACGGGTCTGTTCACGAATTTCATATTCGATGTTCGTAGCATCATGAAACGGATTGGGATAACTCCGGAAAAGTTGAAATGAATCCGGTGACCCTTGTTGTTCCGGGACACCCACACCTGAACTCACCAAACCCCACGATGGATCGAGTGATCTGCCGTCGTTCGTAAGGGCCACAGGTGCTGCCACCCCCCCTGCTGATTTTGCTTGTCGCAGGGAAAGGGCATAAATGTTGCTGGTGTAGGTATTGTTGATCAAATCAGAAAGCAGGAAGACATCCCCGGAAGATTTCGACAATGTAAATGCAATGGAATTCCCATCAGGAGAAAAGGAAGGCCTGGATACCACTGAATTGCCCGAATAGGAGGTTACCTGGACCGGGTCTCCGCCATTGACTGAAACCATATACAGGTTGGACTGGATCTCTGTTCCCATGAACGATGTGGCAATGGTGGTGTAGACATAGACAATTTCAGAACCGTCGGGCGACCAGGCCGGCTGGGAACAAAATGCCTGAATTCCAAAACTGCTGCCCTGGGCCAGAACCTTCGGGGTACCGTCGAGATGATCCGTGGGCACAACGGCAAGAGAATTGAGCGTGTGCTGACCGGTACAGAACGCCAGCATGGACCCGTCGGGAGAGAATGCCGGATACGTATCGCCTCCCAGTCTTTGTCCCTTTACCTCAGCAAGGATGTTACCCTCATTCGTTCCCCAGATGGCAATGGTATAGAACGGGAAGTTCACATTTTCGTTATTTGTGGCCACGGCAAGTAACGATCCACTGGAAGAAGGACAGACATGTTCGGCTGAAAGGGATCCGGCTTCGAGGCTCATGGCCAGTGTCGCGCTTCCGCCTGAGGGTACATTGACGACTTTAAGGTCGCCCTTGGCCTTGGCCAGTTCCGCCTTTACCCAGATATCCTCATTTGCCGGGACGATCAACACGGCCGAATTGCCTGTGACAAAGTTGCTGCATCCTTTGTGGGAAATCCTGATCGCTGACGGCGAAATTGCCCAGTTCTTCGGATCTTCGACCGTCACAGTGACTGTTGCGAATTCTGTAACCGGTGTTTTTTGTTCATAGCCGGTCACCCTTCTCATGGATCCGCTTTGCAGATCAAAAATGAAGGCATCCGTATAAAAGGCACTTTTCCAGCTCTCGTAATTTGAAATGAACGACATGCTTCTTCCATCCCCGGAGATTTGCACCTGCTCTGTTATAAAATAATCATCAGAGAGATTTGTAATTCGCTGCACATCAGTTCCGTCGGGTTTCATCGAATAGATGTCACCCAGCCAGAGACCGCCCACATTTCGTTTGCGGATAAAGAATATCCGTTCTCCTTGGGTGGTTTTAAGTTCAGTTTTTTTTCCGCTGGTGCGGTGAACAATACCAGGAGTCTTTGCTTCCGACCCCGGACAAAAAAACATGCCTGTGGCAATGCCAAAGAACAGGCCCGTAAAGAATGAGGTCTTTTTCATAACGTTTTACAGCCTTCATAAGCATCTTTATGAAAATTACATAGAATAATCTTCTTTGACAAAAATGTGGAAGAACAGAAGGCTCAGATCTCCGGCTTGATGATGCGGTAGTTGCCGCTCAGGTGCATCAGGCTGAACAGGTACAGAAGGCCGTCGTAGTAAGGATCGAAATACCCGTCCTCATAGGGTTTCAGTTCGGCATTCCAGACGGCATCCACAAATTTCCAGCTCTTCGCCCGGGTTCCCATGAGGGATGCCGCTGCCGACGTGGAGACCAGTCCCAGCGAGTGCCGCAGTTTCTGGTATCCCCCCGCCGGGAGGATCCATTCGGGAAGGGTCCCGTCCACATTGAACTGGTCCTCGAAGGTATCGATCCCCCTGCAGAATAAAAAATCCTGGATCCGCCTGCAATAGTCCTGCTGCCACTCACTGTCCTTCGCAAACCAGGAATAATCCATGGCGATGTTCATGGGCACCCTCCAGGAGTCATACCGGAATGCCGCCCGCCAGAATCTGCCTGAGGGAAGCTGACCGCTGTACAGGGTGATATCCGGATTCAGTCCGGTTTCGGGATGGCACACCCTGTGCAGGAAAGCACGAGCCGTATCGGCACAGTCCCGGTAGAATTGTTCATGTCCGTCACCGGCATATTCGGCCCATATTTCGAAAAACGCGGGAAGGTGGTAGGAAGGATCCGTCAGGTGGTAACGTTCTGACTCGGGGACAAAACTGATCTGTTTGTGTTCCACATTGAGGATGTTGTTGATGCCTTCCGAACCGTCCTTGCTCCACATGGCATCCAGGATCCTTCTGGCTTCCGCGTAATAATCGATGCCCGTCCCGTTCCCCCAGCGGTTGGAGGCAAACAACAGGGCCGTTACAAAATACAATTCCCCGTCGGATGCGGTCCCTTCAGAATTGTGCTCTCCGGTTGCAGGCCTGACCGACCAGGCGAAGTAGCCGTCACGGGGACCTCCCTGGTGCTGCATGTATTTTTTGGTCCAGCGCCACAGCCGGTCAAATACATCCTTCTTATTCAGCTGCACTGCCACCATCATCCCGTAGGAGAGCCCCTCGGTGCGGGCATCGTGGTTTTTCAGATCGGAGACATAGGCCATCGAATCCCCCACCTCAAAATAGACCCTTCCAGGCCCTTTAAAAAGATCGTGATACGCTTTTGCCAGTTTCGCATCGATCTCTTCCTGCGGATACCCGGCTTCCAGGAACAAATTGCGGTACTCACCTGTTTCCCAGGCACCCTTCTCCCATGGTTCCATCTTCCCGCGGGGATCATTGATATCCTTTTTACAATTTGCCGTACGTGCAATTTCCACATCCCCGGCAACATCGTCACGGAGCAGCGCCCAGTGAAACAGGTTGTTATCGTTGGCCTCGAAGCTGTTGTGGTTGTAGTGGGTCAGGGGCATATCCCGGTAGATTGGCCGGCTGATCCTGATCACCTCATCCCAGTACTCCAGGGCTTTCTGAAGGTGGTTGACAGCTTTTTGCTGATTCTCCCTGCCGCCGGAAAGGCGGAAGGTCTGCAGGGCTACCGCACCCCTCAGTTTCTCAGCCAGGTAGAGTCCGAGATTCGCCCAGATTTTCACATCCGCCACTTCGTACAGCAGCGATGCATTTCCGTCCGTATGGATCTGTTCCGCCAGGCCGAGCGCCTGCCGGTTATCACGCTCCAGCATCTCTGCCAGGACCGGGGGTGTGATCCGGTCTTCTCCGAAGGAACCGCCTTTCAAAATGGTCTCGACATATTCGCCCACGGACACATAGTCGGGGGCCATTGTCGGCTGACTGATGAGCCGGTCGACCGAAATAAATTTTGTATACTCTCCCTGCAGGGCCAGGAATCCCTCGCTGTAAAGCGTAAAATCCCATTGCGCGTCGTAAAGTGAAGCCAGCCGAAGCTGGGTGGAAGAGGCCAGCGCATATGCCTGAAGCAGCTGGCCGGAGCCCGGTCCGTACCGGCGGGTGAACTCCGCCTGGAACACTTCGTCTGGTGTTTCCGGATCATAGAGCAACCGTCCCCACAGTTTGTAGAACAGCCACTGGCGCTCAAAGGCCCAGGTCCAGTCCACCGGCGCATCCAAAGCCGTGAAATAATCCAGAGCCGGGATGTAGGTTTCGGATCCCACAAAATACCCCCCGACGTAATCGGCTTCTCCGTTGAGACGGATGTGCTCACGGATAAAGCCGGGCACCCCCCACCGCAGGGCGAAGAAATCCTCATTGCGCACCTGCCAGGTGATCTTGTAGTTGGATGGCTCCGGCTCAAAATAGGTATCACCCAGTTTCCCTCCGTGCACCTTCACCAGTTCGGGGGTTGAATGCCCGTGGGACCAGTTGAATTTGATCTCCACCCAGATCGGACCTTCGAAGCGGTCCTCCAGCCGCTCCATCGCAGCGCGGGTCACTTCTTCCACATCTTTGCTGACGCCCGGACCGGAAGAGGTTCCCGAGGAAAACGGCACCCGGTGGATCAGCTTCACGGGCCTGCCGGCCTCCAGCATGCCCGCAATGAGCACATCATCCACCCACTGCTGTCTTTCCAGCGGTGTCATGCCGGCCATGCCTTCCCCGTGGGAAATGCCGATCCCGTCCAGGTCAGGGTACTCTTCCAGCACCTGCCTGACGCTCTCGCGCAGATAGCGGCGGACGATCCCGGAAGTATCACCGGGTACATAATAGTGAGGGTAAAAATTCACCTTCGCCACATTGTGGGCTTCGGCAAAGGCGCGGCTTACAAAGATATTCCAGTGGACAATGTAGGTATCCAGCGCCCTTTCTTTGGCCATGCGGAAGATCTCCCGGTAGAGATGCTGCCACCGGGCGAATTCTTCCTCCGACCAGGGGCTTGCCTCAGGGAAATTTTCCGGCTGCACCATGAAGGTGTATGGATGCATGTTCCAGAGGCTTAAGACGTTGAACCGGTTCTCCACCATCATATCCAGGAAAGCCTCCCAGAAGTCCGGGTTACGTGCCGTTTCAAAATGCTGGTCCAGTGCGGAACTGGGCCGGTATGTTTCCCAGGGCAGGTTGAACTTGATGGCGCGGAACTCAAGATGCGGCCGACCCTCCTCTGCTGCCACCTCTTCCAGGAGTGTTCCGTTCTTCAGGTTCTCTGCCAGCGCGAGTGCACCGTAGATCAGACCGCGGTGATCGCCGCCGAGAACCGTGATGCCTTTTCCTTCGGGAATGACTGAAAAAGCCTCAGGTTCCAGCCGGGTGGGTTGCAGGGCCAGGCTGACCAGGTAATCCCAGCCGGTTTGTTCCGCTATGACCTCGTACCCCTGCGCTTTCAGGGCATCACCCAGCTTTCGCGCGGCATATGCCGCCTGCGGAAGATCCTGATCGTATACGATCCGCACATCTTGCGCCCATGCTATTCCGCCGAACAGACAGACAGCGGTTAAGATGGTCAGCAAACCGCTCTTCATGCCCTATTTTATGTTGAAAACCATCAGAAAATCCCCGTGTCTCAGAAAAAGTTTTCCGTCAAAAATGTAGGGATGAGCCCAGTGGGGACCGGTCCCCTTTTCAATCTGAAACGAGCTGACGACCTTTAATCCCGATGGATCCGGCTGAATCAGGGCTACATTTCCTCTTCTCTCTTCATAAACATAAAGCATTCCGTCTGCATAAACCAGTCCCCCTTTCGAATTCCACTCCTCGTCGAACATCACCTCTCCGGTATCCCAGTCCAGGCAGGCCCAGTTTCCGGCATTGTTGTGCACCCAGTAAGAGCCATAGAGGTAGCCGTCCAGCTCAATCATTCCATGGTGGTGGTTGTCCAGCAGGTTGCTGGTGTATACTTCCTGGATAGATGTCAGATCGTCATTGACCCTGAGCATTTTGGCCGGATAATCGTATCCGATGGACAGAAAAATCATATTGCCTTTCACCACGGGTGCATTGATCCAGATCATGCCCCTGGGCTGCCATTTCCAGAGGGAAGCGTCGAAATACCTGTAAGAGATCCTGATCTCGCCGTTTTCGGGATCAACAATGAAGAAATCGCTCGCAGAAGCACCCAGTATATAGTCTTTGCCATTAAATTGGTGCAGGATGGGAGACACATAGGAACGTTGTCCCCCGGTGCCGGGTGTTTTCCAGATCTCTTCACCGGTCATTTTGTCAAAAGCCACGAAGGTGGTCAGCGCTCCTGCAGCGGAACAAATCACCTTGTCGTCAACAATCAGGGGAGATTCGGCAACTCCCCAGGTGTGCCAGTCCGCCTGGTAATCCTCGTCAACATTTATTTTCCAGTTGATTTCTCCGGTTTCAGTGTCCAGACAGACCAGTTCACCAACCCCGCTGATGATGTAGATCCTGTCCCCTTCGATGGTGGGAGTACCACGGGTATTGGGATAGGACTGGGCCCAGGACCTGCCGTAGGCCACCTGCCATTGTCTGTTACCCTCGAAGTCGATGCATGTGAGATGATCCATATTCCCTATCTTTCCGGAAGCATATATATATTTCCCGTTCGAGATCACCGAGGAATACCCTTCGCCGATCCCTTCATACTCCAGCAGCAGTTCAGGTCCGGTTTCCGGCCACTCTTTCAGGAGGCCGCTTTCCGGAAATTTACCATCCCTGTCCGGTCCCCGGAACTGATAGATCTGTGCCCGGGTGGTCATCACGGTGCATGCGAGTAATGAAACCAGCAGGATCGTTCTCATTGTCGATAAATTCTCTTCGATTCGCTTCATTTTATGTATCTTCGTTCGGGGGGTAAATGTAATTAAATCTGTGCTAAACCTGTTCCTGATCAGCCGATGAACTTCTTTACCAGGGTCACCGTTCCAGATTTTCCTTTCCGGATCGACCACAGCACTTCCGTGCTGATGATGGGATCCTGCTTTACGGACCAGATCGGGGGGATGCTGAAAAGGTATCTGTTCCCTGTTCTCGTGAATCCCTTCGGGGTGACTTATAATCCGCTTTCGGTGAAAAAGGGGCTCAATGCATTGCTGCACAAAAAGGTTTATACATATGATGATCTTCAACGGTATAATGACTTGTGGTTTTCATTCGATCATTCCACCGGATTTTCCTCCCCGGGGCAGGAAGAGGCCCTTCAAAAGATAAACCGGGAATTCACCCGGGGAAAACATTTCCTCGATGATGCCCGCTTCCTGGCGATCACATGGGGGACAGCATGGGTATACCGGTACCGGTCCACCGGCGAGGTCGTTTACAACTGTCACAAGATCCCTGCATCACAGTTCACCAGGGCCCGTTTGACACCTGAAGAAATCGTCAACGCATATCAGCCGCTTGTCCGGGATCTGCTGGAAAGGATCGGAGATCTGGTGCTGATCATCACCGTGAGCCCGGTGCGCCACTGGAAGGACGGGGCCCACGGGAACCAGCTCAGCAAGGCCACCCTCCTGCTGGCAGCCGAGGCACTGAAGGAGCTGTTCCCGGAGCGGATCTTCTACTTCCCTTCCTACGAGATCGTTATGGATGAGCTCAGGGATTACAGGTTCTACGCCGAAGACATGCTGCACATCAATGAACAGGCGACCGCATATATCTGGGAAAGATTCAGGGATTCCCTGATCAGTGAATCTTCGCAGGCCATCATCTCAGAACTGCAGCCGCTTCTGGGCATGATCGGACACCGTCTCCTTCACCCCGGCAGCGAATCGTCCATCAAAATGGCAAGGCAAAGGGATCAGTTGCTGGAGAGACTGAAAGAAAAGTATCCCCACCTTTCATGGGAAAACCCTGAAAATGAATCCCTTCTGTCCTGAAAAATTATTTTTGTTTAATGTTTTTCATTATTTTTTGAACAATAATTGAACAAAAGCGTTTGTGATGTAAACCTCAACCAGTTTGCAATGAAACGTATTTTTCAGACAAAGACCCGAAACCTTGTATTTCTGCTGGCATTTGTACCAACGGCCCTGCTGCAGGGACAGCAGGGTGTGATCGAGGGCCGGGTCTTCAACGCGAGCAACAACAACCCTGTTGAATTTGCCACCATCGCCATTTACGGAACCTCCATCGGGTCCATCAGCGACCTGGACGGGAATTTCCTGTTCACAGGACTTGACCCGGGTTATGTGGAGTTGAGGGTATCCTCGGTCGGTTATGAAACCTACATATCGGAACCCATCCAGGTGACCAATGCAAAAAAGGTCTTTATCGAGGTCCCGCTGAATGAAGCGAATATTCAGCTGGACGAGGTGGTCGTCAGGGCATCTCCCTTCCGCAAAATCGAGGAAAGCCCGGTATCGCTGCGCCGTATCAACATTGAAGAGATCGAAAAGAGCCCCGGCGGCAACAGGGATATCTCAAAAGTGATCCAGTCTTTTCCGGGAGTGGCCGCCACGCCCGCCCAGCGGAACGACGTGATTGTGCGCGGAGGAGGGCCCAGCGAAAATACATTTTACCTGGACGGGATCGAGATCCCCAACATCAACCATTTTGCCACACAGGGAGCATCCGGGGGACCGGTCGGGATCATCAACGCCGATTTTCTGCGGGAGGTGAACCTCTTCTCCGGAGCCTTCCCCGCCAGCACGAGCGATGCGCTGAGCTCTGTGATCGAACTCTACCAGGTGGACGGGAACAGGGAGAAGCTGGATTTCAGGGGTTCCATCGGAGCATCTGACCTGGCACTGACCCTGGACGGACCCATCGGTGACAATACCACCTATATATTGTCCTACCGGCGTTCCTATCTTCAGTTCCTGTTCCAGCTGCTCGAATTGCCGTTCCTTCCAAAATACAATGACTACCAGCTCAAGGTCAGGAGCCGGATCAACGACAAGAACGAGATCTCGCTGATCAGCATCGGCTCTTACGATACCAACTCGCTGAACCTGGATGCCAACGAGACCGAAGAGCAGCGTTATCTGCTGGGGTACCTGCCCGAGAGTTTTCAGTGGAGCTACGCCATTGGGGTGGTTTACAAACATTTCAGGGAGAAGGGATTCGACACCTGGGTGCTGAGCCGGAACTACCTGCACAATGAATCGGATAAATTCCTGGATAATATTTTCGAGGAATCGAACAAACTCCTGGATTACAGTTCCGATGAGATCGAGAACAAATTCCGGTTTGAACACAAATCCAGTTACAAGGGCGGATTCCGGGTGAATTACGGGCTCAACCTTGAGTACGCGAAATACTATGCAGGGCTGTACAACAGGACCTTCATCAATTCCCGGCCGGTCACATTCGATACAGAGAGCTTTTTTGAGCTGTTCAAATGGGGTGCATTCGGACAGGCGAGCAAGGACCTGCTCTCTGACAGGCTGGTACTCTCTTTCGGGCTCAGGGCGGATGCCAACAACTTCAATGACAACATGCGCAATCTGCTCAATCAGTTATCACCCAGGTTCTCCGCTTCTTACCAGCTGACCACGGGCTGGTACCTGAACTTCAACACGGGCCGATTCTACCAGGCCCCGGCCTATACCACCATGGGATACGAGGATGAGGAAGGGATCAGGGCCAACCAGACCGAAGCACTTAAATTTATCAGAGCCGATCATGTGGTGGCGGGAGTGGAGTGGCTTCCCGATTCGGATTCGAAAATCAGTCTGGAAGGATTCTATAAGAAATATGACAATTACCCTTTCTCCGTCAGGGACAGCATTTCCCTGGCCAGCAAAGGTGCCGATTTTGGTGTGTTCGGGTACGAGCCGGTGACCTCCATTGCCGAGGGCAGGGCATACGGTGCCGAATTCCTCTACCGCAACCGGGATCTGTTCGGAGGCAACCTCACCGTTTCCTATACCCTGGTTCGGAGCGAAACCCTCCCCCTGAAGGAGTCCCTTTCAGATCTGGGATGGATCCCCACCACCTGGGATAACATCCATTTGCTGAACATCCTCGGATTCCGCAAATTCAAGGGGAACTGGCAGGTGGGTTTCAAATGGAGGTTCGTGGGGGGACAGCCTTATACCCCGTTTGATTACAGGACCTCATCACTGATCCAGTACTGGGATGTCACCAAAACGGCGGCAATCGACTTTAACCAGTACAACCAGCTTCGTTTCAAACCCTTTCACCAGCTGGACATCCGCATCGACAAAGAGTGGTATCTTTCGAAAATTACGATTAATTTGTATGCCGATGTGCAGAATGTGTATAACTATAAGACCACCGGCAGCTCCTTCCTGGTTCCCGAAACCGATGGCTCCGGGAATCCCCTGACCGATCCGGATGATCCTTCCAGGTATCTGATGAGGGAGATCGAATCGGCAGCGGGGACCGTGCTGCCCACTGTGGGAATTATCCTTGAGTTCTAACAAAGCTGAAAACCGCATAAAAAAATGAAGATCTTTTTTCAGGTTGCCCCGATCATGATCCTGCTGGCCGCATGTTCGTCAAGCCGCGTGCCGGCAGACGAGTCCCCGGAGCGCGTCACCTCCAACCCGGAAGGCGCAGGTCCCGCACTTGAAATCGAAATGGTCCGCGGGGAAGCACACAATCACCCGCTGATGGCCATCTGGGTTGAGGATGAGCAGGGGAACTATGTGCAGACCCTCTATGTATCCGAATCCATCGGAAAAGGTGTCTTCCAGCACGGCGATGCCTCCCGCGGCTTCTGGATGCCCGGCCCGATCCCGAGGCCAGCAGCCCTGCCTTACTGGGCGCACCAGAGGGGAATTAAAAACGAAAAGGGGCTTTACATCCCCTCCCCTGAAAATCCCGTTCCGGATGCCTACACGGGTCCCACCCCCGGCAAAAGCTTTATCCTGCATACAAACCTGGACGGTGATGCACCGGAGAGGTTCCAGGTGCTGTTTGAGATCAACCAGACATGGGACTGGAACGAATACTGGACCAATAACAAGTTTCCCGATGATGCTGAATACAAAACCTCCTGTCAGCCGGCCCTGGTTTATTCTGCCTTTGTGGACCTCAGTGATCCGGCAACAGAGTACCCGATGAAGCTGATCGGCAGAAGCCACCATTCGGGAGCTGACGGAAAGCTCTACGACGATCTGCATACGATGACCACCGCACTGCACATTGCAGAGAAGATCACGGTGCGGGTTCCGGGGAAGAGAACTCCCGATCCTGTTCAGTGAATGTGTACGGAATGTACGATAACGTACACTCCCGTCTCAAAAGTGAACACTTTATGGGAAGCCAAAATATATTTATCATTCTATTTTACTGATCTTTACATCTTTTGGCATGTGTATTGTTTTTCGTATGCCATCATATCCAAAAAATCAATCTGATGATCAAAACTGTCGACCTTGTAAAAGTCTTTCGCACCGACGAAGTGGAAACCACCGCATTGAACAATGTCAATATTGAAGTCAAGGATGGAGAGTTTGTTGCTGTCATGGGCCCTTCGGGCTGTGGCAAATCGACCCTGCTGAACATCCTGGGACTGCTGGACAATCCCACCGGCGGTTCCTACATGTTCAACAGCACCGAGGTGGCCAACCTGAGGGAAAAAGGGAGAACGAATCTAAGGAAGGGGAACATCGGCTTCGTCTTTCAGAGTTTCAACCTGATAGATGAACTGACCGTCTACGAAAACATTGAACTGCCACTTCTCTATCTTCGCATGAGCGGTTCGGACAGGAAGAAGAAGGTTGAAAGTGTCATGGAGCGGATGAAGATCACCCACCGGAGGAACCACTTCCCCCAGCAGCTGTCGGGAGGCCAGCAGCAGCGTGTGGCCATCGCCCGTGCGGTGGTAACCAATCCGAAACTGATCCTTGCCGACGAGCCGACCGGTAACCTGGACTCGGCCAATGGTGCGGAAGTGATGGCGCTGCTCACCGAACTCAACGAGGACGGAACCACCATCGTGATGGTGACCCACTCCCCCAACGATGCGGAAAAGGCACACCGGATCATTCAGCTGTTCGACGGACATGTGGTGACGGAGAACATTCATAAAAAACTGTAGAAAGTAGTATTACCTCATATATTTCATCCTGTTGCTTCAGGATCCCCCAACAAAAGCACCGCGGGAGGCTGTATCAAAAGGTACGGCCTCTTTTTCGTTATACCGGTTCGTCACTTA
>JAXGMU010000079.1:0-15173 GCA_040768485.1 Bacteroidales bacterium
ATTGAGAGATAAAAAATAATGTTATTTTTAGATCACGAATCAATCACCAAAGGAGGTGTACACTTTACTCCGAATCCACTGTACACTTTGCCCGGAATAATCACTTTCTGATTGCTGACACTGACTGGGTTATGAGACCCTGCTCAGATCACCTGGAAATAATGCAACGCCTGCAGGGTGACCCCGGTGAGGATGCCGATGGTAAAGTTATCGTCCACATAAAAGGTGAACAGTTCTGCCAGGGTAGCGCACAGGGCGCCGATCAGCAGGTAGGAACAGGGGAATCCGAAGATCAGGCAGATGACGGATCCCGCATAGAGGCAGCCCGTCAGGAATCCCAGCGATCCCTCCAGGGTCTTTCCGTGGATGAGTTTGGTCCGGCCGAATTTCAGCCCCGAGATCTTTGCCGCCAGATCGCCGAATACGATGAATGTCAGGCAGAGGTAGCTCACCTCCGGCGGAAACAGGAGAAAGATAATAAAGACAGCCACAAGGAAAGAGGTCATGGAAGAGAACCGCTGGATCTCGGTTTTTTTATAAAACAGGGAAAGCTGCCGCCTGGAGAAAAGGCGGTACAGGTCGGTGGCAATGAAAATGATGGCCAGCGCTCCCAGCAGGTACAGCAGCACCCGGTCCCCCATGTATACATGAATGGGAATGAACAGGAGGGCAAAGGGACGGGCGATGATCCGCCACTTCTTTAGCTCCACATCCTTCCCTGTGATGGCCATGCCTTTTCTGCGAGACAGGCAGGCGGCGCCGGCCAGGGGCAGGAGGACCATCGCGGCGGCCACGATCAGGATACATGGACTGTTTTCCATTGCTTCAATCTGAACCTTCTTTCGAAAATCTCTCCCTGACGATGTTCAGGTTAATGATAAACAGATAGAGGGAAAGGAGGGCCACGCCCGCCACCATGTACCAGGGGTATCCGCCGATGATCAATCCGTCCGTGATGCGAATCCCTAAGAAAAGTGCGCTGACAAGTGTCATCAACGGGGCCAGTGGAACAAAGCACATGGGGACCAGCTGTCCCACAGAATATTTCCTGGTCCGGAACAGCAGTCGGTTCGCCCCGAAGCAGACCAGCAGGGTCAGGAGAAATTCTGCAGGGATAAAGAACATGTACACCCCGACGGAGGTCGCCAGTCCCCCTCCTCCCCTGAACTTAAAAAATAGCGGCCAGCAGTGTCCCGCGATGGCGGCCATTCCCGTAAGAAAAAGAGGAAGATACGCCGGTGCGCTTTCACCCGGAAAAAAGAACGATTTTGCCATGAGCAGGGGGAGCAACCCCTTGGCCATATCGCCCAGGAACACGAGTCCCGCCCATCCCTTCCCCACTTCCCTTCCCACATTCGACGTCCCGGGGTTCCTGTTCCCCACCTGCCGGATATCGATGCCTTTGGCCCACCGGGAGATCAGGATGGCGAAATTGATGCTTCCTGCCAGGTATGCTGTCACGAGGCATATGATCGTTTTCAGGAGATACATGGCCTCATTAGGGGATCCGATTGCATCATTAAAATTACGAAAAAACGGTTTCATGTAACGATGTAGCCAACTTATCTGTCTGATAATTGTTATATTGAACGATCGCTCAAAATCCGGAACAGATGAACCGAACGATGATCACTTCCGCTGTCCTTCTCCTGACGGTAACACTCGCAGCATCCCAGGTAAAACTGGGGGAGAAAGTCCCCAACTTCACGGCCATTGACCAGGATGGGACCACATGGCACCTGAAAAAGAACCTGAAATCGGCCAAATACCTGGTCCTTTATTTCTATCCGGTTGCCTTCACCGGGGGATGCACGGCACAGGCCTGCAGCTACCGGGACCAGAAGGGCGATCTGGAGGCCGTGGGGGCGGAGGTGGCGGGAATTTCCGGCGACAGTCCCGTTACCCTGAAAATGTTTGCCAGTGAGTACCGCCTCAATTTCACACTCCTGTCCGACCAGACGGGGGAGATTGCCGATCTTTTCGGCGTTCCCAGGAACGAGGGGGGCCATATTGAGAAGGAGATCGGGGGAAAAACCTGGGACCTGGAACGCGGAACCACCATCCAGCGGTGGACCTTCATCCTGGACCGGAAAGGGACGCTGATATACAAAGATGCAGAGGTGGATGCGGCGGGGGACAGCGACCGGGTGGTGGATTTTCTGTCCACCCTCTGATTAATTTTTATTTATATTCATTAAAAATAACCTTCATATTCCCGCCTCTTTCCTACGCCAGCATCGTTTTTTTTCATTATTTTGCTCTCGCGCATAAGCGTAATGCGAGACGATTCTTACCCTAAAGCGAATTTATGAGCCAGGTATACCATTTCGGTTTTGATATCGGGTCCATCTCCATCAATACTATTGTTACAGATTCCGGCGGGCACATCGTTCGCGAGCGATACGATTACTGCCACGGCAAACCCTTCCGGAAACTGAAGGAGATCCTTGATATTCTTGAAGAGATATACGGAGAGGACCAGTACGGGGAGTTCAGTTTTACGGGGACCGGCGGCAAGCTTGCCGCTGAACTGATCGGCGGTACCTATGTGAACGAGATCGTGGCCCAGTCCACCTCCGTCTCAAAATTATATCCGCATGTCCGGACAATCATCGAGATGGGTGGGGAAGATTCCAAGCTGATCTTTATGGACGAGCTGGACGGGAATGTTTCCAGGCTTTCCGATTTCGAAATGAACACCCTGTGTGCGGCGGGGACCGGCTCCTTCCTGGACCAGCAGGCGAAGCGGATCGGCGTCTCCATCGAAAAGGAATTCGGAGAACTCGCCCTGAAATCCGAAAATCCGCCCCGCATCGCAGGCCGGTGCAGCGTTTTCGCCAAGAGCGACATGATCCACCTCCAGCAGATCGCCACCCCGGTGCATGACATCGTGGCGGGATTGTGCTTCGCGGTGGCACGGAATTTCATCAGTTCACTGGGACGGGGAAAGACCATCCGCTTCCCGGTGATGTTCCAGGGGGGTGTGTCGTCCAATATGGGGATGGTCAGGGCTTTCAGGGAGCAGCTCAAGGCAGGCGAGGAAGAGCTGCTGATCCCGGAACACAACAGGTCCATGGGCGCCATCGGGGCGGTACTTTACAACCTTGAGCATGCCAACGGAAAAGTTCCCTACAAAGGGACCGCCGAACTGGAAGATTACCTGACCGGGGAAAAGTCAAAGGGAAAATCGTTCGAATCCCTCACCCCGCCGCAATCGGATATCGACAAGGAGATTTACCCGATCGCGGAATCGGATGACAAATACGAAGTGTACCTGGGGCTGGATATCGGTTCCCTGAGCACCAATGTGGTGCTGATCGACGACCAGAACCGGGTGATCGCCCGGCGCTACCTCCCCACCGCCAGCAAACCCCTGGAAGCCATCAGGCAGGGGATGTCCGAGATTTTTGAAGAGGTGGGCGACAGGGTCGTGGTGAAAGGTGCCGGCACCACCGGGTCGGGACGCTACCTGACGGGTGATTTCGTGGGAGCCGACGTGATCCGCAATGAGATCACGGCACAGGCGACAGCCGCCATTGCTTTTGATCCGGAGGTGGATACCATCTTTGAGATCGGGGGACAGGATTCCAAGTACATCAGCATCGACAACGGGGTGGTGGTGGATTTCGAGATGAACAAGGTATGTGCCGCGGGGACCGGCTCTTTTTTGGAGGAGCAGGCGGAAAAACTCGAGATCAACATCGTGGAAGAATTCGCCGACCTGGCCCTGGGGGCTGAAAGGCCGGCGGGACTGGGAGACCGGTGTACGGTGTTCATGGAGTCGGACCTGAACGCCTTCCAGCAGCGCGGTGTGGAAACCCCCAACCTGGTGGGCGGACTCGCCTACTCCATTGTCCATAACTACATTCAGAAGGTGGTCCGGAAAAAGCGGATCGGCAACCACATCCTGTTCCAGGGCGGGGTGACCAACAACCGGGCCGTGGTGGCCGCCTTCGAGAAGGTCACCGGCAAAAAGATCCACATCCCGCCGCATTTTGACGTGACCGGGGCCATCGGGGCAGCCATGCTTGCCAGGGACTACGTAAAGGAGAACCGGCTGGAGACCCGTTTCAAGGGATGGGACATCAGCAAGATCCCTTACACGGTGGACCGTTTCACATGCAAGGGATGCTCCAACCAGTGCGAGATCCGGAGGGTCAGGATCCAGGGGGAGAAGAAACCCCTTTACTACGGCGGACGCTGTGAAAAATACGAGCTGGATGAACGCAAGGGGAAAGGAGAAGGGATCCCCAACTATTTTGAGGAGCGGATCGGGATGCTGACCGACGGATTTACCCCTGAGAAAGATCCCGGGAAGATCACCATCGGGATCCCCAGGGGACTCATGGTCTTCTACCAGCAGTTCCCCTACTGGAGCACTTTCTTTAAGGAACTCGGGTTCAATGTGGTCGTTTCGGAGGAGACCAGCAACAATACAATCAAGAAATCACTCAGCATGATCGTGGCCGAGACCTGTTTCCCGGTGGAGGTGATGCACGGTCACATTTACGAGCTCCTGGAAGGGGAGGCGGATTATGTGTTCACTCCTTTCCTGATCAATTCCAATGCCGCGCCGGATAATCCCACCAGCAACTACAACTGTCCCTGGGTGCAGACCGCCCCCTTCATGGTCCGGGCCTCATTGCCGGAGAACCTCAGGGACAAACTGCTCACCCCCGCGCTGAACTTCCGCTACTACGGGAAGGTGGTGGAGGATGAGTTGTATGAATACTTCGGAAAGAAATTCAGTCTCGGCAGGAAACAGATCGCAGCCGCCATGGAGGCAGCAATGACCAGACAGACTGCCTTTGAAGAGCGGGTCAGGCAGCGGGGACGCGAGGTGATGGCCGGTCTGCCGGAGGACCGGGAAACGCTGGTGATCATGGGAAGGCCGTACAATACGGGCGACCCGGCCCTCAACCTGAGCATGGTGGAGAAGCTGATCAACCTGGAGGTGCTTCCCATTCCCATGGATTACCTGCCGCTCCATGAGGAGCATATCACGGCCGACTATGACAAGATGTACTGGCCCAACGGCCAGAAAATCCTGGCGGCCACCAGGATCATCGCGCGGGACGACCGTCTCCACGGGGTGTACATGGGCAATTTCAGGTGCGGGCCCGATTCTTTCCTAGCCCACTTCGTGCACGAGGAGATGTCCGGGAAGCCCTATATGGAGATTGAAATAGACGAACACAGCGCCGATGCCGGGATGATCACCCGTTACGAGGCCTTCCTTGACAGCCTGAAAGGATCCAGGCAGATCAGCGACAGGAAAAAAGAGGTCTATGTTCCCAGGGTGAAAAAAGGCTCGCCCATGAAGGACCGGGTGCTCTATTTTCCTTACATGAACGATGCCTCCTATGTGATCGCGGCGGTCTGCCGCAGCTTCGGGATCAATTCCGAGTCGCTCCCGGTGCAGACCCAGGAGGATCTGGACCTGGCCCGTAAGTACACCTCGGCACGGGAGTGCTTCCCCATGATCGCCACCACGGGAAGTTTCCTGAGGAAACTTATGGAACCGGGGATGGACCCGGAAAAGGTCAGTTTCTTCATGCCCGACCACAACGGACCCTGCAGGTTCGGACAGTACAACCGCTTTCAGCGGGTCCTCTTCGACCGGCTTGGTTTTAAAAAGACCGAGATCATTGCACCCAGCAACGACAGCTCCTACGAAGAGATCTCGGCCGGACACGGGACCCGTTTCCGGATCAATGCCTGGAAAGGATTCGTGGCCGTGGATATCCTGCGGAAGCTGAGGCAGGAACGAAGACCTTACGAGCTGATCCCGGGCAATACGGACCAGGTATATCAAAAAGCCCTGTCGGATCTGATTGCCTGCATGGAAAGCGGCGGAAAGGACCTCACCGGTGTGCTGGCCCGGATCGGGCATGAATTCACACAGATCCCGCTTTCCAACGGGAAACGGAAACCGGTGGTGGCCGTGGTGGGAGAGATCTTCATGCGGGACAATCCGTTCTGCAGCGCACACCTGGTCGAAAGACTGGAGAAATTCGGGGCGGAGACCTGGATCGCTCCCTTCGGGGAATGGCTGGCCTATTCCACGATCCGGTATACCCGCGACAGCAAATGGAAGCGGGACTTCAAGGGTGTCATCAAGTCGAAGATCCAGGAGATCTCCCAGGATTATGTGGCAAAGAAGCTCACCAGGCAGCTCCACGGGCTGTTCGACGAGGACAAGGAAGTATCGGTAAAAGAGATGCTGGATGCATGCGGACCTTATGTTCACAGGCATTATGACGGCGATCCTGCCCTGAACCTGGGCACCTCGGCCATCCTGGCTGACAAGGGGATCTCGGGGATTGCGAACATCCTCCCGTTCACCTGCATGCCCGGCACCCTGGTCACCGCCGTGGCAGACCAGCTCCGGAAGGACAAGCACAACATCCCCCATGTGAGCATCGCTTACGACGGACAGGAGGATGCCTCCATCGACCTTCGGCTCCAGGCGTTCATGCACCAGGCCTACCAGTATGCCGAAGAGAAAGGGCTGATGCTCGTAGAGGCGGCGGAAGTCTTATAGCACCGGGTAGCGCCGGGGGTTCAGGTAAACCGGCAGTGCGTCCGGCAGGTACCTCACAGCACCACGGGCAGTACCCTGCGGAAATCAATCCCCGAAGGGGTCACCCCGGCCTGTGCTGCAATGATCTCCACCCCGCGGCGCACCGCTTCGTCAAGGGCTTTTCCATATTCGGGATCGATCTTCCTTGCCGGTGCGAACTTCTTCACATCCATCCGCTGGACCACATAGAGCATCACCGTCCTGTATCCCGCCCGCCTGGCGCGGATAAGCGTCTGAAGATGCTTCCTGCCCCGGACGGTCACCGCATCGGGGAAGAGCGCAAGGTCCCCCTCTTTCAGGGTCACGTTTTTCACCTCGATGAAACACTTTCCTTCGTTCCACTCCCCGTACAGATCGAACCTGCTGTCCTCCCACTTCACCTCGCTCCTCAGCCCGGTGATCCCTTCCAGTCCCGGGAGAACACCCCGGCTGATCCACTCCCTTGCAAGCTGGTTGGGCCGGGTGGTGTTGATCCCCACCCACTCCTGCCCGATCCGGATCATCTCCCAGGTAAAGCGGGTCTTCCTGGAGGGATCATCCACCGGCAAAAGGAACACCGCCGCCCCCTCCTCCAGGCAGCTTTTCATGGAACCCGAATTGGTGCAGTGGGCGGTCACTTCTCTCCCGTCCTCCAGCCGCACATCCGCCAGGAAACGCTTGTATCGCCTGATCAGCCTGCCTGGTATGAGTTCTTTTTCGAATTGCATCGCCACCCGGATACTGGGTCCCGGTAAAGATAACCATATCCCGGGTGATTGGCATATAAATTCAATTCGGTGGTCAAAATCAAAATCCGATCCTTGCCTCATGAGGGAGATAGTTTGTAACTTGCATCCTACCCGGACGGGAATGCGCTTTTGGAACACCTCAACAAAAAAATAGCATGCCATGAAAAAGATTTTACTGACCGTTTTGATCCCTGCCCTGATCATTCCCTTGGCGGAAATGCAGGCGCAGAGCCTCAGGAGCATCGTGAGGAACAAGATCGTTGAAAAGGTCCTGGAGGACCAGGCCGAAAAAGACAGCGTACAGGCTGTGGAAGAGGGACGTGAACCGGATCCTTCACCCAACAGGACCCTGGACGATGTCTATCTGGATGCGCTGGGACTGAAAGGCAATGTGGCCTACGAGCAGCAATACACCTTTGATGCATACGTGCAGATGGAGGTCACCGGTTACGAAAAGGGAGAGAAGCAGGATGACAAGGTGGTGTACGACTCCTATTTCAACAAGGGGACAAAGGATTATGCCATGGTGACTTCGGACAAGGGGGACAAGCTCACCTTCCTTTACGATTCAAAGAACTTGTCCATGCTGATGCTCACCGATTCGGACGGAGAGAAATCAGGCTTCGGCTTCCACATCAGTGAAGAGGACCTCCAGGACGCGGCCGCGGAGCAGGAGGAAGCGGTCAGCTACAAGCAGTACAAGACGGGCAGGACGAAGCAGATCCTGGGTTATACCTGCGAAGAGTACCTGATTGAAGACGAAACCTCCCTGACGCGGATGTGGGCTTCGGAAAAACTGGGGAAGGACCTTCGCAAGGAGATGCTCATGAACCAGCAGGCATTCGGGACCTCCTTCCGGCAGGCATCGGATGTGGACGGGGTGATGGAATATGATTACACGGACAAGGAGGATGAAGAGCGGGTGGTGATGCAGGTAACTGCGCTGGACATGAACCATTCACATGCGATCTCCACCAGGGGCTACCCGGTGATCTCCATGCGGCAGGCCGCCGAGGAGGGGGACGAGGCCGGTGAGGAGACCAAAGAGGAATAGAATTCTTTATGGATTTCCGATCGATTCTGACCGACATTCCTTCGGGATTTGAAAAAGAAGTGTACATCAGGGAGGTAGGCCGGTCGGCCGCATCCTTCAGATCCCTTCTGGATATGGCCCTGCATGAACAGGATCCGCTGGCATGGCGCGCCGCATGGATCCTGGACGGCTGCGCCGAAAAACACCCCGAACTTGCAGTGGACCACCTGCACCGGATCATCCGGAAACTTCCGGAGATCACCTCCACGGGCGTGATCCGCCTGATGCTCCGGCTACTCGCCCGTTACGAGATACCGGGGGAGGACCAGGGCCTGCTGGTGGATCTCTGTTTCGGCTACATGGCCTCGGAAGAGTATCCCGTGGCGGTGAAGGTGCACGCCATGCAGATCATCTACAACCACGTGCTCATTTACCCGGAACTGAAGGAAGAGCTCAGGGCAGCGATCGAGGACCGGATCATCCACCACAGCGCCGGTTTCAAATCGCGCGGCATGCGGATCATCCGCAACCTGGAGAAGCTATAGTCTCCGTTTTTATTTATCTTGCAGTTGAGATCACGATCTCGGCTGCAAACTGTTCTGATTTGGAAATCATCTTTATCCTGTACCGCCCGGGTGAACCGGGCAATGTGGGGGCTGCCGCCAGGGCCGTCAAGACCATGGGATTCCGCCAGCTCAGGCTGATCGGTCCGTGCGACCACCTGGGCGAGGAGGCAAGCATGATGGCCCACGGCTCCCGTGAAATCCTGGAAAATGCAGAAGTATTCAGCGAGGCCGGCGAAGCGACATCCGACCTCGACCTGCTGGTCTGCACCACCGCAAAGATGCGGAGCGCCAAGCACGATTATCATTCAAGCAGGGACCTTCGCTCCTTCCTGGAAGAGCGGAAAGCAGGGCTGCGCCGGGTGGGGATCCTTTTCGGGACCGAGGAGAGCGGGCTCCCCAACCAGCTGATCCTCCAATCCGACCTGGCCTTCACCATCCCCATGGCCGCCGCCTACCCCTCCCTGAACCTGGCGCAGAGCGTCATGATCACCGCCTATGAGCTTTCCCCGCTGAACCTGCTGATCCGTCCGGGTAAGCAGCTCCAGAAATCGGGTGAAGGGTACGGGGAGCTGAAGTCGCGGGTGAGGGAACTGCTTTCGGAGACCGGCATCCCCGAAGGTTCGCCCCTGTTCCACAGGATCATGGAAAGGCTCGCGATGGTACGGACCACCGACATTCCCCTGCTTTTGTCCGTGATCTCCAGGATCGGTAAAAGAACAGGGCCATGAAAAAACTGCACATCTTCCTGGTCTACAACCGGAAGATACCGGTGCTCCGGTACGGGGGCACGGGAAGGGATGTATGGTACCTGGGAAAGGAACTCGCCGGGATGGGACACCGCATCACGTTCCTGGCAGGGAAAGGCTCGGCGTGCGACTTCGCGGAGGTGCGCGTGCTCGATCCCGGTCAGCCCCTGGGCCGGCAGATCCCCGCATCGGCCGACCTGGTGCATTCCCACATCCCGGTGTGGGAGCCGCTGCCGAAGCCCTATATGATCACCCTGCACGGGAACTCGTCGCTCCGGAAGGATTTTGATATCAACACCACCTTTATTTCAAGGGACCATGCCCGGCGGTTCGGAAGCGAGGTGTTCGTTTACAACGGACTGGGACTGGAGGAATACGGGAAGCCGCGTTTCGATGTGAAAAGAAGCTATGTGCATTTCCTGGGGAAAGCCGCATGGAAGGTGAAGAACCTGAAAGGATGCATCGGGATCGCAAGGGAGGCGGGGATCCCCCTCCGTGTGCTCGGCGGGTACAGGGTGAATCTGAAAATGGGATTCCGGATCACCCTGGACCCCCGGGTGCGGTTTGAAGGGATGGTCGGCGGGACGAAAAAGAACGCTTTGATCAACGGATCCCGGGCCCTCCTGTTCCCGGTCCGCTGGCACGAACCCATGGGACTCTCCGTGGTGGAGAGCCTCTACTTCGGGTGCCCGGTCTTCGGTACCCCGTACGGGGCGCTGCCGGAGATCGTCACCCCCGAATTCGGTTTCCTTTCGGACAGGCAACCGGAACTGGTCCGCGCCCTGGAACATGTGGAAAGCTACGACAGGCGCCGGTGCCACGAGTATGTCTGTGACAACTTCTCCTCCCTGCAGATGGCCCTCAATTTCCTGCCCCTGTACGAAAAGGTGCTCAACGGCATCCCGCTCAATCCGAAGCCCCCCCGTCCGCTTCCCCAGCCATCCGGGCTCCTGCCCTTCCTGGACTGACCTGCCCTTCCTGGACTGACCTGTCCGCCCGGATTACTGACCTGTCCGCCCCGGCTCCTGTTACCAGTCCGGTTTCCAGTAGCCTTCCCCGTATTTCTCCCGCAGGTACACGTAATGGGAATGATCTGCCGGATCGCCGATCACCAGCGAGGGCGGCAGCGCCCCTTTCGATTCCCTGTATGCCTCCATACGGACCACCATCGAGTCCACCATCTCCGGCAGCTCGCGGGCCAGGTTGTGCCTTTCGCCGGGATCGGATTTCAGGTTGAATAGCAGGATATCGTGCGGTGGAACCGCCTTCATTCCGGCGCTTCCCCTGTTCCCTTCAAAGGGAAGTTTCAGCTTCCACTCCCCGTAACGGTAGCCCTGAAGCTCCGCCCCGTCATAATAGAGGAACTCCTTCCCTGTTCGCCGGCCTGTCCCCCGCAGCACCTGCAGGATACTTTCCCCGTCATAATCCCGGTCGTCCGGCACCTCCGCCCCCGCCATCTCTGCGAAGGTGGGGAACCAGTCCATCATCAGGCTGATGTCGTCATACACCGATCCTTCCGGGATCACCCCCGGCCACATGGCCAGCGCCGGTACCCGTTGACCCCCTTCAAAGGTGTACTGCTTGCCTTCCCGCAGCCTCCCTGCCGAACCGCCCAGCTCACGCATCACCAGCCAGGGACCGTTGTCGCTGGAGAAGACCACCAGCGTCCGCTCCAGGATCCCCTTCTCCTCCAGTTTCGCCAGCACCTCTCCCACGCTCCAGTCGATCTCTTCGATCACATCGGCATAGATCCCCCGGCCCGACCGCCCCTGGAACTCAGGCGATGCGTAGAAGGGGCACATGCGGCATGGTATGGGCCAGGTACAGGAAAAAAGGTCCCCCGGCATGCCGCCCGATGAAATCCACCGCCTTTTCGGTATAGGTCCGCGTGGTGAAGTGCTGGTCGGGATGAAAATCCACCACCTGGTTGCCCTCCATGTACACCACGCTCTGCATGTCGTTGCTGTAAGGGATCCCGAAATATTCGCCGAATCCCCGCTGGAGCGGCAGAAACTCCCTGCGGTGGCCCAGGTGCCATTTCCCCACCACTCCTGTGGCATAACCCTGTTGTTTCAGTAAATCGGCGATGGTGATCTCCTCCACCGGCATCCCTGTATAGGAACGGGGGAAGAATACCCCATTGATGCCCATGCGCTGCGGGATCCTGCCCGTCAGCAACGCGGCCCTCGAAGGGGAACAGACCGGGGATGCACTGTAGAATTCGGTAAACTTCATCCCTTCCTCCGCCAGCCTGTCAATGTTGGGAGTCCGGTTCAGGCTGCTGCCGTAACAGGCCAGGTCGCCATACCCCAGGTCGTCGCAATAAATAAATACAATGTTGGGCAGTTGTTCTGAGCTTTCGGGGGACTTCCCCCCGGGTGACTCCCCATTCCGGCAAGCCGGCAGGACCGCCAGGATGGCCGCGATGACCGCGATGGCCGCGATGGCCGCGATGGCCGGGATGGCTGCGATGGCCGGGATGGCTGCGATGGCCGGGAACACCGGATAGATTCTGTTTTTCATGTTCTATGGATTTAAGAATTTCTGTCAGGGCTACCTGCTGAACCCGATCTGGTCAAGCACCACCGATCCTTTGCCCTCCCCGTCGAAAACGAAAGTGATCGTCCGGATCGCCCCCGCACCCGTTGGCCCGGTCCCCGCTCCGGAAATCCCCGGCTCTTCCGGATTGGACAACTCTTCATTCACCGATTGCCCGTTCGCCTGACTTGCAAACCGGAATGCCTCCAGGGGGATCCGCACATACTGCAGGATCACCTCCGAGTCGGGATCCTCCCAGAACAGCTTCGACTTGTACACCGTGGGTTTGATGGGGGGCTGCAGCTTCATGTGGTCCCCCAGCCGCATCCTGTACAGGCGGCCGTCCGCATCGGTGAGCCGGATCTCGAAATCCACCGGCAGCGGTTCACCGGTATCTTCATCTCCGGTATCTTCATCTCCGGTATCTTCATCTCCGGCTTCTTCTTCAGCAGAATCTTCACCAACTGCGGCTTCTACAACTGAATCCCTGTCGACGGACTCCCCATCGACGGGCTCCCCATCGACGGGCTCCCCATCGAAAGACCCCTCATCCATTGCGGCCGTATCCCGCTGCACACCCATCCTGTCGCCCGGTTCGGTCTGTGCATCCGCGGCCAGGAAGGTGAGGTACCGGCAACCGGAAAGGGTATCGGGCAGTGAGCCGGACAGATGGATCCTGTATTCCCCGGGCAGCGTGTCCTCCTCATGTTCGTTGTTCCAGCCCAGGTACACCCCGTTGTCGTACTGGTCGCCCCACTTCATCCGGATCCTGCTTTCCTTCCAGAGGGCGAGGCGGTCCGCCGCTACCGAATCCACCCCGTAAGAGCCGGTGACCAGGTCAATGTCTTCCTCGAAGCCGCACACCACCGTGGTTGCGGATTCGTGGAACTGGTTCAGGAGCACCAGCTCCGGCAGCCAGTCCCGCCCCGTCCTGTAATCCCTGAACAGCTCCCGGTACCCGCTGCCGGGGGCCACGGTTTCTTTAATGAATGCGGTCAGGTAGACCAGGGCCACCTGCTCCTGCTCTCCCGCGGGAATGATCGCGCGGCGGTTGATGAACAAGCGGGTGGGGTATCCCATGTCGAACTTTCCCCAGCTCCGGTTGAACTGTCCGTGGTTCGCCCCGTGAACGTACAGTCCGGATACAAAATGATATGCCGTATCGGTGAACCGGATCCTGCGCATCTGCCGTATCCCGTGAAATGAGCGCATGTCCCCGTCCATTGAACCGTGGATGGTGAAATAGTTCACATCCCTCACGGGGGTGGGGATCCCCGCCGGGGAATACTGTCCGTCCACCGGGGCAATGGCCGCCACGCCCCGGATGCCGAAGCCGAACTCAAAACGTTCCGCCGCGTTATCCGGGTAATAGGGCAACCGGTTGAAGCAGGCGGCGATGCTGACCGCTTCGCCCCCGCGGGAATGCCCGATGAGGACCACCCGCTCCATGTCCACCTTCCGGAAAAACCGGGAGGAATCCGTCCGGCTCCAACGGTCCCACTCCTCCAGGTGCTTCAGCAGCAGCCAGCCCCTGCAATCGTTCTCCGTATCCAGCGGATGGTCGAAATCGGACCAGGCGCCGTTAAGGAAATTCTCGTCAACGGAGACCGCGATGATCCCGTGCGAGGCGAAATGCCTTCCCAGGTAAGCGTACCCCGGATCGGAGAAGTCCCTGTCCAGGTGGTTCCCGTGCACCATCAGCACCAGGGGGAAGGGACCTGCCCCTTCCGGGTACCAGACCCTCCCGTTCAGCGGCAGCGAGTCCGGTCCCACTTTCCAGTAGAAGGTGCGCAATTTCCCGGCCAGCTTATCCCATCCGTTCAGAAAACTGCTGCCGTCCATCGTCGGGGTGACAATGTCCGTTTCCTCCCCGAACTCCGGTCTCCGCCGGTCCTTCCCCCATCCGTAACAGAGTGAATCGATCCGGAACGGGCCGGGAAGGGACGGATCGTCCGCTGCCAGCATTTCAGGCAGCGTTTCCGTTTCCATGGCCGCCGCACTGATTTCTTCCGGTGCCCTGCCGGGATATGCCGTGAACCAGATCCCGAAACCGAGCAATCCCGTACCCAACACCAGGAAAATGACCGTTAAAATGCGGTTAACCTTTCGCAGGGAATTCCACCTGTCCCCCGTCAGGTTATACAGCCCGCCCCCGATGAAAGCACCGGAAAGAAGCAGGAACATGATGATGAGGATCATCGCCTTGTCCGGGAACCCGAAGAAGAAAAAGACAAAAAAGGCCGCGCCGAAAAAGATCCATCCGTACCGGGGAGGGATCGCCCCGAGGATCCCGAGCCCGAGCCGGATGCCCAGTCCGATCAGCAGCGGGATCCCGAGGGTCATGGCCACCATGCCCAGGTAGACCAGCGGGCTCATCACGCCGATGAAATCCACCAGCGCTCCGGCCAGGACCAGGAGAATGAGCAGCAGGATGCCCAGGGCGGCCCATCGCCAGTGTCCGGCCGACAGTGTGCAGGTATCAAGCACCTTCCGGCGCCAGCGGGCGAACAGGTACCTGATGCGGCCCATCAGGTTGTTCAGGAAGATGCGGATACGGTTCATTGTGTGGCAGTCAAGTTAGTAATTCGGCTTGACATCCTCCCTTCCCTAAAGGAAAGGGATTCCTTGGTAATTACTTAACCAAAGATAGTACTTCCTTGCGGTTTCCCATGGGTTCCTGCTGCCGACCTCCTCCGAGGTTCGCTTCACAGGCCAGCCCCGCCCGCCCAGCGGTTATTGTGTTCTTCGCGGCGTTTACATCGGCATTCTCCTCATGTCCGCAGACCATGCATCTGAACAAAGCCTGCACCGGCCTGTTCTCCTTTGCTGTGTATCCACACACAGAGCATCTCTGGGAGGTATTCCGGTAATCCACCTCCACCAGCTCTCCTCCTTTCCAGAATAGCTTGTATCCGAGCTGGCGCCGAAACTCAAACCACCCCTGGTCCAGGATGGATCTGTTCAATCCCGACTTGGCCC
>JAXGMU010000080.1:0-15065 GCA_040768485.1 Bacteroidales bacterium
ACAAGTGATTGCAGGCGACCCGGTCAGGGAGGTGATCTATCTGTCCGGGACCGGCAAGGACCGTACGGAAACCTGGGAATTCTTCTGTACGGGTGGTCGCAACAGCGGGGAATGGACCACCATCCAGGTCCCCTCCTGCTGGGAGCAGCAGGGATTCGGCAGCTATAATTACGGACGGGATTACGTGACCTATGGCCGGGGGGTTCGCTATGCGGACGAGAAGGGAATGTACCGCCACAGGTTCACGGTGCCCGTTACATGGAAGGGGCGGAAGGTCCGCATCGTGTTCGAGGGCTCCATGACCGATACCCAGGTGAAGGTGAACGGTATATCTGCGGGGGAGGTCCACCGCGGCTCATTTTACCGCTTTGGTTACGATATTACGGGCCTGCTCCGGTTCGGGGAGGAGAACCTGCTGGAGGTCACCGTCAGCAAACAGTCGGAGGAACCTTCGGTGAACAGCGCCGAGCGGTATGCCGATTACTGGATCTTCGGGGGGATCTTCCGCCCGGTCTACCTGGAAGCATACCCGTTGCCCCATATTCCGCAGGCAGCCGTATGGGGGACCGCCTCCGGGGTGTTCCACGCCCGTGTGGATCTTTCTTCCGTGGAAGCGGGGACCCGGGTGGAGGCCCGGATCCTGGATCAGGCGGGCCGGCTGGCCGGCACATGCAGTGCCGTGGCGGCAGTGGGAAATTCACCGGTCAGCCTGCAGGCGACCCTGCAGGAACCCCTTCTGTGGACTGCCGAGACGCCCCACCTGTACAGGGTGGTGATCAGCCTCAAACGCGGGGAGGAGACCCTGTACCGGATGGAAGAGAAATTCGGATTCCGCACTGTGGAGATCCGTCACGGGGACGGGATCTACCTGAACGGGAGCAGGATCCTGATGAAGGGGATCAACCGCCATGCATTCTGGCCTGAAACCGGACGAACCCTGAGCAGGGAGGTGGACCTGATGGATGTGCAGCTGATCAAGGCCATGAACATGAATGCGGTCAGGTGTTCCCATTATCCGCCGGATAAATCTTTCCTGGAGATCTGTGATTCCCTCGGGCTTTACGTCCTGGATGAACTGGCCGGCTGGCAGAATGCCTACAGCACGGAGGCGGGAGAGAAACTGGTCAGGGAGATGGTGCTGCGGGACAGGAACCATCCTTCGATCGTCTTCTGGAGCAACGGCAACGAAGGGGGCACAAATAAGGAACTGGACGATGACTTCCTGATGTATGATCCCTCCGGCCGGCAGGTGGTGCACTGTCACCACAGGCCCGGGAACGACTTCAACGGGATCGAGACCAATCATTATGAGAGCTATCAGAGCACCGCACGCATTCTGGAGGATTCGCTGATCTATATGACCGCCGAGTTCCTGCATGCCCAGAATGACGGGGGCGGCGGAGCCGGTCTGCGTGACTACTGGGAGCTGATGTACGGCTCCGAACGGTCAGGGGGCGGATTTCTCTGGGCCCTCCTGGATGAAGGACTGGTGCGGACCGACCTGGGAGGGGCCATCGATGTGAACCTGGTGAATGCCCCGGACGGGGTGCTGGGTCCGCACCGCGAAAAGGAGGGGAGTTTTTATGCCATCCGGGAGATCTTTTCCCCGGTGGTCATCTCCGCCTGCATGGATGCAGGCAATGCCGGGGAGAACATCCTCCCGGAGGATTTTGACGGGACCTTCCGGGCGGAGAACCGGTTTTTCTTCACAAACCTTCAAAACTGCACCTTCCGCTGGGAGCTGCTGGATTTTCCCTCCCCGCAGGAGCAGCTTTCCGGGCACCGCGTGCTTGCCCGGGGAGAAGTACGGGGTCCTGACCTGGCGCCGGGGGAGAAGGGAACGCTGCATCCCGGGCTTCCGGCTGACTGGCAGGGTGCGGGCGGCCTCCGGCTGGAGGCATTCGATCCCTCCGGATCGGTGATCATGGAATGGACCTGGCAGGTAGGAGAATCCCTTGCGTGGCCGGAAGCTTCCGACGGGGGAGGGGACTACCCGCCGGTTTCCCTGGAGGAATCGGACAGCCTGATCACGCTCTCGGCCAACGGCATCGCTGTGACCTTCAACAAGGAGAACGGTCTGCTGCGGGAGGTAAAAAACAACGGGCAGAGGACGATCTCCTTCAAAAACGGCCCGGTGCCCTGCCGGGGTGATGCGGTGCTGGAGGAGATCGGCCAGTCCAGGGAGGGGAAGAAGTTCCACCTCGTGTTCCGCTATTCAGGAGCGCTGGACCGGGTGGCATGGACCATGCATCCGGATGGATGGGTTGAAATGAATTACAGCTACAACCTTTCCGGGGAACACCCCTTTGCCGGTGTCAGCTTCGACTTCGAGGAAGGCAATGTCATGTCGGTCCGCTGGCTCGGGGAAGGGCCCTCCCGGGTGTGGAAGAACCGGATGGACGGCACCACCCTGGATGTGTGGGCAAAAGCCTATAACAACACCATGGCGGGGAGCAGCCCCTGGCAGTTCCCGGAGTTCAAGGGATACCATGCCGGGGTCAGGTGGATGGAGCTGAACACCCTGGACGGGAAGATCCTGATGGCTGCTTCCGATCCCCTGTTCGTGCGGCTGTTCGAGTTCTATGCTTTCCCCGAACCCACCGCTTATCCCCCGCTGCCCCCGGGCGATCTATCCTTCCTGGATGCCATCCCCCCCATCGGGACCAAGATGAGCACCGGACTGAACGCATCAGCCGAAAGCACGGGTCCGTCGGGTTTCCCGAATTCCCTCGACGGGACCTTCGGACACACCCTCTATTTTAATTTCGGGATCCTCCCGTAACCGGAAATGCGCATTCACCTGAAAAAAACAAACAACATGCACCTGAAGTATCGCATCCAATGGCTCATCCCCGTGCTCGCAGGGGGATTCTTCCTGATCTGTTCCTGCTCTCCCGTGACTGACGAGTACAGGTTGCCGGGACCGGACGGGAATATTGTGCTCTATTTCCGGATCTCCCCCGATTCCACGGCACATTACCGCGTGGAGCACCGGACGGTGGAGGTCCTCCGCGAATCCGGGCTGGGGATTATGCGGGGGGATGGGGATTTCAGCGCCGGACTGGTGCTGGATTCCGTATCGGATCCCGTGGAGGTCAGTGAAAGCTACAGGCTGATTACCGGGAAAAAGAGGGAGATCAGCCATGCATCTGTCCAGCGGACCATGCACCTGCGTAACCGGGAGGGAAAACGGATGGATATCGTGTTCCGGGTGTTTAAAGACGGCGCGGCGTTCAGGTATGTGTTCCCGGGAGTGTCACAGGAACAATTGCATATCGACAGGGAGTATTCCGGGTTTCATTTCCCGCCGGGCACCAGGGCGACCATCCAGCATATGGCAGTGGCGGGAACGGGCTGGTGCCAGACACAGCCTTCCTACGAGGAGTTCTATGAACAGGACGTGCTCCTGGATTCCCTGCCCGGGAGCGAAGCCGGATGGGTCATGCCCGCCCTGTTCCGCACAGGGGACAGCTGGGTGCTGGTCAGTGAGACGGGACTGGTGCGGAATTATTGCGGATCCAGGCTGTTGCATGAAACAGGGACGTCACGGATGACCATCGGGTTCCCCGGGGAAAGGGAAGCTTTTCCGGGCGGATCCGCGAAGCCGGTTCACACCCTGCCCTGGGAGACCCCCTGGAGGATCATGGCCATCGGGGGATTGAGCGATATTGTGGAATCCACCCTGGGTACCGACCTGGCACATCCGGCCGCGAATGAAGATGTTTCCTGGATCAGGCCCGGGAGGGCATCCTGGAGCTGGGTGCTGCTGAAGGATGATTCCATCACCTATCCCGTGCAGAAGAAGTTCATCGATTACGCGGCCGATATGGGATGGGAGTATTGCCTGATCGACGTGGACTGGGACACGCGGATCGGCTATCCCGGGATCGGGGAACTGGCCCGGTATGCTGACCAGAAGGGGGTGGGACTGCTCCTGTGGTATAATTCGTCGGGCGACTGGAATTCCACGGTGTACCATCCCAAAAGCAGGCTGCTGACAAACAGTGACCGCATGGCCGAGTTCACCCGGTTGAAAGAGATGGGGATCAGCGGGATCAAGGTGGATTTCTTCGGAGGGGACGGCTCCTCCATGATCGGTTACTACCAGGACATTTTCGAGGATGCCGCGAAGGCGGGTTTGCTGGTCAACTGTCACGGCGCCACCATTCCCAGGGGCTGGCAGCGGACCTATCCCAACCTGGTGACCATGGAGTCGGTACGGGGGTTCGAATACGTCACCTTCGAGCAGGCAAATGCGGACAGGCAGCCTGCGCACTGCTGCATTTTGCCCTTTACCCGGAATGTCTTCGATCCCATGGACTTCACCCCCGTCTGCTTCTCCGGGATCCCGGGGCTCAGGCGGGTAACGACCCCGGGTTTCGAGCTGGCCCTTTCGGTGATCTTCTGGTCCGGCGTCCAGCATTTTGCCGAGGTCCCCGGAGGAATGGAGCAGGTCTCCCTCTATGTGAAGGAATTCATGAAATCGGTTCCTGCCACCTGGGACGATGTGCGGTTCATGGACGGTGATCCCGGGAAGCTGGTGGTGCTCGCCCGCCGGTCAGGCCCGGTCTGGTACGTGGCCGGGATCAACGGAGAGGACCGGGAAAAAACGGTGACCCTGCAGATGGACCTGCAGATGGACCTGCCGGATGGCGGGAGCACGGGTGAGTTGATCACCGACGGAGATGAACCGAACTCCTTCCGGAAGGAGCCACTGGAACTGCTTCCCGGCAGTCCGTTGAAAGTCAGCTTGAAACCTCACGGAGGATTTGTCATACGGTTTTTCCCGTCCCCATGACCAACTGCGTTGGCCATCTCATGGTCACCAAATGCTGCCCGGCACAGCCGAAATTCCCCTGCTTCTTCAGGTACGAAGATGAAAAAAAGCGGAGGATCATCGCAAAACCTTTTACCTTTGAGGGGAACGATTTCAAGGACCTGGAAGAGCGCTATCAAAAATTCTGTGCATGAACACCCGGCAGTCTGACAGATACAGGTATTTGCCCGCGATGTTGCTGTTCGCCGTGATGGCGGCAGCTGCTCCGGGACAGGTGAAAACCGGGATCGACGTATTGCAGGATTCGGGCTTTGCACTGTTTGAAGGGAAGCGGGTGGGACTGGTGACCAATCCCACCGGGGTGGACCGCCAGCTGCGCTCCACCATCGACATCCTGCATGCGCATGTGAACCTGACCGCCCTGTTCGGACCGGAGCACGGGGTGCGGGGCGATTTTGCAGCGGGTGATCATGTGTCCGACCGGGTGGATGAACGCACCGGGATCCCTGTTTTTTCCCTCTATGGCAGGAACAGGAAACCGGACCGGGAGGCCATGGATTTGGTGGATGTGATCGTGTACGACATCCAGGACATCGGGGTCCGCTCCTACACCTACATCAGTACCATGGGAATGGTGATGGAGGCAGCGGCGGATTACAAAAAGGAGGTGGTGGTCCTCGACCGTCCCAACCCGCTGGGAGGCTTCCGGGTGGAGGGACCGTTGGTGGAAGAAGGTTTTCATTCTTTCGTCAGCCGGTACAGCATCCCCTATATATACGGGATGACCTGCGGCGAGCTGGCTCTGATGCTGAACGGCGAAGGGATGCTGGAGGGAGGCAGGAGGTGCAGGCTGAAGGTGGTGCCCATGGAAGGATGGAAGCGGGAGACGACCTTCGAGCGGACCGGGCTGCCCTGGGTCCCCACCTCGCCGCATATCCCGCATGAAAGCACCGCTCTTTACAATGCGGCCACCGGCATTCTGGGTGAACTGGATCCCAATATGGTCGGTATCGGTTACACCCTGCCATTCCAGACGCTGGTCACCGATGTGATCGATGCACAGGAACTGGCTGATTCCATGAATGCGCGGGGTCCGGAAGGGGTGGTTTTCCGCCCCGTTTATTTGAAGCCCTATTACATGGCCAGGGCGGGAGAGGCGCTGCAGGGGGTGCAGATCCATGTGACCGATCCGGCCGGGGCGGAACTTACCGGGATCCAGTTCATCTTCCTCCGGGAGGCGGAAAAGATCGATCCTTCCTTCGATGTGTTCCGGGACAGGGAATCACGGTACAGATCGTTCGACCAGGTGTGCGGGACCGACCGGATCAGGAAAAGCATCATGGAGGATAAAAATATTGATAAAGCGCTGGAGATCTGGCGGGGAGATGGAAGGGAGAGGGAAGTGTTCAAGGAGCGGGCCGGGAGATATTTTCTCTATGAGTAGCCCGAAAGAAAAAATGGCCGGACACACCGGCGGATGATTTTAATTATGCAATATTTAGGACTGATTTGTCATATAAAAAAGTGCAGATTTTCATGTGCGGTTGCCGAAGATTGATTTTCACCCTGTTGCTGATTTTCTCTGTCCATTCCATCACTTCCGCCCGGGATGACAATCCTTCCGGGGATTCCATCATACGTTCGCAGCTTGAGCAGAATGTGCGGGAGTTGTTCAACAGCCGGTTGTTCATCGAAATGACGGGTTACCAGAAACGGGATTCCACCGTGGTGGATACCGTGCTGATCGATATGCGGAAGGAAACCATCCGGCTCTGTCTGGATGCCGGCCTGGCATATGCCCCTTTCAGGGAAAGCAGCGTGCAGTTTTTTGAGCAGGGATTGAAGGAGGGGCTCCCGGATCCTTACGGGGGATTTGACCTGGAGATCTGGTCCGGGGGACGCAACATCCGGGAGTATATTCCGAATTATTACAGGGCGGACCGGAGGGACAGGGACAAGAGCCGCACGGCCGGGCGACTGAGGCGAAGATCGCCCCCGCTGGTCCGGAACCTCTCCAGGCCCTATCTGGATGAGGCCTCCCTCTACCGGATGAACATCGCCCTCTGGCACAGCCACGGATGGTATTACGAGCCCTCGCTCCACAGGTGGGAATGGCAGCGGGCCCGGATCTTCCAGACGGTGGAGGACCTTTTCCCCATGGCCTTCACCCTCCAGATGCTTGTGCCCATGCTTGAAAATGCGGGTGCAAATGTATTCATCCCCAGGGAGCGGGACTGGCAGCGGCACGAAGTGATCGTGGACAATGACGGGAGCACGGGGAACAGCATTTACTTCAGCACGGACAATGTGTCGGTGTCGGCCCCCGGATCCGGTTTCGCGGTGGGGACCCCTCCCTATGTGGATGAAAATCCGTTCAGACTGGGCACGTACGAGGAGATGAAATCGGACAGAAGCGGCGGGGGAGCGGTGACCTGGATCCCGGACATCCCGGAGGAGGGGTATTACGCGGTCTATGTCTCCTACCATGCTGAGCCCGGGAACGCAGACGACGCCCTGTATACGGTATACCACGGAGGGGGGACGACAGAATTCTCGGTGAACCAGCAGATGGGAGGGGGGACCTGGATCTACCTGGGGAGGTTCTGGTTCCCGAAGGGGATCCATGCCGGAAAGGGCCAGGTGGTTCTCAGCGGCACAAGCAGCCGCCGCAATGCCGTCATCAGCGCCGATGCGGTGCGGTTCGGGGGAGGAATGGGCAACATCGCCAGGAACGGGCTCACCAGCAGCCGTCCCCGGTACCAGGAATCGGCGCGTTATTACCTCCAGTATGCAGGATTTCCCGACAGTGTCGTATGGAACCTGCACAATCCGGTGAACGATTACACAGACGATTACCAGAGCAGGGGGGAATGGGTGAATTACCTGGCCGGCAGTTCGCCGGGACAGGGCATTCCGGTCGACCTGGCCTTTGCCTTTCATACGGATGCGGGGATCAGCGGCAGCGACACGGTCATCGGAACCCTCGGGATCTACAGCACCAGTCCGGACCGTGGGTCCTTCCCGGGCGGCCTTTCCCGGATGGCCTCGCGGGACCTGACGGATATGATCCAGACCCAGATCGTGGAAGATATCCGTGCGAAATACGACCCCGGCTGGGTCAGGCGGGCCATGTGGGACAGGAAATACAGCGAGGCATACCGGCCCGAAGTCCCCTCCATGCTCCTGGAGCTGCTTTCCCACCAGAACCTGATCGATATGCGTTTCGGGAGCGAGCCCCTGTTCCGGTTTGATGTCTCCCGGGCGATCTACAAGGGAATGCTGCGGTTCCTGGGCGAACTCTATGAGTTCGATGCCGTGGTGCAACCCCTTCCGGTGGAGGGACTTCGCACGGAATTCAACGGTATGGGAGGGATCACCCTGCACTGGCGACCTGGATCCGAACCGCTGGAGCCCTCCGCGGTCCCCGACAGCTACCGGGTGTACACCCGGATCAACGGGGGCGCCTTTGACGGGGGGACCGGTGTGGAGGGGACCACCTTCACCCTGGAGGGGGCGGCGCCCGATTCCATTTACTCTTTTAAAGTGACCGCCGTGAACCGGGGAGGGGAAAGCTTCCCGTCGGAGATCCTGTCCGCCTGCAGGAGGCCTGGATCTGAGAAAAATATCCTTCTGATCAGTGCATTTGACCGCACCGGTGGGCCGGCCTGGTTCGATGACAGGCAGTACGGCGGCTTCCTGTACATGGTGGACCAGGGAGTCCCATTTCATGAGGACCTTCACACGGTGGGGGCACAGTTTGATTTCAGGAAGGATTCCCCCTGGCTGGATGACGATTCACCCGGACACGGCGCTTCGTATGCGGACCTCGAACAGGATGTGTATCCGGGGAACAATTTTGATTACTGCTATGTGCACGGCGCTTCCGTCAGGGCCGCCGGGTATTCATTCGTCTCGGTCAGCGATGAAACGGTGGAGGACGGGATAGTGGACCTGGCGGCGTATGATGCGGTGGATCTGATCGCCGGTGAGGAGAAGACCACCTTCATGCCCAAGAATGATTCGGTGGGCCTGTTCCGGGTGTTCCCGGACAGCATGCTGCAGATCCTGTCCGGTTACCTGCAGGCGGGCGGAAAACTGTTCATCTCGGGGGCGCACATTGCATCCGATCCCCATGCGCTCGGTCAGGATTCCCTGCTGGCCGTCACCTTGAAATACAGGTGGAGGACCAGCAATGCCTCGAGGCTGGGAACGTTTTATTTCATGGATCCCGGTTTTTCCGGGACGGGTGACCGCTACAGGTTCAATACAGGCTTCCATCCCGAAATCTATACCGTGGAAGGAGCCAATGCGCTGGAGCCTGCCGACTCATGCGCCTTCACCCTGGCCAGGTATGCGGAGAACAACATGAGCGCGGCGGTGGCATGGAAAGGGGACCGGAAGGTGGTGGCTTTCGGCTTTCCGTTCGAGACCATTATCGGAGCGGGCGACCGGGATCTGATCATGCGCCGGATCCTGGAGTACCTGCTGAAATAGTCAGACGATGAGCAAGATCCATTGTTTTATCCAGGCACAGGAGCCGGAGAGGCGGACCGCCTTTATTGGGGAGCTGTCGGCTCATCCTGCCGTCGGACGGATCTTTTTACTGGGAAAAAGTGAACCGGAAGCCTCTGCGGACGGATGTACCTTTATCCGGACGGACGGCCGGTTCGGCAGCGCGACCATGCAAACCATCGGCCGGCACCTGTCCGGGTCCGGTTACGCAATGGTGGTCACCGAAAAGGTACCTATCCACCCGGGACAGTTTGCCATTGAACGGTTTCTCTCGGTGGCGGGGGACACAGGTGCGGGCCTGGTCTATTCGGATCACCACGACCTGGTGGGCGGTAAACTGAGTCCCCATCCCCTGATCGACTACCAGGCAGGAAGTCTCCGGGACGATTTCGATTTCGGTCCCCTCCTTTTCTTCAGCAGCCGGGTGCTGCGGGAAACAATTGAAAATGTCACCGGATCATTTGCATATGCAGGGCTCTACAGGGTGCGCCTGAAAATCTGTGCGGAGCATCCCGTGGTCCGCATCCCCGAATACCTGTACACCGTGGAGCGGACCGGTGCCGGGGACGCCGGGAGGAACCTGTTCGATTACCTGGATCCTGCAAGGCGGGAAGTGCAGGAGGAAATGGAGCGGGCCGTCACCCTTCATTTGAAGGAGACCGGGGCATACCTGGCTCCGTCGTTCCGGGAGGTCGCCCCGGAGGAAGGCACCTTTGACACGGAAGCCACCGTGATCATTCCGGTGCTGAACCGGGAAAGGACCATTGCCGATGCCACCGGATCCGTCATGCGCCAGAAGGCCGGATTCTCATTCAACCTGATCGTGGTGGACAACCACTCGACCGACCGGACCACGGAGATCATCCGGGAAGCGGGCCGGAAATACGAAAACCTGGTCCACCTCATTCCCGAAAGAAGGGATCTGGGGATCGGAGGCTGCTGGAACGAAGCTGTGCACCATCCCGCCTGCGGAAGGTTCGCGGTGCAGCTGGACAGCGATGACCTGTATGGCGATGAAACCCTCCTGGAACAGATGGTCGCCACCTTCTACAGGGAGCGCTGCGCCATGGTGATCGGCTCCTACAGGCTGACCGACTTCGACCTGAACGAGATCCCGCCGGGAGTTGTGGACCACAGGGAGTGGACGGCCGACAATGGAAGGAACAATGCGCTCCGCATCAACGGACTGGGTGCTCCGCGGGCCTTCTTCACTCCGGTACTCCGGCAGGTCCGGATCCCCAACGTGAGCTACGGCGAGGATTACGCGGTGGCCCTGGCCATCAGCAGGCACTACCGCATCGGAAGGATCTACCAACCCGTGTACTTGTGCAGGCGGTGGGAGGATAATACGGATGCCTCGCTTGATGTGGCGACGAGGAACAGGCACGACACCTACAAGGACCGCCTCCGTACCATTGAACTCATGGCCAGGATCCGTATGAACCGGAAAAAGGAGGGATTATAAACCACTGCACATTGTATGAATGACCAGGAACGCGTCAATGATTTTTTCATCTCCCAGGTAAACTCCTGGCCGCTGCTTGCGGACAACCGGGAAAAACTGGGATCTGTACGCCTGAAAACATTTCACTTCGACGGATTCACCTTCCGGGTTCAGTTCAATCCCGGACGGATCATCTCTTCGTCGGCGAAAGTGGACCCGGTCTCGGTGAAGCAGCGGGAATGTTTCCTGTGCGCCGGAAACCGTCCCCCGCAGCAGAAGGCACTGCAGTTCCGTAATGCCTACGAGATCCTCTGCAATCCCTTCCCCATCTTCCGGGAACATTTCACCATTGCCAGGAACGTCCATGTTCCCCAGGCAATCGGAACGGAGTTCGGCTGGATGCTGGAACTGAGCAGGGCACTGCCCGGACTGGTGGTCTTCTACAACGGGCCGGAGTGCGGTGCATCGGCACCGGACCACATGCATTTTCAGGCTGGAAGCAGGGGAGCCATGCCCCTGGAGGAGGAGCTGGGCGCCATCCTGGAGAAATACGGCAAACCACTGGTCCGGTCGGGTGACTTCACCGCTACAGCTGTGGAAGACGGATTGCGGCGCATGATCCTGCTGGAGTCGGATGTAAAGCAACGGATAGGGGATGCCTTTCAACTGCTTTACGGATTCATGGGGGAGGAAGGGAGTGACAGAGAACCCATGCTCAATATCCTGGCATACTACGGCGGGGGATGGCGGATTTTTATCTTCCCGCGCGGAAGGCACCGTCCCCGCCAGTTTTTCGAAAAAGGAGAAAAAAACATCCTGCTCAGTCCCGCCGCGGTGGACATGGGAGGACTGCTCATCACACCCCTGGAAAAGGATTATCTCCGGCTTACAGAGAAGGATGTTAAAGATATTTTCTCGCAGGTTTCCCTCCCGGAGGAGCATTTCAGGGAACTGCAGGAACATCTCACAACAGCTTACGGCCATCAACCATGAGCGGGGAGAAGAAGCCGATCCGGACAGACCGCCACCCCGGGGTGCGGGTGGGGATCCTCAGGGCAGGAAAGATCCGGTTTCACCTGCACGGCACCTACCGGATCACGGGAAGTGAAGAGCCCCGGAAGGGCGGTGAAGAGCCCCGAAAGTGGAGTCCGGCGTTCCGTACGGGAAGCGGGGAGATCCGGACGGGAAGGGGCGAGGCCCTGATCCGCAACGGGAGGATGGAATTATTACCCGCTTCCGCCCTGTCCGCTTCCCCCGGCCACCCGGGGCCGGTCCCGGCGCGGTCTCCTGTCCGGGTCGTTTTCGATCCTTTGGATCCGGACCGGGCGCACTTTGAGCTCTGGGATGTGACCATCGGGATCGGGTTCCACTGGGAGCGGCAGGAAACCCAGAAATTCAGGGGTGCGCTGGTCCTGGAGATCCATGACGGACGCATCCAGGTGATCAATGAGATCGATGTGGAGAGTTACCTGGCCAGCGTGATCTCCTCGGAGATGAATGCCGGCAGTCCCCCCGAGTTCCTGAAAACCCACGCGGTCATCTCCCGGAGCTGGCTGCTGGCACAGATCAGGAAAAGAGAAGCGGCGGCCGGGTCTCCGGAAAAACCGGCCGGGTCTTTGAAAGGACCCTCCGGGCCATCGAAAATGCCATCCAGATCCCCCGATCTGAAGGCAGGGTCCGCGGAAGGGGGAATGCGCGAAACCGATGGGGAGGTGATCCGGTGGCACGACCGGGAGGACCATGAGGCTTTCGATGTGTGTGCAGACGATCACTGCCAGCGCTACCAGGGGATCACCCGGGCACATCACCCGGGCGTGGTAGAGGCGGTCGGTGCCACTGCAGGAGAGGTTTTGTATGAAGGGAACGAGATCTGCGATGCCCGGTTTTCCAAGTGTTGCGGGGGGGTGACCGAGCGGTTCGGGAGCTGCTGGGAGGACGCGGAGCATCCTTGCCTGCAGCCTGTGGGGGACCGGCTGGATCCAGTCTCCGGAACATTTCCGGATAATCGGGCCTTCCCGGACCTGCGCATTGAAAAGAACGCAATTACTTACATCCGCAACAGACCGGAGGCTTTCTGCAATACATCCGACAGGGAACTGCTCGGGAAGGTGCTCAATGATTTCGACCTGGCCTCGAAGGATTTCTTCCGGTGGAAAGTCACATACAGCCAGGAGGAGCTCTCCGCGCTGATCCGGGAAAAGTCCGGGCGGGATTTTGGAGAGATCCTGGATCTGGTACCGCTGGAACGCGGGGTCTCTGCAAGGATCGTCCGGCTGCGGATCGTGGGTACCACCCGGAGCATCATCGTGGGAAAGGAACTGGAGATCAGGCGCTGGCTGAGCCCTTCCCACCTGTACAGTTCAGCCTTCACGGTGGAAAGGAAGGATTTCACGGGCAGGGTGCCCGAAAGGTTCATCCTGCACGGGGCCGGCTGGGGACACGGGGTGGGACTTTGCCAGATCGGTGCGGCGGTGATGGCGGACAGGGGGTATACATACCGCCGGATCCTGGGACACTATTACAGGAACGCGGTCATCCGAAAAAGCGACGAACCCGATGGAAGATAACGAGGAACAGGCAACCGGCAGAACAAGGGCCTGGCTCTGGGTGCCCTCCCTCTATTTCGCAGAGGGGATCCCCTACGTGCTGGTGATGACCCTGTCGGTGATCTTTTACAAGCGCATGGGCATTTCCAATGCCGAAATTGCCCTGTACACCAGCTGGCTCTACCTGCCATGGGTGATCAAACCCTTCTGGAGCCCCGTGGTGGATATCCTGAAGACCAAGCGGTTCTGGATCCTGGTGATGCAGCTCTTCGTGGGAGCGGGATTGGCGGGAGTGGCCCTGACCATCCCGGCTTCACGGTTTTTCCAGTACACGCTGGCCTTTTTCTGGCTGGTGGCATTCGGTTCGGCCACCCATGACATCGCAGCGGACGGTTTTTACATGCTGGGACTGACGAAACACGACCAGGCATTTTTCGTGGGTATCCGGAGCACATTCTACCGTCTTGCCATGCTCACCGGACAGGGATTGCTGGTGATCCTGGCAGGTCATTTCGAGGCGAAAACAGGCCTTCCCCCGGTGGAAGTGGAGGTGATTGCTTCCGGCCGGGGAGCGATCCCGTCTTTCAGTCCCGGCGAGATCCACATTCAAAGAGATACATCCTCCGGCTGTTTCTTTGCAGGAGAGCGGGTGACGATCGGAACGGGAACTGTTCCGGCCGATTCGGCGATAAAACTGATGGAAGCGGTGGAGCAGTGGAACCGGGAGCACGGTTTCTATTCCGGGGAAGAACAACCCGCTTTGAAGTGGGAGATGGACGGAAAGACCGGGAACCTGGGATTCACCTGGTTCCACCTGGGCAGGAGGCCGGAAGAGGGAGAACACATCGTGCTCAATTTCAGCTTTGAAAGGGGAGATAAAAGCATTGCGCTCCTGAGGGATTACCGTTTCGAGTTCGACGGGGAAAACTGGGATGTCCCCGCCTTTGCCCTTTTCCAGGCGGACCCGAAACTGGACCAGGCCACTTCCGCAACCTTTACCGGTCTCAGTGGGAATATCCGGCTGGCATGGTCGGTCGTGTTCGGTATCATTGCGGTACTTTTTGCCGGTTTTTTCCTCTACCACCGCTTCATCCTTCCCCGTCCGGAGGAGGATGTTCCCCGGGGAAACAGGGAGGGGGAATTTTTAAAGGAATTCCTGATCATTTTCACCGAATTTTTCAAAAAGAAGCGGATCGGGGTGATCCTGCTCTTCCTGCTGGTATACCGGCTGGGGGAAAGCCAGCTGGTGAAGATGGCCTCCCCCTTCCTGCTCGATCCGACCGAAGCGGGGGGACTCGGGCTGACCACGGGCGATGTGGGGCTCATTTACGGGACCATCGGGATCATCGCCCTCACGGTGGGGGGGATCATCGGAGGGATCGCTGCCTCGGGAAGGGGATTGAAATACTGGCTCTGGTGGATGGCCATCGCCATGAACCTGCCTAACCTGGTATATGTGTTCCTCTCGCAGGTCCAGCCTTCCGCGCTCTGGGTCGTGGGGGCATCCGTTGCCGTGGAACAGTTCGGGTACGGTTTTGGTTTCACGGCTTACATGCTGTACATGATCTACGTTTCAGAAGGCAAGCATAAAACCGCTCACTTTGCCATCACCACCGGTTTCATGGCGCTGGGGATGATGCTGCCCGGAATGATCAGCGGCTGGATCCAGGAGATGATCGGGTACCAGCATTTCTTTATCTGGGTCGTCTGTTGCACCATCCCCGGTTTCCTGGTCATTCCGTTCCTGCAGATCGATCCTTCCTTCGGCAGGAAGGAGAAGAAATAA
>JAXGMU010000081.1:0-14921 GCA_040768485.1 Bacteroidales bacterium
TTATATTGAGGTGAGTATTGTATGCTATTGTTATAATATTTGCAGCAATATATTCCTATGATACATTACATCCTGACTCTTTTGGAATATATATTCTTTGGATATTCAAAACCATAATAGTATTTCTTGCCTTTCGAGTTTCATTTTTCTTACTATACCTCATATATACATTTTTACGAGAACGTTGGATGGATTGGATGAATAAGGATTAAGGTATACATGTGTTGATAATAGAGACGCCCCGAGTTTCTGTGCTCACTAAACAAGTCAAGCTGAAGAAAGGATTAATTATAATGCAAGCCAAGCTCGGAGAGCAGTTTGGCCCCAGCGACCTCACCTGCTCTCAGTTCATCCGGATTTCCTCACCAGCAAGGTCGAGCCTGTATTCCGGATCCATGGCTGCCAACACTTCCAAACGCCATGCCCAGTGCCAGGTCTTTTCTTCCAAATGATCAAAAATAGGATCCTGGTCCGGGATCCCATCATCTTGAAGATCCTGGATCAGCTTCCAGATCTGGTTAAGTTGAGTCCTGCAGTGATTAATATGTGTCTGTAGTTCCATGAGCGTAAAAACCCAGCCCCACTCGTGGGGCCGGGCCATACACCGGAGAGCTACCGGGAAGTAATTGCGGAGCATAACAAAATCTCCGATAATAAGACGATCAGGGGCTGATGTGTTACATCTACATGAAAGATTTGAATGAAATTCTTTTCACTAACGGAAAAAGCATCTTAACTTGCTGCCTGGCAGGATATGCGGGATGTTCAGCCACTGTTTTACAAAGACCACAAACAATGAGAACGATCATCATTTCATCCATTGGATCGCTTCTGTTCTGTACACTGTTTTCCTGTGCTCCTGGTGGCAGGGAAGAACAGAAATCAGACGGTAACGAAAAGCTTGTTATTGAGAAGGTTATTTATAACAGCATAGCCTGGGCCCTCACCAAGGACACAACGGTATTGAAGAGCACCATGGTCCGGGATGAAAGTCTTTTCATTTTCAACCCCGATTCCGTTCCTACCATCGGATGGTCAGAACTGGCCAGGAATTTCGATTTCTGGCTCGATCCCCGGTTCAAGGCCACCACTACCGAGATCCGGGATCTGCGTATAGAAATTGCGCAATGCGGAACGGTGTCGTGGTGGTCATGTATCCTTGACGACCTGGGTGAGTGGGACGGCCGGCCGATCGGCTGGGAAAATACGCGGTGGACCGGCGTGCTGGAGAAGAGAGACGGACAATGGCTCATCGTCCAGATGCATTTTTCCTTTGCAAGTGACTAGGAAAAAGGCTCTGTTGAACCCTATGACTGTGATTGAACCAGCTCGTTAATCCTCAATGCATTTTTCACCGCGTATCCGTGATAGTCGTTGTTGAAAAACACCCATACTTCCAGATCCGATCGCAGCCATTCCGCGATCTTCTCCGCATACCATTGCAGCGTACTTTCATCGTAATCTGAAGCGTACAGGTTTTCAGGACCATGGAACCGGAGGTATACGAAATCTGACGTTACCGCCTCATGGAAGGGAAAGCGCCCCCCCGAGTCCGCGATGACAAAGGCAACCTGATGCTGCCGAAGCAGTTCAAAGAAACTGTCCGTGATCCAGGATGGGTGGCGGACCTCGAGGGCAAACCGGTGCCGGCCGGAATATTTCCCCAGCAGATCCAGGAAATCCATTATGAGCGGGCCATCGAAGGTCATTCCGGGAGGCAGCTGGATGAGCAACGGGCCCAGGCGGTTTTTCATTCCTTCGAACAGTTCCATGAACCGGTCCAGTGCTTCCTCACAGCCAGCCAGCCGTTTCTGATGGGTGATGAAACGACTGAGCTTCGGGCAGAACCGGAAGTTGTCAGGCGTTCGCCGCACCCAGCCTTCCACGGTGGATTCTTTCGGCAGGTGGTAAAAGCTTGCGTTCAGTTCCACACAGGAAAATTTTGTCAGGTAGTATTCCAGATATCCCGACGGTCTGACTTCCGCCGGGTAGAACACATCCTTCCAGTGCTTGTAACTCCAGCCGGAGGTACCGGTAAAAAGGCCCGGATGCGCGGTTCTGTTAGCTGTGCCCAATGGATCAGTGAATTACGCGAGCGCATTCCCCGAAGTTCTACTTCGGGGTTAGCGAGCACGATTAAAATAAACAATTAATCGATGATTCCTCGCAGCTTGCTGCGAGGAGAATCAATGTCTGCGTGTCCGATCAAATAAAGGTACCCAATATGAGACAAGCCGGAAAATTTATTTTACGGGGAAATGATTATTGGTTATTTTCACGGCAAATTTTCAGACTATGAAAGCGAACCAACGAATTATATCAGTATCTGTCTTTGCCTTCATGCTTTGCACGGCGAATGTTTCAGCACAGGACTGGCCCCAGTTTCTGGGGCCTGACCGGAACAGCAAGTCACCCCAGGAAAATGTGATGCGCTCCTGGCCCGTAGGCGGTCCCGAAGTGCTCTGGACCGTCCCGGTGGGCATCGGTTACGGCGGACCGGCGGTAAGTGACGGGAAGGTCTTTTTACTGGACAGGGATGACCAGGTGGGTGATAACCTGAGGTGTTTTGACCTTTCCAGCGGAGAAGAGCTCTGGAATTTTGCCTATGACGCACCCGGATCGGTCATGTTCCCGGGTACGCGGAGTGTGCCCACTGTTGAAGGCAACCACGTGTATACATGCGGCCCATACGGAGACCTCTATTGTATCGATATCAACACCCACAGGCCTGTCTGGCATAAGAATATCTGGACGGATTACGGAGGCGGTGAGATCCCCACCTGGGCCATTACCCAGTGCCCCCTGATCTACGGCGATTTGCTGATCGTCGCTTCTCAGGCACCCCGGGCCGGTGTGGTGGCCTACGACAAACTTACGGGAAAGGTGAAATGGACAACTCCTCCGCTGGGCCCCGTGGGGTATGTCAGTCCTGCCATCGGGAAAGTCAGCGGAGAGGATCATGTGGTCATGGTCACCGCGTCCGGAAGAGGGGGAGGAGAAGCAGGTAAAATTGCCGGAATCGAGCCGCTCACAGGGAAGGTCCTCTGGGAATATGCGGAATGGGTATGCCGCATTCCCGTTGCGAGCGCGGTGGATGCCGGTGAAGGCAGGATACTTGTCACGGGAGGATATGAACTCGGTACGGTGATGATCCGGGTAGAAAAAAAGGATGATGGCGGTTATGATGTTAAAGAGCTTCTGAAAACCGAAGACTTCGGCGCACATACCAAACCGCCCATCCTGCATGAGGGTTATTTCTATGCCCAGTACGGGACCAACAACAAGCGTGAGGGACTGGTGTGCATGGATATGGACGGACAGATCATGTGGAAGACAAAACGTGATCCCGATTTCAACAAAGGCAGCATGATCCTGGCCGACGGAGTGATCCTGGCGACCGATGGTGCCAAGACCCTGTACCTGATTGAGCCGGATCCATCCGGTTTCAAACCGCTCGCATCGGCTGAAATGCTTGAAGCCGCCAGCAGCGATGATCCGCGGGCTGCCAGATTCGGAACACAGAACTGGGCACCCATCGCACTAGCAGACGGATTGCTGCTCATCCGGGATCAGATCCAGATGAAGTGCGTCAGGGTGGCCGAATGATTTTTCGCATTCGACCACAAGAATCTCAATCAGATCCCTGATTCTCGACACGGAAGAAATCGAACCTGACTTTCAGGGGTTCAATCTCTTCACCCTGCTGTCTCCCGAAAGGAAAGGAGAACCTTCCTCCGGCAGGTCGCATCCCGTTACAGGCGATCAGTCCCGCTCTGATATTACCCAGTACAGCCTTCGTTGACCCGAGCGGTTCAAAACTTTCACCGTTCACAGCATACCAGGCTTTATAATTACTCCCCTCCTTTTCAAGTCTGAGAACGACTGAAACGAGGTCACCTTCTCCGTGAAGTTCTCCTGCAGGAATCCTGGCAGCAGTATACTGGGAACCCGAACGCTCGACCGCCAGTTCAATGTATGGTTCATTGCCGGCAAACATGCCTGCCCTGGAGGATGTGTAGATCAGTTTCACGTAGTTGTCATCATCCTGGAGTGCAACAATACCCCCCTGTTCCCCGTCTCTGAGCAGGCTCCTCGAGAATTCCAGCCCCGTCTCGATGACCCAGTCCGTATTGGCGCTCTGCAGGAGGAGATTCTCTGCATTGTTGCTTTCCCCACGGATGTCCCCCTCCTGTGCGGTGATGGTCAGGTACCCGGGAAATTCCGAGAGGCTCCAGTTCTCTTCCTTCTCTCTGACCCATACCCACTGACTGCCGGGCATGGTTTTGCCAAATTCATCACCCGCCGACGCAGTCCCGAAATTCAGCATGTAGACTGCTTCTTTCCCGGTCACCCGGTCTGTCAGGGTGATCACTGCCGTTCCGGGAATCCCTTCGGCCTGCTCCACCATGGCTGTGACATTGTTCCCGGCCGGTTCCGCCTTTACCACCGGCACCTTCCGGGTTCCGGAGCCGGGCATCAGGCTGTGGCTGTGTTCCCCTTCCCCGAATGCCGCCAGTTCTTCGCCATCCACCGTCACCCTCCCCAGTGTAAGATCCGGCAACACGGTCAGCGCATAACCGTCGGTAACGGTTTTGCCGTCAATTGTCACAGAAGCCATGATGGATGCGGTTCCCGGACCGAAGGCGGTGACTGTCCCGGATCCATCCACCCGGAGCACGTCCGGATTGCTGCTGCTGTAAACCACCCGTGCTTTACCTGTATCGTAAAAGCTGTCATCCGACATGGCAGCGGACACCTCTGTCCGGAGCATCTCGCCGAGATCCGCCACCACCCTGTCGCATTCTGCCACCACTGTTTTAAGCTCAGGGTGGTACGCCCCGCTGAGGACCGTTTCTACCCTGCCCCTGATGTCTTTCGAAGAGGAACCTAACTCGAACACATACCTTCCCTGGTCGAATGTGATCCGGTCCTGCACGGGATCCCAGAACCAGAGGCCGGCACAATCGATGTCAATGTTCACCGTCCTGGTCTGGCCGGCCGGAACATGCACCCTCCGGAATCCCCTCAGCCTTTTGACCGGTCTTTCAAGAGATGCCGGGCTGTCAGGGGTGGTCACATACACCTGGACCACCTCGTCCCCGTCCGTCCCGCCGGTGTTGGTAACATCCACCCGGAGGGTGATTTTATCGTTGGGAGTGACCGAAGCGCTGCTGATCCCGAAATTGCTGTATTCAAATGTGGTATAGGAAAGTCCGTAACCGAACTCATAGGAGACATCCCCGTCAAAGTACCAGTAGGTGCGGCCGTTCTTGCCGGCACCTCCGCGGAGATCATAGTCTGCTATATCGGGGAGGTCCTTCACCGATTTGTGCCAGGTCGCGTTCAGTTTTCCACCCGGATTCACCTCACCGAACAGGATCCTGGCCATGGCGGCTCCCTGCGCCTGTCCGTTGTAACCGGTCCAGATGATCCCCGGCACATGTTCTATATCCTTAAACTGGTCCACTTCCACCATTCCGAGGGTCTGCATCACAACGATAGTATGGGGATTCACACCGGCGACCGCCCGAATCAGTTCGTACTGGTTTCCCGGCAGCAGCAGGGTGAGCCTGTCCGACTCCTCCGAGGCGGTCCGGTCGTCCGTGCCGACAAAAACCACCGCCACATCGGCCGATGAAGCCATGGACAGGGTTTCCTGATCAATGGGAAGGACCGCGGGTGCATGGTACACCAGATACAGGTCCTGGGGGCCCGTCAGCCCCAGTTGATTCGCTTTTTCCCGGATGATCCTGTCCCTTCCCCAGAAAAAACCCCGCTGCTCGGGGCGACCGGGCACTTCAAAGGTGGCAAGAACATTGCCGGTGGCCGATCCCACCCTCGCCTCGATGAATCCTCCGGCATCAATGACGGAAGCATCCAGGAAAAGGGAGTCGATTCTGGAAATATCCACCTGGTGATATGCCGTCCAGCTTCCGTCGTCTATTCTCTCCAGGGAGTGGACCGCTTCGGCGCTGTCCACCGAAATACCTCCCGAAGAAGCATCGAACCTGGTGGCATCAATTTCCGTAACGTCCCCCTTCGAGTCAAGGATTTCGAATTTACGCACATAGAACAGGTTGCTTCTGCTTTTTGTGTCTGCACCCGGACTGTACACCACCTCTGCATCACTTCCGTTCTCTGCCAGGTACGTTTTAACGCCCTGCAGGGGAGTGATCATGTTGGATTCCAGCGGCGTGCCGGAGTACGGACCCAGCACGACCCGGTCGGCCATCGGTCCGATCACCGCAATCTTCCTGATCCCCCCGGCTTGCAGCGGCAATGCCTTTTCATCCCTGCCGCTGATGCTGTTGTTTTTCAGCAACACCGGCGTCCTGGTGGCCACCTCCAGGGCCAGTGCGGTATGTTCGGGACTGTTCACCACATCGGGGGTGATCCCGGCATAGGGTACCAGCTCAACCGGGTCGAATTCGCCGGTCCTCATGCGGATCGTGAACATATGGGCCAGGGCCCTGTCGATATCGGCCATGGTGACCAGGCCGGCTTCCAGCGCATCGATCGTGCTGGACTGGAAAATATTCCCGCAGTCCGTGTCCACTCCTGCTTTCAGGGCCAGGGCGGCTGCTTCCGCACTGCTGCCGGCATAATGATGGCCCGTATAGATATCACCCACGGCCCCGCAGTCGCCCGTCACATATCCGTTGAGTCCGTATATCTTGCGTGCCACGGTATCCACGTAATACCCGGAAGCGGTCACCGGCACTTCGTTCACCCGGTTGTAACAGGTCATGATCCCCGGCAGGTCATCTCTTTCGATGAGTGTTTTGTAGGGAAGAAGGTAATATTCCCTGGCATCCCTGTCGTCCATGTTCGAACTCCCCGTATGCCTGTTGTACTCACTGTTGTTGGCAAAAAAGTGTTTTCCTGTGGGTACCGCCTTCAGGTATTCGCTGTCGTTCCCCATCAGGCCCCGGATAAAACCTCCCGCGATTTGAGAGACCAGGAAGGGATCTTCCCCGTAGGCCTCGCCTGTTCTTCCCCACCTGGGATCCCTGGTCGGTTCGACAACCGGCGACCAGTAGGTAAGCCCGTTGATGGAGACGTGGTTGACTGCCCTTGCCTCATCTGAGATCGCGGTCGCTTCGCGTTCCATCAACGCCGGATCCCAGGATGCACCCAGTGCCACGCTGTTGGGGAATGATGTGGCGGATTCATAATTGGGATTGAACATTCCGACCACTCCGTGCAGGGCTTCTCCCCACACATTGTAGGGATTGATGCCCAGGCGGGGGACGGCGGCCATCGTATTGCCCAGCAGGGTTTGCTTCTCTTCGATTGTCAGCCTGGAAACCAGGTCCGCGGCCCTTTCTTCGAAAGAATAGGAAGTGTCCAGGTACACGGGTACCCCTGAATCCGGCCTTTCTCCCGGCATAAAGGACAACAGTGTGCATGTCATGATCACGGTTAAAAGCGATACAGGGAAGGAAAATTTTTTCATGGGATCGTTTTTTGTTTGTTAAAAAGGAGGCAAAAAGTTACTAAATAACACCGTAAAAGTCCTCGATAACGGGGATAAATCCCATGGCATTGGCCCGAAAAATTCTATATTTGGGTTTCCCTCATTTCCATCAAGACTAAAACCTATGAAAAAATCCCTCTTCCATCTCCTCCCGATCCTGGCCATCATTTTCAGTGTCTCATGCAACCGGGAAGACACACTTAGAATCGTACTGCTCCCTGACACGCAGGTTTATTCCGAGTCCTATCCCGAAATCTTCGACGCACAGACGGCATGGATCGCTGAGAATGCAGACAGTATTGCGTTTGTCCTTCACCAGGGAGATATAACAAACCACAACATACCGGTGGAATGGGAAGTTGCCGCAGATGCGATGAAGCTGATGGACGGGAAGGTGCCGTACGTGGTCTGCATGGGGAACCATGACATCGGTACGGATGGCAGGGCTGATGTGCGGAACACGGACCTTTTCAATGCATACTTTCCGTTTGAAAAGTACAGCAAATCCAAAGGATTTGGAGGGGCTTTCCAGGAGGGCCGGATGGACAATGTCTGGTATACCTTCCGGGCTGGTGGGGTCCGGTGGCTGGTGGTATCGCTGGAGTTCGGACCAAGGGACAAGGTGCTGGACTGGGCTTCCGGGGTGATCGATGCACACCCGTCTCATACGGTAATTATCAACACCCATGCATACATGTACTCAGATGATACCCGGATGAGTCCTGAACGGTACCACCACTGGCTGCCGCAGGATTACGGACTGGGAAAGGAGGCAACGGGTACTGAAGCGGTCAACAACGGGGAGCAAATGTGGGAGAAACTGGTCAGTCAATACCCGAATATCCTGATGGTCATCAGCGGGCATGTGCTGAACGACGGCGTGGGAACGCTGGTGAGCGAGGGCGTGCACGGGAACAAAGTCTACCAGATGCTTGCCAATTACCAGGGCGGGGTGGAAGGATCGGTCAGGGGAGGGAACGGCTTTTTAAGGATCCTTGACATTCATCCTTCCGGGGGAAGGATCTCTGTCCGGACATATTCCCCTTATATTGATGAATTTAAATCAGAGCCTGCGCAACAGTTTGTTTTTGAGGAAGTGGAATTCTGAACACACACACCAAATAAAACGTCATGAAATATTCAACCGCCATCACCGTCACAGGGCTGATGATCGCCCTGGCATGTTCCGCAATTTCCTGTTCGGGGGATCAGGAAGAGGGGATCACCATCCGGTTTGACAGCCGCCATGAAGTCTCCGGAATGAAAATTGCCCTGGAGGATATCTCCCCGGGATTGCCGGCTGACTGGGACGGGTATGCGTATGTGGTCCTGGAATTCATGATCACCACGCCCCAGCGCTTCCAGGTGGGTTTCACCACCGATGGGGGTTACAATGAACTGCGGGTAATGAGTTACACCCCGTACGGCTGGAACCGGCTTGCCATCCCGCTTCGGTTTTACCGTGAGCCGCCGGCCGCCCGGAGCGATCTGGCGGCCACCTTCAACCAGCCCAGGTATACGGGATGGATCAACCTGACCGGGCACCGCACCCCGCTCAAGGGGATGGACTCCATCGGGATCCGGATGCACGCCCCCATCGGGAACCCGGTGCTGAAGCTGCGCTCGGTCACACTTGCGAAGGAGGATCCGGGCGACCAGTACCTGGGGGAGGTCCCCGTGGTGGATGCATTCGGGCAGTATAACCTGGGTGACTGGGAAGGAAAAGCGTATTCCATCGAACAGCTGAGGGAGGAGTGGGATGCTGAGGACGCAATACCGGCGGACAGGGAACAGTATGGTTACTCAGCATTCGGGGGATTCCTGAATGCCCGGATTGATGAAGGGACCGGGTTCTTCCGGACGGAGCAGGTGAACGGCCGCTGGTGGTTCGTGGATCCCGAGGGATACCTGTTCCTTTCTCACGGGGTGAATTGTGTGGCGCCGGGAGGCGGGGGGAATGTATACCGGCTGGAGCATCGCCGGAACCTTTACAGGGAGCTTCCACCGGAAGAGCTGGCTTCGGGATACGGCAGGCGAAAGGTGCCGTCCTACGGGAACTGGAACCTTTCCCGTCGTTATGGTGAGGATTACAGGGGAAAGTCGGTGGATAACATCATCACCCGGATGGACCGCTGGGGGCTCAATACGATCGCCAACTGGTCAAGCCGGGAGGTTTACGACCGGAACCGGAAAGCCTTTACGCTCCAGATGCGTGGAATCGGCATTGAAGGGGGACTGATGGGACTGGCCGATGTGTATGATCCAGGTTTTGAACAACGGGTCGACAGCGCGGTGAGGACCATCGTGGAACCGTACCGGGACAATCCATGGCTGCTGGGATATTTCACCTTCAATGAACCTTCATTCCCGGGCCGGGAGACCAGGCTCTGCGACCTGATCCTTTCCGGTGAAGAGCGGCCCATCAAAAAGGCCCTGCAGGAGCATCTGGCCGGGGGAGATACCCCGGAAAGCAGAAAGCAATTTATCCACAATACATTCAGGATCTTCATCACAACGGTCGACCGGGCGCTGGAGAGGCACGATCCGAACCACCTGACCCTGGGGATCCGTTTCGGCCAGGGGGCGGAGAATGAGATCCTCGAACTCTGTAAAGATGTGTTTGATGTATTCAGCTTCAACTGTTACGACCTGTATCCGCGGGAGGAGATGATGGACCGGTTCCTGGCGGTGACGGGCAAACCCATGTTCATCGGGGAATACCATTTCGGGACGGTGGACAGGGGCATGGCACAGTCGCTCTGGCAGGTCAATTCCCAGGAAGAAAGGGGAGTGGCGTACCGGTATTATACCGAAAAGGCATATGTACACCCGGGACTGATCGGAACCTCTTATTTCCAGTGGTGCGACCAGGACCTCACAGGGCGGGGGAATGACGGGGAAAATTATAACTGCGGCCTGGTGGATGTGACCGACCGGCCCTATCCCTACCTGGTGGAAGCTGTATCGGAAACCTCAAAGAGGCTCTTCGACGTGCATTCCGGCACCCTCCCCCCGGTGGACAAAGCTCCTGCAAGGGCACGGGGGCACCATGAGATCTTGGATCTGTGGAACGAATGAGGCTGTGATATGTCAGATTTCTGATTAATTTTGACCATCACAAATTCATTTTGATCATGCCATTCAGCCACCACGCCGGCCGCCTCAGGGAAATCATCGAGAAAGCCATTGATGACCATGTCATTACCCGTTCCGAAATGGACCTGATCATCTCCTCAGTCACAGAAGACGGTCACATAGACCCCCAGGAACAGGCGTTGCTTGAACAGCTTCAGGACATGATCGAAAATAAATCGGTGAGGGTCATTGCGGGTTAAGATTTAAATCATGAATCAAAAGATGATCTCTGCACATCGCCGTTCGATTTATTGCCTGGCATTTATGTTCATGTTTCATCATGTCCATGGCCAGGTCGAAAAGGGTGAATTAACAGCAGGCACCCCCGTCACATCGGAAATCCAGCCCGCTGAAACACACCGTTACACGGTGGATCTGAAAAAGAACCAGTTTGCCTTTCTCAGACTGATGCAGAAGGGCATGGATGTCGTCATTGATGTTTATGATGCGAACGGTGATAAAGCCGGGGAGTTTGACAGTCCGAACGGCCAGAACGGCCCCGAATATATCACCATTCATTCGAAAATGAAAGGGAAATACCGGCTGGAGATCCGCCCCTTGTACAAGGATCAGTCACCCGCCTCCTACGAGCTGGGCATTTTAAGGATCGGACCGGAGGCTGCCACCCCGGAGGGCAGGGTCGACCAGCTCTTTACCCCATGGGATAACCGTGCATCCCCGGGAGCGGCCGTAACTGTGGCTAAGGACGGAACCATATTGTACAGCAAAGGCTTCGGTCTATCCAGCCTGGAATATGAGATCCCGATCACACCCTCCACGGTCTTTCACATCGCATCGGTATCGAAGCAGTTCACCGTATTTTCCGTGCTGCTCCTGGAGAAGGAGGGGAAACTCTCCCTGGATGATGATATCCGGAACTATATACCGGAGGTTCCCGACTTCGGGAGGACCATCACCCTTAGGAACCTGGCAAACCACACGAGCGGTCTCCGGGACCAGTGGAACCTGCTGGCGATGGCGGGATGGCGCCTGGATGATGTGATTACCACGGAACAGATCCTGAGGCTGATCTCCCGGCAGAAGGAGCTCAATTTCAATCCCGGTGATGAATACCTTTACTGCAACACGGGATACACCCTTCTGGCAGAGGTTGTGAAAAGAGTTTCGGGGAAGAGTTTCGCAGAATTCACGGATGAAAATATTTTCCGGCCATTGCATATGACGAACACCCTGTTTTACGAGGACCACGAAAAGATAGTAAAGAACAGGGCATATTCCTATTCCCCGGGTGGCGACCACTTCAAGAAAAGTGTCCTGAGTTATGCCACCGCCGGGGCAACCAGTCTTTTCACCACTTCGGAAGACCTGGTCCTGTGGGCTGCAAATTTCGACGAACCGAAGGTGGGCGACCGGGATATCATTGAAAAAATGAATGCAAGGGGGATCCTGAATAACGGGGATACCATCGGTTATGCCCTTGGCCAGGCCATCGGCAGTTACAAAGGGCTTCATCTGATCAGCCACGGGGGCGCGGATGCCGGGTACCGCTCCTACCTTGGGAGGTTCCCTGAACAGAGGATTTCCGTGGCTGTGCTCAGCAACGACGGTTCGTTCGACCCGGGTAGTGTGGCATTGAAAATTGCCGATATCTACATGGCGGACTGGCTGACATCTGAAGAAGCAGAAGAAACGGAGGTGCCTGCCGGGAAGGATGAAGCAGCAGGTGTGGCGGTCGACCCGGATACCCTGGAGGCCTATGCGGGAGATTATGAACTGCTTCCCGGATTTATCCTGACCATCTCAAGGGAAGAAGACCGCCTGTTCGTTAGGGCCACCGGACAACCCAGGGTCTCGCTCAGGCCATTGTCCACCACTGAATTCGAAACTGAAATCGAGGATGCCCGGATCACGTTTCACCGGGACGGGAACAACCAGGTCAACCTGATCAGGCTTCACCAGGGCGGACAGGTTATGCCTGCCGCCAGAATCGCACCCTTTGATGCAGGCTCTGTAGAGCTTTCCGAGTATGAAGGAAATTACTTCAGCGATGAGCTGCTAACTTCCTATCAGCTTTCAGTGCAGGAGGGAAAACTGGTGGCCCGTCACCAGAGGCACAGCGATATCGAATTGAAACCCGTGGGAGTGGATCTCTTTTCGGGGAGTGCCTGGTTCCTCAGCCAGGTCCGGTTCCTGAGGGGTGAAAACCGTGAAATTACCGGTTGCAGCGTATCCAGCGGCCGTGTGAGAAACGTTCGTTTCGAAAAGATGCAATGAGTCTTTGATCATTGTTCCTCAAAAACCAGTTCCCCCCATTCATGCGGATCAAAGCGGTTGTCTGACAACATTGGCTCCAGTCCCGTCCGGTACACATATATGGCAGCTTTCTGGGTCTTTGATGAGTTTCCGAAAACATTCTCTTGCAGCAGCAGGTCCCGGGCATGCGACTGGATGGAAAAGCCGAAACCGCCGCCGCCGGTCCCGTTGTTCTCGATGATATTCCTGATGAATGTGTTCCTGTGCGGGGCATTATCCTCCCTTTCTTCCCGCAGATTAACTCCATCGCTTCTGTTGTCATGAATGTGGTTGTTCTCAAATACAACATCGGTGTCCTTATGTCCGGTACAGATCCCGAAGCGACCGTTGTGGTGGAATTCGTTACCGGTCACCCTGGCCTGGTAAACCCGCCAGCAAATGAACAGTCCATCCCTGTCGTTATGATGCACGTTATTGTTCTCAATTAAAGAGAATGGAGAACCTGTTCCCGGATGCAGGCCTGTATTTCCGCACCCCGAGATTTCGCTGTTCCTGATGGTCACATTCTCAGTGATCTGCCAGCTGATCCCTTCTCCGTTAAAGTCCTTTACCGTCACGTGATCCACCGTGATGCGGTTTGATCTCAGGATCAATATCCCTGCGCTGTTGCATCCATCGGCAAAATAGTTATCTGTCCTGTTGCCGTCGATCACCAGGTCAGCAATGGCTGCCGCTTCTGCATCCATTACCTCGATCACGGAGGACGCATTGGATACCAGGCCATTCAGATCCGAACGGTAATCGCGGATCAGTCCCCTGTCAATATAGATGATATTATCCCGGATATCAGTGATGTACGCCGTTGACACATTCCAGCAACCGTTGTTCTCATCATCGGTAACCTGGATTTTCATTCCGACCATAAATCCTTCAGTGGATTCAACGGTAAGCTTCAGCTCACCAAAATCGGCATCTATGATATACTTTGTTTGTAAACCCCTGCCTCTCTTCAATACGGTAGCCTCACCGGCGCCTTTCAGCCTGACATTGGATTTCAGACGAATCGGTGCATTGACCTCATAGGTCCCGGGATTCAGAAACACGGTTCCCCCTGTTTTCTGAATGGCGTCGATGGCAAACTGGATGGACATGTTATCAAACCCGGTTATATCTGCACCTGTACCTCCCACAGTGATCTTCTGCTCAGCGATTCTCGGGGATAAAAGGGCATCCGCTTCTTTAGCCTCCTGGGCGGAAAGGCAGCAGGAAAGTGAAACTGCAATCAGCAGCATGGGCTTTTTCATTTTTTTTGGGATTGGGTACACCTAAAATTAATGGATTCTTTCGGTCTCTGGCACAATACCCTTAACTTTGTCGGCCGAGTGAACCGCACCCTGCATGCATTGCACAGTTGAACCGGAAGAAATACAGGATATTCATAAGAACAGGATCCTGCAGCAGACAGAGTTCTGGGCAAGGGTGAAACACAGGCAGGGGATTACCCCCCTGGCATTTACCTATGAAACCTCGGATGACCTGCTCGATCCGGCCAGTCAGGGGAATGAAAGCATCGACGATGATCTCCTGGTGCTGGTACGGTATCTCGATTCCACCCGTACAATGGCCTATGTTCCCTACGGTCCCAAGGAAGAGCCTGAATCTGAGAACCACGGGGTTTTTCTGGAGGAACTTTCGGAGGAACTCAGGAGACACCTTCCGTCTGACTGCCTCTTCATCCGGTATGACCTGCCCTGGGAGAGTCAGTGGGCAAGGGAAAGGGATTATTTCGATTCAGGGGGTGACTGGCTGGGTCCGCCTCCTGCAAGGAACCAGGAGTTCAGGGTGAATTTCAAAACCCGCAGGTGGAACCTCATTAAGACCCAGTCTGATATCCTTCCTACCAATACATTTTTCGTCAACCTGGCGCGCGGGGGAGAAGAGCTTCTCGACAGCATGCGACCGAAAACCAGGTACAATATCCGCCTGTCCGTTCGAAAAGGGGTCAGTGTGGAAAGCTGTGGTATGGAGATGCTGGATGCCTGGTATTCGCTTTACCGGGAGACCGCCTCCAGGAAGGGGATCTGCCTGCATGATA
>JAXGMU010000082.1:0-14799 GCA_040768485.1 Bacteroidales bacterium
TTTGCCCGCATTGTTTCTTCAATTATTTTTTGAACTCAACATTTATTACATTGGAGCAAAGCTCGGGTTGTGAAGAGCAGGCCAAAATCCCGGTTCGCCGGGATACTGATACGTTCGGTCATTGGAAACTCGACACAGTCCGGCGGCTTCACCCATGTCGTAATGGGGTTTAATTAAATCTTGGAGAAAGATGCGGGTTTTTTATTTTTAATACTGAGAAACCTATGGAACTGTTTATGCAATCATTGGTGCTGCAGGCAAACATGACCTGGTTGATCGGGGGTGCTTCATTGCTGGTGGGTGCGGGAGTTGCTTTCCTGGTTCTGAATACACTGACAAAAAGAAAGAGCAGGGATATCATCCGGGAGGCCGAAGGAGAAGCCGAGATGATCAAACAGCAGAAGATCCTCCAGGCCAAGGAAAAATTCCTTCAGCTGAAGGAAGAGCACGAAAAGCTGATCAATGAGAAAAATAGCAAGATCAATCAGCGGGAGAACGAACTCAAACAGAAGGAATACTCCCTCTCCCAGAAACAGGAAGAGCTGCAGAGAAAGAAAACGGAAATAGATGCCATCCGTGACAACCTTGGCCTGCAGCTGGACATCGTTGAAAAAAAGAAGGAAGAACTGGAGAAAGCCCACAGGATGCAGGTGGAGCAGCTTGAAACAATTTCTGGTCTCTCTGCCGAAGATGCAAAATCCCAGCTGATCGAATCCCTGAAGGAGGAAGCCCGGAGCGAGGCCATGTCTTTGATCAATGAAATCGTGGATGAGGCGAAAATGACAGCCGGCAAGGAGGCGAAGAACATCGTGATCAAGAGCATCCAGCGGGTGGCCGGCGAGACCGCCATCGAAAATGCTGTAACCGTATTCCACATTGAATCGGACGAGCTGAAGGGCCGCATCATCGGGAGGGAGGGCCGCAACATCCGTGCCCTAGAGGCCGCCACAGGTGTGGAGGTCATTGTGGATGACACACCCGAGGCCATTATTCTCTCGGCGTTCGATCCGGTGAGAAGGGAGGTGGCAAGACTGGCGCTCCATCAACTGGTGACCGACGGAAGGATCCATCCCGCCCGGATCGAGGAGATCGTGTCCAAGACAACCAAACAGATCGAGGAGGAGATCATCGAGGTGGGGAAACGGACGGCCATCGACCTGGGTATCCACGGGTTGCATCCCGAGCTCATCAGGATGGTCGGCAAGATGAAATACCGCTCTTCCTACGGCCAGAACCTGCTGCAGCATTCCAGGGAAGTGGCCAACCTCTGTGCGGTCATGGCCGCGGAACTGGGACTGAACGCCAAGCTGGCCAGACGCGCCGGATTGCTTCATGATATCGGAAAGGTGCCGGATGATGAACCGGAGCTGCCGCACGCGGTGTTCGGGATGAAGCTGGCTGAGAAATACAAGGAAAAACCGGAGATATGCAACGCCATCGGGGCACACCACGACGAAGTGGAGATGACCACCCTGATCGCGCCCATCGTCCAGGTGTGCGACGCCATTTCGGGTGCCAGGCCGGGTGCCAGGCGCGAGGTGGTCGAATCCTATATCAAAAGGCTGAAAGAGCTGGAAGCGCTGGCGCTATCCTATCCGGGTGTGTTGAAAACCTATGCCATCCAGGCCGGTCGTGAACTAAGGGTGATCGTTGGCAGCGAGAAAGTAACGGATCAGGAAGCCGAGAGCCTCTCCTATGAGATCGCCAGAAAGATCCAGGATGAAATGACCTATCCCGGCCAGGTGAAGATCACCGTCATCCGGGAAACAAGAGCCATCAGTTATGCCAAATAAGCCATCCCCTGCCGGAGCTTCCGGGGTGCACGTGCTGGTCACGGGAAGTGCCGGATTTATCGGGTATCACCTGGCAAAAAGACTGGTGAACCAGGGATACCGGGTAACCGGCCTGGATGCGATCAACGCCTATTACGATGTGGAACTGAAATACGCCCGCCTGGAAGAGGCGGGAATCCACCGCGACCGGATCCGTTACAACGAACTGGCGGAAGGGGGACCGGACAACCGCTACCGGTTCATTAAGCTGCAGCTGGAGGACCGGGAAGCGATCCTCGATCTGTTCGCCGGAAATTACTTCGATGTGGTAGTCCACCTGGCCGCCCAGGCCGGGGTGCGTTACAGCCTGACCAATCCGCAGGCCTACGTGGATTCCAATATTACAGGTTTTCTGAGCATCCTGGAAGCATGCAGGCACCATTCGGTCCGCAACCTGATCTATGCAAGCAGCAGCAGTGTTTACGGGATGAACAAGAAGATGCCCTTCTCGGTGGGATCCAACGTGGATCATCCGGTGAGCCTGTATGCAGCCAGCAAGAAGAGCAACGAGCTGATGGCCCACACTTACAGCCACCTGTTCGGGATCCCCACCATCGGGCTTCGTTTTTTTACCGTATACGGACCCTGGGGCCGGCCCGACATGGCCCTGTTCATTTTTACCCGCGCCATCCTGGAGGGGAAACCCATCGAAGTCTACAATCACGGGAAGATGGAGCGGGACTTCACCTACATCGACGACATCGTCACAGGGATCGAGAAGATGATCCCGAATCCGCCGAAACCCCATCCCGGATGGGATCCGGAGCATCCGGATCCATCTGCCTCCACAGCTCCCTACAGGCTTTACAACATCGGCCGCAACCAGCCAGTGCGGTTGACCGATTTCATCCGTGCCATCGAGAAAGCGCTCGGCCGGAAAGCCACCATGAAAATGATGCCCATGCAGCCGGGGGATGTGGAAAAAACATGGGCCGATGTCGCATCCCTGGCAGGGGACTTTCATTACAATCCTTCCACCCCGGTGGAGGAAGGGATCGGGCATTTCGTGGAATGGTACAGGAAGTATTACAGGGTCTGATCGCCCGAAAGAAGGCTTTTCAGCATGTCTGCCTTATCTGGATGGCCTGACCGGTCAAATGCGAACTGGAGATTGAGAATCAGGCGCTCGACGATGTCAACGTTCGAACAGGGATTGAAATAGATATCCCGCTCTTCGATGTGCTGCTGCTTTAAAAAATAGCTCAACTCTTTCCTGCCCAATACCGTCCCGTTATCATAGGGATTGATATAGAAAAGGATCCCGCTCGGATCGTCCGGGTAATCCGGATCATAATAACAGAGCACAAAATTCCTGGGCAGGTTCACCCCGTAAATGGGCAGCTCCAGTCTCCTGGCCAGTTCGGCATAGATCAGGCCCAGTACGACCGGACTTCCTTTTTTTGTGTCCAGGACATGGTTGACCAGGTAAAGCTGCGGAGAATGACTCTTCCTGAGGCTCTTGTCAAATTTATAAATGTCGTACAGGAAATAATTGATCACCCTTACTTTTTCAAGGGCGGTGAGCTGGTTGTTCAGCTCGAGCCAGATATCCTTCCGGATCCTTTCCACGATCCTGTCCAGCGGCCCGTATTCCAGGTCCGGGTACTGAAAACGGGCTACCAGGTAAGCTCCGTAAAGCAACTCCTTACCTCCGGAATATCTCCAGGCCTGCATTTCCCTGGCCAGAACATGTTGCTGGATCTGTTTGATCACGTTCTCGATCTTCTCCTGGATATCGGTCCTGAGGGTCGACTCCCAGCGCTGCTCCAGTGAAACGACCGCCGTTTCCCCCAGCTGGATCAACCTGTCCACAACCGATTCCTGTACCTCCCTGTCGGGATCCTCCAGGAGGTTCATCAGGGCCTCAAGTTCCGCGGGATCATGCACCGTCATTCTCTGTCAGTTTAACCAGCACCTTTTCAATCAGGGCGTCCACCACCCCTTTATACTCCTCAAGAAAAGCTTTTGTTACACGGTTGGCGATCCCCGCACAAACGGTCAGGGCGTGGTGCCCCATCATGGACGAAAGGGCATAGAGCGCTGAACTTTCCATCTCGAAGTTGGCAACACGCATTCCTTTGTACCTGAAGGCACCTGTTTTCCTGATCAAATCCTCATCATGCGGATACAGCCTGAGCTTTCTGCACTGGGGTGCATAGAAACCCGGTGTGGACAGGGTGATTCCCCTGAACCAGTCGGGCTCGGCCAGTCTGCCGGCCAGCTGCTCCGAGGCAGGAATAAAGTACGGCTCCGGGAGCGAACGGTGCCATCCGGTGTACTGCATGAATGCCGCTGCAAGTTCCTGCATGTTGAGATGATGATCATCCCGGTAGAAATGGTACAGGCCGTCATAACCTCCCGCGATCTCGCTGACGATCACCGATCCGGGGACAATGTCCGGCTGAAGGGCACCGCTTGTCCCGATGCGGATCAGCTCCAGGGTTTTCCGTGTCTTTTTCACCTCCCTGGAGACCAGGTCGATGTTGCAGACAGCGTCCACTTCATTCATCACAATGTCAATGTTATCCGGACCAATTCCTGTGGAGAGCACGCTCAGGTGCTTCCCCCTGAAGGTTCCCGTACGGGTCACAAATTCACGGTTCTCCTTCTGCAGCTCAATGGTGTCAAAATGAGCGGAAACCTGGAGAGCCCTCCCGGGATCCCCCACCAGGATGATGGTATCGGCCAGATCGCCGGGCATCAGGTGCAGGTGGTAGATGCTCCCGTCGGGATTCAGAAGCAGGTCGGTGGGTTCAATCGTACCCATAATCTTTGATCTTCGGCTGTTTTCAATAAAAATAATGTAATTTTGCAGCGGCGGGAAAAATATTTACTCACAATCCCGTGGTACAAAACATGGCATTATGAAAAGAACACAGTATATCATTATCGCAGTTGTGGCAGTGGTTGTTCTGTTGCTGATTTTCGGCAGCAGGATGTTTTTTGTTTTAAAACCGGGCGAACGCGCCGTAATCTTTAAAAGGTTCGCAGGGGGGCTCGACAAGGAAAATATCTATGTGCCCGGATTCCATATGATCGCTCCGTGGAATGACGCGATCCGTTACGATGTGAGGGAGCAGAAGCGCGAGGAAACCATGGATGTGCTGGACAAGGAAGGGTTGTCCATCAACCTGGATGTGACCATCATTTTCAATCCATTCTATGACAAGATCGGGTACCTGCACGAAAACATCGGGGAAAATTACGTGGACGTCATGGTGATCCCCAATGTGAGATCCTCCGTCAGGGCGGTTACCGGCCGGTTCAATGCGGAAGAGATCTATTCCACCAGGCGGGCGGAAGTGGAGGCGGAGATCATCGATGCCACCCGGAAAGCACTCAGCGCAAAGAACATCGAAATGAAGGATCTGCTGATCCGGTCCATCGCCCTTCCGGACAAGATCAAACAGGCGATCGAAAGCAAGCTCCAGCAGCAGCAGGAGGCGCTGGCATATCAGTTCAGGCTGGAGAGGGAGAAAAGCGAAGCGGAAAGAAAAAGGCTTGAAGCGCAGGGGATTGCCGACTACAACCAGATCATCAGCGCCTCGCTGACGGACCGGATCCTGAAACAAAAAGGGATCGATGCCACCCTTGAGCTTGCCAACTCGGCAAACAGCAAGGTGGTGGTTATTGGAAGCGGCGAGGACGGAATGCCACTGATCCTGGGCGGAAACTGACCCGGTTATGTTGCAGCGCCCACAGACCATTTTCCTGCTGGCAGCCTTCATCGTTTCCATGTTGCTGCTGACCGGACCCCTGGCTGTGATCCCTGCTGAGGACGGCGAGGTCATCCTGAACCATTCGGGAGCGACAGATCCTGCAGGAGAGCGCCTGGACGTGGCCACCTGGCCCATGACGGTCCTGATCGCCGTTGCAGTGGGGCTCGCATTTTTGAATATTTTCTTTTACAAATCCAGGGTGAGGCAGATGCGGATCTGCGTGTTCCTGATGTTTCTCAATGCAGGTACACTCGGAATGATCTACTATTACGTCCGTTTCATGAAGGCCAAATTTGACTGGATGCAGGTGATCTACCAGTGGCGGATCGTGATCCCGCTGATTGTCATGATCCTGCTTTACCTGGCTTACAGGGGGATCCGCCGTGATGAGCTGCTGGTGAAAGCCTATGAACGGATCAGGTAAGCCTGCCTGTCGGACCGCTCAGAGGATCTCGATGTTGTCCCTGTCGGTGATCTTTTCGCAGTAGTGGCAGCGGAGCCGGACTTCCGGCTTGGAAACCACATCGAAGCGTGTGGTCACCTTTTCATTGTTTGTGATACATTTGGGGTTCACACATTTCACAATGCCCACGATCTCATCGGGGATGGTCACCACCCGCTTCTCCACCACCTCATAGTCACGTATGATATTGAGTTTGGCGCTGGGAGCCACCAGGGCGATCTTGTTGATCTCGTTGTCTTCGAAAAAAACCTTCGAGATCTTGATGATGCCCTTGTGTCCGAGTTTTTTGCTTTCCAGGTTGTTCCCGATGGTGATCATGGTTTCCACTTTGTCCAGTTTTAATATGGAGACCACCTTGAACAGCACCCCCGCGGGGACATGATCGATGACCGTCCCTTCTTTGATGGCGCTTACCGATAATTGTTTGTCTTTCATGGCTACATTTATTTAACTCCGAGGATTGCACTGAGGATCGCCATCCGGACGAAGACTCCGTTCCTGGCCTGCTGGAAATAGTATGCATGCGGACTGTCATCCACATCGGTATGGATCTCGTTCACCCTGGGCAGGGGATGGAGCACCTTCATGGTCTCCCTGGTCCCCTCAAGCATGCTTCTGCGAAGCACATACGCATTCTTTACCCGCTCATATTCGATCGGATCCGTGAACCGCTCCTGCTGCACCCGGGTCATGTATATGATATCGGCTTCCGGTAAAAACTCCGCCAGGTCCTTTCCCTCATGGTATTCAAGCCCCATTTTATCCAGGTGGAGCTTGTATACCGCGGGCAGCATCAGTTCCTCGGGCGAGATGAAATAGAAGGTGGTGCTGAACCTGGACATGGCCATTAAAAGTGAATGGACGGTGCGGCCGTATTTCAGGTCTCCCACCATAAAAATTTTCAGGCCGTCCAGGGTTCCCTGTGTTTTCTGAATGGAATACATGTCCAGAAGGGTCTGTGTGGGATGCTGGTTGGCGCCGTCACCTGCGTTCACGATGGGGACGGAAGAGATTTCGCTGGCCAGTTTGGCACTTCCTTCCAACGGATGGCGCATGACGATCAGGTCGGCATAGTTGCTTACCATCTTGATCGTATCATAGAGGGTCTCGCCCTTTGCGGTGCTGGTGGCACCCGAATCGGTGAATCCGATGACCCTTCCCCCGAGGCCGTTGATGGCCGTTTCAAAACTCAGGCGGGTCCTGGTGGAAGGTTCGAAGAACAATGTGGAGATCACATACCCCCGCAGGATATCCTGTCTCGGCTTCATTTCAAATTCAGCGGCAAGTTCAAGGATCCTCAGGTATTCCTCCTTTGAAAAGTCCGTGATTGATACGAGGTTTTTATTTTTCATCCTTTTCAGAATTGGTTTCTACGAAGCGGTGTCTTACACAAAGATAACACAGCCTCCGGAGGGCAGAACGGATGTTGAAAACAAATTCAAAATTTCTCATGGTTCTTCCTCCGTCACGTTGCATCCCTCAATCAGAGAGAGCTCCTTAGCTACGCCGGATGCTTCTCTGATCCATACATTCACCCGGAGGGAACATTCCAGGTCGAACTGCTGGTCAGTTGGCTTCAACCTGTATTTCTTAAGAATTTTCATGACGCTGTTCATCTGTCCGTACCCAACATCCAGAGTGAGCCGGGAGTACACCTTTTTCTGGATGATCTTAGCCTGGTCCAGCGCATCCGATGCAGCCGACTTGTATGCCTGGATCAGTCCCCCCACGCCGAGCAGGGTACCGCCGAAGTAGCGGACCACAACCACCAGTATATTGGTCAGCTCCCTGGACTGGATCTGGCCGAAGATGGGATTTCCCGCACTCCCTGAAGGTTCCCCGTCATCATTCACCCGGATGTGTCCCATTGCGGGGCCAAGCCGCCAGGCGTAGCAATGGTGACGCGCGTCATGGTACTGCTTTCGCAGTTCATCAAGCCGCTTCCCGATCACATCTTCCGTTTCCACGGGAAAGGCAAATGCCAGGAATTTGCTTCCTTTTTCCCTGTAGATCCCGGTGGATCCGGACCGGATGGTTTTATAAAGATCACTCATTCAGGCCAGCGTAAAAAGCAGGATGGCGATCACGGACAGCACGATGCCGATCTGGTTCCAGGTGAGCAGCCGTTCCCTGAAGATCCAGAGTCCGGCCAGTACACTGAGGCTCACCACCCCGATGTTGTTGATCCCGAATACCACCGAGCTGTCGATTCCCGTGCCGGTCCGCGAGGTGTAATTCAGTGCCCGGACGATGAAGTAGATGGACCCGAAATTCACCGCACCGAGAAGGAGCCCCAGCGTCCATGTGACGGGTTTCGCGAACCAGCGGTGGTATCGCGGAAAGAAGGGAAGCAGTACAAGGCCGGAGACGAAAGCATTCAGGAAAAGCACCGCCCCGAACAGCGCGGTGTCCTGGTCCCGGACAAAATGGTGTTGTGCATATTTCACCAGGGAGTCCACAAGACCCATTCCCAGAAACAGGATCAGCGGAAGGTAGACGGCCTTTCTGTCCACTCCGGCCGAAACGGGCCTGTATACAGTGAGCCCGACCCCTGCAAGTGCGAGGATGATCCCCGATCCCTTGATGACCGAAAGCCGGTCCGACGGATCGATCAGCATGGAAAACACGATGGGAAAGATCACCGACATCTTGCTGGCCACGGTGGTGACGGATATACCGGCTTTGCGGGTGGAAAGAGCCACCACAAAAAACATCACAATAAAGAGCACTCCGATCAGCACTGAGACCGGTAGCCACCCGGCCTGCTTCACCTCCGGCAGGGAACCCGAACCCGGGTGCAGTGCGAACCCGAGCAGGGTGGCGACCAGGTAATTGATAACAATTACAGGGAAAGAGGGGAGACCCTTCCGGTCAATGATTTTGAATATGAGAAAGATGCCGGTGGAGGAGAGTATGCAGAGGATCAGAAAGTGCATTCAGTCCCGGCGGTTACATCTTGAGTTTCTTTTCAATTTCATCCACCTGCAGCCGGAACCTTTTGTCCGTTTCGATCAAATTGTTCACGGTTTTGCATGCATGCAGCACCGTGGCATGGTCCTTTCCCCCGATCTGTGATCCGATGGTCGCCAGGGATGATTTTGTGAGGGTTTTTGAAAAGAACATTGCCACCTGCCTGGCCTGTACGATTTCCCGCTTCCGGGTCTTGGACTGCAGCTGGTCCAGCCCGATGTTGTAGTAGTTGCAGACCACTTTCTGGATGTAATCGATGGAGATCTCCCGTTTGGTGCTCTTGATAAGCTTGTCGATCATCTCCTTGGTCAGATCCAGGGTGATCTCTTTCTTGTTCAGGGTTGACTGGGCCAGAAGGGAGATAAGCGCTCCTTCCAGCTCGCGGATGTTGTCCGAGATGTGCGTGGAGATGTATTCCAGGACCTCCTCAGGCAGTTCGATCCCGTCATTGTAGGTCTTCCTTTTCAGAATGGCCATCCTGGTTTCAAAGTCAGGGGCCTGCAGATCGGCCGAAAGTCCCCACTTGAAACGGCTCAGAAGCCTTGATTCCATTCCCTGCAGTTCCACCGGGGGTTTGTCGGATGTGAGGATCAGCTGCTTTCCGCTCTGGTGAAGGTGGTTGAAAATATGGAAGAAGGTGTCCTGGGTTTTTTCCTTCCCTGCAAACTCATGCACGTCATCAATGATCAGGACATCGATCATCTGGTAGAAATGGAGAAAATCATTCTTGTTGTTGTTCCGGATGGCATCCACGAACTGTGTCTGGAATTTGTTGGCATTTACGTACAGCACTGTCTTTTCGGGGAAAAGGTCTTTCACTTCAATGCCGATGGCCTGTGCCAGGTGGGTTTTCCCCAGCCCGCTGTCCCCATAGATCAACAGGGGATTGAAGGCCGTCCCCCCGGGATTCTTTGATACGGCATACCCGGCCGACCGGGCCAGCCTGTTGCACTCTCCCTCGATAAAGTTCTCGAACGAATTTTCAGGGTTCAGCCTGGGATCGATGTCCAGTTTTTTCAGGCCGGGGATCACAAACGGATTCTTGATCGTGTGCTCGGTGGCATCAATGGGAACAGTCACCGGCCTGTTTTTGATCTCCCTGCTGTTCCGGGCCGGAAATTTGACAGTGTAGGGTTTGTTGTTGCTGTAAGAATTGTTCTGCATGACCACATTGTACTCAAGCTTGGCATCCGGGCCGAGCTCTTTCCTTATCACCTTTCGCAGGATATCAATATATTGTTCTTCCAGATATTCATAGAAAAAAGGGCTGGGAACCTGAATGGTCAGTATGTCATTGTCAAGCTTTAAAGGAACAATCGGCTCAAACCATGTGCGGAAACTGATGGAAGGGACATTGTCTTTGATGATGTTCAGGCAATTGTTCCAGACACGTTCATGCATTGCAAACGTTAATTTAGTTCAAGGTTACTATGGTAAAGCTTGTGGGATTCCTTTAAGCAAAGGTTGTGAAAAAAAAGCAAAAAAAAAATTGAAAATCATTTGAAAATCCCGTATTAAATCTATTGGTGTTAAGGGTCAAGAGTTTATAGGTTGAAAAAAAAGTAAAAAAATTTAAAATACAGAAAATCAATCTATTACAGATATTTTTATTAACAATATCTTAATAAATTGTGACCTAAACCATTAGAAATTCCAATTCAATGGTTGGTTTAAAATGCTCCCGGGAATCGAAAAAAATTAGTCAATGAAAAACGGTCCTAGGTCAAAATGGCATTACTGGTTTATTTCCAGGATCGCCTCATGCAGTGGAATCAGTCCGCCGTTCCTGAGTGCCACCACGAACGCATCGGGAAAATCCTCCTTCACAGACAGGCATTTCTCCAGCGCTTTATCGTAGCTGGTCTCGAATCCGACCATGTACTTGTACCATCTTCCATCCTGCACCATGACCACATCCTGATATCCATGGAATGCCGATGGCTCGGTGGGGACGCTGTTCCTGGCGGAGGCAACCTGGATCCTGAACACCACCTGGTCCTCCGGGACATCCTGATCCGCTTTTCGTTCCGGGACCGGAAAGGACTGCAGGCCGGGTTCAGCAGCCGGACTTTCCACTGCTGGTTCTTCCCGGACCACCACCTCGAAATTGCTCCTGCGCTCAATCTCCCTTTTGTAATCGCGGAATCCCCTGAAAATCGCCGATGCGATGATGTCCTGTCCGTATTCGGACATGAGGAATCGCTCTTCCTCCGGATTGGAGATGAACCCGGTCTCGATGAGGACCCCGGGCATGGAGGTCTGGGCCAGCACCAGGAGCCCCTGCTCCCTCACGCCCAGGTCACCCCTTTTTGCGCGGTCCCGGAACTGCTCCTGTACGAAGGATCCGAATTCGATGCTCTGCTTGAAGTAGGTTTTCTGCATCAGCGAGAACATGATGTAGGATTCGGTGGATTCCGGATTGAAGCCCTCGTAGATGGTCTCGTAGTCCTCTTCGAGGAGGATCACTGAATTTTCACGGACCGCCACGTCAAAATTCTCATCGGCACGGTGCTGCCCCAGTACAAGTGTGAGTGTTCCACGGGCGGAGGTTCTGGGATGCGCGTTTACGTGGATGGAAATGAACAGATCGGCCTTCGCTTCATTGGCGATCTCCGCACGCTTCCACAGATCCACATGCTCGTCTGTTCTCCTGGTATAGATCACCCGGACATCCTCCAGGTTCTCCTCGATATACTCACCCACTTTGAGCGCGATCTTCAGGGTAAGATCCTTTTCTTTGGCATTTTTCCCGACTGCGCCCGGATCTCTCCCGCCGTGACCTGCATCGATCACCACCGTCTGGATTCCCCGCTTCAGGTCATTATCGGCATTTCCCAGTGTTTGCGGGAAAGCGACAAAAGCCAATAATGTTGAAACAAGAATAAAGTGACGGATCCGTTTTATATTTATTGGCATTACCTTTGCGTGTAGCATATGTACCTCGATATTTCATCAACCCGGGTGCAAGCTTTACGGCTGGTACAAAAATAAAAGTTTATTCACTTTGCGCCACGACTGTTTTAAGATAATTTTCATCATCTTACTAACTGGATCTGCCTCTGCAATATTGCATGCCCAGGAGCCCGATACAACCGGCAGGGTGATGCCCCTTGATACGGTGCGGAGCCAGCTGGAAATCCCGGCAACGGATTCGGTCCCGGGCGACACCATCCCGGTGGGTACGACCATGGGCAGTGATATTAAGGCAGAAGTGAAATACAGTGCCACCGACTCGCTCGTGTTTGCCCTGGATACCGCGATTGTGGAGCTTTACGGCGATGCCCGGATCACCTATGAAGATATCCAGCTGGAGGCAGCTTACATCCGCTATGAGATGGAAAACAACCTGGTGACTGCACGGGGGCTCCCAGATTCGGCGGGAGTGGTGACCGGTCACCCGAACTTTACCGATAAAGATAATTCCTTTCAATGCAAGTTGCTGAAATACAATTTCAAGACCCAGAAGGGATACATCGAGGAGGTGATCACGGAGCAGGAGGGAGGGTATCTCCATGCACAGCAGACCAAGAGGCAGACCAGCGGGCACATCCACCTGAAGGATGGCAAATACACCACCTGTGATGCGGAACACCCGCACTTTTATATCGCCATCACCAAGGGGATATCCATGCCGGGGGACAAGATCATTGCCGGACCTGCCTATATTGTGCTGGAGGATGTTCCGCTTCCCCTCGGGATCCCCTTCGGGTTCTTCCCGAATTCCAGGACCAAGACTTCCGGGATCCTGATCCCCCAGTACGGGGAGGAGCAGCGGAGGGGCTTTTACCTGCGGGACGGCGGATACTACTTCGCCATGAACGATTACATGGATCTTCGGATTACGGGGGACCTGTACACCAACGGGACATGGGGCCTGCGGGTGGGGACCAACTACAAGCTCAATTACAGGTTCACGGGCAACCTGCGGGTGCAGTATTTCAAAAATGTGACCGGTTTCAAGAACATTGAAGGATTGTACAGTGTCAGCAGGGACTATTCCGTTTCCTGGAGCCACAACCAGGATGCAAGGGCCAATCCGACCAGCTCCTTCAGGGCCAGTGTAAACCTTTCCAGTTCCTCCTACGACCAGAACCACACCCGGAACATCAACAGTGTGATGACCAATACCAAGCAGTCCAGCATTTCCTATACCAAGTCCTGGCCCAACAGTCCCTTCAATTTCAGCGCATCCCTGAACCATTCACAGAACAGCAGGACGAAGGGGGTGAGCCTTACCCTGCCGAAGGTCTCCTTTAACATGAGCAGGATCACCCCGTTCAAAAGAAAGAAAGGGACCGGTCCCGATAGGTGGTACGAGGACATCCAGCTGACCTATACAAGCATCCTGGAAAACAGGATCAACACCACCGATTCACTGCTCTTCACCCGTGGGGTGTTTGACGACATGGTCAACGGGTACAGGCATTCTATCCCTTTAAGCCTGAATATCAAACCCTTCAGGAAGGTGGCGATGCTTCAGAGCTTTACGCTGACCCCCTCCATGAATTACAACGGGATGATCTATACACGGCAGACGTTCAAGGAGATCACCGGGCACAGAGAGACCGAACAGAATGGCACTGTTGTCCTGAAGCCCATTATCCGGGATACACTCGTCCGCAAATTATCCTATGCCCATTCCCTCTACCCGAGTTTCAGTGCGGGCCTATCCCCCAAGATCTACGGCATGTTCAATTTCAAGGGAAACGGGCGACTGCAGACCATCAGGCATGTGATGTCCCCCTCGGCCAGCTTCTCCTATGTGCCCGACCTGACCGGTTTACAGGCCAATTATTACCGGGTGTTGTACGATGAGGTGAATATGGACACCGTCCAGGTCTACTCCATCTATGAGGATGAGATCTATGGCACTCCCACATTCAACGGGGCTTCCGGATCACTCAGTTTGTCATTGCGCAACAATTTTGAGGCCAAAATGCGGTCCAAAAACGATACCGTGGAGGAACTGGAGAAAGTCAAGCTCCTGGACAACCTCAGTTTCAACACCGGGATGAACCTGTTCCAGACCGACACCCTCTCTCCCAGGTGGCGTCCCATCAGTTTTAACGGGAACACGAGGATCCTGAACAACAAGGTCAACATTTCATTCAGGGGGGTGATGGATCCTTTCGGATATGATGAAACCCGTTCCCGCACCCGGGAAAGCTATTTTTCCCAGACCGGAAAACCGGTCAGGCTGACCAATGCCAGCATGTCGATGGGCTTTACTTTGCAGTCAAAGCAGGGAGACCGCGGCAGACGGACCGGTGAGGAAAGCCCGGAAGATGAAGCCCGTGTAATGGATGCCGGTGCATCTGCAATGAGTTCCCTTCCGGAGGACGACCCGGCAGCGGACGATTATTACGGGGACTATGTGAATTTTGAAATTCCCTGGTCGCTGCGGCTGGACTATAACTTCAGCTACTCCAAACCGAGGGATGTACCCAGCGTGGTGCAGACCGTTCGGGTTTCGGGCGATTTCAGCCTGACCCCCAAATGGAAGATCGGCTTCAACACCGGGTATGACCTGGACCGTATGCAGTTCACCACCACCAACCTGAGCATCTACAGGGACCTGCACTGCTGGGAGATGCGGCTTTCGGTGGTCCCGTTCGGCAACTACCGCTCCTATAATTTCCAGATCAACGCAAAGTCGGCCATCCTCTCCGATCTGAAGTACAACAAGCGGAAGTCCTGGCAGGATAATTTCTGACCGGTCCTCTCCCGGGTTCCCGAAATGATCCCGGGTCGGGACCATGACACTCCCTGGCGCCCGTAATAATGTGTCCCTCAATTCTATCCTGCTCCTGCTAGT
>JAXGMU010000083.1:0-4209 GCA_040768485.1 Bacteroidales bacterium
GCCTTCAACAAGGCGGCGCGCCTGATGGACCTGGAGGTCGTCCGCGTGCCGGTCGGGGCCGATTTCCGGGCCGATCCGGACGCCATGGCCGACGCGATCGACGAACGTACCTTCATGATCGTCGGATCGGCGCCCTGCTTTCCCTATGGCGTGGTGGACCCCATCACGGAAATCGCTGCTCTGGCTGCCCGGCATCATCTTCTCTGCCATGTGGATGCCTGTCTGGGGGGACTGATGCTCCCGTTCCTTGAAAGACTCGGTTACCCTGTATCCCCCTTTGATTTCCGGGTGAAAGGGGTCACGTCCATTTCCGCGGATATGCACAAATACGGGTATGCAGCAAAAGGGGTGTCCCTGATCCTGTACCGGGATCCGGAGTTGCGGAAACGCCAGTTTTTCATCACCACCGAATGGCCGGGGGGTATATTCGCCTCCGCTTGCTTGCTCGGAAGCAGGAGCGGCGGCCCGGTGGCTGCAGCCTGGACCATTGTCAGGCTCATGGGATCGGAAGGATACATGGAGCAGGCTTCCGCGGTGATGGACTCGGTGAAAAAGATCCAGGACGGGATCAGGGCGACCGGGGGACTGGAAATAGCGGGACGGCCTGAGATGAGCGTATTTGCGGTGAGGTCTGACAAATACGATATCCACGCCATCGGCGATGAGCTTGCCGGCAGGGGATGGCTGACGGACCGGCTGCAGAATCCTGACTGCATCCACCTGACCGTGACAGGACTCCAGGCAGGCAGGGAGGAGGAATTCCTGAGGGACCTGGGGGAATCCGTCGATCTGGTCATGCACCGTCGTCATGAAACTGCGGGAAGCCGGCTGGTGATCGCGGCCGTTTCAGGCCTTTCAAAGTTGCTTCCGGAAAAGCAGTTCGGCAGGCTCATGCACGCAGCTTCAGGCCTCGTTCCTGCGGAAGGCAAATCATCGGGAACCCGTGCCCTGTACGGGATCAACGCAAAACTGAGGAACCGGCAGAACCTGAGAGAACTGATCACAAGTCTGTACGACAGGATGTACCGGGCCAGGTAAATTTTTTTGTAAATTCCCCCGTTATCTTTGTAACGAACCTTTGACTCGGCCGTCTTATTACCGGTGACAAAATCCGAATGCCGAATGATGACAGCAAAACTGATTGCCACATGTTCCCTGATGATGTTAGCAGTGATGGTGTTACTGGGGCAGTCCGAATACCTGCCGAAGAAGAGCTACAAAGCATTCCGGGTGGAAAATTCACCGGAAATTGACGGAACCTTTGAGGACGACGCTTGGAAGGAGGGGACCTGGGAAGGCGGTTTTGTACAGCATGAACCCAGTGAAGGGAGACCGCCCTCCCAGCAGACCCTGTTCAAGGTCGCATTCGACGACATGAACCTCTACGTGGCCGTTCGGGCGCTGGACAGCGCACCGGACAGCATCAACAGCCGGATGAGCCGCCGGGATAACGGGGACGGGGACATGGTCTTTGTGGTCTTTGACAGCTATCACGACCTGCGTACCGGTTTTTGTTTCGGCGTGAGTTCGGCCGGTGTGCGGTTCGACCAGATCTTTTCCAACAACGGCGAGAATGAGGATGCTTCCTGGGATCCCATCTGGCAGGCTGAAGCCCGGATCCATGAATGGGGATGGGGGGCGGAGATGAAGATCCCATTCACCCAGCTGCGCTTCGAGAAGAATACAAATGAAGTGTGGGGATTCGAGGTGGCCAGGCAAATTTTCCGGCACAGTGAAATGAGTTTCTGGCATCCCATCCCCAGGACGGCGCCGGGACTGATCCATGCCCTGGGTGAACTGGACGGGCTGCAGGAAATCGAACCCCGCAAGCAGCTGGACCTGATGCCATATGGCGTCGGTTCCGTGCGAACCTACGAACCGGAGGAAGGGAATCCGTTCGCGGACGGGACCGACCTGGCTTACGGTGTCGGGCTGGACGGAAAGATCGGGGTCACCAACAACATGACACTGGATTTAACCGTCAACCCCGACTTCGGGCAGGTGGAGGCAGATCCTTCCGAGGTGAACCTGTCGGCCTTCGAGACCTATTTCGAGGAAAAGAGACCCTTCTTCATCGAAGGGAAGAACATTACCAGCTTCAACGTGGGACTGGGAGACGGGGATGTGGGGAACGACAACCTCTTTTATTCCAGGCGCGTCGGCCGCAGGCCACAGGGGGACCCCGAAGTGGAGGATGACGAATATATAAAGATGCCCATCTTCACCCCGATCCTGGGTGCGGCCAAACTGACCGGGAAGACAAAAAAGGGATGGTCACTGGGAGTGATCGAAGCGGTCACAGCAGAAACAAAGGCGACGATCGGGAACGGGACAAGGAGGAAAGAGATCGTGGAACCGCTCTCCAGCTATACGATGGCCAGGGTTCAGAAGGATTTCAACAAGGGGAATTCCATTCTCGGAGCGGCTGCCACCGGCACGGTCAGGAGACTGGAAGGGACGGAAATGGACTGGCTGCACGGGAGCGCCACAAGCGCGGGGGTCGATTTCACACAATATTTCAGGGACCGCAATTACATGTTCAATGCGGCACTGTACACCAGCCATGTGCAGGGTACCAGGGAGGCCATCACACGTACCCAGCGTTCCTCGGCCAGGTATTTTCAGCGTCCCGATGCCGGTTATGTGCAGCTGGACTCCGCCCGCACCAGTCTCTCGGGACTGGGCGGAAAGCTCCAGTTCGGCCGCATCGGGGGTAAATGGAACTTCTTGTTCATGAGCGTGTTCAAGAGCCCGGGTCTGGAGTTGAACGACATGGGGTACATGCGGGAGGCAGACCAGGTCCTGAACGTGCTGTGGACCGGCTACAATTTCACCGAGCCTTTCAGTATCTTCAGGTTCCTGAACCTGAACAACGATGTGTATATCGCATCCGACTTCGGTGCACGGATCACGGGGATCGGATACGAGTACAACATAAATGCCGATTTCAAAAATTACTGGGAAGCAGGATTCGGTGGCGGATTCAATTTCCACCAGGTATCCAACAGCATCCTCAGGGGCGGGCCTTCCATGTACCTTCCCGGCAGCGGCAGGTTTCACAGCTACATCGAGTCAGATGACAGGAAGGCCTTTTCGGCCGAACTCGGTTTCTCTACAAGGTGGGGTGCGGATCAGTATTACCGGGAAACTTCCATCGGACTGGATCTGACTGTGCGACCCATGAATGCGCTGACCATCTCCCTTTCTCCGTCCTATTCCTCATCATACAGGGAGCTTCAGTACATTGCACGGGAAGAGATGAACGGGGAGGAGCGCTACCTTTTCGGGCATATCGACCAGAAGGTGCTCAGTACTTCACTGAGGATCAATTTCAACATCACACCAGATCTGACAATCCAGTACTGGGGTCAGCCTTTTGTCGCCTCGGGCGATTACAATGGTTTCAAAATGATCACCGATCCGAAGGCGGAGGAGTTCAGCAACAGGTACCATGTGTACACACAGGATCAAATCTTTCGGGAAGTGGATACCTACCAGGTGGATGAGGACATGGACATGCATCCGGATTACAGTTTCGAAGATCCCAATTTCAATGTGGATGAATGGCTGTCCAACCTGGTCATCCGATGGGAATTCATGCCCGGATCAACTGCGTACCTTGTGTGGTCGCAGACGAGGGACTATTATGCCCCGCAGGGGGCTTTCGAGGTATGGGAGAACGTGGACCGCCTGTTCACCGAAAAGAGACCGACCGATACCTTCCTGCTGAAATTCTCCTACCGTTTCGGGTTGAGGTAAATCAACCGGGGATTTCCTCCCCGTTCTCGTAACTGTCCAGATTGTTGAAACTGTACCGGTAGGTCATGGGAACGATCTCGTTGTACTCTTCCGTGGTCGCATCCGACAGACAGGCGTCAATGATCCGTTTCCCGGTGTGCAGCAGATCGGACTGCAGGTACTGCACGAGTTGTTCCTTAAAGAATTTTCTCAGCTGCTCGGCACCTGCGTCGTATCCCTGGAATCCCACCTCGGACTGGTTGTACACTTTCAGGAAGCGGGAAGGGATCTTTGATCCCTCCAGGGTCATGTAGTTCAGCTCATACCCCAGCAGCGGGCACCTGGCCGGCTGGTACTGGTCGCTTCTCAGCCTGGCAACCCCCCTGCGGGTCAGGTATTCCCTCATGAGCAGCTGGGGTTTGAACCCCACTTTCCATACGCCGATGAACTGATTGGGTACCAGGGTGAATG
>JAXGMU010000083.1:4219-9201 GCA_040768485.1 Bacteroidales bacterium
CTGGGTGTTTCAATGATCTGTTTCAGCAGCAGGTTGGCATGGTTCACCATTTTCCCGGTGGCGAAAGGCCAGTAGGAGCCGACCCCTTCGCTCTCCATGCTGCCTGTGGAGACAATGCTGGGATTGTTTAGCCCGCGGGGAGAGACCAGTCGCCACAGCCACGCCAGGGCAGGGGGGAGGATGTGGAACATGCCGATGATCCCGTAAGAGGGCTTTTCGGATGTAAACAGAGATGTACGGATCCCGAAGCTCCTGATATCCACCGAGACGGGATTGTCAATTACATCCGGTACGATGTCCCTGGGCAGGATCACACGCGGATTGGGGCACCTTTTTCCCGGTTCATCCTCAATGTGTTCCCAGATCAGCGCGGTGGCCCCTGGATTGCTTTCGATATTCAGGAACAGCAGCGGTTTTTCCGCCTGGATGGTGATTTTCTCGAGGAACGGGTCATCACCGTACTGCGTCACCCCGTCCACCCTGACGAACCAGGCATTCTCGGCGTCGGTGATCCTGAGTTTGCCGTCGTTGCGCTGAAGGGACGGATGGCAGAAAGCCATGTCGTCGGCCACCGGCCTGAAGGAGCAGAAGCGCGGGATGGTGATCAGCCGTTCCTCTCCGGTGACGGTGTTGGTCCCCAGCAATACCCGGCCGTCGGGTTCGCGCACGATGTGCTGGTGCAATTCGCTCTTTCCCCCCCCGCTGGCCCCCTCATGCATGAAGGTGGTGATGTTGTCGTAGGGACTGACGGACTGGACGGCCGAACAGTGGGCGGTGATCCAACCCTCCTTTTCCCCCTGGGTGAGGAGGACCCCGTAAAGGCCTTTCTTTGCACTGGGTCCGGGGTAAAGGTTGTACGCATAGAGTTCGTGCAGCTGACCGGTACGGTGATGGACGACCACCTGTTTTCCGTTGAAGTGGGTATGCCGGAACACCGGGGCCACGAAAATGACACTTCTCAGTTCGGTGCCTTCCTTCAGTTCGTCCGGATCGATGATCGCCTGCAGCATGGACAGCCCCATGGCAAAAAAAGCGGCGTTTGCAGGCACGATGGCCACACCGGTCGACCCGATGCCGAGCCTGCCGGCAAAATAGAGGAACACTCCGAGTTCCTGGGTTTTTAACCAGCTGAAAGTCTCTTCCCTGATGGTGTCGAATTCATACCCGTATTTCTCCCTGAAACGTTTTTTGTCCGTCGGTCCGTCATCCGCAATGCTCATCGTGGCCGGATCCCTCCGGCGCATATAGGGCTCGGGATAATTGACAGCGATCCCGTTCTTGACACGGTGGACCAGGGCCTCGGTTACTTCACCCTGGTCCGGGATCGTGTATTTCACCTCATATCCGGATTGTTCCCTGCCTCCTGTGGAAGCGTCTGCCAGTTCCGGGGTGGACGGGAATACGCGGAAGCCTTTGCAGCCCTCCAGTAGCTCCCTGATGTGTTCCGGGAGTTCAATATTCTTGTCCTCCAGGAGCTTAAAGAAAGTATTCATCTGTTTTGCCATTCATGGATGTGCCCGGATCTTAGGCAGCACATTCCTGTTCAGGGGCAAAAGTAAAGAATGTCAGAATAAATCAATCAGGCTTGCGGATATTTATGTTCGTTCCCACCCGGACCGACAGGTTTCGGTCCAGATAGGGATTGCCCATCTGCCACCCGCGGGTTTTACCTGTAATGCGCACATAGGCGGAAACTGTTTTGCTGAAATAGAATGCCGGCCCGATGGAGAGCGCTCCTCCTGCCTGTTTTTCGTCCATCAGAAAAGATACCGGCTGGTTCCAGAGATCCAGTTCAATATCCGTGGTCATTCGCTCTCCCAGCCGGAAACCGGAAAGGCCCAGTCCGATCCCGTAACCGGCGGATGTCCTGCTGCCATACCTGTGTGCATTTACGAGCAGGTTGTAATCCCGGTACTTTACCGGTACGAACAGGGCGATGTCATTTCCGAAATGGGTGGGTGCATACTGGGCGAAGAAATTGAAGGAGAAGTCCCTTCCCAGCGGGATCCTGTTTATGAAAAAGATGGCGGGATTCAGGAAATTGAGCAGAGACAGCCATTTCTGACTGATCAGGTAATCCTGTGCTTCGGAAGGGAGATCGGAGAAGCCAATCCTCCTGTTGACCCCTTCTCCTCCCGGGAACGGATCCCTGGAACCGGTGTAGGGGAGACCTGGATGGAACATGTCAAACGTCCAGGCTGTCAGGTCCGCTCCTGCATAATCCCTCAGCGCAGGGTCCGGGTCCTCGTGCGGCGGCGCGATGACCTTCACGGAATCGGAGGCCGGGCTTGTGGAAAACCTGAAGTAATTGTAGACATACCAGGCGTTGTAGAGCAGCAGGGAGTTCTTGGCCAGGCTTCTTTTGTGGTAAAAATCACCTGTGGAGATCTGCCGGTTCAGCAGAACCTCATACTGGATGCCCGCAACGTAAGAATACAGCAACCGGTCGGGATCATTCCTTTTCAGCGTTTCCAGCGCTTCATCGGATACCCCGTAGACGGTCCCGTCCCACCTGTGAAAGAGCCAGTTGCCGTTTTTGGACGGGATTCCCGCCTCGCCGAGTACCGTGCGGTGGAATTCCTCATGCGCCCAGACTCCCAGCGGGATGGGCAGCTCACTGGCATACCTGGAAAAGCCCAGTCCGACCAGGTATTTAAGGCCCTGGTTGGGAAGATTCCGGAGCCGGGAGGAAGGCTCCTTTGCGGGTCGAAAAATGACATCTCCCAGTGCGTCAATGCCGTAAAAGCCAAGCTCATAAACATCCAGAGACCATTCGAGGGACTGGTTCATGGAGGGAAAGTGACCCGGCAGTGAGAAATTCTGCGGATAATCGACAAGGGGGATATCCAGCCTGAGGCTGTACACATCCCGTTCCTGGGCCTGCAGCGAAAGGGTTGCCAGCAGGGCCAGCACGGACAATAAATTTTGTTTTTTCATATGATTTTTAATGATTTGGAAAAGACTACCTGACGATGAACCTGATGACTTCTCTGTGATCTCGGCCTTCGACCGCGATATAATAAATGCCGGGTGCAGCCGGGGAGGAAAACCGGACGGGCTGTTCTGACAGCTCCGGATCCGCCAGCTTTCTGCCTGTGTTGTCAAACAGGGAGATCCTGGTTGCCCGGGGCAGGGATCCTGCAAGGTACACGGGTTGTCCGCTCCCTGCCGGATTGGGATATACCACCATGGTCCCCGAAACGGCGCGTTGCGGCACTGTCACCGGCCCGCCCTGCCCGGTGTGGGTGAAAATCTTTTCCCCCAGGTGCTGCACCATGTAGATGCGGCCATTGCCATCTTCGGCAAAATACTGGGCATCCCGGTGGCTCAGGGGATAATATTCCAGGTTCTGGTTTACCTGTTCCCATCCGCCGCTTCCCTCCCTGGTATACCAGGTGCCCCCGGTGTTCAGAGACCCCTGAGAGGAGCTGAACCAGAGCCCGTTCCCGGAAAAGTAAATGTTGTGCAGGGTCCTGTCCAGCCACCATTGTTCGGATTCGGTCACACTGCATACGGTCCAGTGTCCCGCCTCCCCCACATCATCCGTGTGCCGTCTCACGTTCAGCCGCACCATTCCATTTCCCGCAAGACCCTGGAAACTGAGGTATACCGAGTCCTGGGGCGAAACAGACAGCCCAGTTGAAAACTCGATCCTCAGACGGTCCTCCACCTGGCCTCTCCCGTCGATCCGGACATCCACATGCTCCCATTTCAGGCCGTTGTCCCCCGAGATGAACAGTCCCCCGTTCCCGGTGACAAAGTGATCGTGGACTGCAAGGTACAACCTCCCATTTTTGTCTGCTGCAATTTTTTCACAGCCCAGGAACGAACCGAGTCCCCCGTTCCTCTGTTCCCAATGGTGGCCCGGACCGGGAGCATAGAATACCCCGTTCCCCTTGTACCCCTCATCATCATAGCCGCCGGTGATGGCGAACAGTGCCCCCTGGCCGTTTTCCGTGATCTGAATGACCGGGAAGGCCGAGTTGACAGCCATACTGTCCCAGCTGTCGCCCCCGTCGCCTGTAACATAGATCTTTCCTGTGCCACCCGCGAGCACGGAACCCGATGCAGTGGCATACAGGGAGAAAATTCCGGATGCCCCGAGCACTGTCTCAAAAGAGTTGCCTCCGTCACGGCTTCTGATGATGCCGTCGGTCAGCCCTGCGAACAGAATGGAATCACCTGTCACGGCGATCCCTGTTTTCGGTCCCCCGGGGAATTCCCCCGTCGGTTCCCAGAATTGCTGTCCCGCCGCTTCAGTGAGCGGAAGGCATAACAACATCAGCAGTATTCCGGATCCTTGCCGGATTGATCCTGCAAAAAAACTTCGTTTCAAAAGGTCAGGGTTTCAAAATGATGAAATATTCCCCTAAACAGTGGTTTCAGGGTTTTGTTTCCTAAAGAAATGTTAAATCGACTGCTTTTTTTTACATTTTTTAACGATTCAGACCATTTCAGATTTTCACACATCCTTATTTTTGCGTTCCGTATGTATGTTCATTTAAAAATTTCAGGAGGATTTTTTCATGACTGTCCGTACGCAAACCCAGGCGATCCTGCTTTTCCTGTTTTTCCTGCTGTCATCCGGAATGGAGCTGCATGCAGCCGGCGGGATCACACTCTACACCCCGTATCTGAAAATATCGGTGCCTCCGGGTGAGACCATTGACTATTCCGTGGAGGTCAGGAACGACGGAAGCGTGTCGCGGAATGTGGACCTATCCGTGGCAGGTTTACCTGAAGGATGGGAAGCGACCCTGAAGGCGGGAGGGTACCTTGTCAGCCGGATCTCCGTACTGCCGGGCGATAAGAGGACCCTTTCGCTCCAGGTGAATGTTCCCCTGAAGGTGGACCAGGGCAACCATTCCTTCAGGCTCGTCGCAGCGAATTACGATGTGCTGACCCTGGTCGTGAACGTATCCGAGCAGGGCACCTTCAGGACCGATTTCACCTCCGACCAGGCCAACATGGAAGGGCATTCC
>JAXGMU010000083.1:9211-14432 GCA_040768485.1 Bacteroidales bacterium
CCGATTTCAATTTCACCTTTTCAACCCGGCTGAAGAACCAGACGGGTGTGAAACAGATGTATTCACTCAGGGCAGATGCCCCGCGGGGCTGGAACGTGGTATTCAAGCCCAATTACAAGCAGGCAACGGCAGTGGAGGTGGAGCCGGGTCAGACAGCGAACATCTCCGTGGAGATCAAGCCTCCCCACAATATCCAGGCCGGAACGTATCAAATTCCCGTTCATGCTGTCAACAGCGCCACATCCGCGCAGATGGAACTGGAGGTGGTGATCACCGGCTCATACAGGATGGAACTGACCACTCCGAACGGACTGCTGAGTGCGAAAACCACCGCGGGCAGGGAAAAGCGGATCGAACTTGAGCTCAGGAACACCGGTTCTGCCGTGCTGGAGGATGTGGTGTTCAGGTCAACCAGTCCGCGGAACTGGGACGTGCAGTTCGAACCCGACACGGTTGTGCGGCTGAATGCCGGTGAACATACCACCGTGTTCGCTTCCATCACGGCGGATGACAGGGCCATTCCCGGGGATTACGCGACGGTCATCACAGCCAGGACCCCCGAAGTGAACTCGGATGCTTCATTCAGGATTTCGGTGAAAACCCCGCTGCTCTGGGGCTGGCTGGGCATTCTGATCATTATCGCCACCATCGGGCTCATCTATTATCTGTTCCGGAAATTCGGAAGGAGGTAATTCATGGAGAAGATCATCGAGATATACGGCCTGACCAAAAGGTACGGGACGCATCTTGTGGTAAACAACCTGGATCTGTCAGTGGGGAAAGGAGAGATCTTCGGGCTGCTCGGACCCAACGGAGCGGGAAAATCAACCACGATCCTGATGTTGCTGGGACTGACCGAGCCCGATTCGGGAACGGTGCGGGTGTGCGGTCTGGATCCGGTCAGGTCCCCGATCCCGGTGAAACAAAAAGTGGGTTACCTGCCCGAGGATGTGGGATTTTATGAGGACATGACCGGGATGGAGAACCTGGTCTACACGGCGCGGCTGAACGGGATCCCTCAGGGGGAGGCGGAATCGCGGGCGGATGAATTGCTAGCCAAGGTGGGACTCGGGACAGAGAAGCACAAAAAGACGGGTAAATATTCAAGGGGGATGCGGCAGAGACTCGGACTTGCAGATGTGCTCATCAAACATCCCCGGGTGATCATCCTCGATGAGCCTACCCTGGGCATTGATCCGACAGGGGTGCGGGAATTTCTTGAACTCATCGTCAGGCTCAGCAGGGAAGACGGGATCACGGTTCTTTTCTCATCCCACCAGCTGCACCAGGTACAGCAGGTATGCGACCGGGTGGGCATTTTCGTGGACGGCAGGCTGCTTGCCGAGGGGGAGATCGGTTCCCTGGCCAGGCAGCTGTTCCCGGATGGTCACGAGGCCTCTGAAGGCAGGTCGGTCGCGCTTGATGATATTTATTACCGTTATTTTCAGGGAGGAGGTGCCGGTCATGAATAACATCACACTGAAGCCTTTTCTGGCGATGGTCCGGAAGGAGGTTGCCGACCATGTAAGGAGCTGGCGTTCCATTATCCTGCTTGGTATTGTTGCACTTACATGCCTGGGCTCCCTGTACACGTCGCTTTCAAATTTCACGGAAGCCGTCACCAGGAGCAATACAGAAAACGACTTCTTTTTCCTGAACCTGTTCACTTTGTCCGATGGGACCCTGCCCTCTTTCATCGTCTTTGTCAGTTTCCTCGGACCATTGCTGGGGATCAGCCTGGGATTTGATGCCATCAATTCGGAGCAGAACAAGGGGACGCTGAGCCGGATCCTGGCCCAGCCCGTACCCAGGGATTACCTTCTGAACGCCAAATTCGTGGCCGGATTGATCGTTGTCAGTATCATGTTCTTTACGCTCAGTTTCCTGGTGCTGGGTACCGGCCTCATCGCACTGGGCATCCCGCCCACCGCAGGGGAATTCACACGCATGATATTATATACCATCATCAGCATCGTGTATGTCGCCTTCTGGCTGAACCTTTCGATCCTGTTTTCGGTCCGTTTCCGGCAACCGGCCACTGCAGCCCTTGCAGGAATCGCGGTCTGGCTGTTCCTCACCGTATTCTATCCACTGATCGTGAACCTGGTGCTGAAGGGGATCGAGCCATCCGAAATGGCCACCCCGCGGGCAGTATACATTTATCAGAAACTGAGATTCGGACTGGTCCAGGTCATGCCGGGTGAACTGTTCAATGAGATTACATCCACGCTGCTGGTGCCCTCGGTGAGAAGCATCGGACCACTGACCATGGAGCAGTTGCACGGGACCATTCCCGGTCCGCTCCCCGTCGGGCAGAGCCTGCTGATCGTCTGGCCGCAGCTCACAGGACTCATTGCACTGACCCTGCTCTGCTTTGTGCTTTCCTACCTGTCCTTCATGAGAAGGGAGATCCGGTCGCGCTGAGGTGACACGCTACCTTTCCATGTCCCACGAAGCATGCCTTTCAGCCGCGATGCTGTCCCAGACGGGAACAAGCGTTTGCAGGAACAATGCTTTTTCTGCATTGAGGGCATCCATGTCCAGCCCGATGAATCGCTGGGCTTCTGCCTTCGTGGATATATCGGGGTAGGGGACCTCCCCTTTGTATCCCTTGTTCAGCAGAAGCCTGGCCAGCTGGATCCTGCCCTCCTGGATGATGTCGATGGCGGAGGCAATGGTGCGGCTCACCTCTACGGGAGAGTGGAATGATCCGCCGTGTGAAGCGGCCACGTAGTCCCACCGCCACTGGGCGTGCCTGATGGCGGTGAGAACACCGGCCATTTCTTCCTCGGTGGCACCCAATTCCCATGCTTTTTTTGCTTCCACATGGGCGCGGACAAGCAGCTTTTCAAGCTGGTCACGGTTCCCGATGATCTGGTCCTGACGCTGGTACACGTTCGCGACCAGTTTGTCGGTCTCTTCCCTGTGGCATACCTGGCAGGAGCCTGACACGTTGTCCAGCGGGCTCCGTACGTGGTGGTCCGTGAATTTCATCCCTCCCTCGCTTTTGTAAGGCATGTGGCAGTCCGCGCATGCCACCCCCCTGTCGGCATGGATGCCGGTCATATAGATTTCGTAATCGGGATGTTGTCCCTTGAGCATCGGGGCCCGGCTCATTGCATGTGTCCAGTCGGTAAACCCAAGGCGGTCATAATATTCCTCCATCTCTTCGGCCTTGTACCCCTGATCCCATGGAAATGTGAGGTAGTTGCCCGCTCCTTTGAAATAATACTCCACGTGGCACTGTGCACATACAAGCGAACGCATCTCCTGGTGGGAAGCCTTGGTAACATCTTTGCCCTGTCTTTCAAATGCCTCGATCAGAGCCGGACGGGTGATGCGCAGGTTCATGGTTTCCGGATCATGACAATCCGCACACCCGATCGGATTTACAATTTCCATGCCCATGGAGGCCCATTTCCCGGCGTAAAATTCTGCCACCCCTACTTCGGCCATCATCCTGGGTACATCGGGACTCTTGCAGGTCCAGCAGGTGTTGGGCTGGGGACCGTCATCCGGACCCGAAGGCGCTCCGGTCCGCAGGATATTCCGGATATCCTCAACGGCATATGCGTGTCCGCGTCCCTGGTTATATTCCTTTGAAAAGGAATATCCCGCCCAGAGGACAACCATGCGGGGATCCACCTCCAGCATATCGAACCATGCGCTCCCGTTGTATTTGCTCCTGAACGACGTGTCGGTCGTCCGGAGGTAGGACTGGTACTCCCGTGGAAAATTCTTCCCCCATTCGGCATTGCGGGGTTCAAATTCGGTCAGCTCCACCTGGGGCGTGTATGCGAACAATGCCTCGGCGCGGCGTTCGATAATGGCAGAGGCAAGCAGACCCAGGAGGAAGACCACGATCACGGTGAAGGCGAACAGGAGCCATCCAAGCCAGGGTTTCTTTGCGACGTTTTCTCTGATTGTGGCCATGGGATATGGTTATTTGTTTGTTTCGGTGAACGATCTGAGCCAGTCGGGCACCGGACTTGGTGGAAGCGGTACCCGCGCCCATGGGGTGCTGGTGAGGCTGTTGACCCTGCCGTGTGGCACCTCCCGGTGACAGTCCCAGCAGAGCCGGTCGGTGACTTCACCGTACTGGTTGCTTTCGCCGGCAAGGTATTTGAATCCGTGAAGAAGGCCGTCGTGGCACCGGATACAGTTCTGCTGCACCACCCCGATGCCGGCATGGCGGATCCGGATCACCTGGGGCTCGCGCCGGAGGGTGAAGATGGTGGAATGGCGGAGCCCGTCGGCCGCCTTGAAGTAATATTTGCTCACCACGTTGTTGTGCGGCACATGGCAGTCATTGCAATGGGTCCATTCGCGGTGTGCGCTGTGGCTCCAGGTGGCGTACTGGGGTGCCATGATATGGCAGTTGGTGCAGGTTTCCGGTTTATCGGACAGGTAGGAGGGTGCACGTGAGATATGGATGGCAAAGAGTGCGAGCCCGGTCACGATCCCGGTGACCACGATCACCGGCCACCGCCATCCCTTCGGCGGTTCCAGCCAGTTGACCAGTCTGTTCTTCCTTTTTGCCAAGGGTGGCGGTTATTGGTGGAACAATTGCGGCACAAATTCGGTCAGGTAGATCCTCCAGTTTTTCCAGATGTGTCCGCCGTCGCTTTCCCTCAGGGTGTGATCCATCCCCATCTCGTCCAGTTTCCTGCTGAACTGGATCACTCCGTTGTAAAGAAAGTCCGTCCTGCCGATCCCGATCCAGTACAGCCTGTACCCGTTTTGCAGCTGTTTTTCCAGGCTTCCGTCGATGTCTTCATACACTTTGGAGGAAACATTCTGGTTGGGCAGGATGGCCGGGGAAAAGAGTCCGATGTAATCGAATGTGCCGGGATAGTATCTGGAAATATGAAGCGAATGGAATCCGCCCATGGAGAGCCCTGCGATGGCCCGGTTCGGTTTGTCTGCCTTCACCCGGTAGTTATTCTCAACAAAGCGGATGATGTCCCCGAAGGTTTCTTCGAATGTGCCGTCCATGGTTCCCGGGATCATGAACCGGGGTTTGTAGCATCCGTCCCGGCCCTCACCCGGTGCGGCATCCTGGATCACGTTCCCGTTGGGCATGACCACGATCATCGGTTCTGCTTTCCCCTGTGCGATCAGGTTATCCATGATCTGGGCGGCCCGCCCCAGAGTGACCCATGCCTCCTCATCCCCTCCTGCACCATGCAGCAGGTAAAGCACCGGGTATTCCTTGCCGGAG
>JAXGMU010000084.1:0-3207 GCA_040768485.1 Bacteroidales bacterium
TGGACTTATCTATTTTCAATTTTTTGTCCAACTATTTGGGGGGTCAAGACATTACTATCTCCCAAAGCTTACAGTATATTCTCTCCCGACCGCTCTTTTCACGCGACCGCTCTTTTCACGCGACCGCTAGTGGCAAACACAACAATCCTGTCTGTAACTCAATTGTTGCTCTGCGAGGACTGTGATATCACAACAGATCAGATGAATATTTGGTTTTCTTAGACCTGCCTTTGTGAACTAACAACTGGGGACGGGGTACAGTTCACTCTTCATTCCAGGTTTATTCCGTGAAATGAGTTATGTCGCTGTCGATTCCTGTCCGGTAATTTGCTGCATAATTGGTAATCTTCTTCACGACCATTCATTTTCTACCAATTCGGGATTCATGGATGGATCCATCAGGACATATTTTGATGAAGGACTTTCTTTCTGATGTCGATGGGATCCGCATTCAAGGGAATAATATGGTACTTGTCCCAGGTCATTTTGCCAGGCATGCCCGTCTCGACCATGCTGGCAAGTATCCTGACCAGATGCACAGGATTCTTCTCCGGAAATTCCTCCGCCACATCCTGAAAGGTAAAAACAGACAAGTTTTTGCTTGAAAACTGTTTGATAATCGTCCATTTCATGGGAGGGAGATATAAATTATCTGATTAATATACTTTTTTAATGCATAATCGGATAAAAAATATCTACCGACAGATATTTTTTATCTCAATATATACTGAAATAGTTAATAGCTCGATAAAAAACATCCATGTGAATATTTTATGCGTCCCTGGAACCGACATCAGCCCCTTAAATGCCATATACCAGAAAAAGATTCTTCATAATTGGATCCCGTCTCAGGTCCCAACATCCCAAGGATAACCGGAGAGGCACAACATACCTTGACAAGCAGGTGCATCACAGGTATCCTGGAAGATGAAGTGGCTTTTATAACGGGATCTGTAAAACTGTTTACTGTTGTCACAGAGGATTTGGTTACAGGAGGCATTTAATGGCAAACAGAATCCCAAAATCCAGGATCCTATGGGTTCTAATGGGGTGTTAATCAGGATCCTATGGGTTTTAATGGGGTATTAATCAGAATCCTATGGGTTTTGCCGGGGAAATAACCTAAGAAATTGTCGGTCATCGGACCGCGGTCGGATTTCAGAAATGATAATCCATGGCTGCGTCATCTATGACCAGGACCCAGTCCACCCCGGCTACCGGTGTTCTGAATGTGTGTGATGATGATCCTTTTAAATCGCCGATTTTCTCGGCAACACCTGTCCTTGGATTGAACCACCATGCCCTGATCGTTTCCGCCGCAATCGGTGCCGGATCGATGGTAACAGTTCTGTTTGCAGGAAGGTAGATGAATGCATATCCCTTGCCCCTGAACGCCTGCATGTGGTTCACCTCATTGCCCGGATCCGATGTGATGAGGGTCATATCGGGGATCCCCGTGATCCTGGGCCTTGATTCCATGAGGTTCCTCACATGGATCATGTCCCACGCTCCCGGCAGGTCGAGTACCTGGTGCCAGGAATGCCTGGCATTTCCCACCGGGGTTCTCCCTTCATCCAGCATCTGCCAGACCGGATGGCACCCGTATGTATGGCCATGTGCCCCAGAAAAAAGCGCCCAGTAAGCCGCCCGGCGCACATCTTCATCGTCGAACCATCCGTATTTCCCGTCCCAGTTCACCGGATGGTCTTCATAGCAGGGTTCCCCGTCCATGCAGGGTTTCACCGGCAGAAGGCTGTAATCGGAGGCGATCATCCGGTAGTTGGAGATGTATTTATCCGAATGCCCGGACTGGAACATATTGAAATCAAGCCACCCGGCCTGATGGAAGCATGCGGATGAATGTGATCCCCCGCTGGGATGAAATGTCATCAGGTGGCCTGGATCTGCCGATTTAAGGCCTCTACCCAGTGCTTCCCATACCCCGCTTGCCCCGTCACAGGGCCGGTCCCCTCCGTTGATCCAGATGATGTTGGGCACATCTTTATACCTTTCACCCAGCCACTTCCCGTATGCGTATGCCTTCTCCTCATCGAAGACCACTGGACCAACACCCCATCTTTTGTCCACCTTGTCCCCCCAGGTGGGCAGCAGACCCATAAATAGTCCCCGTTCTTCTGCCTCACGGATAATGAAATCCACATGTTCAAAATAAGATTCATTTGGCTTTTCCGGATCATTGTCGATCAGCGGAGTTTCCCCGTAAGGATTCGGATCGTTCAATCCGTCCAGTTCTGCAAGAATGACAGCCTGAATGACCGTAAAACCTTTCTTCCTCCTGTTTTCAAGGTACCGGACAGCCTCCTCCCGGTTCAGGCGGTGGAACAATTCCCAGGCGGTGTCCCCCAGGTAGAAGAAGGGTGTCCCGTCCTCAAAAACCAGGTAACGCCCATTTTCAGACACCATCAGCCTACCGTGTGAAAAATCGACGGACGGGCCTTCCCGGCCACCTTCCCGGCCCCTATCCTGGTTCTTTTCCTGACCATTGTCCTGGCCATGGCTGAACAGGATGGTGCCACACAGGAGCAAGCTTAACATGAATCGACGCATGTGTGTTGGGTTTTACAGGTCTTCAAGCATCCGGATGCAATGGGTCATTGCCCGGACATTGTGGTAGGTGGTTTTCCAGGCATGGCTTTTTGGCTGGGTGCGGCTCTCCGGGAAAGTATCCAGCCCGTAGTTGTACCAGCCCCCGTATTGGTGATCGATCAGATAGCGATCGATATACTCCCACATTTTTAAAAAATATCCGTAATAGTCAGCCGGATCATCGGGATACAGGGTGTGCATCAGCAGCAGGGCATTCAGCCCTTCTGCCTGGGCCCACCAGGATTTGTGGGGATTGATGATCTCCATCCCGCTACCGGTCAGCTTCCCCGCATCGAAAAATCCACCCTCCACCGGATCCCATCCTCGCTCAAGGGAGTGATCCACCAGCTTCCTGGCGATCCGGAGGGTGGCCGGATCCCCTTCCATCCCAAGCGCAGCGGCAGTTTCAAGCAGAAGGAATGCTGTTTCCACATCATGTCCGAATGTCACGTGCTGGGTATACCAGTGGCCGTCCGACGCCAGCTCATCCAGGAGTCCGGCAGGGACCAGTGTCCAGTCGGGGTAGAAAAACAGCTGCAGGTAGCCATCGGGATGGACGAAGGTGTCCCTCACAAGGAAGAACATCTCCTCCAGTCGGTT
>JAXGMU010000084.1:3217-13934 GCA_040768485.1 Bacteroidales bacterium
AGGGAGTCCGGCCAGATCCCGTACAGTGCGGTGAGGGCCTCCATCAGGTGGATCGAACTGTTGTAATCCTTCAGTCCTGTGGCAGGGGCATCCCCGGGACCGGTCACCCGGGCATCTGTCCCTTCAACCGGTGTGCCGTCCCGGTCCAGGTGTTCGAAATATCCTCCGTACAGGGGATCGCGGGCATGCTCGTCCATCCACCGGAATGTGCTGACGGCCAGCTCCAGTGCTTCCGGATCCCCGCTTACACGGTAATATTGCGAAAGTCCGTACAGGGCGAATGCCTGTCCGTAGATCCTTTTCTCCCCATTCATCTCACCGGCAGGATTCCCTTCCCTGCTGCATGAATAATAGAATCCGCCGGATTCTTTGTCCCACATATATTCCTGTAAAAACCTGAAGCCGTGGGTCGCGTATTCCAGGTAATCCTCTTTTTGCGGAAAATTCTCGAAAATGAATGCGGTGGCCCATAGGTGGCGTGCCTGCTGGACCAGGGCTTTTTGCTGCGGAGAGGCAGACACCGTCCAGTCATGCTCCAGGTCGGAGAGGTATCCTCCGTGAGTTGAATCGATGATCCGCGGGTACCAGGGTTCCAGGATCATTTCGGAAAGACTTTCCTCCAGGATTGCCGTCATCTCTTTCTGTTCACAGGAGGGCAGGAGGGCTGCCACAAGGAAAGCAGCTGCCAGGCAGCAGATTTTGCACGGTGGAAAATGTTTCATCGGTCAGCTTTTTTCGCCCGCCCGGGAATGTATGCACCTGCGGTCAGGTATGGGATAATGTGGTTTCAAGGTAATCAAATCATTTTTTGGTTGACTGTTAACCGGGAAAAAAATTTATTACCCAGGGAACCCGGAACTCTTGACAACCCCTCAGCCCGGAATTAATTTTGTAAACAAAACGCATCATGAAAGTCCATCTGGTTTGCGAAACGCCATTTGGAATGAAAGGAAATGGTGTGCATACAGCCTACCTGGATTCCCTGGAATTATTGACTGGTAATCAAGATCTTGAATTAGTGGTAAACAACCAGGGTACAGGCGATGTTTACCACAGCCATACCTACGGTCCCTACTATTTCTGGAAGGGAAGAAGATACAGAGGCAGAAGGATATTCACCGCACATGTGATCCCCGAAACGACCATCGGGTCATTTCCGTTCAGGAAGATCGCCCTGCCCCTGAGCAGGTGGTACCTCAGGAAGGTATACGAATATGCGGATGTTTGCATTGCCATTTCCCCCACGGTAGAACGCACCATCCGGGAGCTGGGTGTGCATACCAGGGTGGTTAACCTGGTCAATCCCATTCCACTGGAAAGGTGGCGGTTCACGGAGGAAAAAAGGGGAAAGGGCAGGGACACGCTGGGACTCGGTGAAATGGATTTTGTGGTGCTGGGGGTTGGCCAGCTGATCGGAAGAAAGGGTGTGGAGGATTTCCTGGATGTGGCTGAAGCAATCCCGCAGGCAAAGTTCGTGTGGGCAGGGGGAAGACCCTGGGGGATCCTGTCGGAGGGACTTGTCAGGATCGCTGCCCGCATCAGACAGGCACCGGGGAACGTAACCTTTACAGGAATGCTGGATCTGGATCAGATGCCTTTTATCTATGCGGCAGCCGACATGTTGCTCTTCCCTTCTTACCAGGAGAATTGTCCCATGGCCCCGATGGAGGCCGCGGCATGTGGACTGCCGGTTGTTTTCAGGAATCTTAAGGAATATGCCCTTCTGTACGAACACCCTTATCTCTCAGCCGGTTCTACTCCCGAATTTATCGAAATGACATACCGGCTGATGCGCGACAGGGATTTTTATCTGAAGGGCAAAGGCATATCTGAAGAACTTGTAAAACAATTTGATAAGGAGGCTTTCCTGAAAAAACTGACGGAAGTGTACCACTCCCTGGTCATCAACTGATGCATTTTATTTGATTATTCATACCTTCGAATAAAAACCAATGATGCAAAGAACCAGCTTTTTTAGCTTTGTAATCTTCCTGCTTGCGTGGTTGAATGCACCCTCTCTTATTGCCCAGGAAGGTTATCAGCCCGGCCCCGAAAACCTGCAGAACCGGGAGTGGTTCCAGGATGCCAAATTCGGACTCTTTATCCACTGGGGCGTTTACTCCATCATGGCCGGGGGAGGGGACCAGGGCATCGCCGAGTGGATCATGAACCAGAAGAAAATACCGGTGGAGGCTTATGAAAAGTTGCCAGGTTTCTTTTATCCCGTCCATTACGATCCGGCCGAATGGGTCTCCATGGTGAAGAAGGCGGGAATGAAATACATCACCATCACCAGCAAGCACCACGACGGATTTGCCATGTACCATTCGGAGGTAAGCCCATACAACGTGGTCGATGCCACGCCTTACGGGAAAGATGTGATCGGGATGCTGAAGGAGGAATGCGACCGGCAGGGGATCAGGCTCTTCTTTTATCATTCCCAGTTGGACTGGCATCATCCGGATTACTTTCCACGGGGACGTACCGGCCAGGAGTACACGGGAAGACCGGAATCGGGCGACTGGGATGCTTACCTGGCTTACATGAACACGCAGCTGACCGAACTCCTTACCCGGTACGGGGAGATCGGGGGAATCTGGTTCGACGGTATGTGGGACAAGCCGGAGGCGGACTGGAAGCTGGATGAGACCTATGCCATGATCCACGAACTGCAACCAGGGGCCCTCATCGGCAGCAACCACCACAAAATGCCTTTTCCGGGCGAGGATTTCCAGATGTTCGAACGGGACCTGCCCGGGGAGAATACCATGGGATTCAATGAAGCGGGCATCTCTGACCAGCTTCCGCTGGAAATGTGCGAGACCATGAACGGTTCCTGGGGATTCAACATCGTTGACCGGAACTTCAAGTCCGTGAAAACGTTGATCCAAACAATGGTCAGGGCGGCCGGGTACGGGGCCAATTTTCTCCTCAATACAGGTCCCATGCCCAACGGAAAGATCCAGCCCGAGAATGTGGACACCCTGATGGCTATCGGCAAATGGATGGAAACATACGGAGAGACCATTTACGGGACGCGGTCGGGTCCGGTGAAGCCCGCTGACTGGGGGGCCAGCACCCGGAAGGGGAAGATCATCTACCTGCATGTGCTTGAGCACGGGGGTGGCATTCTGGAGATCCCCGGATTCCAGCCGAAGATCAAATCGGCCCTGTTTTTTGACGACGGATCCGAAGTACGGATCAAAAAGAGCGGTGACGGTATTGCCCTCACCATTCCGGCGGAAAAACTGAAACCATTGGATACGGTCATCCGGCTGGAGCTCCGGTGAGCTTCCATCCGGGATTCAGTATTTGCTGTAGTGGAGCCTGCCGGTGGACAGGTCCACCTCCTGGAAGTTGGCTTCCCTGTGGGTGAAATTCAGGGGGATGGAAATGAAGTACCTGACCGGTCTCCCGTTCAGCCGGGCGGGCTCCCAGCTGCCTGGCAATTCCCTGATTGTTTCTACAAGGTAATTATTCAGCTGCCTTGCGATTCCCTTCAGGATGATCACTCCCTCGATCTGTCCGGTCTCCATCACCACCCAGCCGATCACCACCCGGTCCTCGATCTGGGAGAGGTCGATCCCGCTGTTCTGAAGCTTTTGCAGGAGATAGCCGTTGAAAAAAGCATCGCCCCGCTCATATTCCGGTTCACTGTCCGCCGAATAGAACACGGAATCGATGTAGGGAGATCCGTCCGGGAGCCAGTTCCGGTTTGACACCAGCTGATTGTCCCGGTACTCGGATATGCTCTTTACATTGCCGCCTGGATGGTATTCCGTGACGGTACCTTCCAGGTGCAGGGGCAGCACGGCCGAGGTGGTCCCGGTTCTCACCAGGCTCTCCCGGACATATTCGCTGAACAGGTAATCTCCCGATCCCAGGGGTTCCATCTCCCTGAATATCCTCTGCGGGAAAAAACTGTTTTCCCGGAGGCGGATTACCTGGTCCCCCCCGGTGGTGATCCTGACCTTCCCCCGGCTCACCGTTTTCCATTCATCACCTGCCTTCCTGAAGGTTTTCATGAGACAGGAGCCTTCCGATCTTTTGATCACTTCCTTCATCGTCACCGCTTCTGCCTGGCGGGCGACGGGCCTTCCGTTGGGTCCGTAATAATACGTTCCTTCCTGTCCCCGTCCCGGAAGGAGGGAAATCACCAGCAGTATGATGACGGGAAGGATTCGCTTCATGGAACCGGCACCGATAAACCCTCCCAAGATATAATATTTAAATTTTTTTGAATACATTTGTACTTCCAAAAATCAGACATTTTACCATAAGTAACTCATTTTTAATCATTAAAAAGAAATTCCAATGTCACAAGTTAAGCATGTGTATACTTTCGGGGACAAGAAAGCCGAAGGCAAGGCAGATATGAAGAATCTGCTGGGAGGAAAAGGTGCCAACCTGGCCGAAATGAACCTGATCGGTGTGCCGGTGCCTCCCGGATTTACCATAACAACCGAGGTTTGTACGGAATATAACAAATCCGGAAAGGACAAAGTGGTCCAGATGATCAAAACGGAAGTGGAAGCTGCGGTGAAGAATATTGAGAACATCATGGGAACCAGCTTCGGGAGCAACGAAAATCCGTGCCTTGTATCCGTCCGTTCGGGAGCGCGGGTTTCCATGCCCGGAATGATGGATACGGTCCTGAACCTTGGAATGAATGAAAATGCAGTGCAGGGACTGATCTCCAGGACCGGCAACGAACGTTTTGCATGGGACAGCTACCGCCGTTTTGTACAGATGTACGGGGACGTGGTGCTGGGCATGAAGCCCGAGTCCAAGGAGGACATCGATCCGTTTGAGAAAATTATGGACGAAGTGAAGGAAGCAAGGGGTGTGGAGAACGACAATGAGCTGGAGGTGGATGACCTGAAACTGCTGGTGGAGAAATTCAAGGAAGCGGTGAAGAAGCAGACCGGCCACGATTTTCCGGTGGACCCCTGGGAGCAACTCTGGGGTGCCGTAATGGCCGTATTTGACAGCTGGAACACCCCGAGGGCCATTTATTACCGCCAGTTGAACAACATCCCCGAAGAATGGGGGACCGCTGTGAACGTGCAGGCCATGGTATTCGGGAACATGGGTGAAAACTCCGGAACAGGGGTGGCATTCACCAGGGATGCGGGGACCGGTGAGGACATCTTCAACGGGGAGTACCTGATCGATGCCCAGGGAGAGGACGTGGTGGCAGGGGTAAGGACCCCCCAGCAGATCACGAAGGAAGGATCGCTGCGGTGGGCCAAACTGGCCAAGGTCTCCGAGGAGGAGCGTGCGGCAAAGTATCCCTCCCTGGAAGAAAAAATGCCATCGGTATATGCCGAGCTGAACGACATCCAGCAGAAACTGGAGGACCACTACAAAGACATGCAGGATCTGGAATTCACCATCCAGGATGGCAAGCTATGGCTGCTGCAGACCCGGAACGGCAAGCGTACCGGAGCGGCCATGGTGAAGATCGCCATGGACCTGCTGCGTGAAGGAAAGATCGACGAGCGGACCGTGCTGCTGCGCCAGCAACCCTCCAGGCTGGACGAACTGCTCCATCCCGTTTTTGAAAAGAAGGCCCTTTCCAAGGCGAGGGTGCTCGCACAGGGGCTTCCCGCCTCACCCGGGGCGGCCACTGGACAGGTCGTGTTCTTTGCGGACGAGGCCGATAAATATCCTGCCACCATCCTGGTGCGCATCGAGACCTCTCCGGAAGACCTTGAAGGAATGAACATTGCCAAAGGGATCCTGACCGCCCGCGGAGGGATGACCTCCCATGCTGCCGTGGTGGCCAGGGGAATGGGTAAATGCTGTGTGTCAGGTGCAGGAGCTGTCAGGATCGATTACAAAGCAAGGACCATGACCGTGGACGGAAGCGTTTTCAGGGAGGGCGACTGGATCTCGCTCAACGGCTCGACGGGAAATCTGCTGGAGGGAAAGATCCCGACCATTGATCCCGAGCTGAGCGGTGACCTGGGTGCCATCCTGGACCTGGCTGAAAAGCACACCCGCATGGATGTCCGCACCAACGCGGATACTCCCCATGACGCAAAGGTAGCCCGTGATTTCGGTGCCAAGGGGATCGGACTGACCCGTACCGAACACATGTTCTTTGAAGGCGAACGGATCATGGCCATGCGGGAAATGATCCTGGCCAATAATGAAAAGGACCGCCGCAGGGCCCTGGGAAAATTGCTTCCCTACCAGCGGGAGGACTTCGAAGGGATCCTGGAAGCCATGGAAGGATTCGGGGTCACCATCCGTCTGCTGGATCCGCCGCTGCACGAGTTTGTACCCCATGATGAGGCAAGCCAGAAGGAAATGGCAAAAGAAATGAGGGTTTCACTGGAGGATATCAAATCACTGGTAAGTGACCTGCATGAATTCAATCCCATGCTGGGGCACCGTGGATGCCGCCTTGGGAACACCTATCCCGAAATCACCGAAATGCAGGCAAGGGCGATCATCGAAGCTGCGGTGAACCTGAAGAAGAAAGGGGTGGATGCACGGCCCGAGATCATGGTCCCCCTGATCGGCACCTGGCAGGAATACAAGATGCAGGAAGAGATCATCCGCAAAACCGCCAAAAAAGTGTTTGAAGAGAAGGGCGCAGAGGTCGATTTCCTGGTGGGAACCATGATCGAGATCCCCAGGGCTGCTCTGACAGCCGACCTGGTGGCCGAGCATGCGGAATTCTTTTCTTTCGGCACCAATGACCTGACCCAGATGACCTTCGGATATTCCAGGGACGATGCGGGCAAGTTCCTTCCCATTTACATAGAGAAGGGACTGCTGAAGGACGATCCGTTCCAGACACTGGACCAGGAAGGTGTGGGACAGCTTGTGGAGATGGGAACCACACGGGGCCGCTCCACCCGTCCGGACCTGAAGGTGGGGATCTGCGGCGAACATGGAGGCGATCCCGCTTCGGTGGAATTCTGCCACCGCGTCGGGATGGATTACGTGAGCTGCTCTCCTTTCAGGGTACCCATTGCCCGTCTGGCGGCTGCGCAGGCAGCGCTGAGATAAGCGTTCGGCACGCTGCCAGGGCGGAAACTGATTAAAGCGGTAAAAAATTTGATTTTACCGCTTTTTTTGTGATCTTTGATTAACCACTTTCATTGTGAATCCGGCTATCTACTTTTAATTTATAACAAATCAAAGAATCTGGCTTTAAATTGTAAACCTGATGACCGAAATTTTAGAAAAATTACAACTCGAGCAGTACGGCATCCGTCAAGTGAAGGAAATCGTCTACAATCCGTCCTATGAACAGCTTTACCAGGAAGAAATGAACCCGGAGCTGGAGGGACTCGAGAAGGGGGTGGAAAGTGAATTCGGCGCTGTGAAGGTGGATACGGGGGTATTTACAGGCCGTTCCCCGAAGGACAAGTATGTGCTGAAAGATGACACCACCAGGGACACCATCTGGTGGCGTTCGGAACAGGCAAAGAGTTCGGATAACAAACCCATCAGCCGTGAGGTATGGGACCATTGCTACAGGCTGGTGACAGAGGAACTGTCGGAAAAACGCCTCTTCGTGGTGGATTGTTTCTGCGGGGCCAATGAAGACAGCCGTCTGAGCATCCGGATGATCCTGGAGGTGGCCTGGCAGGCCCATTTTGTGAAGAATATGTTCATCCGGCCCACCGAAGAGGAACTGAAGGATTTCAGGCCCGATTTTGTCATGCTGGATGCCCCCAAGGTTACCAATCTCCTCTGGAAGGAGCAGGGACTCCACTCGGAGGTCTTTGTGCTGTTCAACCTGACGGAACGGATGGCGGTGGTGGGAGGCTCCTGGTACGGAGGGGAGATCAAAAAAGGGATCTTTTCCATCATGAACTATTACCTGCCCCTGAAGGGGATCGCCACGATGCACTGTTCGGCCAATGTGGGAGAGGATGGGGATACAGCCATTTTCTTCGGTTTATCCGGAACCGGAAAAACCACCCTCTCCACCGATCCCAAAAGGGCCCTGATCGGAGATGATGAACATGGCTGGGACGACCACGGGGTATTCAATTTTGAAGGGGGGTGCTATGCCAAAACGATCCGGCTGAGCGAGGAGAATGAACCCGATATCTACAGGGCCATCCGCAGGGATGCGCTCCTTGAGAACGTGACCGTGGGCGGGAACGGTAAGGTGGATTTCGATGACGATTCCACGACGGAGAACACCAGGGTATCCTATCCCATCTACCACATTGACAACATCGTAAAGCCCGTGTCACGGGCGGGGCATGCGAAAAAGGTGATCTTTCTCACCGCCGATGCCTTCGGGGTAATGCCCCCTGTGTCCAGGCTTACCCCGGAACAAACTGAATACCATTTTCTTTCCGGTTTCACGGCCAAGCTGGCGGGGACCGAGAGGGGGATCATCGAACCCCTGCCCGTCTTTTCTGCCTGTTTCGGCGCGGCTTTTCTCACCCTGCATCCCACACGGTACGGAGAGGAGCTTGTAAAACGAATGAAGACGGCCGGCTCCACTGCCTATCTGGTGAATACGGGCTGGAACGGTACCGGGAAAAGGATCTCCATCAAAGACACACGGCGCATCATCGATGCCATCCTGGACGGGACCATCGACCGGGCAGAGACCATGAAGATCCCCTATTTCAACCTGGAAGTTCCCGTCAGCCTGGAGGGGATCGACAGCAGGATCCTTGATCCGAGAAACACCTATGCGGACCGGGAGGAATGGGAGCGGAGGGCCCTGGACCTGGCAAGGAGGTTCATCGATAATTTCAACCAGTTCACGGATACGGAGGAGGGGCGCCTGCTGGTGGCCGCGGGTCCGCGCATCTGAACCGCGCATCTGATCCGGGAGACCGGCTAACCGAACTGTTCCTCCAGCTTCTGGCGAAGGATTTTGGGAGGGATGTTTTTCTGAAGGATCCCGCTGTCAGCCAGTGAGATCTGGCCGGTCTCTTCCGACACGATGATCACCAGCGAATCGGTCACCTCGGAGATGCCCAGTCCCGCCCTGTGCCGCAGCCCGTATTCGGGTGGAAGATCCCTTTTCTCGGTTACGGGAAGGATGACCCGGGCTGCCTTTACCTTGCTGTTTTCAACGATCACCGCACCGTCGTGGAGGGGACTGGTCTTGTTGAAAATACTGACGATGAGCCGGCTGGAGGTTTCCGCGTTCAGGATGTCGCCGGTTTCGGCGTACATTTCAAGATTTGATTTCCGCTTGATCACGATCAGGGCCCCTGTCTTTTCCTGGGCGAGCTGCATGACGGCTTTCAGAATGGATCTGATCCTGACCTGGGATTTGGATTCCAGCGAGATGTTCAGGAATTTCTCAAAACTGATCCTGTTGCCGTCCACGTACCTGGACCCGATGTAGATCAGGAACCTTCGGATCTCCTGCTGGAAAACGATGATCAGGGCGATGACCCCCACGCCTAGCACCGAGCCCAGGATGTTGCTGAGAAGCTCCATCTTCAGCGCCCTGACACCCCACCAGAAGATATAGATGATGGCAATCCCCAGGAAGATATTGAAAGCAACCGTTCCCCTGATCAGCATGTATATCTGGTACAGCAGAAGTGCCACCAGGATGATGTCGATCACATCGAGGAAGCGGATATGAATGAATGCAGGGATCATCTGTACGGATCTGATGTCAAATTTAGCAAAAGATGTCACACACCGGCTGCACCGCTTTTCACAATCTGCTGAAAGATCTTCACGGTCTCCACGGCTTCCTTCACATCATGGACCCTCAGCAGGCTCGCTCCCTGGAGAAGGGCCACCATGTGGGCGGCGGTGGTGCCGTTCAGGGCGTGTGCGGGATCGGTCTCCAACACCTTGCATATCATAGATTTACGGGATATTCCAACCATCACCGGCAGTTCCAGCATCCGGAAGGATCCCAGGTTGGAAAGGAGGGTGTAATTATGCTCCAGGGTTTTTCCGAAGCCGAAGCCGGGATCGATAATGATGTCATTCACCCCCAGCCTGCGGAGCCTGAACACCCGTTCTGAAAAAAACTGCAGCAACTCGTCCACCACCTCCCCGTATTCGGGTTGTTTCTGCATGTTAACCGGGGTACCCTGCATGTGCATGATGATGTAGGGAATGCCCAGTTCGGCCACGGTGTTGGGCATCCCGGGATCCAGGTTGCCGGCCGAAACATCATTGACCATGTTGATCCCGAAGCGCTGGTGCATCTGCCGCGCCACCTCAGACCTCCAGGTATCGAGCGAGATGACAGCATCCGGGATCTCGTTTCTCAGCGCTTCCACAACGGGCGAAAGCCGGTTCATCTCTTCCTCTTTGCTGATCCCTTCCGCACCCGGGCGGGTGGAAACCGCGCCCACATCGATGATCTCCGCTCCCTCACCGAGCATGTCCCGCGCCAGCCGGACGGCCGATGCCGGATCCTGCAGCCTACTGTCGCTGTGAAATGAATCGGGCGTCACATTGATAATGCCCATCACCCGGGGAACGGAAAGGTCAAGGATGCGTCCCCCCAGGTTCAGTGAAAAATACCTTGGAAACAGGGATCCGGTTGTGGAGAAGTTGTTCATGAATGTTCTATAGTCAGGGCGATATTTTGTAAGTTTGGAATCTGAATCATCAAAATTACATTAAATAATCCGAAATCGGCCCATGCGGTTTGTCGTGATTGAAGGATTGGACGGCTCCGGGAAGTCCACCCAGCTGAAACTGCTTCACAAATACCTGGATGAACAATCCATTCCCTTCAGGTATATAC
>JAXGMU010000084.1:13968-14426 GCA_040768485.1 Bacteroidales bacterium
AAGCTGGTGGCCAGGTTCCTCCGGGGGGAGATGGGCGCTATAGACCGGGTGGATCCCTATCTGGTGGCGCTGATTTATGCGGGTGACCGGGCTGATGCTGCGGGTCTGATCAGGGGCTGGATCAACGAAGGATTCCTGGTGATCGCGGACAGGTACGTATATTCGAACATCGCCTTCCAGTGTGCAAAGGTGGCGGACAGGGGGGAGCGGGACCGGTTGAGGGACTGGATCCTTGATTTCGAATTCAGATATCATGCACTCCCCAGGCCTGATGTCAATCTTTTCCTGAACGTACCGCAGTCATTTACAAGAGAACAGCTGTTCGGTCACCGGAAAGGGGAGGACCGGACCTATCTGAAGGGCGGGCGGGACATTCATGAAAATGACCTGGATTTCCAGGAGAAGGTCAGACAGAACTACCTGTCACTCGGGGATCATGTGGATGACCTCATTCTGAT
>JAXGMU010000085.1:0-13880 GCA_040768485.1 Bacteroidales bacterium
ACCCAGCCGAGGATTGAGGCGGTCACCAATCCGGACAAATGGCTTGGCAAGACATCCCCACCCGGACTGGCCCGGTTCACCGGTGAAGTGCTCATGCCCATGCTTGGTGAGTTGTATGAGCGGCAGGTGATCCTGAACACGGTCAGGATGATCAGGCAGAATTTCTACACGCTGGGCATCCTGGGCGATCTGATGGAACGGATCAATGCCTATACCCGGGAACGGAATATTTTCCTGATGGCCGATTCCAGCCGTTTTTTAAGGGGGATCATTGCGGGCAACCAGGTTCCCTTTATTTATGAAAGGACGGGCACGCGCTTCCACCATATCATGCTGGATGAATTTCAGGACACCTCTGTATTCCAGTATGATAATTTCAGGCCTCTTCTGGAAAACAGCCTTGCCTCGGGCCATGAGAACCTGGTGGTGGGGGATGTGAAGCAGTCCATCTACCGGTGGAGGAATTCGGACTGGAAGATCCTGGCATCGCAGCTGGAAAAGGACTTCGGTCACCAGCGCCTCAACGTTGTGCCTCTGAAGCAGAACCACAGAAGCAGCGAGCAGATCATCCGGTTCAATAATTCACTGTTCCAGATCGTTCCCGGGATCCTGGCCCGGCAGATCGGGGAAGAGCTGGGCCAGGCTGGACAGGATGCCGGACTGGTCCGCTCCCGGGTTGAACTTTTCGAAAAAGCATATGAGGATGCGGTCCAGGAGATCCCTGAGGACAGGGTGGGTACGGGGGGACTGGTGCATGTGGAGCGATTCGGCTCAGATGACGGGATTCCGTTTTACGACCGGGTCCTGGAGCGGATCCCGGACTGGATCGGGGAGATCAGGGCTACGGGGACCGAGCCGGGGGACATCGCCATCCTTGTGAGGACCAGGAAGGAGGGGATCATGATCGCCCAGAGGCTCCTGCGGCATGCCCGGGAAACGGGCGACAGCTATTATTACAGGCTCATCTCCAATGAATCCTTGCTTCTGATGCAGAATCAATCCGTGGCGTTGCTGATTTCCGCCCTCCGGTACCTGGTCCGTCCCGGCGATCTGCTGAACGAAACGGAGCTGAAATACAGGTGCATGCTTACACAGGCGGCGGAAGAAACCGTTCCCGACCGCCTCTTTGATCCTTCCGTTGGTGCAGGGGAGCTGCTGCCGCGAACATTTACGGAGCTTTCCCCTTCCCTCCGCCAGCTTCCCCTCTACGAGCTCATTGAGACGTTGATCCAGCTGTTCGGACTGTGCGACCGGGAAGAGGACCTGCCTTACATCCAGGCACTCCAGGATCTGGTGATCGATCTTCAGCGGAGGGAGCCGCAGAGTATCACACAGTTCCTGGACTACTGGGATCAGCATGGCTCCAAACACAGCATCTCTGTCTCCGAGGAGCTGAATGCCACCCGGATCCTGACCATCCACAAGGCAAAGGGACTGGAATTCAAATGTGTGCTGGTCCCGTTCTGCAACTGGGAGATCACCACCGACCACAGGAAACAGAGCTATCTCTGGTGCAGCACCGGGGGAACCCCTTTCAGCCGGGTCCCGGCGGTACCGGTCAGGTATTCCGCCTCCATGAAGGACACCCTGTTCCGTGCCGATTATTACACCGAGCGCATGAAGGGCTACATGGATAACCTGAATCTGCTGTATGTGGCCTTTACCAGGGCAAAGGAGGTGCTTTACGCAGGGATCCCCGGAGCAGATGCCGGAGACAGTGATCCATCCGGCGCGGAAACCAGACCGGTGCAAAAGATCCGTAATTCCGGCGAACTGGTGCTGGCCTCCTTCAGTGAAACGCCCGGCCGGCCTCCCTTCCTGGAATCCTGGAATGAGCTGTTTTCCGGTTCCTGCTTCAGGAGCGGGGGACTTGCTGAGAAGAAAGAAGATGGGGGCGGTCGTCCCGACGGGTGGAAATTCACAACCTATCCGGTAGTTATCAGGAACCGGTCCCTGAGGGTGCGGCTGCGGAGCGATGAATACTTCGTGGACGAGGAGGGCAATTTCAGCAGCAGGGTGGCTTACGGGACCATCATGCACCGGATCTTTTCGGGGATCGTAACCGGGAATGACCTGGGACCCGCGCTGGAAGCCATGCAGCGCGACGGACTGATCCCGGAACGGGAACGGATCAGGCTTTATGAACAGATCTCCGGGATGATTTCCGCCCCGGGGACCAGGGACTGGTTTACCGGGGAGGAGGGAAGACGGATCTACAATGAAAGGAGCATCCTGTGCGGGGATGGCAGGGTGATCAGGCCCGACCGGGTGATCGTGGACGGGGACTGGATCAGGGTGGTGGATTTCAAGTTCGGCTTCGAAGAAAGGCCCGCCTACAGCCGGCAGGTGCATATGTATACCGATCAGCTCAAAGCCATGGGTTATCAGAGGGTGGAAGGGTACCTGTGGTATGCCATGATGGAGAAGATCATCAAAGTTGCGGAATCATGAGCTATCCATGGGGAACGGAAAGGAGGTTCAATGCCGGCGCCGACGATTACAGAAAGCGGTTCGGGGGACGGGTGCAGAAGATCACCCTGGATGCCGGGTTTACCTGTCCGAACATGGACGGAACCTGCGGAACAGGGGGATGCACCTTCTGCGACAACAGGGCCTTCAATCCCTCCTACAACGATCCGGACAAACCGGTTGCACAGCAGCTGCGGGAAGGGATGGAATTTCACCGGAAACGCTACCGGAAGGCGGACCGGTTCCTGGCTTATTTCCAGGCCTATTCCAACACTTACGGGGAGCTGGAAACCCTGAAAGAGATATACGAACAGGCCATCCGTTTCCCGGGGATCGTGGGGATCGTGGTGGGGACGCGGCCGGATTGCGTGGATGCGGAAAAGCTGGATTATTTCGCGGAGCTGTCCCAAAGAACCAGCCTGGTGCTGGAATACGGGATCGAATCGCTGCTGGACCGCACCCTGGTCCGGGTGAACCGGGGACATGATGTGGAGACGGCCCGCCGGGCGGTGGATGAGACGGCAGGCAGGGGGATCCGGACCGGGGGCCATCTGATCATCGGGCTGCCCGGGGAGACCAGGGAGGACTTTCTGAATACGGCCAGGAAGATCTCCTCCTGGCCGCTGAACAACATCAAGTTCCACCAGCTGCAGGTGATTCGGGGGACACCCATGGCACAGGAATACCTGGAACATCCGGAGGCTTTCCATGATTTCACCATGGAGGGATACCTGCACCTGATGGCAGAGGTGGTCGGGTTGTTGAATCCCGACTTTGTCATCGAGCGCATTGCCGGGGAGGCGGCACCGGCGATGGCCCTGAAAAAGGGATGGGGCGTGCGGTACGATGGAGTCCTGCGTGCGTTCGAGAAACTGCTGGAGGAAGAAAACACCTGGCAGGGGCGTAATTATCAACCTGTGAATTAAGCAAATGAAGCCATTCCTGGAACTACTGGCCATCCATCTGATCAGATCCTTCGGCAGGGAACTGGGCGACTGCGTGCTGATCTTGCCCAACCGGCGCTCCGGACTGTTTCTCAGGCACCACCTGGCTGCACACACGGACCAGGTGATGTGGGTTCCCCGTATGTACCCTGTGAGCGATTTCATAGACCGGGTCAGCACGTTGGAACAGCCGGATCCCGTTGAACTCCAGTTCATCCTCTATGATCTCTATGCCGGGATGGTGGAGCAACCGGAAAGTTTTGATGATTTTTACTACTGGGGGGAGATGATGACCGGCGATTTTGATGAGCTGGACAAATACAGGGTGGATGCGGACATGATCTTCAGGAACATTGCCGATCTGAAAGAGCTGGAAGATCCTGTGGCCGGACTTGAACAGGAACAGGTGGAGCTGATCCGCCGGTTCTGGGACGGATTCCATGAGGGCAGCCACTCCCCGGAAAAGGAAAAATTCATCTATTTGTGGGAACTGCTCCCGCGCCTTTACCACCGGTTGAGGGAGACGCTGAAGGCCCGGGGACTGGGAACACCCGGGATGCAGTACAGGGAGATCGCGGAACGGATCGACGGCGGGGGACTGGAATGGCCGGAAGGGGAGCGGGTGGTCGTGGCCGGGTTCAATGCACTGAACAGTTGTGAAAAACGTATTTTTTCCTGGCTCAGGGAAAGGGGAGCCTCCTTCTTCTGGGATTACGATGAGCGGTATGTGAAGGATGCTTCGTGGGAGGCGGGGAGGTTCCTGAGGGAAAACCTGAAGCAATTTCCCCCGCAGGCTGTGCTGGAGGAATTTCGAAGCCTGGATAAAGAGAAGGAGATCCGGATCCTGGAGCTTCCCACAGATGTCTTGCAGGCCAAGACGGTGCATCAGATCCTGGAGACGGAAGGGAACGGGGGGAGAGGCGACTGTACCGATACGGCCGTGGTCCTCTGCGACGAGGAACTGCTGATCCCCGTGATCATGTCCCTTCCACCGGCGTTCGAGGAGATCAACGTGACCATGGGATATCCCATGTCCCATGCGCCGGTCTTCAGTTTCACAGACCAGCTGATCACCCTCCAGAACAACATCAGGAAGGGAAAGGAAGGAGGGGACCTGTTTTACCACAGGGATGTCACCTCCATCCTGGCGCATCCCTGCATGCGCCTGGCAAATGATGAAGCCATTCCCGGAATGCTCGGTGAAATTGCCCGGCGGAACATGATGTATGTCAGCGGGACACTCTTTACGGGCGAACTGGAACGCAAAATATTCCGCCGGATGGGAGAGGGACCGGGATTCATCGATTACTTCCGGCAGATCTACCAGCATTTGCTGGATCAGCAGACGGACCGGGAAGACCGGATGCACCGGGATCTGGACCGGGAGTTCATTTTCCAGGTGCTGGTCCACCTGAACAAACTGGAGCGGTTGATGCTCACCCGGCAGGAGCTGAGCGTCAAAACCCTTATCCGGCTTTTCCGGAAGGTCCTTTCCTCCATGCGTGTGCCGTTCGAAGGGGAGCCCCTGGCAGGATTGCAGGTCATGGGGATTTTGGAGACCAGGCTGCTTGACTTCAGGCATGTGATCCTGCTTTCCATGAATGAGGAGGTCATGCCACGCACCCGGTACGGCCATTCCTTCATCCCGTATGCACTGAGGGCTGCCTACGGGATGCCGGTCAGGGAAGAGATGGATGCCATCTATGCATATTATTTCTACAGGCTGATCCAGCGGGCCGGGAAGGTGGACCTTCTTTTCAACAGCAAAACGGAAGGAGTGCGCAGCGGAGAGATGAGCCGGTACCTGACCCAGCTGAAGTACGAGAGGGGGATCCCCGTGACGCGGCCGGGACTGGAGGTGAGGGCGCAGGTGACAAGGCCCCTGACGATTGACCATTCCGATTCGGTGAACGAATTGCTGGCCGGGTACCTGGAAGGATCGGAACAGGGAAAGTACCTGTCCCCGTCGGCCGTCAACACCTATCTTGACTGTCCCCTGAAATTCTATCTCCGCTATCTCAGGGGCATCGGTGAGCCGGAGGAAGTGCAGGAGGAGGTGGATGCAGCCGGATTCGGGACCGTGGTCCATGACAGCATCCACCGCCTGTACCAGGAGCTTTCCGGGGAGGGCAAAGGGACGATCGGTGCCGGGGAGCTGCTTTCGCTGCTGAACTCGGATAAACCCGCCAGGATCCTGGAAGAAGCGTTCATTGCGCATCATTTCAGGAGCGACCGGCAGGCTCGGATCGAGGGCAGGAACATCATCACATTCCGGGTGATGCTCAAGTACCTGAAAAAGATCCTGGAAACGGACCGGGCGATCGCTCCCCTGCAGATTGTATCCTCGGAGAAAAAGTACCATCGAACCCTGGCCATCCGGGCCGGAGGGAACAACCTGCGTGTCCTGCTGGGGGGAAAGATAGACAGGGTGGACAGGGTAGGGGATGCACTCCGGGTGATCGATTACAAGACCGGACAGGCGAAGCAGAACTTTCCGCACATGGAGGGACTGTTCGATCCGGAATCTGCTTCCCGGAACGGTGCTGCGCTGCAGGTCCTGTTCTACGCATGGATGGTTTCCGGGCAGCATCCCGGTGAAAGGATCACCCCGGGGATCTACGTGATGCGTGAACTATATGCGGATGATTTCGATCCCCGCCTGATCCTGGGAAGCCATTCTGCTGCCGCACCTGTGGCTGATTTCAGCGCGCTTGAGGAAGAATTTGTAGCCCGCCTGACAAGGGTGCTCGAAAGGATCTACTCCCCCGGTATCCCATTCAGCCAGACGGACAACGAGGCCCATTGCAGGAATTGTGATTTTTCCGGCCTGTGCAGCCGGTTTCCGGTTCAGGGTGCCGAGGGGCTCTGAACGCATTATTCCAGCAGATCCGGCCGCAATTTCCTTGTGCGCTCCAGCGATTGTGCATGTTTCCACTCGGCGATCTTTGCCGCGTGGCCTGAGAGGAGGACTTCCGGGACGCGCCATCCCTTGTACTCGGCGGGTCTAGTATAGACCGGGGGGGCCAGCAGTCCGTCCTGGAACGAGTCGGTCAGCGCCGAGGTTTCGTCCGAGATGGCACCCGGAAGGATACGCACCACCGCATCGGTGATGGCTGCGGCTGCCAGTTCTCCGCCCGTCATCACGAAATCGCCGATGGAATATTCACGGGTGACCAGCTGATCCCTGGCCCGCTGGTCGATCCCCTTGTAATGTCCGCAGAGTATGATCATATTTTCCGCAAGCGCAAGCCTGTTCGCTTCCTGCTGGTTGAATTTCATGCCGTCGGGACTGGTATAGATGATCTCGTCGTAGGTGCGCTGTCCGGTCAGGTGCGCGATCGCCCGGTCGATGGGCTCGATCCGGATCACCATGCCGGCTTCACCCCCGAAGGCATAATCGTCCACCCTTCTGTGCTTATCCTGCGAAAAATCACGCAGGTCGTGGATATGGATTTCCACCAGTCCCTTGTCCCTGGCGCGCCTGACGATGGAGTGTTCCATGGGTCCCTGGAGCAGTCCCGGGAGCACGGTGATGATATCGATCCGCATCTGGTATGATTTTCTGCTAAGTTAATAATTTGATCCTGAAGAGTTCCGGGAAATAAAACTTTCACATTGTTCGTTTGTTATCCATAGAGGCAAAAGGAGTTTTCAGGTTGAAATGTGACCAGTTAAGTGAAATTTGAGTAATTTGTGTCGTTTTGCGAGCTCAATAACCCTCTACCTGTCATGAAGCACGATGATGAACGTGATCCTCTTGAAGAAAAGAAATTCGAACAGCAGGAAGAAGAGAAAGACCAGTCTTCCGGTGGCCCCGTAGCACCCGGTCCCGTCGAAGAATCTGCGGATACACCCGCAGATGAACCCGCATCCACGGACGAATCCGCATCTACGGACGAACCCGCATCTACGGACGAATCCGCATCTGAGCCGGCATCTGAGCCCGCAGCCGAATCCGAACCCGCCGACGAACCAGCAGCTGAAACCGAATCATCAACCGAACCAGCAGACGAGCCCGCGGCCGAATCTGAACCTGCAGACGAGTCTGCAGACGAGCGTGCATCCGAGCCCGCTTCCGCCGCTGCCTCCGCATCCAGAAAATCCCGGTCCCGCATCACGATCCGCCTGATTGACGACCAGGAGGAGCGCATGAGAAATGATTCGTACGACGAAATGGACGGGGACGGCGATGTGAATCAGGAAGACCAGGGTAAAGTAGGGGACCATGAAAGGCATGAAGACAGGGAAGACCAGGAAGAGGAAGAGCGGGCCAATTACACCCTGCTGAGCAAGGAGGACCTCGTGAAGTTGCTGAGGGAGAAACTGGATAATCCCGGGAAGTTCAACCTCAGGCGGGAGGTCCAGGAGATCAGGGACGCTTTTTACCTGCATCACAACGCCTCGATTGAGGAGAAGAAGAAAAAATTCCTGGAGGAGGGCGGGAACGAGGAGGATTTCAGGCCCATGGATGATCCCCTGGAAACCGAGCTGAAAGAGTTGCTGAAGGAGTACCGGAGCCTGAAAGCCGAGCATACAAAAAAGCTGGAAAAAACGAAGCTGGAGAATCTTCAGAAAAAGCAGGAGGTCCTGGAAGAATTCAGGGTGCTGATGGAAGGGCAGGAGCGGTTTGAGAACACTTTCAGAAAATTCAAGGACCTGCAGAAAAAATGGTTCTCCATCGGAGTCGTCCCGCAGCAGAACCTGAAGGATCTCTGGGATTCCTACAACTACTTTGTGGACAAGTTCAATGATTATGTGAGGATCAACAGGGAACTGCGCGCCCTGGATCTGAAGAAGAATCTTGAACTCAAGATCCAGCTTTGTGAAAAGACAGAAGCGCTGGAAAATGAATCCAACATCCTCCAGGCATTCAAAACACTTCAGAAATATCACACCCGCTGGCGCGAGATCGGTCCCGTTCCGCGTGAAAACAGGGAGGAGCTATGGGAACGGTTCAAGAAAGCGAGCCAGGCCATCAACAGGAAGCACCAGGATTTTCATTCCCGGGTCAGGGAATCGCTTCTGGAGAATCTGGAAAGAAAAAAAGAACTCTGCGAAAAAGTGGAGGCAATCGCGGAGAAAGAATACCATTCGCACGGGGCGTGGGCTGACCAGACCAACAAAATCCTGGAGATACAGAAAGCATGGAAAGAGATCGGCTATGCACCCAAGAAAGAGAACAATGCCGTCTATGCCCGTTTCCGCCGGGCATGCGACCGTTTCTTTGAAAAGAAAGCCGGGTTTTATGCCACGGTCCTGGAGGAACAAAAAGACAACCTGAAACTTAAAACGGAGATCGTTGAAAAGGCAGAACAGCTTAGTGATTCCGAAAACTGGAAAGATACCACCAACGAGCTGATCCGTCTTCAAAGGCGCTGGAAGGAGATCGGGAAGGTGCCCAGGAAGGATGCAGACAGGTTGTGGAAACGTTTCCGGGCTGCCTGTGACAGGTTCTTTGACAGGAAATCCAGTTATTTCGAGAACATCGACTCCACATTTGAAGAAAACCTGAATGCAAAGCAGGAGCTGATCGCCGAGATGGAGGCGTACACCCCGGTGGAGGATCACGGGAAAAACCTGGAGGCAGTGGAGTCGTTCCAGTCCAGGTTCATCGAGATCGGCTACGTCCCCGCCGGAAAAAAGGATGCCATCAGGGACCAGTACCGCATCGCGCTGGAAAGACTGATGAAGAAAGCGGGTATGGATGAATGGGAGCGGAGCATCTTCCGGTTTCGCAACCGGGTAAAGGGGATGCTGAATTCCCCCCGCGCCAGGACCAAACTCGGATACGAACGTGACAAACTGGTGGACAAGCTGCAGCAGCTGCGAAATGACATCGGATTATGGGAAAACAACATCGGATTCATCAAACAATCGGAAAGCTCAGAAGATACCATCCAGGGCTACAATGAAAGGATTGAATCTGCCCATCAGCGGATCAAAATCCTTGAAACGAAGATCCGCATCCTGGATGATGCGGAAAATGAAAATTAAATCTTTATTTTTGCCCCCAGAAAATTTCAGCTGCGATTGACCAAATATGTATTTGTAACGGGTGGTGTGACCTCCTCCCTGGGTAAAGGCATTATTTCAGCTTCCCTTGGCAGGCTGCTGCAGGGCAGGGGCTACAGGGTCACCATCCAGAAGCTAGACCCCTATATCAATGTGGATCCGGGAACGCTCAATCCTTATGAGCATGGCGAATGCTACGTCACGGATGACGGTGCCGAAACGGATCTTGACCTGGGTCATTACGAAAGATTCCTTGATATCCGCACCTCCCAGGCGAACAATGTGACCACGGGGCGGATCTACCAGTCGGTGATCAACAAGGAGCGCAGGGGCGATTACCTGGGAAAGACCGTGCAGGTGATCCCCCATATTACCGATGAGATCAAAAGGAGGATCACACTGCTGGGAAAAAAAGGGGACTACGACATTATCATTACCGAGATCGGGGGAACGGTGGGGGATATTGAGTCCCTGCCTTACATCGAAGCGGTCAGGCAGCTGCGGTGGGACCTGGGTGATGAAAATACGGTATACATCCACCTGACACTTGTTCCCTACCTTTCTTCTTCCGGGGAACTGAAGACCAAGCCCACGCAGCATTCCGTGAAGGTTCTCCTGGAGAACGGGATCCAGCCCGATGTGCTGGTCCTCCGGACAGGGTATGAACTCACCAGGGAGCTGAGAAAAAAAGTGGCCCTGTTCTGCAACGTGGAACTGGATGCGGTGATCCAGTCCATCGATGTGTCAACCATTTACGAGGTTCCCCTGCTGATGCAGGAAGAGCGGCTCGATGTGACGGTCCTGAAGCACCTGAACATCGAAGCGAGCGGTGCGCCTGACATGAAGGCCTGGAAAAATTTTGTAAAAAAGCTGAAGGGCTCGGAAAAGCTGGTCAGGATCGCCCTGGTGGGTAAATATGCAGAACTTTTCGACGCCTACAAATCCATTATTGAATCGCTCACCCATGCCGGGGCCGCGAACGAGGTGAAGGTGGAGGTGACCTGCATCCATTCCGAGATGATCTCGGAGGAACATGTGGAACACGAACTGCAGGGGTTCCACGGCATTGTGGTTGCTCCGGGTTTCGGCAACCGGGGAATTGAGGGAAAGATCATTGCAGCCAGGTATGCACGGGAGCGGAAGGTCCCGTTCTTCGGGATCTGCCTGGGACTGCAGTGTGCGGTGATCGAATTTGCCCGGAACGTGCTGGGGCATGAGGACGCCCATTCCACCGAGATGACCAACAGGACCAGGTATCCTGTGATCGATCTGATGGAGGAACAGAAGGGAGTGACCGAGAAAGGGGGAACCATGCGCCTCGGGGGGTACGCCTGTGAGCTCAGGAAAGGATCCCGGGTTCAGCGGGCTTATGGTGCGGAGGTGGTGCGTGAAAGGCACCGGCACCGCTATGAGTTTAATAATGAATACATGGAGGATTTTGAAAAACACGGGATGATCCCCACCGGGATCAATCCGGAAAGCGGACTTGTGGAGATCATGGAGCTGGTTGACCATCCCTGGTTTGTGGGTACGCAGTTCCATCCGGAATACAGGAGCACCGTGCTGAATCCGCACCCGCTTTTCATTGCGTTCGTGAAAGCGGCCTCCGAACAGAAATAAACCGTTATTATTGTGCCTGAAATAACCGGCTGGATATGGACAGAAATACGATAATAGGTCTGGTGTTGATCGGGCTGATCCTCGTGGGCTACAGCATCTTTACAAAACCTGCCCGCGAAGCGCAGATGGCCGAGCGGCGCAGGCTGGATTCAATCGCCCGGGTGGAGCAGGTCAGGCAGGCGGAAAGGATGCAGCAGGAGGAGCAGCAGGGAGTAGCACCCGTTGCAGGGGAGCAGGAAGATTCCGTCTCAGAGGCAAGAATGGCAGAAACGCTGGGGGATTTTGCTGGAGGCACCCGGGGGGAGGAACGGAAAGTGACCCTGGAGAATGACCAGCTGAGGCTCACATTTTCAACCCTGGGCGGGCGGCCCTATACGGTACAGTTGAAAGAGTACCAGACCCATGATTCGCTGCCCCTGTTGCTGTTTGACGGGGATTCGACCATCTTTACCCTTCAGTTCTTTGCAGACAACCGCAGCATCAGTACAGGAGATCTGTTCTTCACCCCTTCCATCGATACCCTGAGATCGGAGGACGGGCGGACTTTCCAGCAGATGACCATGCGCCTGGTGATCTCTGATTCGGCTTCCATCTCTTATATATACAGGTTGTTTGAGGACGATTACATGGTCGATTTCGACCTGCACCTGACAGGACTGGACCGGTACAGGACCGACCGGATGCAGTTCAATATCGATTTTTACGCCCCTTCCCATGAGAAGGGCTACCAGAATGAAGCCATGTACACCTCCCTCTATTACAAGTACCACCTGGGAGATGTGGAAAACTTCAAGCTCAGGTCCAAAAAAGAGATCGAGGAGACCACGGAAACCACCCGGATCAAATGGATCGCATTCAGCCAGCAGTTTTTTTCAACCATCATCATCGCCGATGAGTACTTCGACGGTGCCTACATCTACCAGCAGCGATTCAGCGATCCCGGGAAATACGTGAGGCATTATGCTTCCTCCATGGACATGCCCTATGACAGGAGCGGGGATCAGATGATCGGGATGCGGCTTTACATGGGACCGAACCATTTCGTCACACTGAAGGAATACGGCGACCTGCAACTGGAAAGCGTGGTCACCGTGGGAGGATCGCTGATCAAGTGGATCAATGCCTACGTGATCATCCCCATCTTTAACTGGCTCAACAGGTGGATCAGCAACTACGGCATCATCATCCTGCTGCTTACACTGATATTGAAAATTGCCCTTTTCCCGCTGACTTACCGATCCTACAAATCGCAGGCGGTGATGCGGGTGTTGAAGCCCCAGGTGGATGAGATCGGGAAAAAGTATCCCAAGAAGGAGGATGCAATGAAGAAACAGCAGGCGACCATGGACCTCTACAAGAGGGCCGGGGCCAATCCCATGGGCGGATGCCTGCCCATGCTGCTCCAGTTCCCGATCCTGTACGCCATGTTCCGGTTCTTCCCCACCTCCATCGAACTGAGACAGGAAAAATTCCTGTGGGCACAGGACCTTTCCACCTACGACTCGATTCTGGACCTGCCCTTCAACATCCCCATGTACGGAGACCATGTGAGTCTCTTCACCCTGCTGATGACCGCGACCACCATGCTCTCCATGCGCTGGAGCAACCAGGCAACGGGAGGGGGCAGCCAGATGCCGGGCATGAAGACCATGATGTACATCATGCCCTTAATGTTCATGCTGATATTGAATAATTTCTCGGCAGGTCTCACCTACTACTATTTCCTGGCCAATGTGATCACGCTGCTTCAGAATTTCCTGTTCAAGCAATTCGTGGATGAGGAAAAGATCCTGAAGCGGATCAACGAGAAGAAGAGCAAACCCGTTAAGAAATCCAGGCTTGCCCAACGGCTGGAGGAGATCCAGAAACAGCAGCAACGGCAGGCCTCAGGCAGGAAATCCCTGCCAAAAAAACGAAAGTAAGGCTACCTGTTCCTCAGGGCGGCCATCTTGAGGGCGGTGACAGCTGCTTCGTCACCCTTGTTACCATGTTTGCCCCCTGCCCGGTCCTTCGCCTGCTCCAGGTTGTCCGTGGTCAGGATCCCGAAGATAAACGGAATGTTGTAGTCCAGATTGAGTTCGGTGATGCCATGGGTCACACCCTGGCAGATATAATCGAAGTGCCTGGTCTCTCCCTGGATGACACATCCCAGGCATATCACTACGTCGGGTGAATAGAGATCAGCCACGATGCGTGCTCCGAACGGGATCTCAAAACTTCCGGGCACACTCCTGATGTGGATGTTCTCTTCAGGCACCCCGTGTTTTTTAAGGGTATTCAGGGTTCCCTCCAGCAGCGCGGCGGTGATCTCTTCATTCCATTCCGAAACGACGATCCCGATCCGCAGCATGGAACCGTCAGGAATGCCGGCAGGATCGTAATCGGAAAGGTTTTTCAGGCTGGTTGCCATGGGCTCAGAGGGACATTTTTGCTTCCACGCGACCAATGTATTTCAGGATCTCCCTTCCCTCGGGCGACTCAGGATATTTCAGCTCGATGGTCCGGTATGCTTCCATCGCTTCATCCAGATCGCCGGTCTCTTCGCAGACAATTCCGAGTTTTTTCAACATGATGGGGGAAGCATAGTCGTTCCCGTATTTATCCAATCCCTTCCTGTAGGCCTCCCTGGCTTTCCCCAGTTCTCCCAGCTCCACATAGGCGTCACCCATGGTGCTGTATTTGGCGGCTCCCACCAGCAGGTCATTGGTCCTGAACTTATCCAGGTATTCCAGCGCAGCCTGGTAATCCCCCAGGTGGTGATAGCATATTCCTGCGTAGTAACGGGCGATCCGGGCCGATTTGGTGATGCCGTAATCATCCATGATGTCCAGGAAT
>JAXGMU010000086.1:0-13850 GCA_040768485.1 Bacteroidales bacterium
TGATCGTCTGGGTCACATTGATCGAGTTGCCACAGTCGTCCGTAACCGAGTATGTCCTTGTGATTACCTCCGGACAGGTGTTCCCGTCACTCACATCGGAGACAAACGCCACAACAGGAGCCGCTGTGCAGTTGTCCGCTTCATCCGTTACAACTGTAATATCCGGTGCGGGCACATCCCCTGCACATTCAACATTGACCGGAGCCGGATTACTTGCAGTGGGGGGAGTGTTGTCCTCCACCGTAATAGTCTGTATCTGATCAACTGCTGCATTGCTATTATCATCTGATAGACTCCAAGTCCTTGTGATAATAATGCTACAGGGATCCGTATTGTCAACCACATCGCTGTAAGTGGCTTCGCCCACGCCGCAGTTATCCGCTTCATCCGTGACATCGCCTGTGACAGTCACACTGGCGTCATAAGCGCATGAAGCATTTGAGTATATGGTAATATCTGCAGGAGCTGTGAACGTCGGTGGTGTGATATCTTCAATGATCACATTTACACTCTGTGCTGAAGTAATGTTGCAGTCACCTTCAAAACGAACATAATAGGTGGTAGTTCCTGCCGGTGTTGGAACAGATAGGTTATTTCCAGTTCCAACATGAGTGCTAAAAGTGTCATCTGAGTACCATTCTGCACTAGCTCCAGTGCCCAGGGTGCCTCCAGAATAGGAGAGTACAATGTTTCCATCATTGGGGCAGATATTATTTCGGTCCGAACTCGCTGAAGTCGGGGCCACACTAAGCTGGCTATTTACAACAGCAGCCACGTTGGAATAAGCCTGGGGACAAGTTCCGGCTTGAACCAGCGTCCTCAACCATATATCTGAACTTACCGGGCCATAGGTAAGTGTGTCATACGGATGACTAATAGTAGTCCAGGGCCCTGTGCTACTTACAGTTGAATAATTATATTCAATGACATTACCCGAATAACCTGTTAGTTCTGCAAATGTGTAGTCTCCGCTGCAAACCGGGCTTGTGGATGTGAGTGTTCCACTGAGAGTTACATTTAAGATGGAGAGGGTCACTTCAGTAGCCGGACTCTCACATCCATTGACTGTCTGCGTTACGTAGTAAGTGTAGTTACCGGTTGTTGTTTGACCAGTTGCAAAAGGAGATCCAAATCCAACTTTTGTCGTCAATCCGGCATCAGAATACCAGGTGAGGTTGGTACCGGAAGCGGTGAGATCAAGTATGTTGCTCACGCAACAGGCAACATCTGATGCCACTGGCGCAATAGGGGCCGGCGTAACAATAAACACTTTAGAATCTAACGCTCCGGTACATGCGCCAGCATTATATGTGTAGGTAAGCGTATGAGTTCCTACGCCTGCAACAGAAGGATTGAAAGTCGAACCAGATACACCGGTCCCACTGTAAATGCCTCCTGCCGGATATCCTTCATCCAACGGATAGGAGGTGATACAGACCCCCACCGAGATGGTATCTGTTGTCACTCGTTCGCTGCCAAACGAGATAAAGCCAGAAGGATTAAATTGATTGGAATATTCTGTAGCAATCCAACCAGCTGATAATGTCGAGATAGAATATCGAGCCTCATCTAACCAGCCATCAAAATACTCTCCATTGTTATACCTGCCCAGATTACCTTCCGTCGGTATTAATACCTGGGGTGCAACGTTTGAGCTGCCTGCTTCGACCCCATCAATATATAGATGATGGGTAGTTCCGTCGAACGTATATACATAATGGTGCCATGTTCCACCTGACGGAGCATAACCTGAATTGGCCAGGATTGTTCCTCCCCATTTCCAGGCCACAACAACCCCTCCTCTGAATCCAATCTGTACAGCTGATCCTGGATTCTGAATGGAGAAAAAATTCTCCACATCGCCAGGTGCTGAATTATAGTATGCCCATACAGAAAGTGACTGATTTTCGTCATTGGAGGTCATACCCGTAAGCGGATTAAACCGGATATAAGAATTGGAGCCATTAAAATCTTTTCCACCACCGATCACTCCTGCCACATCCAGCGTATTTGATTCAGCACCATCATTGCCGGTACTGGTTGCATCAATTGCATCACCGTTTAAATGCCAGACTCCCTTGTAGCTGCTCACCCAAACATCTGTGGAGGATGGATCGGTGGAAATTCCCGGATTCCCATATGCCATATAGATGGTAGTCGGGGACGAACTTGATAACAATGGCATTCTTACCCAGGCAACATATTCCCCTGTAACCGGATTATACGATTCAATCTGATGGTCCAGCAGGCTATAATTCTCATCCAGAAAAGCAATGTCAAATCCATTTACATTTTCTACGTGGCCACCATTACTTACCGACCTGAGATTATCGGCTGTAGGTGCGGAATTCACGTGAATTAATACTGGGAAGTCCGTTAAGTCCTCAGAGCCGGAGGCAGCATCAACGGTAAGGGATGTAGTATATTGGTACCCGAAGGTTGGGAGTGGCTCTACTTCAATGGTCTGGTCGATGCTGCCTGTACACCCATTGATATCCGTGTATGTATAAGTTATTGTATGAATACCAGCCCCTGCATCTGAAGGATCAAATTCAGGGGAGGTTGTAATGCCTGGTCCACTGTATGTCCCGCCGGCGGGTGAGGCTTCTGTCAAGTCAAACGGACCATCATCCTCGCAAACGTTCGTTATTGGGTCAAATGTTAATACAGGTAATCCTGCACATGGATCAGTGCAACTTAGCGTTGCTTCCCAGCCAGGTCGGACATTATTGTTATTAGATTCGAAATAAAAGGTAAGACAAGTACCTGAAGAGGTATAAGTTCCCGCTCCTGATCCAAGGTTCCCAACAAGTGTGGCAATTTCAGGACTCCCGGTTGTAGGACCATCATAGATATGCAGAATATCCCCAGTCCTTGTACTAAATGAATTGAAGTCTACCGTAATAGGACCACTGCTCAATGAGCAAAATGTCATTACATAATCTTCCCTGTTTGAATAATCATTGCTGGGCCCACCGCTGTCATAGAAACTTCCGGAACAGGTGGAAACCGTCCCTCCATCACTGATTCGGTAGGTCTGACCTAAAGCATGATTAGCAAAAAGGAGAAATACGAGCAGAAGGTATCCTTTCGGTACAAGCGTGAATTCTGCCGGCCGATGATTTTGAGTGGTTCTATTTCGTTGGGGCGCACCCAATACTAATTCTCGTTGTCCATTATACCCAATCTATTACCGTAATCTACATTATCTTATATCTTTCAAAGGTAGATACAGCACTTTGGATGACCTGAAACAAGCAGACTTGGGCTCGAATTTTAGATGGGCAAGAAAGCTATGTTCCAATTATCAATATTCAATGTACGATACATTCACCATCATCACAGACTCTTTGAACATGGCTTCTTTTCTCACTGTATATGAAAAGTCCTCTTTAATCCTGACTGCTTATTTTTTTAAGGAGTCATACGCAGTAAAAAGAGTATGGTTTCAAAATTAATATTATTGTTAGCGTCAACTTATTTGAAGCTTTACGGGTTATTAACTATTGAGGAATTTCAGTGCCTAATTTGATGAATCATAGCAATTTCTGGATGAACATAGGCCGCTACCCTCTGAGATGAGATTTTTTTATTATACAATTCTCGATATCTGAAAAAAAAAAGCCGAATTGTTAAAAGAACATTTCGGCTTCTGTTAATAAATGTAACGAAAATCAGAGCGACTTTATCTCGGTGACCAATTTTTGAAGTGAGTCTTTGGCGTTCCCGAACAGCATGCGGGTATTGTCCGCGTAAAACAGGAAGTTCTCAATTGCTGCATAACCCTTTCCCATTCCGCGCTTCATCACGATCACATTCTTTGCCTCGTGGGCCTTGATGATGGGCATTCCGTAGATGGGACTCGACGGATCATCCAGTGCGGCGGGATTGACCACATCGTTGGCCCCGATCACCACCACCACATCCGTTTTGGGCATATCCGGATTGATCTCATCCATTTCCACCAGTTTTTCATAGGGTACATCGGCCTCTGCCAGCAGCACATTCATGTGTCCGGGCATGCGGCCCGCCACCGGGTGAATGGCATATTTCACCTCCACACCGTTGGACTCCAGCAGCTGGTCCATCTCACTGCAGATATGCTGAGCCTGCGCAACGGCCAGACCGTAGCCGGGTACGATCACCACCCTGCTGCTGTAATTCAGCATCACCGCTGCGTCAGTAACCGAGATCTCTTTCACGGTTCCTTTCTCGCGATCTATCCCGGCACCTCCCCCACCGAAGGCCCCGATGATCACGTTGATCAATGAACGGTTCATGGCCTTGCACATGAGGAGGGTTAAAATCATCCCTGCTGCGCCCACAAAAATACCCCCCAGGATCATCGCCTGGTTCTGGTAAATAAATCCCGCCATTGCAGCTGCGATCCCTGTCAGGCTGTTCAAAAGGGAGATCACCACGGGCATATCGGCCCCGCCGATGGGCATAACAAAGGAAACTCCGTATATGAGTGAAACAGCGAGCAGGACATAGACGAGTACCTGTTTTGTTTCAAAAGGCATTCCGGAAATCAGGACGAGGACCAGCAGGAACAACACCCCTGCCAGGATCAGCAAATTGATGTAGGTCATCCACCGGGAAAAAATATCCCTGATCTTCCCGTCCAGTTTGCCGTACGCAATCACGCTCCCGCTGAATGCGATGCTCCCAATCACAAGTCCCAGCAGCGTAACAAGCGCCGATTCATTCTCCGGGTTTGAAAATTCTATCAGGGCAACCAGTGCGGATGCCGCACCGCCACTCGCATTGAATAAAGAAACAAGCTGCGGCATTGCGGTCATTTTAATGCGTCGGGCAACCAGGGTCCCGAAGATACCTCCCAGCACGATGGCTGCCAGGATGATCGCCAGATTGCCTGGCTGGATCCCGTCGCCATGTGAGTCCCTGTGAAGGACAATGGTGGTGATCATGGCCAGAAGCATTCCTGAGGCCGCCCAGAGGTTCCCTCTCCTGGCGGTTTCGGGATTACTCAGCATTTTCAGTCCGATTACAAAAAAGATCGCTGAGAGCAGGTAGCTGAATTCGAGAATGATATCTCCGTTCGTGATGGCTGTCGTCATGATCTTCCCGGATTATTTCTTTTTCTTTTTGAACATCTCCAGCATTCGGTCGGTGACCACAAAACCTCCGATCACATTCAGCGTTCCAAATAGCAGGGCGAAAATTCCCAGGATCAGGTTCAGCAGATTGCCCCCTTCTGTAAGGTTTGCCAGGTCCGCATGACCTACCAGGATGATCCCGCCGATGATGATCACGCCGGAGATGGCGTTTGCACCTGACATCAGCGGGGTGTGGAGGACCGAAGGCACATTTGAAATGACCTCGAGCCCGAGAAAGATGGTCAGGGCAATGATAAAAATGGTTTCCTTGTTCGAATAGAAAAACTGTAAAATGCTTTCCATATGATTAGTCAGGTTTGAAATTCAGTTGTATGCTCAATTTTCCCGGATCCTTTCATTCACAATGTCACCGTTTCTGGTGATGCAGGTTTTCTGTATGATCTCATCCTCCACATCCAGGTTCAGTTTCCCCTCATCATCGACCATCAGCTCCATGAAATTAAGTACGTTCTTTCCCAGCATCCTGCTGGCATCCACGGGCATTGTGGAAGGAAAGTTCGAATGACCGATGATGGTCACCCCCTGATGCTCCACGGTTTCGTCTTTTTTGGTCAATTCGCAATTGCCTCCCGTGGCCGCTGCCAGATCGATGATCACGGATCCAGGCTTCATGGCCAGGACAGTTTCCTTGCGAATCAGGATCGGGGCAGTTTTTCCGGGGATCTGGGCTGTCGTGATGATCACATTGGACTGCCTGGCCCTTTGTTGGATCAGCTCTCCTTGCTTGCGTTTGTAATCCTCCGTTTGCTCCACTGCATATCCCCCGGCCGATGCATCGTCCACCGCTCCTTCCACCTCCACGAATTTGCCGCCCAGGCTGAGAACTTCCTCTTTGACGGCGGACCTGACATCAAAGACTTCCACCACCGCCCCCAGCTTCCTGGCGGTGGCAAGTGCCTGAAGTCCGGCCACACCTGCCCCCAGGATCAGCACCCTGGAAGGTTTGATGGTTCCGGATGCGGACATGAACATGGGAAAGAAATTGGGTAACCGGGCAGCGGCGACCAGCACTGCTTTGTAGCCTGCGACTGTCGCCATGGAAGAGAGCACATCCACCGCCTGGGCCCGGGTGGAACGCGGGATCATGTCCAGGCTGTAGGAGGTGACTCCAGATCCCGCAAGCTTTTTCACAAGTGGCTTGTTGCTCAGGGGATTCAAGAGCGAGATGAGTACTTTACCTTCAGGGAGCCGGTCATCGTCAGCGAGGGTGAGGGTAAGCAACACATCGGCTTCCTTAATTACCTGGCTCCTGTTGCGGATCTTTGCCCCTGTTTCTTCGTATTGTTCATCATCTGCGTAAGCAGATTTCCCTGCTCCCGCCTCGACGATGACCGAGATGTTTTTTTTGGTCAGGGAAGGAATATGTTCGGGCAGCAAGCACACCCTGTTTTCATGATCACCTTCCCTCAGAACTCCAATCGTCATTACAGTAGGTTTTTCTGGAGGCTGCAAATTTAATAATTAATTCTCATTTGATCTGTTACTGAGGAATCTGTCCATGGCTGCCGCTGCTTTCCTTCCATCACCCATGGCCAGGATCACCGTGGCCCCTCCCCTGACGATGTCTCCTCCCGCGAACATTTCAGGGATGGAGGACTGCATGGTGTCCGGGTCCACCTGGATCGTTCCCCATGAGGTCATCCTGAGTTGTTTCATGCTGGCGGGAATCAATGGATTTGGAGAAACCCCCACACTCACCACCACCATGTCCACTTCGATTTCATATTCCGAACCTTCAATGGGAATGGGCCTTCTTCTTCCGGATGCATCGGGTTCCCCAAGTTCCATTCGTTGTAGTTTCATCCTGTTCACCCTTCCCTGGCCGTCGGCAAAATATTCCACCGGATTGTGCAGGTTCAAAAACTCGATCCCTTCCTCCTTCGCGTGCTTGATCTCTTCCACCCTTGCGGGCATCTCCTCAACGGATCTTCGGTATACAATCATGGATCGTTCGGCTCCCAGCCGCTTTGAGGTCCTTACTGCATCCATGGCCGTATTTCCCCCTCCGATGACCGCCACCTTCTTCCCGCTGATTACGGGCGTGTCAAAATCCGGATCGGCCGCGTGCATCAGGTTCACCCTGGTCAGGTATTCATTTGAAGAGTAGATCCCGATGTAATTCTCCCCCGGGATGTGCATAAAATTAGGCAGTCCCGCACCGCTTCCCACAAAGAAAGCCCTGAATCCTTCCTCTTTCAACTCTTCGACGGTTGTGGTTTTACCCACGATGAAATTGGTCACGAAATTCACACCCATTTTCTTCAGGATGTCGATCTCAACATCCACGATCTTGTTAGGGAGCCGGAACTCGGGGATCCCGTATTTCAACACTCCCCCGATCTCATGAAGTGCCTCGAATACGGTGACCTCATACCCCAGTTTCGCCATATCCCCTGCAAAAGCCAGTCCCGCGGGACCAGAGCCGATGGACGCTACTTTTATCCCGTTGCCCGAGGGGATCACCGGAACCGAGATCGTTCCGCTCTGCTGCTCGTAATCCGCCGCAAATCTTTCAAGATGACCGATGGCCACGGCTGGTTTCTTTAGCTTCTGTATATAGAAACAGGCCTGCTCGCACTGTACCTCCTGGGGACAGACACGTCCGCACACGGCAGGAAGTGTGTTGGTTTCTTTCAGTACCTGCGCCGCACCCATAAAATCACCCGCTTCGATCTTCTTGATGAATTTTGGGATGTTGATCTCCACGGGACAACCCGTGATACAGGTTGGGTTAACGCAATCCAGGCAGCGGCTGGCTTCTGTGACCGCCTGGGCTTCGTTCAGGCCCAGATTGACTTCTATAAAATTTTTGTTCCGCTTATCGGGATTCTGCTCCGGCATGGACACCCGCTCCAGCCTTGTCCGCTCGCTGTTCTTCTTTTTCCCCCGCAGCTCCACCCGCCACTTCTGTGCGCGTTCCTGCTTCAGGTTTTCTTCTGAGTTATCCATGGGCTAAGCTTTGGCGTGACATTCCTTATACCGGTCATATGCTGCAGCCTCAGCCGGTTTATATGCATCGAGCCTCAGCAGCATTTCATCGAAGTCCACCTTGTGTGCATCAAATTCAGGTCCGTCCACACAAACGAACTTTGTTCTTCCATCCACCGACACCCTGCAGGCACCACACATCCCCGTCCCGTCCATCATCAGGGTATTCAGGCTGGCTACTGTGGGAATGTTATGTTTTCCGGTCAGAATGGAAGCGTATTTCATCATCACTGCCGGTCCCACGACCACCGACAGGTCCACCTTTTCCCGTTCGATGACCTCCTCCATGCCACCTGTGACAAGACCTTTTTTTCCATAGGATCCGTCGTCGGTCATGATGATCACTTCATCCGAGTGGGTACGCATCTCCTCCTCGAGAATGATCAACTCCTTTGTCCGTGCGGCAAGAACGGTGATCAGTTTGTTCCCCGCCTGCTTTAAAGCTTCCACGATGGGAAGCAGGGGCGCCACCCCGACTCCCCCGCCGGCAGCCAGCACGGTGCCCACCTTCTCAATATGGGTGGCTTTTCCCAGGGGACCGACCACATCGGTGATATGGTCACCCTCCTCCAGGCTGCATAGCCTGGCTGATGTCACACCCACTTTTTGAATAATCAGCGTGATGGTTCCCCTTACAGGATCCGCCTCCGCGATGGTCAGGGGAATGCGTTCACCCTTTTCACCCGTCCGCACGATCACAAAATGACCTGCTTCTCGACTTTTCGCTATCCGGGGTGCCTCAACAACCAGTTTGACCACAGATCCGGAAAAATAGACTTTCTCAACAATTTTATTCATCCAGGTTATTCTATCATTTCTAAAAAAACCCAACAGGACCTGAAAATAATCAAAACATCCAGGATACGAAAGGAACATGCCGAATAGAATTAAATTGGCTATCTTAGACTGGATATGAAAGCAATGATCCTGGAAAAGCTCGCAGATCTTCGGAAGGAAAAAGAACCCCTTGTAATGTCCGATGTCCCGGATCCCGCCCCGGGAGATAAGGACCTGCTGCTGAGGGTCCGCGCCTGCGGGGTATGCCATACCGAACTGGATGAGATTGAGGGCAGGACTCCCCCTCCCCGTCTGCCCGTGATCCTTGGACACCAGGTGGTGGGGATCGTGGAGGCCATCGGGGATCATGTAAAAGGAATTCAGACAGGCGATCGGCTGGGGGTGGCCTGGATTTATTCCTCCTGCGGGAAATGCAGTTACTGCCTTGAAGGGAACGAGAACCTGTGCAGCGAATTCCGGGCAACAGGAAGGGATGCCGACGGGGGTTATGCCGAATTCATGACCGTACCTGCAGCATCCGCCTTCCCCATCCCGGAAATTTTTTCCCATGCCGAGGCCGCCCCCCTTCTCTGCGCCGGCGCCATCGGATACCGTTCCCTCAAACTCACCGGGCTGAAAGACGGTCGGAATCTGGGATTGACCGGATTCGGAGCCTCCGCCCACCTGGTCCTGAAGATGGCCAGGTACCGCTTCCCGGAATCGAAGATATTCGTATTTGCCCGGAGTCCCGCAGAGCGAGAATTTGCGATGGAGATCGGAGCCACATGGGCGGGCGATACGGGGGAGAGGCCTCCTGAATTGCTCGACAGTATCATTGACACAACGCCGGTATGGAAACCTGTCGTGGCTGCCCTGAAGGTTCTAAGGCCGGGAGGGAGGCTGGTCGTCAATGCCATCAGGAAAGAAGACAATGACAGGAAAGAACTGCTGAAAGTTGATTACCCTGTTCATCTCTGGATGGAAAAGGAGATAAAAAGCGTGGCCAACGTGGCCCGGAACGACGTCAGTGAGTTCCTTCAACTGGCAGCCGAGATCCCGATCCGACCTGATATCCTGGAGTATCCGCTCCGGGATGCGAATGTTGCCCTTCTGGAACTCAAAGAGAGGAAAATCCGGGGAGCCAAGGTGCTCATGATCGGATAAGAATGATTCTTTTTTATAATTTTGTGCCCTTGACGGGGCACCGGCCCTGAAAACCTGAACCTGAAGAGTACGAAAAATCTGATCCTAAAAATCCTGACAATGAATAAGAAACTTGCAACAGAATACATGGGACTGTCCCTGGAGAATCCCGTCATCGCAGGAAGTTGCGGTCTGACCGGTTCGGTGGAAAGCATTAAAACCCTTGCCCGGAGCGGTGCGGGTGCGGTGGTACTCAAATCCATTTTCGAGGAGGAGATCCTGCTCGAGGTGGATGAGCGGCTCAGGGAGGCGCAAAAAAGCCAGATGATCTACTCGGGGCTTTCCGAAACACTGGATTACATCGATCTGCATATCAGGGAAGACAGCCTGGAGAAATACCTGGATCTGATCAGGAATGCGAAGAAGGAAGTATCCATTCCCATCATCGCCAGCATTAATTGTGTTTCGTACGAGGACTGGACCCACTTCACAAGGAAAATAGAAGAGGCAGGAGCGGACGGACTGGAACTGAATCTTTTCCTGAATCCGGCCGACTTTGACAGCAAGGAATTTGAAAAGGTCTATTTCAGGATCATCGAAAAAGTGCTGGAAGTGGTCTCCCTTCCCGTATCCATCAAAATCAGCCGCTATTTCACCCGGCTGGGACTCACGGTAAAAGCCCTTTCGGAAACGGGGGTATCCGGAATTGTCATGTTCAACCGTTTCTATACTCCCGACATCGATATTGATAAGGCCTCCATGGTGAAAGGAAAATATTTCTCCACACCCGAGGAGCAGTCGGAAACACTCAGATGGATCGCGATCATGTCACGCAGGTCGGATTGCGACCTGGCAGCATCCACCGGTATTCATGCAGGGGAGGATGTGATCAAAATGTTGCTTGCGGGCGCATCGGCCGTCCAGGTGGCTTCCACCCTCTATAAAAATGGCCCGGACCAGATCGGCAGGATCCTGAAGAGGGTGGAGAACTGGATGGACGAAAAGGGATTTTCGTCCCTGGATGCCTTCAGGGGAAAAGCCACTGAAGAATACCAGAAGAATCCCGCGTCCTTTGAGCGGATGCAGTTCATGAAATATTTTAGTGAGATCCGGTAACCGGCCGGCTCTTACAACAAAATGAGCCTCCGTTTGTTACCTGTAAAACCTGGATTCTTATCTGATGGATGACCTGTCCTTCCTGCAGCACCTTGACACAGAAGCCGTTGAAGCGCTCTACCAGAAATACAGGGAAGACCCCGGTTCAATTGACCCCAGCTGGCTCCATTTTTTCAGGGGATTCGACCTGGCCAGGCGCGATTTCAGTCACCCGGAATCAGAAAGCCTCACCTTCGGCGAAGAATTCAGGGTGATCAACCTGATCAATGCATACCGGAAACGGGGTCACCTGTTCACAAAAACAAACCCAGTCCGCACACGTAGGAAGTACTTTCCCACGCTGGATCTGGAGAACTACGGGCTGTCGGAGCAGAACCTGGGTATCGCCTACCATGCCGGGATGGAGATCGGGATCGGCAAAGCAACCCTGGGGACGATCGTAGACCATCTGAAACAGACATACTGTGGCCATATCGGATCGGAATACATGTTCATCAGGAATCCGGAAAAGATCAGCTGGCTGCAGGAAAAGATCGAAAAGGGTAAAAACCGCACGGTTTTCACCGGGGAAGAAAAACTGAAAATCTACCACTGGCTGAAGGAGGCCATCGGATTCGAAAAATTCATCCACAAAAAATTCACTGGCCAGAAACGCTTTTCCATCGAAGGAACCGAAATTCTGATCCCTGCCCTGAACGACCTGGTAGAGACGGGATCCGCACGCGGTGTGAAAGAGTTCAACATCGGCATGGCGCACAGGGGAAGGCTGAATGTGCTGGCAAACGTCCTGAAGAAACCCGTGGAAAATATATTCAAGGAGTTTGAAGGAGAGACCTATGAAGAACACATCAGCCTGGGGGATGTGAAATACCACCTTGGTTACGGGAATACGGTGCGGACCGCGGAAGGCAATCCGGTCATTCTGAACATCGTCCCGAATCCCTCCCACCTGGAGTCCTCCTCCCCGGTGATACAGGGTGTGTCCAGGGCCAGGATCGACCGCATCTATGAAGGTGATTACAACAAGCTGGTTCCGGTGGTCATACACGGGGACGCTGCCATTGCTGGACAGGGGGTGGTGTATGAGGTTGTCCAGATGTCCGAGCTCGAAGGTTACAAAACGGGGGGTACGATCCATCTGGTCATCAATAACCAGGTCGGTTTCACCACCAATTACCTGGACGGCCGCTCAAGTACGTATTGCACCGACGTGGGGAAAGTGATCAAAGCGCCCATCTGGCATGTGAACGGGGATGATGTGGAGGGACTGATCCATGTGATGAGGCTGGCCATGGAATACAGGCAGCTGTTTCACACCGATGTGTTCATCGACATCCTGGGGTACAGGAAATACGGTCACAATGAGGGAGATGAGCCCAGATTCACCCAGCCCATCCTCTACAGGGCCATTGAGAAACATCCCAATACAAGGGATATTTACAGGCAGACCCTGATCGAGCAGGGGATCATGGACAGCGCAGATGCCGACCGGGCCGAAACGGAATTTGATGCGCTGCTGGAAGAGAAACTGTCCGTTTCGAGAAAAAAGAAGAAAGTGACCATCCAGCAATTCCTTCAGACCGAATGGCAGGGGATGCAGTATGCCCGGGAAAAGGATTTCCGGGAGACGCTGCAGACCGGTGTTCCGTTGAAAACGCTGAAGCATGTCGCCACCAGGATCAACCATCTTCCCGAAGACCTAGCCTTTTTCAAAAAGACAACCAGACTGGTGGAAGAAAGGGAGAAAATGATCCGGGAGGACCAGCTGGACTGGGCACTGGGCGAGTTGATGGCATACGGCTCCCTCCTGCTCGAAGGACATCCCGTCAGGATCAGCGGACAGGACAGTGTGCGGGGGACTTTTTCACACAGGCATGCGGGGATGGTGGTCACCGAATCCACCGAAAGCTATTTCCCCCTGCAGCACATCAGCGGAGAACAGTCCCCGTTCAACATCTTCAATTCACCGCTGAATGAATACGGGGTGCTCGGTTTTGAGTACGGGTATGCCATGGCTTCACCCGAAAACCTGACCATCTGGGAAGCTCAGTACGGAGATTTCGCAAACGTTGCACAGGTGATCGTGGACCAGTATATTTCCAGTGCGGAAGAGAAATGGGGTATCATGAACGGACTGGTGCTCTACCTGCCTCACGGGTATGAGGGACAGGGACCCGAACATTCCAGCGCGCGCATGGAACGGTTCCTCAACCTGGCAGCCAGAAGCAACATGCACCTGATCAACCCGACCACCCCGGCCAACCTGTTCCATGCCCTTCGCAACCATATGAAGAAAAAGAGCAGGGTGCCGATGATCGTTTTCACTCCCAAAAGCCTGCTCAGACATCCGCAATGCGTTTCCCGGATGGAAGACCTTGAAAAAGGAAAGTTCGAAATGGTCTTTGACGATCCCGATACAGAAGTGGAAGAGGTCAGGCGCGTGGTGTTCTGCAGCGGCAAGATCTATTACGACCTGCTGTCCAGAAAACAGAAGCTGGGGGTGAAGGATATCGCCCTGATCCGCCTCGAACAGATCTTTCCTTTCCCGGAGGAACAGGTCAGACGGATCCTTCGCAAGTACAGGAACAACATGCTGACCCTCTGGGTTCAGGAAGAACCCGAGAACATGGGTGCCTGGTACTACATGCGGAACAACATGAAAGATGCGGAGGTCATCCCCGTCAC
>JAXGMU010000087.1:0-13809 GCA_040768485.1 Bacteroidales bacterium
CCTGTAATAAAAATGAATCGCGAGTGCAATAAGGGTCAGTATCACTGTGACCCATACTGCCAGATTAAAATAGTCCATATGATTGTTTTTTAATGAATGATGAATAATGAGTGATGAAAGATGAATGATTGATGAACAGTGGGGTACGGACTACCAGAAACAATTGAAAGGATGGATGATATCAGCTCCTTCAAACCGGATCACCTGAAATTCGGAACTGTATATATAGTCAGATATCGTACATTTTCTCAGGTTTTCGGCATGCTTTCCAGCAAAAACGGCCGGGAGAGAAAACTTGTTTACAGAAGGAAGCAGATGTTGTGCGAAGCTGATGTCAGGTTCCCTGTCGGCATCATACCGGGTAAGATCCATGAAACCGGATGAGTAAGAACAAATATCGGAAGCTGCATGGCTGATATGGCGATCCTGTTGTCCGGCTGGCATTTGGGTGCTTCCCCGGAGATCGGCAACTGTGAAAACAAGGACCGCGATATATGCTGCCGCAGCAAACTGCTTCATTGATCTTTTTTTATTTAGACGATAACGACCGGTCAGGTAACCTTCCGGTGATGCATTTGGTTTGTTCCTGCCGCTGCCTTAAATTGCAGGCTATCAATTTCGGTCCTATATGCACGGCAATCCCGGTATACCATCCCGCCGCCGGCAGAAGCTGAAACGGGCCGTCCTGGCCGTGATCCTGATCAGCCTCGGCGTGGCTTACGGCCTGGTGGTTTTCCTGGTGATCACCAGGGGCAACGGGTCGGAAAGTTCCCATGCAGATGAAAGTCCCGCTGAGGAAATCGCGGGTGCCTTCTCCGGGGATGACCCGGATCCGGATGCGTCCGGCGGACTGACCGCAGATGATGTGTATCTGATGGCCAGGGAGAGACATACTGCCTACTGGACCGATCACACGGACAGCGTGGCGTTATCCGAAGCCACCGGTCTGTACCTCAGGACGTTGGAGAAGGTTCCTGAACATGCCCCTGCCTACGCGGGACTGGCAATGGCTGTATGTGACGAACACGACCGCGACCCCGTACTGCCGGAAGGATTGCCGGATTCAATACTGCGATTGACAAGGTTTGCGCTGACCTACGACGGGAACCTGGGGGAGGCGTATTATGTCCGGGGTTTGTGTTACCTGAAATCGGGGGAAGCAAAAAAGGCACTGAACAACCTGAACAGGGCGCTTGAAAAAAATCCCTTCGATTTCCGTGCATACCGGTTAAGGAGTTATGTGTATATTCACCTTCTGAGCGATCAATCGTACGGATGTCAGGATACAACATTTCTTATATACTGAGGATCGCGCTGATCGGAGCCCTGGGAGGATTCCTGTTCGGTTACGACTGGGTGGTGATCGGCGGGGCAAAACCCTTTTACGAAAAATTCTTTCTCATCAGCGGTATCCCCGGGATGCAGGGATGGGTGATGAGTAGCGCCCTGCTGGGGTGCGTTGCCGGCGCCCTGGGCTCGGGCATCATCAGTGACCGGTTCGGACGGAAAATGGCCCTTTTTACCGCCGCGATCCTCTTCACCACCTCGGCCGTCGGTACCGGGTTGTCTGGCTCCGTCGGACAGTTCGTGTTTTTCAGGATCTGGGGAGGGATCGGGATCGGCATCGCATCCTCCGTTTCGCCCGTCTTTATTTCGGAGATGTCGCCGGCGGACCTGCGGGGGCGTTTCGTTTCCCTGAACCAGCTGACCATCGTGGTGGGTATCCTGCTGGCCCAGGTTGTGAACTGGCTCATTGCCAGGCCGGTCCCCGATGGGGCAGCCGACCGGTTCATCCTTGAGTCCTGGAACGGACAAATGGGCTGGCGGTGGATGTTCTGGGCAGAGACGGTTCCGGCATTCCTCTTTTTCATCCTGCTGTTCGCTGTTCCCGAGAGCCCGAGATGGCTGGTGAAAGCAGGGAGGAATGAGGAAGCCCGCGGCATCCTGGAGCGGATCGGGGGGACTGGGTATGCCGGAGACCGGATCGGTGAAATCAGGGCAACCTTCAGGGAAATATCTGGAAAGGTTGATTTCAGATCCCTTTTTTCCAGGAGCATCTTCCCCATCCTCCTGCTCGGGATGGTCCTGGCATTTTTTCAGCAGTGGTGCGGGATCAACGTGGTCTTTAATTATGCCGAGGAAGTGTTTGCCGCAGCCGGCTACGGGGTCAGCGATACCCTGTTCAACATCGTGATCACCGGGGTCATCAACCTGGTGTTTACATTCGTGGCCATCCGGACGGTGGACCGGTGGGGAAGGAGGGCCCTGATGATCACGGGATCACTGGGCCTGTCGGTGGTCTATCTCCTGATCGGTGCCGGTTACTATTTCAGCTTCGCCGGCATGGCTGTGCTGGTTTTTATCCTGGGGGGCATATCCGTGTATGCGATGACACTGGCGCCGGTCACCTGGGTCGTTCTCTCGGAGATCTTTCCCAACCGGGTCAGGGGTGCGGCCATGTCCCTTGCCACGACAACGCTCTGGATCGGCAGCTTCCTGCTTGTGATCCTGTTCCCCGTCCTGAACGAAGCGCTGGGTACGCATGGCACTTTCTGGCTTTTCGCTGGCATCTGTTTCCTGGGCTTTCTGTTCATCCTGAGAAGATTGCCGGAGACAAAAGGCAGGACGCTTGAGGAAGTGGAGGCGCTGCTGACAGGGAAGGACCAATCGAAATGAGACAGCACATGACCTCACGCGAAAGACTTATCGAAACCATTCATCACCGGGAACCCGACCGGCTGGTGGTGGATATCGGAGCAGGCGGACAGACCGGGATGGGTGTCTGTGCCGTTCACCGGCTCAGGGAAGCATTGTTCGGGAACCCGGGCTACCGGGTAAAGGTCACCGAACCGTACCAGATGCTGGGGGAGATCGATGAAGCGATGCGGGAGCGGCTCCGGCTGGATGTGGTGGGGATCGACCCGCCGAAGAATATGTTCGGATTCAGGAATGAACGGTGGAAGCCGTTTGCCATGCACGACGGGACCGGGGTCGAGGTCCCCGGTGATTTCAATTATTCTGTGGATGACGAAGGGGCCATCCTGATGCATCCTGAAGGAGACCTGGCAGCTCCTCCCCGGGCAAAGATGCCGGTGGGGAGCTATTTTTTCGATGCCATCGATACGGGCAGCAAGGCTGATTACAACCGCCTGAACCCGGAAGACAATACAGAAGAGTTCGGGATCTTGTCACGGGAGGAGGTGGATCATTTTGCATCGCTGGCAGGAAAATATCACCGGGAGACCGGGTACGGGATCTATATGACCCTGCCGGCCATGGCATTCGGCGATATTGCCCTGGTACCGGCCCCCTGGATGAAGCATCCGGGGGGGATCAGGGGGGTGGAAGAGTGGTACATGGCCACGCTTGCCTATCCGGATTATATCAGGAGGGTGTTTGAAAAGCAGTGCGAGATCGCCCTGAAAAATGTGGAATTGCTGGCCGGGGCGGTGGGCGACCTGGTCCAGGTCGTTTTTGTGAGCGGGACCGACTTCGGAACCCAGAACGGACTTTTCCTGTCCCTGGATACCTTCCGCGAATTATACAAACCATACCAGAAAGCGGTCAACGACAAGATCCATGAGCTCACCGGCTGGAAAACCTTCATACACACATGCGGCGCCGTCTTTGAGCTGATCCCAGACCTGATCGAAGCCGGCTTTGATATCCTCAATCCTGTGCAGATCTCTGCTGCCGGAATGGATCCGGTCCGGCTGAAAAAGGAATTCGGAAAGGAGATCGTATTCTGGGGAGGCGGCGTGGATACACAGCGAACGCTGCCTTTCGGGACACCCGCCGAGGTGTACCGGGAAGTGCGGGAAAATATCGAGATCCTCGCTCCCGGCGGCGGATATGTATTCAACACGGTGCACAACATACAGAGCAACGTGCCTGTGGAAAACATCCTGGCCATGTTTCGTGCCCTCGACGATGCCAGGGGGATCAGAAGCGATTAACGTAACATCTTCCGGCTGTTTTTCGTATAAAAGAACCGGAAGAAAGCCAATTTTTCAATCTCTGAAGTTCAGTCAACTCGGGTTTGGTCTTTTTCGAAACCATTTAATAGTTGCCTATGAACAGAGGAACCGTCATCCTGCTTGCATTTCTGGCACTGCTTTTCGCCGCTTCATGTTCCCCTCTGCAAAGGATTTCCGTGGAAGAACAGCGGCGCGGCCTCTTGATGCTGGAAGGGGAGAATATCTACAGGAACAATGGCTTCTACAAGGATAAAAGAAGCCACAAGCAGCACATCAAGAAGCTGAAGGCCAACAAAAGAAGGTAAGCGAGGAGCTAGGTACCTCTTTCAGGCCAGGATCTGCTTTCATGCCGGGAATCGTTCCGAGAACCGCAAAAAATCATATATTGAAGTGGTTTTTGGAACAGAATGGTTACCGGATCATGAAAAGCAGCATTGTTTCAATGGTTCTCCTGCTGACCCTTACCGGGGCAGCGGCCCAGAGACCCTGGCAGGAGATCCGCAATCCGGGCATGGATGAGATCGCCGCCCGGTTCAAATCCCCTCCCGCAGAATACGGCATGATCCTCTGGTGGGGCTGGGACGGGCATATGTCCGACACGGTGATCAGAAGGGACCTGGACCGGATCAGGGCAATGGGATTCAGCGGGGTGATGCTCGAGGCGGGATACGGCATGACCGCGAAATACCTTTCGCCTGAATGGTTTGAAATGGTCAGGATCGCCGTCCTGGAGGCGAAAAAAAGAGGAATGACCGTCTGGATCGAGGACGAAGGCAAATACCCCAGCGGTTTTGCGGGAGGAAGGTTCAGCAGCGAGCGTCCCGATCTGAAGATGCGGGGACTGGTGGTGATCGACCAGTTCGATGCGGAAGGAGGTGAGAAAATTTCCAGGGAACTGCCTCATGGTGCCCTGAGCGTGGTTGCGTATAACGGGGATGACGGTTCAACAATCGTGCTGGACGTCTCCCCGGGTGAGCTCGGGTGGGAGGTTCCGGATGGCAACTGGCAGGTGATCGTGGCGGGACATAGGTACCGTTCCTCCAATACGCGTTCCGTGAATAATCCCACGCGCGGCAAAGACACCACCGCTTCCCTGATGGATTACATGGATCCACTGGCCACACGGCAGTTCATGGAGTGGACCCACGAACAGTACAAAAGGTATATCGGCGACGAATTCGGCAGAACATTCATGGGTTTCATGGGAGACGAACCCGATTTTGCCTATACCCCCTGGACCCCGAAGATGCCGGAAATATTCTGGGAAAAGAAGGGATATGACATCACACCCCACCTGGCCACCTTTTTTCTCCCTGAGCCGGATGAAAAAGCCAGGCGGATGAAGGCCGACTACTGGGATGTGTGGTCGGCCCTGTTCAGGGACAATTTTTTCACGGTCCAGGCCGAATGGTGCAGGGAGAACCGGATCGAATACATCGTGCATCTTAATCACGAGGACCAGCTCCCATGGCTGGTGCGGTCGTCGGGCGATTATTTCAGGAACATGCAGCATGTGGGAGTCCCCGGTGTGGACGCAATCTGGTCGCAGATCTGGATGGATCATGTGGCGGATTACCCGAAACTGGCTTCCTCCGCGGCGCACCTCTACGAGAAGCCCCGGGCCTTTACCGAAAGCTTTGCCGCCTATACCCGCCGGCCGAACGTCTCCCAGGCGAAATGGGTGATCGATTACCAGCTTGTCAGGGGGATCAATTCGGTGCAGGTCATGTTCATGCCGGCTTCCACCGGCCGCCGCACCGGTGCCCCGCAGGTGACCGGCCAGCCTCCCCGGAGGATGAGCTTCTTCCAGTCGGATTCTTTCCCGCCCGTTGCCAGCTATATCCACAGGGCTTCCTACCTGCTTTCCATGGGACAACCCGCCGCGCAGGTGGGCGTCTATTTCCCGACGCTGAGCTTCTGGTACGGGGACACGGAACCGGACAGCAGCCTGCTGGAGATTTCACGGCAGCTGACGGAACAGCAGATCGATTTTGATTTCGTGGATGAACAGGCCTTTTCCTCATCGCTCACCCTCCGGGACGATGTCCTGGTGAACCTGAGCGGACAGGCGTACAGGGCAATCATTGTACCGTCGGTCAGTGTCATGTCGGAAACAGCCCTGGAAATGCTCAAACGCTTTGCCGCGGCCGGAGGGAAGGTGATCTTCGCCGGAAACCTCCCGAGGCTGATGACGGGAAAAACTTTTATGGATGCGAAAGCGCCCGCGGAGATCCCGGGGGCACTGATCCCCGCAGAAGGCGGAATCACGCCGGAGGTGATCGGATTTCTGCCTGAGCCGGATGTCAGGATCATCCCGTCGTTCCCCCGGGTCAAATACCTTCACCGGGAATTAAATGACGGGGAACTGTATTTCTTTTTCAACGAAGGGACCGGGCCGGTCTCCTTTGATGCCGAACTGGAGGGTGAAGGCGAGATACAGGTCTGGGATGCATTCACCGCAGAGATCACTCCGGCCGAACATGTCACCGCAGGGGAGGGCAGCCGCCTTCTCCGGATTTCCCTCGACGGATGGGAAACAAAATTTATTGTTATTAAGCGCCAATGAAACACATCAAAACCTTTGCAGTACCGGTCCTCCTGGGCATTTCCCTGTTCTGCACCTCCTGCCTGGAGCCATCCGGGAGGCCCCTCCCGGTAATTGAAAAAAGAGGAGAAGCGACCCAGCTGATCGTGGACGGGGAACCGTTCCTGGTCCTGGGCGGGGAGCTCCATAATTCAAGCTCCTCCAGCAGGGAATACATGGCCCCGTACTGGCCTGTGCTGAAAGCCTCCGGAATGAACACCGTGCTGGCGGCCGTGGAATGGTCGCTCGTGGAACCTGTCGAGGGTGAATTCGATTTCGCGTTGGTGGACGACCTGCTCCGTGACGCGAGAAGCAATGATCTGAGGCTGATCCTCCTCTGGTTCGGTTCCTGGAAGAACGGGCAGTCCCACTATGTACCCGGATGGGTAAAGAGAGATGTTGACAGGTTCCCCAGGGTGAGGGCCGAAAACGGAAGGTCGCTCGAAATCCTCTCCGTTTTCGGGGAGGAGACCCTCCGCTGCGATGCGCGGGCCTTTGCGGCCATGATGAACCACCTGGCAGAGAAAGATTCACTGTACAGGACCGTGATCATGGTCCAGGTGCAGAACGAGGTGGGGATCCTGGGCTCCCCGCGCGATCACGGTGAGGCCGCGAGCGTGGCTTTCCGCGAGCCGGTACCCGGGGAACTGATGGCATACCTGGAAAGGAACCGGGAGACCCTGCTGCCGGAACTGCTTAAAAGATGGTCCTCCTCGGGATACAGCCCATCGGGAAGCTGGGAAGAAGTTTTCGGCAAAGGGGTCCGTACAGATGAACTTTTCATGGCATGGCACTATGCGCGTTTCATCAATGCATGTGCGAAGGCAGGCAAAGATGAATACCCGCTGCCGCTGTTCGTAAATGCATGGATCGTTCAGCCGCAGGACAGGCGTCCCGGGGATTACCCTTCGGGCGGCCCCCAGGCGCATGTGCTGGATCTCTGGAGGGCCGGGGCACCGGATGTGGATCTCTATTGTCCGGATATCTACCTGCCGGATTTTCCGGAGATCTGCTCGCTCTATACGCGAAACGGCAATCCACTTTTCATCCCGGAATCCAGGGCGGGTGAGCAGGGGGCGGGACAGCTGTTCTATGCCGTCGGCCGGCACCGGGCCATCGGGTATTCTCCCTTCGGTATTGAACGGATCCTCGCCGGGTATGACCAGGATCCCGAAACGGAAGAACCTGTATCGGAGGCATATACCATCCTGAAAGAATTTTCCCCGCTTGTGCTGGAAGCACAGGCGGAAGGCAGGATTAACTCCGTGCTCCTGCTGCCGGATAAACGCCCTTCCGGGAAGATCATCCTGGGCGAATATGAGATCCTGGTTGAGCTTTTCAGGGGATGGGGAGCGGCACCGGGCGCAGGAGAGCGGGGCGGGTACTGCCTGATCATCCATACGGACCCGGACGAATACATCCTGTACGGAAGGAATGTGCAGGTCTCCTTTTCCCCGGCCACGCCCGGTCCGCCCGTTGCTGCCATCGAACAGCTGGATGAGGGCAGGTTCGAGAACGGACAGTGGATCCGGGGCAGGAGACTCAACGGGGACGACATCATGCTGGACTATGACCTGGCCGGTAAAGCGCTGGAGTACAAGACGGGGACCGGATTGAAGTTCAGGGCTGACAACGAACTCCTGCAGCGCGTTAAACTTTACAGGTATGAATAAGTCAAAGTAAAAACAAAACAATCATGAAACATTGTATCACCATCATCACCGGCCTTATTCTGGCAATTTCCGCAGCGGCCCAGACACGGGTCATCCACGGAGAACTGACCATGTATGATACCTACCCGGTGCAGAATGTCAGGGTGGAGGCTAAAAAAGCCGGTACATCAGCCATATCCGATTCACTGGGAGCGTTCTCCATCGTGTGTATGGATGAGGATGTGATCCGGATCAGGCCAAAGGCATTCAAACGGGTGAACGTGAAGGTCGGGCCTGAAACCGATTCCCTCCTGGTCAATCTCGTTTTTATCAACACGGAAAGGAACAGGGAGATCGCAGTGGGTTACGGATATGTGAATGAACAGGACCTGAGCTATGCGGTGAGCAATCTTGAACAGGAGGACAATGAATTCTGTCACTACAGCGACATCTTCGAACTCCTCAGGGGACGGTTCCCCGGTGTGGAAGTGGAAAACGGGCAGGTGATCATCCGGGGAAGCCGGTCCTTTTACGGAAGCAATGAAGCACTCTATGTGGTGGACGGGGTTGTCGTCAGAACCATCGAATGGATCAATCCATGCGAGATCAAATCCATTGATGTTTTGAAAGACAGCGGAGCTGCCGCCTACGGATCACGGGGTGCCAACGGGGTGGTGCTCATTCAGCTGAGAGGGGCTACCCTGCAGTAGACAGCGGCCCGTGGAACAAAGGAATGGAAATAACCGGGAGAATCACCATGGAGATTACAAAGAAGATCACCATTGAAGACCTTGTCCGCCTGAAGGTGGATGCCGTCAGGTATCTTGCCGACAAAGGGATCAAATGCATCGCCTGCGGAGAACCCATCTGGGGAACGCTGGAAGAGGCGGCAAAGGAGAAAGGATTCAGCGACGGGGAGATCGAAGGTTTTGTCCGGGACCTGAATGCCCTCTGAGGCACCCGGCTCAGTCCACTTTCTTCATGAACTCCTCGAAGCGTTCAGCGATCTCTCCCTTGAAGTTTTCGTCGTTCAGATGGGTATTCATGAAAGCATCCGGGTCTTCTTTATGCTCATCCGGGAGCACCAGTCCCACCGGGAAAGCCTGTGTAAGCTCCAGCTTATCTCCCAGGATCTCTCCGACCTCCCTGAAAACATGGCCGTGTCCGAATTTCTCGTCTTTTTTGTCATAGGTGCTGCCACAGCAGGTCACGAACACCAGTTTCCTGATCTGGCTGCCGTACCTTCTCACAAAACTCCTGAGCGGCGGCACGAACATGCCCATCCAGATGGGACCGACCATGATCACCCGGTCATAGGAACCGATGTCGTGCTTCAAAGACCGGATCCCCGCATGGATCCTCATGAGGTACAGTGCAAAAACATTGATCCGCGGACGGATCGCTTCCATATCACATGAAAGACGCGAGGCGATTTTTTCCGCCAGGAATCTGTTGGAACCTTTCCTGGAGTAATAGACAACGATGGTTTTCATGGCCGATCGGGGATTGACGATTGTGTACCAAATCTAATCATTTTGAACTATCTTTAGGTATTCTAACCAATGATCTTTTAGCCTTATGTCCTCACATCGCATGATTTTCATGATCCCGGCACTGATCATCCTCGCTCTAAACCCTACCGGTGCCGCCGCACAGGGCAATATCCTGTGGCTGCAGGATTTTACTGGTGACATGGTGATCGGGAACGATACCTACCGTTATGAATTTGCCACCGTGGACGGGAATGACTGCAAGGTGGAATTCCGGGAGTCCGTCACCGACAAAAAAGGTTCCGTCGAAAGCCGGTCGTGGATCTTTTACCTGTCCGACATCGACCCGGAAGGAATCAATTTCAGGACCAGGGGCAAATACGTGGAAACCACCCTGGAGACCAGGAACTCCCAGAAGTTCATCACCTGCTATGAGGATGGTGCCCTGGATGAATATACCGATGAGGTGAGCCTGAGAATGACCGAGGTGGATGTGACCCGGAAGCTGATCGACCTTCTGAAATCCCATATCGGATCATGCACGGAAACGGAAACATCATGGGATGACCGTGAAGCTGCCTTCGGCTGGCTCACGGAAAATATCGGGAAAGCCATGGATGATGATGTACAGTGGGAACAGCAGTTTTCACGGGGTGATAAACCGTACCTGGCAAAACTCTCCTCCAGGTCGGTCGATGCAAAGGGGAATGAGGAGGCGTTCGAATACCAGTTTGACCTGAGCGATATCAATCCCGCTTCCGTCAAGCTTGAAGTGTCGGGAAAATCACTGGCCGTGGCAGTTCCCGTCAGGGACGGGAAGGACTATATCGAGGTGAACGGACCTGATGGGAGGGAATACACCGATGAGCTGATGATCTACGCGGATGATATCGAAATGGCCAGGCAGACAGTGAATGCCATGTATTATGTGACTGCCGGCACGGTTCCTGAAAGGCAGACATGGGACAGTTACCTGGGAGCCCTCGGATTTGTGCAGGAAAACCTGGGTGAAGTAAGGAGCGGGGATGAGCTCTTCCAGCCTGTTCTGGAATATACGGATAATCCGGCGGGGATCGTGAACCTGACCATCACCGGGACCGAAGATGACGGGGAGACCGAAGAGACGGGCTATTCCTTTTACCTGGCGGACATGTCGCCACAGCCCGTTCTGGAAGTTTCCCGGAATATGATCACGATCGAAATGGAAACGAGGGACGACCGGGACTACATCATGAAAACTTCCGGGGAAAGTGTAACCGGTTATGATTCCGATATGGAGTTTCCCGCAGCCGGGATCGATGTGGCCAGGGACATCGTCCGGGCACTGGAGGTGGCCATCGCAAACAGTCTGGAAGATATCAGGGAATTTACCTCGGTGGAGGAAGTGAACGGCTGGATGGATGAAAACCTGGTCACCCTCTTCAGTGAAGATGAACAATATGAGCAGAAACTGACCGTGAACCAGGAGATGCAGAACCAGATCGTATATGAGCGGAAGGTGACGGAAGAGGGTGAGGGGGTTACGGAAACCAGTTACGTGCTTTATCCCGAAGACATCAGCCCGGAGGAGCTGAAAATCGATGTGAAATGGGGGAAGCTGCAGGTAGTGATGGGAACAGACAGGGGAGATTTCATCAGGAATTTCAGCAACGGGGTGCTGCAGGATTATACCGACGATGTGGAAGTGTTTTTCTCTGATCCGCTGGTTGCCAAGAATTTCGTGGTTGCCATCCGGTATCTGAAAGAGCACGCGGTGGTCGCAGCATCTCCGGAGATGAGCAGGGAGGAGGCTTTTTCATTCCTGTCCGGGAATATTCCCCATGTGGAGATCCCCGGGGAAGTCCATGAGCAGAAGCTGGAGATGGCAGACGGGGATCCCTGCAAGCTGAGATTTACCCGGTTGGAAAAGGAAGATGACGGAGACAGCGATGAATTCGTCTTCGAATTTATGCCGCAGGATATCGACATCGGCAAATCCAAACTGTCAGCCGATGGAGAGCTGCTGGAGCTCACCCTGGTGACTGTGGGCAATCAGAAGTTGATCAAGCCGTTTGAAAACGGTGAGGAGGAGAATTTCGATGATGATTTTACCATCTGCGTGGACGATGTGCTCCTGGCGAAAAAAATACTGGCTACCTTCGGAGCCCTTTCAGATGGGTGCCGTTAATATGTTATTCTGCTTCCGGGTGATCTAGGAAGCTCCTGTTTTCGTTGTGGTCAACAGCCTACGCCAGAGTGTGATCATTCACTGAACAGGAAAATACAACCTTCTCCAGGTGCAGTATATGACCGGTCACCGGTATGTGAGCAGTACAAAGGCCTATAGGATGGATGGTATTGCAGATCTGCAGAAAGAGCTTTCCCGCTTCCACCCGCTGGACCGGTTGAAAGGTACAGACGAGGATCACCGGCTATGAAGACAGGGAGAAATCACAAATGGATAATAATCGTTAAATTTGCAGAAAACAAGGGCTATGGAAACAGCAGAGTTAAGGAAAGAGGTACAACGCTACATCGAAAAGGCCGATGACAGGTTCCTTCGAATGGTGCATGCCTTGAAAAGGGAATATGAGGAAAAAGAAGAGGACTACACTCTTCCCGGACCTCCAATGGATGTTGAAACTTATCGAAGAAGAATAATTGCAGCCAGTGATCGAGTCAAGGCTGGTCACTACACCACATCGGAGGACCTGGAAAAGGAGATGGAGCAGTGGTAAAAAGGCATTACAAAGTCATCTGGGATGATGAAGCTAAGGCTTCACTTCGTAGGATCTACAACTACATCAAGAAACGAGAATCCAAGGAGCAAGCAGCTCGGGTAAGATCCGAGATTAAGAAAGAGGGCGATAGTCTTGGATTTATGCCTCATAAATACACCGAGGACCAATTTTTAGAAAAGTGCGGTAGAGATATCCGCTTCAAAGCGATCTGGAGTTATAAGCTGATTTATGAAATAATGGAGGAGCATATCATCATCCTTGATGTGATCCACACCAGCCGTAATCCAGATAATATGAAACTGGTAAGATAGCATACCTGACCTTTCCACCCCCCGCCCTTCTGCGGCAGCTTTTTTGTCATGCTTTTTGCTATCTGCCAATGCGCCGCTTCAGGCAAAAAGGCCCGCCAAAAAAGCTGCAGCCCCAAGCAAAGAAAAGGGATATCTTTAGAACAATGATCCTGAAACTCCGTAAACAGGGGTATATACAGTTGGATGAACACTGAAAAAACACCGGTAAATTGTTGCTTTCACGGCGCCCGGTATTATGACCCCCAGCTCTCCCGCTGGCACTGCCCCGATCCCCTTTCAGAATCCTCCACCTCACTCAGCCCTTATACCTACGTTGCCAATAACCCGGTGAACCTGGTTGATCCCAACGGGATGTTATATGCCAAACCTTCTGACTGGGAAAGGGAGCAGGCAAGGGAGGGAGCCGTTTATTCTGAGGCCTGGTGGAAATTGGCCGGAATGATGGGTAGACCTGAATTCTGGACAGCAGTTCCGACTTTTGAGGATCAGTATATGTGGATTGAAGGTCCTGAAGGTGGAGCATACGTAAGGAGAACCGATATATCAACTTATTATGGTGCTGAGGCGCAAGCCTATTACTTGTCCACATTAGATAAATACAACCGCTACAATGTTGAATACTATGGGGTTGATAAATATGGTAGTACAGATATTCTGATTGAGGATCTTGTTGGAGGAGGCGCAACACTATATAAGATGGCGTTTTGGCAAATAACAGGTTACAAGTACAATCCATTGTATGTTCTTGATGGTTATCTAGCGTTTGGTCTATTTGATGAAGCAAAAGCATTTGTTACTAGTCATTCAGAACAGCTCATAATACCGCTGACCTCCATAGCTTTGGGGATGGCAAAAGAAGTTACATTTAGTAAAGAATTCAACACATGGATGGGCAAAGATTTTAAGATACGAAGTCAAAACTGGGGTGGAAATGAAAGAACAGGAGGTAAATTTAAATTTGCTAAAAAATTAGGCCGTGCTTTCAAAATAGGAGGTACAGTTGCTGATGTTTATGGATTTATGAGCCTGTAAAGTTTTTTGTGTAAACTGGTAGCCGGTGAGTTTTTATATCTGG
>JAXGMU010000088.1:0-13675 GCA_040768485.1 Bacteroidales bacterium
TTTTAACCTGAAATATGCCAGCGAAGGGTACGGTCCCTCGGATCATGCCTCCTTCTATGCGATGGATGTGCCGGTTATTTTCATCTCCACCGGTGCCCACGCGGACTACCATACCCCGGCCGACAACCTATCCGGCATCAATCTGGAAGGATCCGTGGAGGTTTACAGGTTCGTGGCGTCGCTGGCGGAAACGCTGGCCAACCGGAAAGAGCGCATTGCTTTTACCGAAGCCGGTCCCAAGGTAAGGATCGAGCGGCACGGCAGGGAAGGGAAAGTGACCCTGGGACTGATGCCGGATGTTACCTATGACGGGAACCGGGGACTGCCGGTCATGTTCGTGACCGAAGGCCGGCCGGCCGCCATCGGGGGGATCCTCAAAGGAGACACGATTACCGCCATCGAGGGGAAAAGCGTCGGCAATGTGTATGACTACATGAGCCGGCTGGATGAGCTTGAAGAAGGCAGGGTGATCATCGTGACCGTCAAACGGGGAGAGGATCAGATGGATTTTTATATCCGTTTATAAAACACGGGAAAGTATGATAAAAAAATTGATTTTCTGGGTCCTTGCGGTGATTCTCTCCCTGGGGATCATGGTTTACCAGCGGATGACCGGGCCCACCTACGAGAAAGACTATGAGATCGAGTGGGAAGGAAATACCTATGGCTTCGAATTGCCGAGGTCGCACGGAGGAGCGGAGGATTGTCCGGTTGCCCTGGAACTGCCCGGACAATTCCGGGGACGGATCATCTACCGGAGGTTTCCGACCGACGAGCCCTGGGATACCCTGCAGATGAAAAGGGACAGCACGCATCTGACAGTCAGCCTTCCCCACCAGCCCCCGGCGGGCAAGCTGGAGTACCACCTGGAACTGGAGGCCGGCGGAGAGATGGTCCCGCTGGGGGACACGGAAAATGTGGTGATCCGGTTCAAGGGGGATGTCCCGGCATGGGCCCAGATCCCCCATATCCTGCTGATGGTGTTGACGGTCATCTGGTCCACGGCGGTGATCTTTTTTGCCCTGGCCCGCATGCCGGAATTCAGAAAACACCTGGGTATCACCATCCTGTTGCTGCTGCTGGGAGGATTTGTATTTGGTCCGATTGTCCAGTATTACGCCTTCGGGCAATTCTGGACCGGATGGCCCCTGGGGGAGGATCTGACGGACAACAAGGTCCTGCTGGCCCTGGTCGTTTTCCTGGCGGCCTGGTTCTTCAGAAAGAAAACCTACGGACGGTGGATGGCGGTGGTGGCTTCGATCGTCATGCTCGCCGTCTACCTGATCCCGCACAGCATGAACGGATCGGAACTGGATCCGGAAACGGGCGAGGTCGTCACGGGGACCCTCATGATGTTGTTAAATAAGAAGAATGCAAAAGTATCAGTGCACCGTATGCGGCTATGTCTATGATCCGGTAGAAGGAGACCCGGACGGAGGCATCGCACCCGGAACCGCCTTTGAGGACATCCCGGAGGACTGGTTCTGTCCCGTCTGCGGGGTAGGCAAATCGGATTTCGAACCGGTTGAGTAAGGGTGCCCGAACAACCCCTTCCCCGCCGGCTCAGTCCGCGTCCGGGGTCTGCTCCAGCAGTGCCAGCAGGAATTTCCAGAATTTCTCCACCGTATCGATATGGATCCGCTCTTCGGGAGTATGTGCACCTTTGATGGTGGGTCCGAAGGAGATCATGTCCAGTCCCGGGTATTTTTCCAGGAAAAGACCGCATTCAAGACCGGCGTGGATGGCCCTGACCTCCGGGTCGCTCCGGAACAGCTCCCGGTAGACTTTTTCAGCCACATTCAGCACCTCTGACCGCCGGTCGGGCTTCCAGCCGGGATACCCTTCGGAATGAACTGTCTCGGCTCCCAGCAGGCTGAACAGGGCGGCCATCCGGTCCGCAATGTCCCTTTTGGAGGATTCCACACTGCTGCGCTGACTGGTCACGATCTCCATCTGGTCCTCCCCGGATTGCCGGATGGATGCCAGGTTGGTGGAGGTTTCCACCATTCCGGGAATGTCCTGGCTCATGGAGATGACCCCGTGGGGACAGGCATAAAGGGCACTGAACAACCTTCTCTGCTGCTTCTTCCTTATGACAAACTCGGGAAGAGCGGTTTCTTCCATGGTCATGTGGAAGTCCGGCTCCAATGCTTCCAGTTCCTTTTTCAGGATCTTCTCAAACGATTCGAAATATACCCTGATTAGTTCAATATCACCCGCCGGCAGCGTGATCACCGCCGTTGCCTCCCTCGGGATGGCATTCCTGGCTTTTCCCCCTTCCAGCATGGTAAGTGCGATCTTGAAACGCCGGTCGGCATTCCACAGGAACCGGTTCATGATCTTCAGGGAATTGCCCAGTCCAAGGTGAATCTCATCCCCCGAGTGCCCCCCCCTCAGTCCGCCCAGGTAAATTCGCAGGGCCGACCAGTTCCTCTTCGCCCGTTTCCGCTTCAGCTTCAGCTTACCCACTGTATCGATTCCTCCCGCGCACCCGATAAAAATCTCACCTTCGTCCTCCGAATCCAGGTTCAGCAGGATGGATCCATTGAAGAATCCCGGCTGGACCCCCACCGCTCCCGTCATTCCACTCTCCTCGTCCACCGTGAACAAGCATTCGAGCGGACCGTGCGGGATCTCGGAGGATGCCAGAATGGCGAGGGATGCGGCGACCCCGATCCCGTCATCCGCACCCAGCGTGGTTCCCCTGGCCTTGATCCATTCACCCTCAATGAAGGCATTGATGGGATCCAGGTCAAAATCGTGGTCCACACCGGCCTGCTTCTCTCCCACCATGTCCACATGCGACTGGAGGATCACTCCTTTTTTTCCCTCCATCCCGGCGGTGGCGGGCTTTGAGATCAGCAGGTTTCCCACCCGGTCCTTCTTGCATGAAAGCCTGTGTTTACGGGCAAATTCTTCGATGTAAGCGATGATCTTTTCTTCTTTTTTTGACGGTCTCGGAATGGAGAGGATCTCATGAAACAGGGTCCACACCTCTTGCGGCTGGAGATCGGTAATTTTTTGCATGAACAGGTTGAATGTTTGGCTTTATCTTTTGCAAATAAAAGTTTACATTTAGCAAAGATAATAATTCTCTTATCCCCCAAAAGACTGTTTATGAACATGCAGGAAAGGACCATCGTGATCCTGCCCGGAGACGGCATCGGCAGGATCGTGCTGGAGGAAACCCTCCGGGTGCTCGACAGGGCCGGATTTCGAGCCGATTATGTGGAAGGCGATATCGGATGGGAATTCTGGGTGAAGGAGGGGAATCCCCTTCCCGACAGGACCATCGCACTGCTGGAAAAGCACAAAACCGGACTTTTCGGTGCCATTACCAGCAAACCAAAGGAAGAGGCTTCGGCTGAACTGGATCCTTCTCTCCGGGGAAAGGGACTGGTCTACTCCAGTCCGATCGTGGGACTCAGGCAGCATTTCAACCTGGATATCTGCATCAGGCCATGCAGGACCTATCGCGGCAATCCGCTCAACTTCATCAGGCGGGGACCGGGAGGAGAGATCGAGGAACCGGAAATCGATGTGGTCATTTTCAGGCAGAATACGGAAGGACTTTACGGGGGAGTGGAATGGAGCAATCCGCCTGACCTGGTTTACCGTGCCCTGGCCAGTCATCCGAAATTCCTTAAAAATTTCGGGAACACACCGGTGGAGGAAATTTCTGTCTCCACCCGGATCTTCACCAAAAAGGCCACCGAAAGGATCCTGCGGGCTGCCTTCGATCATGCGGTCAGAAACGGGTACCGCAGTGTGACGGTCTGTGAAAAACCAAACGTGATCAGGGAGACTTCCGGGATGATGTATGCGATGGCCCGGCGGATCCAGGCTTCCGATTATCCCGGGATCGAACTCTGGAACACCAACATCGATGCCCAGATGATGTGGCTGACCAAGAATCCCGAAACCTACGGGGTGATCGTGGCAGGGAACATGTTCGGGGATATCGTCTCCGATGGCTTCGCGGGATTGATCGGGGGACTGGGATTTGCGTGCAGCGCCAACCTGGGAGAACAGGTGGCGCTCTTCGAGCCCACCCACGGATCAGCCCCCAAATATGCAGGATACGCCGAGAGCATCGTGAACCCCATCGCCATGATCGAGTCTGCCTGTTTGATGCTGGATCACCTGGGAGAGGAACAGACCGCGGCCAGGATCCGGGAAGCCGTCGCCGGTGTGATCCTGGAGGGGCAAGTGCGCACCTATGACATGATGAAGCTTCCGGGAAGCAGCGATGTGATCAGAAAAGGCGCCGCCTCCACCCGTCAGATGACGGATGCCATCATCGAACACCTGTAAATATCAGCCATCATGGAACAAATCGAGCGGGAAGTGCTGGAACTCTGGCCGGAACTGGAATGGATCGAAGATCCGGAGCTGAGGTCCTCGACGGCCAGGGTATGGGAGCTGGCCCTTGAAAAAAGCGTGCTGACCCCGGCCGACCTGGAAAGGATCCCCTTCACCCTGCTCTGCGGACCTGACCTGAAGGTGACTTTCATGACCCACAAGCGGGCCGTGGTCCACATTGCCAGGGAATGCGGGCTGAAATTCAATGCGTTCTTCAAAGATGAACTGCCGGTGGATATGGATGTGCTCATTGCCGGGGCCATCCTGGCCGATGTGGGCAAACTGCTGGAATATGAACTGGATGAAAAGGGGAATGCGGTTCAGGGCAGCTACGGACGGTATCTCCGGCACCCCTTTTCCGGGGTATCCCTGGCGGAGGCCTGCGGCATCCCCCCGGAGGTGTGCCACATCATTGCCGCCCATGCAGGGGAAGGCAACCAGGTGAAGCGTACCACCGAGGCCACCATTGTCCACCATGCCGACTTCATGACCTTCCTGCCCTTCAAACCGGGTGGCAGCTAGAAAATAGCCACCATGCGTTCACCTTCCGAATTCCCGTAGGCCCGGAACATTCCGGAAGTGTTGGTCACCATTGCCGGCCGGCCCTGCGCATCCAGGCAGACCACCCCTCCGTCGCCCCCGGCTTCGGCCAGCTTTTCAAGGACCACCCTTCTGGCCGCCGATTCCACATCCATACCTTTGTATTCCATCAGTGCCGAGATGTCATGGGCCACGGTCCACCGGATGAAATACTCCCCCTGGCCGGTGGCAGAAACGCCGCAGGTGCGGTTATTGGCATAGGTGCCGGCACCGATGATGGGTGAATCCCCCACCCTGCCGTAGCGCTTGTTGCTGATCCCCCCGGTGGAGGTGCCCGCGCACAGGTTCCCCTGCCGGTCCAGGGCTACGCAGCCCACCGTGCCGTGCTTTTCTCTTTCCTGCGCATTTCTGAGCGACTCGTAGCGGTGCCGGGAATAAAAATAGGACGGGTCCACCAGTTCCAGTCCCACCTCTTCCGCAAAGACGGAAGCTCCTTTTCCCACCAGCATCACGTGGGGCGACTGCTCCATCACGGCCCGGGCCGCCAGGATGGGATTCCTGATGTCAGTCACCCCCGCCACCGCCCCCGCATTTAAATCGTGGCCGGTCATCACCGACGCATCCAGCTCATTTTTTCCCTCGCTGGTGAATACCGCACCCTTCCCCGCATTGAACAGGGGATGGTCCTCCAGGCACATGATCACCCGAACCACGGCATCCAGACTCGATCCGCCGCCTGCCAGCACATCGAGACCCAGCCGGAGCGCACTGTCCAGTACCGTTGTGTACTGCAGCTGCACCGCTTCGGGCATCCGGTCGGGATCCATTGACCCGGCTCCCCCGTGGAGGACCAGTGCATATTCGTAGCGGGAAGGGGCCCCGGAAGAATTATCCCTGTCCCGGGATGCAGGCTGGCAGGAGGCCAGTACAAAGTACATGGACAGAACAAGTAACGGAATGAATCGTTTCATTTTATCTATTTTAGATCAAATTGCCGGATCAATCGTCCGTACGGAAGAGACAATCCCGCGTATAAGTCCCATTTCTAACATATCTGAGGGATGCCTGTCTGGCGACCTGGCATCTTTTTGCGCCAGCAAAATTAGCACGTTGCCAGACAGGTATCCCTCAGGAAAAAAAAGAGGGTGTTCAATTGACACCCTCAATACTACGAAATTTCCGGCACACAATCATTCAATGTCGATGTTCCCGTATCTGGTGACCAGGCTGATACTGCCTTTCGGATTGGAACCCACCGTGCCCGATATCTTCTCCGTGGCCCCTTCCTTCATCCTGTTCAGGTTTCCCTCCTGGCGCACATTGACCTTCCCGTACCTGGCCTCCCCGTCAAATTTGAACGGGGTTCCGTTTGCCACGTCAATGAGGATGTTCCCGTAGGAGAGGGAGGCATCCACCTTTTCAAACCCTTTGCCGAGCTGAAGGATCTTTGCATTCGTGTAGCTCGACTGCAGCTCAAGGTTCCTGTGCAGGTGATCGAATTTAAGCCCGGAATATTTCAGTTCGGCCGTAAAACTTCCCACCTCCCCGAACTGGTACTTATCATAGGCGCCCTCGGTGATGATCCCCCCGGCTTTCGCACCGTTCAGCTTGGAATATTTGCTTTCCACAAAAAGCATCTGCGAGACACTGATCTCCATTTCCGAATAAGCCATTTCCAGCTCGAGCCATCCCGCCTCATCGATGGTCCCGTTGGAGTAGGCGAATTCAATCTGGTTGTAAGGTTTTTCATTCCCCCTGGAAATCCTGCCGGCCTTCAGATTGCTGTATTTCAGGTCCAAAAGGAGCAGTCCCCCGCATTCCTGTATAAACACATCGCCGTAGGAGTTATCCATGTTCAGGTTCATGTAGGACGGAGCCTTCACAGTGACGTTGATCTTTTTTTCAATTCCCCTGTAAGATCCTTCATCCCAGCCGGTGCTGACCTGGATGGTGTTCCCGGACCGGCTGATTTCCACTTCGGCCTCCCCGAGCACTTCCTCGGCCCTGTTCTGACTGGAAGCCTTCACCTCCACTTCAATGAATATATCCACCGCCTGGTTGTCCCAGGTGAGCAATTCCACATCCGAGTACCGGGTGTCCATCTCCAGGGTCATTCCCTTCCTGGCCTCATAGGATTCCGCATATTCCTTCCTGGCTTCCTGAGCTGTCAGCGAAGTGCCGGCTGTCGCAAGCAGAATCGCTGTAAGGAACAGTCCCCTGTATTGCAGGTTACACATTGTCGTTTTCATGATGTTCGGTTTTTTCATTTTTTAATTGTTGCAGCTGGTTGATGATCTGATCCATTACTTCCAGTTTCATCTGGTAGTGCCGGATCAGGGCGTTGAGCACCCGCTCATCGTCCGGATTCGCCTTCAGATCGCTCATCAATTGCTGGTGATGGGCATCCAGATCTTCAAGTTCATCCAGGAGCAGGGCCTTTTCCTCTGGCTGCTCAAAGGAAAATTCCCGTATCTGTTCATATTTTGCATGGAGCCGTTCCGCATAATACAGGTCCGCTTCCATCACCACTTCGGGGATCTGCTGGTCAGCCACCTTGCTGCCGCTCCGGTCCCGGGTGATGATCACAAATGCGGAAGCCAGGATCACCGCCACCGATGCCGCCACCTGAAGCATGTGCCTGATACGGACGCTCCGGCCGCTCTTCCTGCCGAGTTTCTCCCCGAACCGTTCAAAGTGGCCCGAAGGCGGTTGATCGGTTTCGAACCTCAACCTGTGCTCCCTGATATATTTTTCAAGATCGTTCATGATGGATCTTTTTTCAGTATTTGCAGCAGTTTTTTCTTTGCCCTGTGGTACTGAGTCCTCGAAGTTGCATTGCTGATATTCAGAATGGCGGCAACTTCTTCATGGTCATATCCCTCGAACAGGATCAGTGAAAGAACCACCCGGTAGCCTTCGGGAAGAGAAGCCATGGCTTTTTTAATGGCTTCCACCTCCAAGCGGTAGTCACCCTGATCCGCTTCCTCCCCTGCAGGCTGCTCCGGTTCTGTCACCTCGTCCAGCGGGAGATGCTCCCGCCTTGATCTGAGAAAATCCAGTGCCTGATGGATCACGATTTTCTTCAGCCAGGCACCGAAGCTCACCTCTCCCCGGTAACCGCCTATCCTTGTAAATGCCTTTAAGAACGCTTCCTGCATGACATCCTCGGCATCATCAGGATCCCCGACGATCCGCAGGGTTGTGTTGTACATGGCCGCATGATAACGCCTGTATACCTCGAACTGCGACTTGCGCTCTCCCCTCCTGCATCCCTCGATCAACTCCCGGTTCCGGGGAATCATGCCGGATTCATCGTATTCTGCCAAAATGACGATTGGTTTTTTTGAATGTTGCATGTAAGTTAAAAAAAAAGCATTTGATAATTGGACCGGAAAACTGTAAATTGTCCATCCGGACGCCTTAATTATAAGAAAATTAAGTACATGAAAAATAAATACTTAATACCCCTGCTGGGAATCCTGTTCACCTTTTCACTCTCGTGTCAGAGATTGCCCGAACCTGATTTTTCCGTTGTTCCCGAAGAGAATCCGGAAGCGGGTGACAGCATCGTTTTCATCAACAGTTCGGCTGATGCGGACTCCTATGAATGGGAGTTCGGTGACGGGGGTACCTCCAGCCAGGAGAGCCCGGTCTACATCTATGAACAGGCCGGGATCTACAATGTAAAACTCACTGCATACAATAAAGCCGGGGAAGAAAGTGCCTCCCGGGCTCTGACCATCTTCGAGCCCACCGTTCTCGGTTTTTTCGTGTATGACAGCACCGGGGAAATCGTCCTGGAAGATGCACAGGTGTGGGTGTATGACAATGAGGATGACTGGAACTGGTTCAGTGAGCCGCAGATGATCGGAACAACGGACCATACCGGGCTTGCGGTCTTTATGAATGTGGACCCGCTGGTGTATTACATCTGGGTTGTCAAAGAGGAAACCAACGGGTTCTGGGCATCGGGGGGGTACACCTCGGAGGTGGTCCTGAACGAGAACAATTATTACAATGTCTTCTGCACCTGGCTGGATTACGAAAAGAAAACATCCGCAGGACACAGGGAACTGCTGCGGAAAATTTTCAGCCCGGTTCCACGGCAATTCAGGGCGGTCATGATTCCTGGCCGGCCGCCGGGAGACTGACCTGGTGAACCGCATCCAGGACCGTTCCGTCCACCCATTTCACCACGGCCACCACCCTCTCATCCAGGCGCGGGGGAGCGGGAACACCGCAGATGCGGTCCGCTTCCTGCTTCAGCTCCGCAAGTGATCTGAAGGGAAGTGGACTGTTTCGGGTTGCCTCGATCAGATCTTCCCTCAGCGGATTGATGGCGATCCCTCGCTCGGTCACGATCACATCGATCAGCTCACCGGGACCGCACAGGGTGGTCACCCGGTCCCTGAGCACCGGGATCCTGTCCCGGAAAAGCGGCACGGGCAGGATCACGGTTTTGGAAAAGAGACAGTTTTGCCATCCCCCGATCCCGTGAAGCAGGTACCCGTCCGAATGGGTCACCACATTGGCATTGAATTCCAGGTCCACCTCGGTGGCGCCCAGCACCACCACGTCCACCAGGCCGGCAAAATTGCCTTTCCCGTGGTAGTTGTAGCTTGTAAACGGACTGGTCCATATGTGGTTGGGGTTCTGCGCCATGGACCGTACCCCGTCCAGATCGAAGGTTTGTCCGTCCAGAAGGTAGTCGATCAGGCCTTCCTCCAGCATGGAAACCAGGTAGCGGTTGCTGCCCCCCCGTGCGAACCTTGCACGGATCCCTTTCTCTTTCATGATCTTCCGGAAATACTCCCCCACAGCCAGCGAAGTTCCCCCGGCGCCTGACTGGAAACTGAACCCGTCCCGGATGATCCCTGCCGCGTCGCAGAACCGGGCGGTGAGCTCCGCCAGGAGTAGCCTGTCGGGCGACCGGGTGATCCGGGTGGTTCCCGAAACGATCTGTGCCGGATCCCCGAGCCTGTCCACCTCCACCACACAATCCACGTCATTTCCCTGGATCTGCCAGGGAACACAGGGAAAATCCACCGGATGATCGGTGACCACGATCACCTTTTCGGCGTACCTGGAGTCGGCAAGTGCAAATCCCAGTGAACCGCATGCAGAGCTTCCGTACAGGCCGTTGGCGTTCCCGAAAGGATCCGCAGCCGGCGCACCGATCACCGCAATATCAATCCTGACCTCCCCGTCCTGCACGGCCTGGTACCTTCCGCCGTGGGACCTGAGCACACCCGTTCCGCTCATTCCTCCTTCCGAAACAAATTTTCCCAGGGGACCGTTCATGCTTCCCTCGATCCTTTCGATCGTTCCGTCCTGCAGATAAGGGATCAGGTGTCCGTGGCAGGGAAAGGAGGCGGACGGGAACCATCTCAGTCCCCGCACCCCCATCTCATGTGCAATATCAAAGAGCTGGTTGGCCAGCAGGTCTCCGTTCCTGAAATGGTGGTGGGTGGAGAGGGTCATACCATCACGCAGGCCGCATCTATCAAGGGCTTCACGCAGGCTGCCCACCCGCTTGTCACCTCCGGGAGGATGGTCCGCGCAACTGGAAATGGGCGGTCCGTACCGCCTGCCCCCGGGCCTGTATTCGCCCACGCCCATGTACGGGACCACCGGTTCTCCGTTGATCCGGTCAGGGATCCTTCGTCCTGCTTTGTTGGTCACAAATTTCATCGGTCGGTTGTTTGACTGGTTTGCAGAGGGGAGGGTCCCGGGTCACTTCTGAGCCCGAACCGGTAAGCCAGTTCCATGGTCTGCCACGCCCGCTTCACCACAGGAGGGTCGATCATCTTTGATCCGATGGCAATGACCCCTTCCCCCCTGGCCCCGGCTTCCCGAAAGGCATTGATGATTTCCTCCGCTCGCAGGATCTCTTCTTCCCGGGGCCTGAATCCTTCCCTGATCACGGCCACCTGCCTGGGATGGATGCATCCCATTCCCTCAAAACCCAGCCCCCTGGAATGGAGCACGTTCACCTTCAGTCCTTCCGTGTCGTCCACGTCCGAAAAAACAGAATCAATGGGCTGGATCCCGGCCGCTTTGCAGGCATTGACCAGCCGGGTGCGGGCATACAAGGATTCCTTTCCTTCGGGGGTTCTTTTCACCCCCAGGTCGGCCGTGTAATCTTCCAGGCCGATGGCCATCGCCGCCACCCGGTCGGATGAGGTGGCGATCCCGAAGGCACGCTCCACTCCCAGGCAGCTTTCGATGATGGGCATATAATAAATCACCCGGTCCTGACCGGCTTCCTGAAGGATGGTCCTGACCCTTTCATCCACCTGCCGTACCTGGTCCGGCGATTCGCATTTTGGAATCAGGATCACATGCACATGATGGGGCACAATATGTTCCAGGTCCTCCAGTCCCCCGGGCAGCTGGTTGATCCGCACCATCCGTTCGGCTCCGTAAAAATCCACCTGCCGTAGTGCGTTCCGCACCAGCAGGGCGGCTTCGGTTTTCCTGTCGGGTGCCACCGAATCCTCCAGATCAAGGATGATCCCGTCGGGCTGATGGATCCCGGCATTCAGCATCATCCGGGGGGTGTTCCCGGGAAGGTAGAGCCGTGTGAACCTGAACCTCTCCTTCGTTGTTTCATAGCGGTTCCCGGGGATCATTTCCGGGATCCAGGATTCCCCGCCGATCCCCAGTTTTTTTACGGCGGCTTCCAGCCTGGCCGCGATCACAAAGGGAAGGGCGCCTGAATCTTCCATCTCCACCTCGGCATGGTGGATACCCAGTCGGCTGAGCACCTCCTTAACCTGCTGCCTGATCTGCTCCCCGAACAGGGAACCCACCCTGCTCTCCAGCCGGAGGACAATCCCTCCTTTCTGAAGGAGACGCATCCGCACCAGGCAGTCCGATCTTGTCTGTTCACTGCTGTTTCCGGCTGTGGCTGTGCGATCCATGATACAAATGATTCATAACAGAATGTTTAATAGAGGAAACTCAGCAGGATCCCGGCGGCCACGGCCGACCCGATCACTCCGGATACATTGGGTGCCATTGCATGCATCAGCAGATGATTGGTCGGATCCTCCTTCAGCCCCATGTTCTGAACCACCCTGGCACTGTCTGGTACAGCCGAAACCCCGGCTGCCCCGATAAGGGGGTTCAGTTTGTTCTCATCCTTCAGAAACAGGTTCATGACTTTTGCAAAGACAATCCCTCCCGCGGTGGCCACCATAAAAGAGACGGCCCCCAATGCAAAGATCATCAGCGAATCGGTGGTAAGGAACCGGTCGGCCTGTGTGGATGCTCCCACGGTCAGCCCCAGCAGGATGGTCACAATGTCGATCATGGAGGTCCTGGCAGTATCCGCCAGCCTTTTGGTCACACCTGACTCCTTCAGGAGGTTCCCGAAGAAAAGCATCCCCAGCAGGGGCAGTGAATTGGGGGAGATAAAGGTAGTGACGATCAGTCCGACCAGGGGAAAGATGATCTTTTCCGTTTTGGATACGGCCCGCGGGGGACTCATTTTGATCAGTCTTTCCTTCCTGGTGGTCAGCAGCCGCATGATGGGTGGCTGGATGACGGGTACAAGGGCCATATATGAATATGCTGCGATGGCGATTGGACCGATCAGGTTTTTTACCCGGATGGGCTCTCCGGCGGCCGTCTGCCCGATGATGTCGATCCCGTTGGCCAGCCGGGCAGAGATAAAAATGGCCGTGGGACCGTCCGCCCCCCCGATGATCCCGATCGCTCCTGCTTCCCTGGCATGGAATCCCAGCGCAAGCGCTCCCAGGAAGGTGAGGAAGATCCCCAGCTGCGCCGCCGCTCCGAGAAGCATGAGCCTGGGTTTGCTGATCAGGGAGGAAAAGTCGGTCATGGCACCGATGCCCAGGAAGATCAGGGGCGGATAGACCCCTTTCAGCACCCCGAAATAGAGGTAGTACATCACACTTCCCTCCTGGTAGATGCCGATCTGCATGTTCAGATCCTCCGCCTGAAAGAAGGGAATATTGCCGAAGATGATCCCGGCACCGATGGGGATCAGGAGCAATGGTTCGTAGTCATAGCGAATGGCGAGGAAGATAAAGAACAATCCCACCGCAATCATGATCAGGTGTCCCGCCGTGGCATTCCGGAATCCCGTGTATTTGAAAAACTGGCGGATCCCTTTGCCTGCCAGATCAAACGCACCGGGATGTTCATTGTCTGCCGACAGATTCGGCTGCTCCACCACCTCTGTCCTGCCCCCGGTATCCGCCGGCCGGTTGTCCGCCACAGCGGATGGCAGGGGAAAAAAGATCCACCTTACAAGCACCACGATCAACAGGGCGCCGAAAATTGTGAGCAGCTTCCTCATGGGCTTCATTTCTATACGATTTCCACCAGGATATCCCCCTGAAGCACCGCATCCCCGGTCTGTACCCTGATCGATTCCACCACGCCTGACCTGTCGGACATGACCCTGTTTTCCATTTTCATGGCCTCCATGATAAGCAGCAGCTGACCCTTTTCCACGATGTCTCCTTTGTTTACCCTGATCTCCTGTATGTTACCCGGAAGCGGAGCCAGGATATGATGAGAGGAACCGCTCTCCTTCTTCTCGATAGACGGACGGACAGGATCCTTTAATGGGGTTCTCATGAGGGTGGGCGTCTTGGTCTGCCTGGTAGGCCGCTGGACTTCCACCTCGTAGGTGGTGCCGTTCACTTCGAGATGGGCCACATTGTCCTCCATCCCGTGGACATCCACCACATAATCGTTCCCGTGGATGGTAAATTTGAATTGTTTCATCCGAACTTTGATT
>JAXGMU010000089.1:0-2763 GCA_040768485.1 Bacteroidales bacterium
CTGCCCGAGCTGTGTGTTGTCGCACGTCACCTCATAGGGCCTTGTCCCGTAGATGGCTTCTCCGTTCACCGAAAGCCACCGGCCCAGCTCACTTAGCAGTGCCATCTGGATTTCCGGGACCTTCCCCGATCCTTCCGGGTTGACAATGAGGTTCAGGTTCCCCCCCCTGGCCACGATCCTGACCAGCATCTCCACCAGTTCATCGGCAGTGAGGTAGTTCCCGGACGAATCGGACCGGTTGAAGCCGTATGATTCGGACATGGAGCGGTTCTCCTCCCAGGGTTCATCCAGCCGCTCCACCACCTCGTCTGTCTCGCTGGTGTAGAAATCCCCGTGACCCTCCCTGGTCCCCGCTCCAAGCCTGTCATTGGAGACCACCTCCTTGCGGCCTTCGGCCCGGTTGTAGAAATAAGCCACGATCTCCGGGGTCCTGTAATAGCCGGCCGGACGGGACCATTCCCCGTCGAACCAGAGGATATCGGGATCATACTTATCGATGAATTCCTTTGCCTGCGGAACGATCAGCTGGCTGATGAAATCCCTTACCGGGATCTTTCCCGACAGCATCCGGTTGTGCAGGTCGCTGTGGAATGCCCCCATGATCTCCCCGTCCCTGTTCCGGGTACGCGCAGTGTCCGGGGCCATTTCCTCCGACCAGTACCGGATCATCAGGCAATCGTTGCGGCCGATCAGGGGGTATTCGTATTCCTCCACGGAGAAATAGAATCCAAGGGGTATCCCCTCCTTCCTGCATGCTTCAACCAGTTCGGCGGTCAGGTCCCTGCCGGGGGTCATGTCCGCCGCGTCCCGCATGGTATATTCCGAATCCCAGAGGCAGAATCCGTCGTGATGCTTGCTGAAAGGCACGATGTATTTGGCGCCGCTCATCTTCACCAGTTCGACGATCTGCTCCGCATGGAAATGCGCTGCATCGAACAGCGGCAAAAAGTCATCCCTGTGAAAATCCTCCCCCCAGGTGGCCCGGTGGTGGTCGGCATATTCCTGGTACATGCGGTTCAGGTACCAGTCGGGATACCGGGCCCGGTTCCATCCCTTCTCCCCGTAACCGCCAATGGAGTAGGGTCCCCAGTCAAAAAAGATCCCCAGCCTGGCATCCCGGTACCAGTCGGGCGTGGGATGCCTGTCGATGGATTCGAGGGTGCCCTGGTAGGGCCCGTTGCGGTTGACCTTTTCCATCTCTTCCAGGTCAGACAGGGCGCGGGCCATCAGCTCATCTGAGAATTCGTCCCTTAATTGTTCGATGGTGTACCGGTACCGGCAGGGTCCGGTTTGCTTTTCTGTCTCCGGCGACCGGCAGGCTGAAAGCATGAGGATCAGTCCGGAAATGAGTACGCGGATTTTCATAGCCATAAAATTACCGGAAAAACCGCAATGGTTCAAGTATTATAAATAACCGGCGAATTTCATGATAATCCCGAATTATTGAAATAACTTGTATAGATCTAACCACAACAATTACTCACATGAAAAGGTTGTTTATTTTATTCGGCGCGTTGCTGCTGGGATTCTTTGCCTGCAACACAACAGTAAATCTTGAAAAGGAGAAAGAAGCGATCAAGGCTGTCATTGAAGAAGAAAAGGATGGATTTTTTGCCAGGGATGCGGCCAGGATGGATGAAACCTGGGTCCGGGATTCCAGCGCACGGAAGATTTCTTTCTCAAGCGGTGGCATGAAATACTACAACGGCTGGAAGGAGGTCAATGAAGAACACATGGCCGGTACAGAATCGGAGATGTGGGATCAGGTAGAGAACCTTAATGCGGAGTTCTCGGACTTTGAGTTCAATATCTACGGCAACACTGCGCTGGTATTCTGTAACACCACCTGGACAGGGATGCTTGACGGGGAAGAAATGCATGGCATGCAAAAGCGAATTCTCCACTTTGTGAAGGTCAACGGGAAATGGAAGTATGACCTGATGGCCATGGCTTCAATTTCGGATGCGAATGCTGCAGAAAACAAAAATATTGCGGCCACCTACCATGAATTGAATGCTGATGATATTGATATGATCCTGACCGGGGATTTTATCGGGCAAACCGAAAAAGGCAGACATACCTGGAACCGTGAAAATCACCGGAATTATCTCACCAATGGGGATTATAAGCGCGATTCCATATTCCACCAGGTGGCCGAAGGAAACTGGGTAGCCACCCGGTTCTTCCGGGAGATGCTGTGGAATGGTGACACCGTTCAGGTCGAAGCGATGCACTTCAAACGTTTTGAGGATGGTAAAATCGCCGAGATCTGGGAGTACGGTGATACAAAACAGGTTGAATAGTTGCAAATGGAACTCTCACTACCTGCATCCAATCTGTCATAACAGATCCTGTAATTTATTCTGTTCCTGTTTACTACCAGCCTGACAGGCATATCCTGCAGTGAGCGGGTCCGTCCTCTTTTACCAAATTTTTCTAGATTTATGGCATAATTATCAAAACATCATACCTGATGAAAAGAATTTTCGCATTGTTGCTGGGGATCACGATGGCCGGCACATCCGTCTGTGCCCAGGAATGGATTGAACTGTTCAACGGCAGGAACCTGAAAGGATGGAAGAAGCTGGACGGGAACGCCGATTACAGGGTGGAAGACGGGCAGGTGATCGGTACCTCCCGCACAGGAACACCCAATACGTTCCTGGCCACAAAAGATGTTTTCGGGGACTTCATCCTGGAATATGAAATGAAAATGGACCGGGGGCTCAATTCCGGTGTGCAGTTCCGGAGCGTGGCGCTGTT
>JAXGMU010000089.1:2773-13584 GCA_040768485.1 Bacteroidales bacterium
CGGGACCGAAAGGGTGAACGGCTACCAGGTGGAGTGTGATGACGAGGATGGCAGGCCCTGGGCGGGGGGGATCTATGAGGAAGCCGGCAGGATGTGGCTTTATCCGATGTCCTATAATCCCGGGGTTTCGGGAACCAACCGGCGGGGCGAATGGAACCAGGTGCGGGTGGAAGCGGTGGGAAACACGATCCACACCTACATCAACGGGGTGAATTTCGCCAACCTGGTGGATGACAGGCGGAGTGAAGGTTTTATCGCCCTGCAGGTGCACAGCATCAGGGATGAGACGCTGGACGGAAAAGAGATCCGCTGGAGAAACATCCGGATCCTCACCAACGATGCGGAAAAATATATGTGGACCGGCAGGGAACTTGGTCCCCAGGTAAGTTATCTGGATAATGAACTGACCCCCCTGGAGATGCAGCAGGGCTGGAAGCTTTTATGGGACGGAAAAACAACGGAAGGCTGGAGGGGCGCCAGGCAGGACCATTTCCCGGAAAGGGGGTGGTCCGTCAGCGGAGGTGTGCTGACAGTCGAAAAGGGAGACGGAAGGGAGGCGTCCGGTGGAGGGGACATCGTTACTTTGAAAAAATACCGGGACTTCATCCTGGAGGTGGACTTCAGGATCACCCCGGGAGCAAACAGCGGGATCAAGTATTTTGTGGATACTGAACTGAACAAGGGAACTGGTTCGGCCATCGGATGCGAATTCCAGATCCTGGACGACGAGCACCACCCGGACGCCGGTCAGGGTGTAAACGGCAACCGCACCCTGGCATCGCTGTACGACCTGATCCCTGCCAATGCCCTTCTGCATGGCCAGGACAACAGGGTGAAACGGTTCAACGGCGCGGGTTCCTGGAACCGGGCCCGGGTCGAGGTGAACGGGTCCAGGGTCAGTCACTACCTGAACGGGGTGAAAGTCGTGGAATACGAACGCGGTACCCAGATGTGGAAGGCTCTTGTTGCCTGCAGCAAGTACCGCATCTGGCCCGGCTTCGGGGAAGCGGAGGAAGGGCACATCCTGCTGCAGGACCACGGCAACGAGGTGAGCTTCAAAAATATCAGGATCCTGGAATGATCAACACTTTGATAATCACGAATGTACTGAAGGAGTTTCCCGCGGTGAAAAAAGCATGGTTATTTGGTTCATATGCCAGAGGGGAGGATACACCCGAAAGCGACATCGATTTATTGATTGATGTGCCCCTGGAAAAAGAGTTTACACTCTTTGATATTACAGAGATACAGGAAAAAATCCGACGAGCAGTTAACAGGAAGGTGGATGCAGTAATGCTCAGGGCGCTGACTTCCAGAGTATTAGAAAGGGTGCATAATGATCTGATACTAATCTATGAAGTCAGAGAAACCACGTAGTGGATGCAAGGGTGGTCTGGGATACCATCAAACTGATACTGCCTGAATTCAGGGATAGAATTAAGGAAATTCTGATAAATGAGTTTGATTAGTCCGTTAAGGATTCACGGGGAACCATCTGTACAATATTCAGGTCCTGACAGGCTGGTGTTTCATAATGAACCCGGGATCGATGGTTACACCCAGGCCCGGACCGGTGGGGACCTTCACCCTGCCCTGATCGCTGGTAAGCGGGGAAGTGGGAGATTCCAGGGGGATCTCCCGGTTGAATCCCTTGAACTCGTGGTAGGGACCCGCATTGGGCACCGCAGAGACGAAATGCATCATATAGAGGTACCCCAGACCGGAGCCTGAAATATGCGGGGTGCAGGTTATACCTGCTGCCTCCGCCATACGGGCCACCTTCATGGCCCTGACCATTCCCCCGAAATAGAAAATATCCGGCTGCACCACCTGGAGTGCATCGTTGCCGATCAGCCACCTGAAATTGTGCATGCTGGGTTCCTGCTCCCCTCCTGCGATTGGGACCTCCAGTGCTTCAGCCACCTGTCTGGTTTCCCCGTACCAGTCGAAAGGCACCGGCTCCTCAAAAAAATCGTAACTGTATTCCTCCATCATCCTGCCGATCCTGATGGCTTCGGCTGCATCGTAGGATCCGTTGGAATCGGCGTAAATGATCATTTCATCGCCAAAGGTCTTCCTGACCAGTGGGATCAGTTTCTCGGTCCTCCCCGGAGGATCGTCCTCATTTTTGCTCATCCGCCCTCCCACTTTAAATTTCAGGGCCCCGGCCCCGGTCTCCTCCACCTGTCTTCTGATCAGTTCAATGGATTCTTCGGCGGACCTCCCCCTGTAATTATTGGCCTGGTATACATTGATATGTGTATGGTGCACCTCCCCGATCAACTGCCCGATGGACCTTCCGGAAATTTTTCCCAGCATGTCCAGCACGGCGAATTCGATGGTTGCCAGCGGCACCCATAACGCAAGGTTCTGGAGCTTGTAGTTGCTTTTGTACACATAGACCTCTTCGATCAGGTTTTCCCAGGACCTGGCATCCTTCCCGATGAAGAAGGGTTGCAGCCGGTTGGTGAAGATGGGGTACAGGGAAACCATCTGGGCATTGTTACTAACTGAAAAGCCTTCCGCTCCTTCAGACGAACGCACATGACAGATAAAACTGTCTTCGCATCGCAGCAGTTCAACCGACTCCATGATCAGCGGATCCGGGAAAAACTCCGTTTTCAGTACCGCTCGTGCCATGGCCGCATCAATGGCTTCATAGTCCGGTGCTACAATTTTCCCGCGCTGACTGCTGCAGGCTGTCACCAGGGCCGGACCGCCGAGGGTTCCCGCTGCCGTCACCCTTAGAAAATCACGTCTGGTTGTATGCATTGGTTTATCAGTTGATTTTGAGCGTCCGGCAAATGTTGAACCCGAACCGCATACCAAACTTACAAATCCCCTGCCTCTTTTTTCAGGAAACAGGGAAAAAATAGATCCAGGGAGCATCGGGAATTTTTCCCTCCCTGCCGGGGAAATTTACTATCTTGGGTGGTTGAACAGCACATGAGCATGAACCTGCGCAACAAGATCATCACCATCACCGCCTTTGCCGTTGCGATGGCATTCCTGGAAACCGCGGTGGTGGTCTATATGCGGGAGATCCTCTATCCCGGAGGGTTCAGATTCCCGCTTTCGCCTGTGCCGGTGGATCTGGCGGTCACCGAGCTGCTCAGGGAAGTGGCCACCATGGTGATGCTGGTCACCATCGCGGTGCTGGCCGCCCGGCGTTTCAGTACCGGGTTCGCCTGGTTCCTTTACTCCTTTGCGGTCTGGGACATCTTTTACTATGTGTTCCTGTGGCTGCTCCTGGGGTGGCCCGAATCGATCCTGACCTGGGACGTGCTGTTCCTGATCCCAACCACGTGGACCGGACCGGTCCTTTCCCCCGTGCTTGTCTCCCTCACCATGATCCTGCTGGCCATGGTGATCCTGGTGCAGGATCAGAAGGGGAAGGATACCCGCATCCTGGCCCGTGAATGGGGAGGGCTGATCCTGGGATCGCTCGTGCTGATCCTGGGATTCGTATTTGACTATTCCCGGCACATGCTGGTTCATTTTTCCCTTTTCGGAATGCTGGATGTGAAGAACCCGGAAGTGCTGGAGGTGGCCACCCGGTACATCCCCGGCCGATTCCCCTGGTGGATCTTCGCCATCGGGGAGCTGATCATCCTCACTTCCACAGGGCTTTATTACAGGCGGTTGAAGTCCGGGTAAGAGAGACCGTCGGAAGTGTTGTAATGATATGAAAAGACGGAAATTCATCACCCAGACGGCATTCTGCGTGGCAGGGGCCGGAGCAGCGGGCAGGATTCTTGCCACACAGAACCTGGCTGCAGCGGAGCAGGATCCTTCCTCATTGCAGGGGCCAGGTCCGGTCGCCGGATCCGGTTCCGCACCGGAACCCTCATGGATCATACATGAGAACGGGAGCTATGACCTTGCCGTGGGCAAACAGGCTCTTCTGGAATGCTACCCGTCTTTCAGGGATCACCGGATATTCCCTCTCCAGACGGAGGTGGTAAAAAATGAAACCGGGGGCAGGATCATCTACAGGCTGGAGCAGGGTACCATGGTGCTTGTCCTGTCCGGGGATGCACGCGGACTGACCCTGGACTGCACCCTGGAAGGAATGGACGCCGCACCCCTCCATGTCTATCCCCTTGCCGGGGGAAGGCTCGCGGGATTTGACCGCTTCTTCAAGCAGGGGTTCGGGTTTGCTGGACCCAGCGAGATCATTCAGACCGGTGACCCGGAGGAGCTGAGGTTCGATCCCCAGCCTGTTTCCAGGGATGTGTGGAGCTATGACAGCTACCTGGTCACCGGCTGCATCTCCCCTGACGGGACCACCCTGGTCATGGGTGCCTTTGACCACAGGCGTTTCCTGCAGCGGTGTTCCATCTACAACCGTCACAGGCGGTTCGGTCTGACCGACAGGAGAAGCGACAGCTACCAGGCATACCTGGAAGCAGGATTCTCCACCGAGGGGACCCCGACAGGCGGGACAGGCACGCTGCATCTCCCAACCCTCCATTTCCGGTCAGGCTCCCATCCGTACAATACGTTCAGGGATTTCGCCATCAGCATGGCCGAATCCAATCATGTGGGATTGAAGAAACCCCGGTACCACTACTGCAGCTGGTACGAACACGGATACCGGTTTGACCTGGAAAAATTGAAGGAACTCCTGGAGGGACTGGGCACCGTCGAACCGTCCGTTCCCCTCCAGACCATCCAGATCGATGCGGGGTACTGTGTGCTGGGCGACTGGCTCATCCCCAACCAAAGATGGCCCGGGGGTATGGAAAAGGCCTTCTGGTCCATCCGGAAAGCAGGTTACAACGCCGGTATCTGGGTAGGCCCTTTCATGGTCAATACCACCAGCCGTATTTACATTGAACACCCGGACTGGCTGCTGCGGGACCGGGAAGGGAACATCATCGTGGAATGGGAACAGGATACCCACGGGGAGGGTTCGGTTTGCATCCTAGACAGCAGTCACCCGGAAGCTTTTTCATACCTGCGGAAGGTATTCAGGACCCTGAAAAAATGGGGAGCCACCTATTTCAAGACCGATTTCATGGACTGGGGATTCCGGGATTCCACCCGGGTACGCAGGCACACACCCGGAAAGTCGTCGGCGCAGTACTTCAACGAGGTGGTGGAAATGATCAGGGATGAGATCGGAGAGGAGAGCTTCTGGCTGGGTTGCATCTGCCCGTTCGCTCCCATGGTGGGGTATGCCGATGCCATCAGGGTCTCCAACGATGTATCCCCCGCCTGGAGCAGGGGCGGTGTCCTGAATATGTTCCGGGAGATGTTCCGGGGACAGTATTTCAACAACGTTCTCTGGCAGAACGACCCGGATGTGTTCTACCTGCGTGATTATGACAATAACCTGACACAGCATGAAATGGAATCCCTGGCCCTCTGGGCCGGATTTTCCGGCGGGGTGGTGAACATATCCGATTCGATCCACCGTCTGTCCGGAGACCGGCTCAGGTTCCTTCGTTTCCTGGAACCGCCTGAAAATGCGCTCACGGCCACCCTGCACCGCTGGCCGGAACCCGTTCCGGAAGTCGTTGTGGCTTCCCGTGAATTGCTGAACGGGGATGTGGGACTGCTGGTGATCAACCTCTCCGACACCGGGCGATCCGTTGACCTGGACCTGGAAGATATCACGGGTACGGACCGCTGGTACGGCTATCGCTGGGAGCCGGGAAAAATCTTTGACAGGAACCATGTGGCCATGATCCGGCAGGATCTTGAACCCCGCCAGTCAGCGCTTTTCTACCTGTCGGCAAATGACCAGATGCCCGATCCCGGGATCACCATCAGCGGGGATAAAAAACCCGGCATCACCCCAGACAGTTGAAAGAAAGGATCTCCCGGGATTATCCGGGGGGATCGTCTCATTATGTTTATATTTGTTGAACCGTGAGGTACAGATCCATTCGTACATATAAACCATTTCAGAAAAAATGAGACGATTAAACTCCATTCCGGTCCTTTTCATCTTCCTGACTGCCCTGTCCTGCAGCCAGGGATCAAAGGAGGATGTCACACAGCAAAACGCCCAGACCATGTTCAATCCCATCGAAGGAAAAGTGAAACTCATGAACCTGGACCCGGGCCACTTCCATGCGGCCCTGGTGCAGAAGCAGATGTACGGCCAGGTGGACCCCGTGGTGCATGTGTATGCCCCCGGGGGACCCGAAGTGGAAAGCTACCTGGCCAGCATCGGGGACTACAATTCCCGCACGGAGGATCCCACTTCCTGGGACCTGAAGGTGTATACCGGGGACGATTTCCTGGAAAAGATGCTCGAAGAAAAGCCCGGGAATGTGATGGTCGTGTCGGGCAACAACGCCAAGAAGACCGAGTACATCCTGGAGGCAGTGAAGCAGGGGATCTACGTACTGGCCGACAAACCCATGGTCATCTCCCCGGAAAAGTACCCCATGCTCAAGGAAGCCTTTGCCGTTGCGGAAGAGAACGGTGTGCTGATCTACGACATCATGACCGAGCGCTACGAGATCACCACCATGATCCAGAAGGAACTCTCGCAGATCCCGGAGTTCGGCGAAATGCTGAAAGGCAGTCCCGGCGACCCTTCCATCACCAAGGAGAGTGTTCACCATTTCTTCAAGTACGTCTCCGGCAAGGCCCTGGTCCGTCCGCCCTGGTTCTTCGACGTGAAGCAGCAGGGCGAGGGGATCGTGGATGTGGCCACCCACCTGGTGGATTTGATCCAGTGGGAGGCCTTCCCGGGAGTCATCCTGGAGAAAGGGGATGTGGAGATCATTTCAGCCCGGCGCTGGGCCACCGGCCTGACCCCGGAAATGTTCGAAAAGGTCACCGGGCTCGCTTCCTATCCCGGGTTCCTCATGAAGGACGTGAAGGACGACACCCTGAAAGTATACAGCAACGGGGAGATCAACTACACGCTGAAGGGAATTCATGCGAAGGTGTCGGTGATCTGGAACTTTGAGGCTCCCGAGGGGACCGGCGACACCCATTACTCCATCATGAAGGGAAGCCGCTGCAACCTGGTCATCCGTCAGGGCGAGGAGGAAGGTTACCGGCCCATGCTCTACATCGAACAAACCGGTCCGCAAAACCCGGAAGCATTTGCCGCCACCCTGGGAGAGGCGGTTGGCAGCAAGCTCATCGAAAAATACCCGGGTGTGCAGCTGAAAAAACTGGAAGAAGGCCGCTGGCTGCTGGAGATCCCGGAGAAATACAAGGTGGGACACGAGGCACACTTCGGACAGGTGACGGAGAAATTCCTGGAATTCGTTACTTCGGGCAGCATCCCCGCCTGGGAGATCCCCAACATGATCGTCAAGTACTACACCACCACCGAAGGGATGAAGAAAGCGATGGAGAGCGCTCAATGACGAAGTTATCACTCATTTGTTTCCTTGCAATCATCTTCAGTTCCGTCCAGGGCCAGGATTCGCTGGTCATTCCGGAGGAGCGGCGGATCCAGTGGGACCCCGGGATCCCGGGTGGCATCCCGCAGATCGACGGTCCGGCGGAGAGCATCCTGGATCACGGGGCCGATCCCACCGGGGTGACGGACAGCTGGCAGGCGGTTTCAGATGCCATCGATGCACTGCCCGCCGGAGGCGGGGTTGTCTATATCCCGGAAGGGACCTACAGGGTCGGTTCAAAGATCTCCGTCGGGAAAGACGGGATCGTGTTCCGGGGGGATGGCCGGAAAACCAGACTGCTGATGGAATACAGCGGGGATTGCATCGAGGTGATCACCTACCGGAGGGGAGCATGGCAGGCACTGCCGGATGGTGCGGGAAAAGGTGCGGTCAGCCTCACGGTGGAAAACGGTACCGCCTTTACACCCGGATGGTTCGCAGAGATCGAGCAGGACAACGATCCGCTGCTGATGTACACCTCGGCGGAATGGATCCAGTCCTGGGCCGAGAATGCGGTGGGACAGATGCTCCGGGTAACGAGCGTGGAGGGGAACGAGGTCACTTTCGAACCGCCGCTGCACCTGGATTTCCCGTCTGAACTGAATGCGCGGATCAGGCCGCAGGGACTGGTCACGGGCGTGGGATTCGAGGACCTGTACATTGAAAAAACGGCAGCCGAGGGGCACACGTTCCTTTTCAAGAACGCCGCCTACTGCTGGATCAAAAACGTGGAGAGCTGTCACACCAGGAGGTCCCACCTGTCGCAAAACAGCTGCCTTGGGAACGAGGTACGGGACAGCTATTTCCGCCGTTCCTTCGACTATGGCGGAGGGGGAAGCGGGTACGGTGTGGAATGCGGGTTCCATGTGACAGCCACCCTGGTGGAGAACAATATCTTCGATTCCCTTCGGCATGCGATGATGGTCCATGTGGGGGCCAGCGGGAATGTCTTCGGGTATAATTATTCCATCCACCCGGTGCAGGGGGAGGGAGAAACGAACCTGAATGCAGGGTGGATCCCTCCCGATATTTCGGTGCACGGACACTATCCATTCATGAACCTGTTCGAAGGGAACCGGGTGGACGAGATCGGGATCGGGGACTGGTGGGGACCGGCAGGACCGGGGAACACATATTTCAGGAACAGCGTGAACGGGGAAGGGATCCTCTATTACGACGCATCCCACGGGCAGAATGTGATCGGGAATGTCACCTCTGTACTGAGGGATACGGACGGCGAAAGTGAACTGAAGCTGGAGCACGGGAACGTGGTGGGCGGGACAATCATATGGGATCCGGACATAACCGCCAGGGACCTTCCGGATTCCTACTACCTGGATACGGTCCCCGCTTTCTTCGGGGAGACGGAATGGCCCCCTTACGGACCGGATGTCGCGGAAGGGAACAAACTGCCCGCGCAGGTCCGGTTCGAGAACCTTCCCTTCCTGCATGTGACCCATGACGGACCGGCGGGCCGGTACGAAAAGCTGGAATTCACCATTGAGAACGGAAAGACATATATGAATCCCTTCGATCCCGGAGAAGTGGATATTTTCGGGGTTTTTATCTCTCCTTCGGGAGATTCCATGAAGATCAACGCATTCTGGGACGGGACCATGTGGAAGCTGCGGTTCACCGGGGCAGAAACCGGGCAGTGGTCCTACACCGTTGCGGTGACCGACCGGGATGGCCGGGAGGAAAAGACGGGGCGTTTCGATGTGGTTGCATCGGAAAACAAGGGATGGATCGGACCCTCCCCGGAAGATCCTCATTACCTGGCCTTCGATGATGGTTCTCCTTTCTACGGGGTGGGGATGGCCGTTCCCTGGCTTGTGTATGATCCCCGGTACTACGAACAGCCGGGACTGCTGGCACGGCTGAAAGACCACGGGGTGAACTTCATCAACTGGCTCTTCACCAGCTGGGACATCCTGCTGATCCGGGACTCTTATGCGCATTACAGCATGGAGGATGCGGAAAAGTTCGACCGCCTCATTGCCGATGCGGAATCGCAGGGCATCAGGCTGCTGCTGGGCATCTGGATCCATGACCTGCTCAGGGACGATCCCCATCCGTGGAGCGGTTTCTATGACTGGCAGTCCAACCCCTTCAACCAGCTCACCACGGCAACCGGTTTTTTCAGCGATTCCGCCAGCTGGGAATACCAGAAGAAATACTACCGATACATCATCGCCCGCTGGGGATATTCCACCTCCATCGGCATGTGGCATACAGTGGCGGAGATCAACGGCACCAATGCCATCTACGACCCCCTGGCCATGGAAAACGACCCGGAGGGCTGGCACAACAGGATCAACCGCTATTTCACGGAGAACGATCCCTTCGGTCACCCCACCTCCGTTTCCGGAAGCGGCGGATACGATTTCAGCCAGGGGTGGGAAGTGACACAGTGTCCGCAGGTGCATGAGTACCCCTACCCGGCCGACCGCCTCATTGAGAATCCCGACAGGATCGCGTACTGGTCGGACAGGCTGACCCGTGAATGGGACAAACCGTGCCTGGTGGGCGAGTTCGGCAAAGCTGTGTACGAGGAAGGGATCTCCGAAAGTTTCCTGCACAACGGCATCTGGGCCGGCCTGATGTCGGGCGCCTGCGCGACCCCGCTGCACTGGTGGGGGGGACAGATCGCCAGCCGGCCGGAGAATTTCAGCACCTTCAACGGGACCATGCTGGAGCAGCTGCAGCACCTGGGGGAGTTCGTGCGGGATATTGACATGGCGGAACACCATTTCACCTCCCTGTACGGTGCTCCCGAAGGCCACCGGATCGTCCTTACCGGGATGCCCGAAGGGGAGGTGTACGGACTGCGGGGGGATTCCCTTGGCATCTGTTGGATCTACCACGTGGACGAACACTCCACGCAGGACTTCTCAGGGGTGGGCCTGTCCTTCCCCGGTCTCCCGGAAGGCCGGTACACGGTCTCCTTCTATGATACATGGAACGGTGAATGGATGGAGGGAGCGCTGGAAGCACAGACCGGGGAGGGAACGCTGCAGTTCGTATGCCCGGATTTCACTTCGGACCTCGCGGTGAAGATCGCATATGCCGGTCCCCCCGTTCAGAACGGCGCCGGCCCGGAGCGGACTTCCGGCATCCGGATTTACCCGAATCCCTGTTCAGCGTTTGTCGTGGTGGAGAACCTGGAAAAAGTGCATTCGGTTCACCTGCTCACCGTCACCGGCCGCACACTGGAAATGAAGCAGGCGAACCAGCACGGCGTAGTCAGGTTCGATCTTACAGCATACCCGAAAGGGGTCTGCCTCCTGGAGATCACAAAGAGGAACGGGTCCCGGGATATTCACAGGATCGTGATACTGTAGACCGGAATGGTGCAATGGTGCGGCTCCGGCTTCAGCGTTAGTGAAAAAAAAAGGATCCCCCGGACAACCATTTAAAAATAAGATTACATTTGTC